>CAZEHN010000070.1:0-2590 GCA_964511855.1 uncultured Polynucleobacter sp. | reverse complement strand
CCAGCTCCCTTGGCATTAATTGAAATATTTCCAGAAGTTGTTGAATAATTTAAAGCATAAGGAGCGTAATAACCCGCCCAAGCACTTGAATTTGCAGTGATATTAATTGACCCACCTGCAGTAGACACTAAACTACCGCCGTAATAATCAATTCCAGTACTGGATGAAGCTCCGCTTAAGCTAATATTTCCAGATGCAGTTGTAAAATTAACTGAGCCAAGGACCATCGCATTTGATGAAGTCGATGAACCTACTAAACTTATATTGCCGGTTCCAGTCGCAGTAAAGTTGGCAAAATTATTTCCGATATTGATTCCGCGATTACCCCCTAAACTAACCCCGGTAATTGAAATATCTTGCGCATTAAATATTGCCCCGCTAGTTGCCCCACCCCAAGAATTAATCTCAATGCCGTGGCCTCCGCCATTTGTGGAGTTTCCAGAAATTGTAATTACACCACTACCCGCGTTAATGTTAGAAGCTCTAGCGAAATGAATTCCAGTTGCCGCAGTACTAGTTCCGTTAATGCTAATATTCCCGCCACCTGTAAACATTGTTGTAACAGTATTACCAGCACTTAAGGAATTAAAAGTAATTGCATTACTCGAAGAAATTGCCGCTCCGGTCGGATTGCCATTAGCATCCGTTGCACTACCACCACCAAAAATTAAATTACCTCCACCAGTAGTTTGAGTAGCGCTTCCATTTGCAGTATTGAAAATTAGCCCTGGATTTTCTAGATTAATCCCGCCACCACTCGTACTATTTGAATTACTCCAGAAAACTAAACTACCATTATTTGTCTTAAAAGTCAGGTTATCTGCGTTAGATGTAATTTTTCCGCTGGCCTTTAATAAAATTTTTGATCCAGCGCCACTGCTTGTTAGGCTATTACTTAAGGTTATATCTCCACCGTAAAAATTTACTGGACCAGCTACACTAATTACCGAACCCAGAGTTAAGCCCTGCGTATTACCTTCATTACCAAATGTGAAATAAGACAATGTTGAAGGCAAAATAAACCATTTGGTATCCATTCCCTGACCAAATGATGTGGCAACAGACGTAATACTTAAACCACCAGTAGTATTTGCAATCGTAGGTGTAACGCTAACGCTTGAAGTATCCCAATTAAATGTATTGCTCTTAAAGGCTATATTACCCGTACCAGCTTCATATTTGGTGTTATCAAGATCTAATTGACCTGCAGAATTACCATCACTATCAGCGGTTATTAATAAATCACCATTGTTTGTTTTAACTGTCTTAGCAGTATTGCTAGTAACAATATTATTTAATGCATTAATACTGATATTTGCCCCAGATAAGGTAGATGTTAAATTAGCATTAATTGATACATTGCCACCCCTAACAGTAATTGGACCTGAGACATTTACATTACTTCCTAGAGTAATATTTCCTTGATTACTTAAACCACCTAAGGTTAAATTTGAAATACTTGAATTAAATGCAATATTAGTTGTATTTAAAGTAATGTTTGTCGCAAGTGGAACAATCGAGACTGCACCGGTCGTTGATATATTACTAATAGCTCCAAAATTGATATCACTCGAATTAATTGTGACATTAGAGCTCGAAGAAAGGACTCCCGAACCGGCTTTAGCCCCTATGCTTAGAGCTCCAAAATTTGCATCATAATTTGTTGGCGCGGATCGAACGGGATTATTCGACACAATAACAATTGGTCCTGAAGCAGCCAGGATGGATGCATCTGCTAACTGAATACCTGCCTCATACCCTGAACCAACACCAGCAGAACCAGATATATAAATTCCACCTCCAGAACCATTAGCCTGCAGCACGGAATTACTACCCAAATTAACACCCAACGATGTTCCAGCATTTGCATTCGAAGCATTACCAATCACACTAATAGCAGCATTTGCATTTGTATTACTTGAATACATTGAAATATTCATTAACGTTAACGCCTGAGCATTTGTTAACGTTGAAACCGCAGTTGTCAAACCGGTAAGTGAGATAGCTCCGCTTCCCGCATTAATCGTATTATTATCGGCATTAATTCCAGAAGAAAGTGCATATACATCCAAACTAGATTGACCATGTAATGTAATATTCCCGCCACCAGAATTTAAATTACTACTAGTGCCAAGATAAATACCATTCAAATAATGAGGGATGTTCGTATTAGTTGTCGATGCATTTGCATACCCAGTAGTTGCATTTGCACCACCACCAAAAGTTATTGCACCGCCACCGGTAGTGACGTTTGTATTACTTTCTAATACAATCGCGCCAGAACCACTACTATCGCTATCAGACCAATAAGTTACAGAACCACCACCTGTAGTAACTTTTACTGAAGCGGCTTGTGAAATATTGCCGGTTGCTTTTACTAGGACATTGCCTGTTGTTGCATTGCTAGTTGTTAAATTTGAATTAACATCAATGTCGGAGCCATAAATATTAATTGGGCCCGACACAGCTATTGGATTGCCAACTGTTACACCTACAACATTAGTTGGCTTACCAAAGGTGACGCCAGCTACATTTGCCCCCAGAGTGAACCAGCCAGTATTTATTCCAGATGCAAAACCAGTACTATTTG
>CAZEHN010000069.1:0-2738 GCA_964511855.1 uncultured Polynucleobacter sp. | reverse complement strand
CCGCGAAGGTGGCCGTACAGTCGGCGCCGGCGTTGTAGCAAAAATCGTTAAGTAATTTGTATGGATGATGGCGCGTGTGTAGCGCGCCATCATGTTCTTTAGTAGTTGAATTTATGTGTCTACACCACATCGTTCTTTAGGAAAAAACATGCAAAACCAAAAAATTCGTATTCGTTTGAAAGCATTTGACTACCGTTTGATCGATCAGTCAGCTGCTGAGATTGTAGATACAGCAAAGCGTACAGGTGCAGTTGTTAAGGGACCAGTTCCATTGCCAACACGCATTGAGCGTTTTGATATTTTGCGTTCACCACATGTGAACAAAACATCACGTGATCAGTTAGAAATTCGTACACATTTACGTTTAATGGACATCGTAGATCCAACTGAGAAAACTGTTGATGCTTTGATGAAACTCGACTTGCCAGCTGGCGTTGATGTTGAAATCAAGTTGCAGTAATTAATGCTTGTTAAAAGCCCTCAATACTGATATAGTAGAGGGCTTTCCTGGATTTAAAAAGGTATAAAAACCGAATTATTTAGGAAAAAGTGTTAAAAAACAATAAGTTGTAGATATAAAGAGATCTCAAGAAGGAGTTCCCTTCTTTGAAATCATTAATTAATTTCCGCCGGCCAATTGTAGTCGGCATTGGAGCAATGATATGAGCCTAGGCTTGATCGGCCGCAAGGTCGGCATGACCCGCTTGTTTACCGATGATGGTGACTCAATTCCAGTCACTGTGATTGACGTGAGCAACAACAGGGTTGCGCAAATCAAAACCCAAGAAACGGATGGCTACGACGCTGTCCAGCTCGCACATGGAACACGCCGTGCAACACGCGTGACTAAAGCCATGGCGGGTCATTTCGCAAAAGCTGGCGTATTAGCCGGCAACGCACTTAACGAATTCCGTATTGATTCTTCCAAAGCTAGCGAGTTGACCGTTGGTCAAAACGTTGGCGTTGACGCATTTACTGTTGGCCAAAAGGTTGACGTTCAAGGCGTAACAATTGGTAAGGGTTATGCAGGTACTATCAAGCGTTATCACTTCGCTTCTGGTCGTGCCTCACACGGTAACTCACGTTCACATAACGTACCAGGTTCTATCGGTATGGCGCAGGATCCGGGTCGTGTATTCCCTGGTAAGCGCATGACTGGTCACTTGGGTGATGTTACGAGAACTGTTCAGAATTTAGAAATTGCACGTGTTGATGCTGAGCGTCAGTTGCTTTTAGTTAAAGGCGCTGTTCCAGGTTCACGCGGTGGCAAAGTCATCGTTACTCCAGCAGTTAAAGCTGCTGCAGTTAAATAAGGAGCCCGACTATGGAACTTAAGCTCCTCGAAGCTAACGGAAAATTAGGTGCAGGCGTTTCTGCTTCACCTGAAGTATTTGAACGCGAATACAACGAAGCATTGGTACACCAAATTGTTGTTGCTTACCAAGCAAATGCTCGTAGCGGTAATCGTGCTCAAAAAGATCGTGAACAAGTAAAACATACGACTAAAAAACCATGGCGTCAAAAAGGTACGGGCCGTGCTCGTGCTGGTATGTCATCTTCACCACTATGGCGTGGGGGTGGTCGTATATTCCCGAACTCACCTGAAGAGAATTTCTCTCATAAAGTTAATAAGAAAATGTATCGCGCAGGTATGCGTTCGATCCTTTCTCAATTAGCTCGTGAAGGTCGTTTGAATGTAGTTGACGAGTTCAAAATCGATGCGCCAAAAACTAAAGTTTTAGCAGAAAAAGTTAAAGCAATGGGCTTGGAATCAGTATTGATTATTTTGGATAAAGTTGATGAGAACTTGTTCTTGGCATCACGTAACTTGCATAAAGTTGCTGTGATTGAGCCAAAGCATGCTGATCCACTTTCTCTAGTACATTTCCAAAAAGTACTAGTAGGTAAGTCAGCGATTGCTCAAATTGAGGAGATGCTGAAATGAGTCAAGCACGCAAAAATGATCATCGTTTAATGCAAGTGTTGCTTGGACCGGTTATCTCGGAAAAAGCTACTCTAGTTGCAGAAAACAACGAACAAGTTGTATTCGAAGTTGCTCGTGACGCTAACAAAACTGAAATTAAAGGCGCTGTTGAGTTGCTCTTTAAAGTTCAAGTTGAGTCAGTTCAAGTAGTCAATCAAAAAGGTAAAGCAAAACGCTTTGGCCGTTTTGAAGGACGTCGCAACCACGTTAAAAAGGCTTACGTTTCATTGAAACCAGGTCAAGAAATTAACTTTGAAGCGGAGGCTAAATAATGCCTTTGATGAAAACTAAACCGACGTCTCCAGGACGTCGCTCAATGGTCAAGGTTGTAAACCCTGATCTACATAAAGGTAAACCGTTTGCAGGCTTAGTGGAATCACAATTCCAAAAAGCTGGTCGTAACAACAATGGTCATATCACTACTCGTCATAAAGGCGGTGGTCATAAGCATCATTACCGTGTTGTCGACTTTAAACGTAACGACAAAGATGGTATTCCAGCAAAAGTAGAACGTTTGGAATATGACCCTAACCGTAGCGCAAACTTGGCATTGATTTTGTTTGCTGATGGTGAGCGTCGTTATGTGATTGCTGCTAAAGGTATGGCTGCTGGTCAAGCTGTTATGAATGGCTCAGAAGCTCCAATTAAAGCTGGTAACAATCTCCCAATTCGTAACATTCCTGTTGGTAGCACAATTCACTGCGTTGAAATGCTTCCAGGTAAGGGTGCGCAAATTGCTCGTTCAGCAGGCGGC
>CAZEHN010000068.1:0-2969 GCA_964511855.1 uncultured Polynucleobacter sp. | reverse complement strand
CCTTCTTCAATATCCAAGCTGACACCATCAAGTGCGCGTACTTGTTGCACGCCTTCACCGTAGGATTTAACTAAGTTCTCCGTATGAATCAGCACAATGAATTTACAAAAGTATTAATTCGTTGATTTAAAACATTCTTGGCGCAGATGGCGCTGCTGGCTTAGTCTGGGCGGAACCTTCAATACCAGTAATTACTTTATCGCCAACCTTAATATCCAGTGGGCGATCTTCTTTGACTGGAAGAATTTCTGTAAATTCACCATCAGTAATACCGATCTTGAATACCTTACGCTCAGGCACCTCTTTAAGGCCAGATCTCTCCAACACCCAAATTCGACGAATACCCATTGCCGCCAATGGTCGAGTGCCTTTTGAACTCTTAGCAGTTTCAGTTTTAGATTCACCAGATGAAGTTCCACCTTGTGCCGCAGATTTTGCATCCGCTGCTTTTACTGCTGGATTATTTTCAGGCATTCTGAATCTCAATGCAGCGTTAGCAACTTTGAGAGCTTTTTCGCGCTCATCCACCACAATTCGCGCATTGGCTGTCATGCCTGGTAATAATTTCAAATCAGAGTTATTTGCCGAGATTAATACCGTATATGTCACCACATTCTGAATATTGATTGGCGCTTTACGAATTTGTATTACTTTGCCTTGGAAAACTCGACCAGGAAATGCATCTACAGTAAACGTGGCACTTTGCCCCTCTTTAATTCGACCTACGTCAGATTCGTCAATTGAGGTTTCAACCTGCATATCAGCCAAATCCTGAGCAATGATAAAAATCTCTGGGGATTGAAGGGTTGCAGCCACCGTTTGGCCGATTTCAACGCTACGTTTAACTACTACCCCGTCAACTGGGGAGCGGATAAAAGTGTCATCTAGAGACTTTTTAGCAGAATTTAAAGCGCCTAAAGCTGTATTTTGAGCTTCTTCAGTCTGAATCAAGGCTTGTTTTGAGATAAAGCCCTGATTAAAGAGATCCTGATTAAATTTGTGATTCTTACTAGCAAGGCGGTAATTGGCGCTAGCTTGATCAAATCTTGCTTGGTAATCCCTTGGGTCAATCCGAGCAATTAGCTGCCCTTTTTTGACAGTATCGTTAAAGTCGACCAATAGCTCCTTGACCATCCCCGACACGCCCGTACCTATAGTGACGGATTTAACTGGATTTAGAGTACCACTAGCCCTAATAGCGGCCACCATTGGACCCTCCTCAACCAGAACTGTCCTGTATTTAGGCTCGTTAAGACCAAAAATAGACTTAACACCCGTCCAAGCACCCCAAATTAAGGTCAATAAAACAACTCCAATGAGGAGCCATTTCATTTTTGTGCTTTGGCGTAGATAATCTATATAAGTTACTGGTCTAAAATATTTATTCACAGTTAAATACTAACGGATATAAGGTATTTTGGCCAAATTTGATCAAGTTATCAAAGCAGCTAAATAGTTAAAGATTTATTGCGATTTATTAAATAATTATGAGCACAATCACAAATACAAGTTCAATTCCAACACCAATTAACCTATCAATCTCATCTGCACGCCACAAAATGATTGAGCAGCAAATTCGTCCTTGGGGAATTTGGGATTTAGACGTACTAAGAGCACTTGAACTTATTAAGCGTGAACACTTCGTCACTGAAGATCAAATCAATTTAGCCTTTACTGATACAGAAATTTCAATTTTGAATACTTCCGAAGTGATGTTGGAGCCAAAAATTGAAGCTCGTGTATTGCAAACCATCAAACCAACTGGCAAAGAGTCCGTATTAGAAATCGGCACAGGCTCAGGTTATATGGCAGCTTTACTAGGTTATTTTGCAAAACAGGTGACAAGTGTTGATATTAATAGCGACCTAATTAAGTTTGCTCAAGAAAATTTGAACAAGAGCAAGATTCCAAATGTAAAACTTGAAGTCGGTGATGCTGCTCACGGTTGGGGCAATAACAGTTATGACATTATTTGCGTTTCCGGCGGATTACCTACCTTATCAGACTCACTAAAAGCCCAATTAAATATTGGCGGTAAGCTATTTGCTTTTATTGGCAAAGAGCCTGTGATGACAGCGATTGTTGTGACACGAGTTAGCCATGACTATTTCCAAACAGAAGGTATTTTTGAAACTTTTGTTCCAATGCTAAAAGTTCCAGAAAACGAACTTAGCTCCTTCGTGTTTTAATAGCATTAGTCGAGACGGTAATAACAAATAAAACTAGATAGGGCTTGTATTAGCCATGGCAAGTAAAGCAATTAACAATCTATCAGCAACAAAAATTATGCATTTTCAATTGCGTGATCTTGTCATCGCCTGCAGTTTAATTGCGGTAGGAGTAACCACCACAACGTCTGCATCTGCTCAACGCAAAAAAGCTCCAACTGAAGCAAATGCGATCATTGCCGCACCCCCACCAACAGCAGAAGCAAAAGCTAGTGCCGCAATGTTGGCAAAAAACTCAGCACCTGAAGATGACCCGAATCGTTTCGTAACAACCAAAAATCCAGAAGCAAAGGATTTATTGGCACTATTTGGAGATGCGGCCGTTAGCGATCCAACATATAACGCTGCTAAAGGCGCTTATATTGCTGGCAAAGAAAACTTCTGGCAAGGTCTGTCATATTTAATGCCCCAAGTAGCCGGCAATTATTCTGCTAACAATAATTCAATAAGATACGTTAATCGTCAATCAGCGCAACAAGATAAGACATTTGATATCGCCCAATGGACAGTTCAATTAACTCAACCTTTATTTAACTGGGCAGCTTTTGAGAAATTCCGCTCATTTAATGCATTAGATGGCATTGCCGAAGTCACCTTTGCTCAAGCCCAGCAAGATCTCGTACTTAGAGTATCTCAAGCTTATTTCGATGTTCTTGCAGCACAAGATAACTTAGATCTGTATCGCAATAAGAAGCGATTAATTAAAGAACAATACGAGCAAGCTAAGCGTAATTTTGAAAT
>CAZEHN010000067.1:0-3352 GCA_964511855.1 uncultured Polynucleobacter sp. | reverse complement strand
TGGTTAAATCAGAGTTATTGGTCTCTTGGTGATTCATATCGTTCATATGTTGACTATATCGCACTAATAAATACGCCTCAATTGTCTTTTTAGGATTAGTATAGAAAATATGACGATTTACGTTGCCATTTACCTCATTAGTGTATTAATTCAATTTGCAGCAGGTTTGGTTGCACTTTCAACCGTTCAATTTGTTCGCAAATATAGGTTTGGCTGGCTACTTCTTGCCCTTGGATTTTTACTAATGGTAGGACGGCGAATAACACCATTACTCAAACAAGAAATTATTCCTTTAGATGCTTTTTTATCGCTAATCATCTCTTCGCTTTTGTTTTTCGGCATCTTAACAGTTAGAAAAATCACTAAAGATTTAAAAGATAAGGAAACTAAACTTCAAGAATTACTACAATTCGATTTCCTCACAAATGCTTACAGTCGCTCTGAGATTCTCTACCGGGGACATCTCGAATTTGAACGCGCCATTAGGTCAAATCTTCCACTAGGACTACTAGTAATTGATATTGATCATTTTAAAAAAGTTAATGATGAATTTGGCCACCAAGCTGGCGATCTAATCTTAAAAAATCTAACCAAACACTGTCTTGAATCACTTCGAGAAATTGATCTCATTGGCAGAATAGGCGGCGAGGAATTTTTAGTATTACTTCCAAACACTAATCTAGAGAACTCAAAAGCAGCAGCCGAAAGAATTAGGAAATATGTTGCCCAACAATCTCATTACCCTAACAAAGAATCTCAAATTAAGATTACTGTCAGCATTGGGGTTGCTTGTTTCAACCCCAATGAGTGCATAAGCAAAGATTGCGCTGAATTGCTTCAATCTTTTATTAAATTAGCAGATCAAGCAATGTATCAAGCTAAAGAGAATGGCAGAAACCAAACAGCTTGCTTAACTGCCGCTAGCTTAAAACGAGAAAATTAATTCGTTTAAAAAATATGTGTAGGTATAGTCCGGACCGTTAAAACCAGCAGATTTCCCATACCCCGCTCTTGCCCTAAAGAAAATATTATTCGTAAATGGGCTTGTTGCACTCATCTCTAACAATTGAGTGGTAGTCGTCGTATCAGAATTAACAGTTTGTCGACCAATCCCAGCTGTGCCAGAAAAGACCCAAGCTTCATAACGCTTTTTCATACCAAGAACGAACATACCTTCGTTATAAGTATCAGGATTGAAATAATTATTTGCAACGTTCGTATTTGTATCTCGATATTGCCTATATCGAAGTTGAGCCGTCAAGCCATAATCAGGCCACAAGTCATAAATGATCTTCGCTCTAAAGAATGGTCGAGTATTCGTATCCGAGAAATACATATTACCAACCATACCAACGACACTTAACCGATCAATAATCTGCTGCTCAACACTACCGCCAATTAATGTGTAGTAAATATTGTTTGTTAATGCGCCTTGTGTCTCAACACGATCTCTATTAAGCAACAGCTCAATACGAGTTGAATCGGTCGCTTTAAATCCATAAGAACTATCAGTGACTAATAAACTCGACCCCGCGATTGTATTAACACCTAAAGTAGCCACATAACCTAGACCTGTATGGGAATTAATATCCTTCGCAATCAAACCGGCCTGATTGCCATTTGCAACCCAACCATTTTGGTTGTAATGGTTAAATTGGTAATTAACGCCTAGGTAACTATCGCCATGTTCATACTTAGGTAGATAAGCACCTCCAACTTTAGTCATACCAAAGCCGACACTATCCCCTGAGATAAAGAAATTAGGTAATGAAACCGCCTGCTTCGATTGGGACTCTTCACTGGTTTGAGCGTTAACTCCACCAACAAATAAAAGACTCGTAGTAATTATCAATTTAGGGAGTAATTTCATTTAGTTCCCCAAGTTTTTTTGAAATTAAATATCTCAGATATATAGCCCCAGACACAAGCTGGTTGCAACACAATGCTATAAGCTAAAACATAAAATACAAATCCAAAAATATTACGTCGGACTTTTAAATGTTCTTCATGGAACATCTCACCCTCAGCCCTAAACATCACGTAATTAAGCAATATACCCGGAGGAATTAGAGCCAAGGTCATTGGACCGACTATCCAAAATTCCCCAAAACAAGCCAAAATTAAACCTGGAATAAATCCAAAAGTGTATGCAACGTCAATCACTGGGAATAGCAAATTCCACCAAATGTAAATCGTACTCAACCGAGGTTTAATAATTAAGCCTGGATTGGCTTTAAATGCTTCAATCAAACCCCTTGACCACCTTTGACGTTGCTTGACGAATTGTTTTAATGTATTTGGGCATTTGGTGAACACACAAGCATTTTCAGCATGTCCAACTCTATGCCCCGCTTTAAGCATAGACCAAGTTAAAACAATATCCTCACCAACTGTTCTAGGCCAACCGCCTAGACTTCTGACTGCTTCAACGTTATAAATTGAGAAAGCGCCCTGCGCTACAAGCGTCCCTTGGAATAAAGATTGAATACGCTTAACAGAAGCAATGCCTAAAAAATAATCCCATTCTTGAGCCTTGGTAATCCAATTTTCTCTTGAATTCCGAATTAATATCGCACCAGCTACAGCTTTAGTAGAACTTGGGTCAGATAAATATCTAGCGACTAAATGCTTTATTCCATCTTTTAATATCCAACAATCTGCGTCGACGGTAATAACCAACTCCGTCTTGCAAGCGTCTAGACCAGCATTTAACGCAGCAGCTTTTCCACCATTAGGCTGAATATTAATTAATTCAAGCTGCGGAAACTTAGTTTGTAATTTCTGAACACTATCGATAGTTTGATCTGAAGAACCGTCATTAATCACAATAACCCGAATAGTTGACGGGTAATCCTGATTCAACGCACTTTCCACCGTTTCTTGAATAGAAGATTCTTCGTTATAGGCAGGGATCAATAAGGTCACATCTGGGTAATGATCAATCTGTCTTAATACAGGTCGATGATCAAATAACAAAGATGAGACAACAAATGAATTAATAAAGCCAGGAACAATGGCGATAAATGTAATAAAGAAAACTGATAACGGCTCACCAATGTGTGTCGACAAATCAGCATACCAAGGCAAAGATGCCCACACTGAAAACCCTAACCAAGCAAAAGAAATAGCTAGGGAAATTAAAAATTTACTTTTGATTTTAAGGTAGGTATCCACGTTTTCAGTATATAACTTCATATACCGAACACCTAACAATTAACTTAGTTTCTGTCGAAAACCTAGGGTATTCATGAGCTAAATCAAGACTTGAGCAGTTTATTTGACAATAAACTGCTCAATTGCATTTGTAAACTGCTGATAACTACCTGAATACATATGATGACTTGTTGGGGCA
>CAZEHN010000066.1:0-3605 GCA_964511855.1 uncultured Polynucleobacter sp. | reverse complement strand
CTTTTTTAGCTGCTGGTTTCTTAGCTGCTACTTTTTTAGCTGCTGGTTTCTTAGCAGCTGGTTTTTTCTTGGCTGTTGCCATGGTAATTCTCCTTCACGTGAGAAGTTAATACAAACTACAGTTTAAGAAGACCCAACCATTCCGAACCGGCCAACCCGAAGATTGACAGAACAAATGAGTGAGCCATTCATCGGCGTGCGACAAAATGCGTGTTGCGCGCTAATGAATCTCGGAAAAAAAGCCGCTTCCGTAATGGAAAGCGGCTTTTTAAATACAGTTTGATTATCAGAAACGCTAGAACTGGCCTTTAAGAAAGACAAAGCATTCAACTTATTCAAGCTGATATTTTTAAGGGATACATTCCCAACCTTTTTTACAAGGTTTTTTAAATTAGATGCTTGCTTCTTAAAACTACCGTTCAAACGTTCTATCTCCTAATCAGAAGTAATGACGTTAACTATATACTTAATCCCAGCTTAACGCACCACCTGTTTGATATTCAATTACACGTGTCTCAAAAAAGTTTCTTTCTTTTTTAAGATCGATCATTTCTGACATCCATGGAAATGGATTCTCTTCATTTGCGTACATTGCGTCAAGTCCTATTTGCATGCAACGACGATTACAGATGTATCTTAGGTAACCTTTGAACATCGGCGCATTCAATCCGAGCACTCCACGAGGCATTGTATCTTCAGCATATCGGTACTCTAATTCAACCGCTTTTTCAAACAAAGATTTCAACTCTTCTTTGAACGCAGGAGTCCATAAATGGGGGTTCTCAAGCTTAATCTGATTAATTAAGTCGATACCAAAATTGCAGTGCAATGATTCATCACGCAAGATGTATTGATACTGCTCAGCTGCACCCGTCATTTTGTTTTGACGACCCATCGCGAGGATTTGCGTAAAACCAACATAAAAGAATAATCCTTCCATGATGCAAGCAAAAACAATCAATGAACGAAGTAATTTTTGATCATTCTCTGGCGTGCCAGTTTTAAAAGATGGATCAGTTAATACATCAATGAAAGGAATTAAGAACTCATCTTTGTCACGAATCGATTTAATTTCATGATACGCATTGAAGATTTCCGCTTGATCTAGACCGAGCGACTCCACAATATATTGATAGGCGTGGGTATGGATGGCCTCCTCAAAAGCCTGGCGCAGCAAGTACTGGCGGCATTCTGGGGCTGTAATCTGACGATAAGTTCCAAGAACAATATTGTTAGCAGCTAAAGAATCCGCTGTTACGAAGAAACCAAGATTACGCTTAATGATGCGACGCTCATCTTCAGTGAGTCCATTTGGATCTTTCCATGTCGCAATATCGCGCGTCATGTTAATTTCTTGTGGCATCCAGTGATTTGCACAACCTGCCAAATATTTTTCCCAAGCCCACTTATATTTAAATGGAACTAACTGATTAACGTCAGTTGAACCATTAATAACTCGTTTATCGGCCACATTAACGCGACGACTTGTATCACCATCGACTGCAGTCGATGGTGCAGGTGCTGCAACGGGAGCAGCAGGTGTCGGAACTGCGACATTTGGGATCGCAGTTGCAGCTACAGGCGCAACTTGGGCAATTGTAGGTGTCGCTGGCGTTGCTACTGGTGCTACAGGCGCCACTTTCGCTGGCGCTACTGGGGTGTCATCTTCCCAATTCAACATAAAACTATCTCCACTATTCTTTACAAACTACAAATATTGACTAATTATTGGCAAGCTTCGCATTCATCAAAGCCAGGATCACCAGGACGCATTGTGCAAACTGGGCCGTCAGCTTCAACAGGACCGGCTGCAAAACCACCTGAAGACTCAGAACCACTTGATACTGCGTTCAATGCGCCACTCTTAACGGTTGACTTCTCAACGTGAGTCGCTGAAATTGTACGGAGGTAATAAGTCGTCTTCAAACCACGTAACCAAGCAAATTTATATGTCTCATCCAAGGTCTTACCTGATGCACCAGCCATATAAATATTAAGTGACTGCGCTTGATCGATCCATTTTTGGCGGCGTGAAGCAGCTTCAACCAACCATTTAGGCTCAACTTCGAATGCAGTTGCATACAAATCACGCAAATCCTGTGGAATACGATCAATTTTTGATAATGATCCATCAAAATATTTCAAATCAGCAATCATGACTTCATCCCAAAGTCCACGAGCTTTCAAATCACGGACGAGATAGTCATTAACAACCGTAAATTCACCAGATAAGTTCGATTTAACAAACAAGTTTTGGTAAGTTGGCTCAATACAAGCTGAAACACCAATAATGTTTGAAATTGTTGCTGTAGGCGCAATCGCTACGCAGTTTGAGTTACGCATACCGAATTGCTTAATACGTGCACGCAATCCAGACCAATCCATTTTGCTAGATGTATCAACTTCGAGATATCCACCACGCTCTTGAGCCAACAATTGGAGAGAGTCTTGCGGAAGAATGCCACGATCCCACAATGAACCTTTATAAGTTTGATATGTGCCACGCTCTTCAGCTAGCTCTGTTGAAGCCAAGTACGCGTAATAGCAAACCGCTTCCATCGATGTATCTGCAAACTCAACCGCTGCATCACTTGCGTAAGGAATACGTTGCATATGCAAGCAATCTTGGAAACCCATAATGCCCATGCCGACTGGACGATGCTTCAAATTAGAATTTTTCGCTTTTTCAACAGCGTAGTAGTTGATATCAACCACGTTATCCAACATACGCATTGCTGTACGGACTGTTTTTTGCAATTTAGCATGGTCTAAAACCAATTTGCCACTTGCATCAGGCACCATATGAGCTGTTAAGTTCACAGAACCAAGGTTACATACAGCGATTTCCTCTTCATTTGTGTTCAAAGTGATTTCTGTACACAAGTTTGATGAGTGAACAACGCCAATATGCTGCTGCGGGCTTCTGATGTTGCATGGATCTTTAAATGTGATCCATGGATGACCTGTTTCAAACAACATACCAATCATTTTTCTCCAAAGTTGGAGTGCTGGTACTGTTTTGAATGGTTTTAATTCACCTGCGGCAGCTTTTTGCTCATAAGCTACATAAGCTTGTTCAAAATCTTTACCAAACTTGTCATGCAAATCAGGGCAAGTTGAAGGCGTAAACAATGTCCAGTCTTTACCTTCCATGACGCGCTTCATGAATAAGTCAGGAATCCAGTTCGCTGTGTTCATGTCATGCGTACGGCGACGATCGTCACCTGTGTTTTTACGTAATTCTAAGAATTCTTCAATATCTAAGTGCCAAGTTTCAAGATAAGCACAAACAGCACCTTTACGTTTACCGCCTTGGTTAACCGCAACAGCAGTGTCATTGACCACTTTCAAGAACGGTACAACACCTTGAGACTTACCATTCGTACCTTTGATATGACTGCCTAACGCACGTACGTTTGTCCAGTCATTACCCAAGCCACCCGCATACTTAGATAGCAAAGCGTTTTCTTTCAAACCTTCGTAGATACCATCCAAATCATCAGGAATAGTAGTCAAGTAGCAGCTTGAAAGTTGTGAACGCAATGTTGCAGAGTTAAATAATGTCGGTGTGCTTGACATAAAGTCGAAACTAGACAAGATTTCAT
>CAZEHN010000065.1:0-3871 GCA_964511855.1 uncultured Polynucleobacter sp. | reverse complement strand
CTGAGCCAAAACTGTGTTACTTAAAAAGCTAAAAGTTAACAAAAATAGTGCGCTCAACTTTGTCGCAGATTTCGCAATTTTGTAGACCATTCTAAATCTCCTAATATTTTTAATATTTTCTTGTGCAACTAGGATAACCTAAAAATCGGCTTTTTAGCATACTTAGCCTATATATAATGGTCAAATTAGGGAAATAAACCCCTTCAATAATTTTGCAAGAAAGTAATTAAAAATGCTCAGCGCAATTTCCCGCCCGAACATTCAAGAAAATATTAGAAAAATTGCGCTGACTGCAATATTTGTCTTCATACTCTCTATTCCTCTTGCCAGTGCGCTCATGAATGTGGCCCTTGCATTGGTGTTGATACTGTATTTTTTAGGCGGGGACTATGCGAAAAAAATTAATCAGATCAAATCCAGTCCAGCTTTAATCCTCTTTTTAATATTTTTTTCTTGGACCATTTTTGCTGGCATTTATAGCCAAGCATCACCCGAATTAACTCAATATGATCTTTTTAAATATAAAAAAGTTTTATTACTTCCCGCATTAATTTACTTTTTAAACAATAGAGATCTAAAAATATTCATCTATACTTTTTTAGCCGCAACTATCTTGATGATCACTTATACCTATTTATTTGATCAACATGGCTTAATCGTTAGTCTTCAAAGTAAAACTTTTACCTACAGCGCTAATCCGCTTAGAAATTACATTACAGAAGGTGTATTTTTATCGATCAGCTTGTTTGCCACCCTATGGTTTATTAAAAATAGAATCCATACAGCCTTAATGTCTTGTTTGTTGATACTAGTTTTAGTACAAATGACTTTTAACATGGGAAGAATGGCCCTAATAAGTTCATTTTTCACCCTAATTATTTTTGTTTTGTTTTCAATTAAGAATATCAAAACGAAACTAATACTTGTCATTGGCGTACTTTTATTAGCATATGGAAGCTATTTAACTTCACCACTGATTAAAGGTAGAGTTGATTACACAATTGCCGAAGCAACACAAGTCAAAGATATCTCTACAACTACCAGTCCTAGACTGATGTACTGGAATATGAGTCTAGACAAAATAAAAAATAATCCCATATTAGGTCTGGGTCCAGGTTCATTTAGAGACATGACATCTAAGTCCAATATTCCAAGTGAATTTAAAGAATTCCACCATTCACATAATGAATATCTATTCATATGGCTTCAATATGGCTTAATTGGGTTAAGTTTATTTATTAGCGCCCTTTATTTTTCTTTAAGGAAATTTACTCTTGCTAATACTAGCCCTGCCAGAGTAATTTCTTATGTTGCCGTATTAATCATGATGCTTAATTTCCTGACAGATGCCCACTTCTATAACTTAGTGGAAGGATATAACTTCATCTTATTTTTAGCACTCTATCTGAGTAAAGATATCAACGACCCAATAACAAAAGGATCCTAATGGATCCTTTTGTTTATCTTAGTTACTTTATTTAGTTAACTGGTTTTATTGAGCTTCTAAATTAATAGCTTTTGCAATTGCTTGATAACGAGCAATTTCTTGTTTGTAGAATTTATCCAAGTCGGCTTGACTTAACATTTTCTGCGGCATACGACCACCCATGTCATCAATCGCTTTTCTGACATCCGGACTATCCTTTAGATTAGCTACAGCCTGATGCCATTTAACCATTGCAGGCTCAGGTGTATTGCGTGGCAGTTCTACACCAATCCAAACATCAAATAAAAAGTCTTTCATACCCTTAATTTGACTGATAGGAGGAATCTTAGGGAAATTTGGATGTGCTGTTGCCGTTGTAATACCAAAAGCTTTAATTTGGCCAGACTCAATTAAGCTCGGCAAGTTTCCTGCCAAAGGAAAAAACACCAAATCAATTTGTTCACCAATTAAATCTTGCATCAAAGGTGCGCCACCCTTGTAAGGTACGTGCAACATATTAATGTTCGTTAGTTGTTTAAAGCGCTCTGCAACAAGGTGATACATTGAGCCTGCACCTAGACTTCCGTAACTTAGCTCTTTATTTTTCGGATCTTTAGCGTATTTAATCAGCTCTTCAACAGTATTAAATGGTAGATTTTTTCTTCCCACTAAAACCATATTGGTATTCATGACAATGCCGGCTAAACGCATATCTTCAGGTTTATATTTGACCGCTGATAGTGCTAAGGGAGCCTGAACCAATTCCATTGGCGTCCCCATTAATGCCGTATAACCATCAGAACCCGCATTAATCACACGCTGCACACCCAATGAACCATTTGCACCACTGGTGTTATCAACAATCACATTTTGACCAAGAGACTTCATCAAATCAGGCTGAATTTTTCTGGCGACAACATCAGATGGCCCACCCGCTGGATAAGGCACTACTAAAGTTAGCATCTTATTAGGAAATTCTTGCGCACCGACCTGTAGTGCCATAAAACCAACCACATAAAGTAAAGCCCTTATATAACGAACCATCTCACACCCCCATTATTTTGATTAACTCAATTGTTAATCAGTCTTTTTTAAATAAGATTCAACCAAAGTTACCCACATTCGGGCACCCACTTCAATATTTGCATCATTAAAATCATACTGAGGGTTGTGCACCATACAGGCCCCTCTAGACTCGCCATCTCCATTACCTACAAAGAAATAGGATCCTGGTATTTTCTCCAGCATAAATGCAAAATCCTCACTTGCAGTTAGTGCCTGTCCATTTGCAGTCATATTTTTTTCTCCTACGACCTGAACAGCAACATCCCTAAGTAAGTCAGTTTCCTTTTTAGAGTTAACTAAAACAGCATATCCTGGCTTCCAATCAATATCAGCTTCAATGTTGTAACTTTTAGCCTGCAATTGCACCAACTCTTTAATACGAAGTTCAAGTAACTTTCTTACAGTTGGATTAAGTGCACGCACACTTAACTCCATCGTCGCAGATGCTGGAATAACATTATTTGCTTGCCCAGAATAAATAGCACCTACTGTAATAACTGCCATTTCTTGAGGATCAACATTACGTGAAACAATTGTTTGCAAAGCCATCACAATCGAAGAAAGGGCAACAATCGGATCATTAGCTTTATGCGGCATAGCGCCATGTCCACCAATACCATAGAAGGTAATCGTCACATAATCACTAGACGCCATGGTCGGTCCGTCACGAAACACTAAATGCCCTTGTGGAAGACCTGGCATATTGTGTAATGCAAAGATTGCCTCACATGGATGCTCTTCAAACAGTCCATCCGCCATCATTTTAAGAGCACCACCGCCACCCTCTTCAGCCGGTTGAAAGATGAGATTAAGTGTTCCTGAAAAGTTTTTATTTTGCGCAATTGCTTTTGCGGCTGCTAATAAAGTGGCTGTATGCCCATCATGACCACATGCATGCATCATGCCAGGAATTTTACTAACCCAACCCAAATTGTTTTGCTCATGAATTGGCAATGCATCCATATCAGCACGAATGCCAATACTCTTTTGACCATTACCAAGTTTCAACTTACCCACTAAACCTGTTCCACCAATATTTCTAAACACTTGGTAACCCCAGGACTTCAATTTTTCAGCGACCAGATCTGATGTACGGAACTCATTAAAAGCAATTTCTGGATTCTGATGAATATCTCTTCGGATCTGAATAAATTCATCAATATCGATCGTGGATTTTTCTTGCGTCGCCAACATTTCAATTGCCTTTAATTTTTACCTATCCTTTTGCGTTCGATTTACAAAATCAAAACTATTTTTTGGTTATTGAAACTGATTCTAGGTATAAATATCGATAACGTCTAATGCATTTTTATACTACTATCAATAATATTAAGTTATAGATAATTTGGTGACTAAATGACCCTAACCCAGCTTAAACAT
>CAZEHN010000064.1:0-4010 GCA_964511855.1 uncultured Polynucleobacter sp. | reverse complement strand
CATGAATCCAGAATAGATATAATCAAAGCATTGATTTTAAAGGATTCGAGGCACAATCATGCTCGATAAGGAAGGTTATAGACCCAACGTCGGCATCATTCTCCTCAATAACCGAAACGAAGTCTTCTGGGGCAAGCGTATCGGTCAGCATTCATGGCAGTTCCCGCAGGGCGGGATTCAACATGGCGAAAACCCTGAACAGGCCATGTACCGTGAGTTGCACGAGGAAGTGGGCTTATTGCCGGAGCACGTTCAAGTGATTGGACGGACCCGGGATTGGTTACGTTATGACGTACCGGAGGAGTTTTTGCGCCGAAATCAGTCGCAAAGACCAAAACGTATCCCATACCGCGGTCAAAAACAAATTTGGTTCTTACTCAGAATGGTGGGTAGAGATAGCGATATTTCACTTAGAGCTACCGATCACCCTGAATTTGATGCTTGGCGTTGGAGCCATTATTGGATTCCATTAGATGTTGTCATCGACTTTAAGAGAGATGTCTACCAAATGGCATTATCAGAGTTAGCTAGGTTCTTATCCCGAGGACCAAGGCTCTTTACACTTCCGTGGGGATCGCCTCTAGATTTCTTCCCAGGCCAGCATATTTATAAAAAAGACCGCAGCTCTAATTCAATGGAATGAAGTGATGACGCCAATTAAATTTAAAACCCATCTAAAGTTAATGCTTCTTTTAAACATAGGTTTAATTGGCAGCTCAATTTCTTTACATTCAAAAGCTTGGAGCCTTTTTGATAGCACTCCCTTTGCAGAAAATGACATTGTCTTGCCAACGGGAATGCCAGACCCGAAAAATATCAAAGGCTTATTAGTAACTGTTGGTTCGCCCTTATTTTTTGGAATAGATACAACAAGTATTCAATTAGGCAGCGATAAGGTCATGCGATACATCATGGCCATTAAAAACCCGAGCGGTACACAACAAATTAAATATGAGGGTATTCGTTGCGATACTTTGGAATACAAAGTATTTGGTCATGTGAACCCGGAAGGTAAATGGGTCCTAGAAGGTACTGACTGGAAACCAATCCCTAAAGGGGGATACAACCAGTACCAAGCAACTTTAGCTTGGGAAGGTTTTTGTGTAGGAAATGGCCCGAATTACAACACAGCCGATGTACTAAGGAAATTGCCGTTCACCCAAGTGCCTTGGACGACAACGCCACTTTTCTAAATTTATTTAGTTGAACTACAAATTGCTTAATCAGCGATTAAGCAAATGCTTTTGCCAGCAATTGAGTACCGATTAACTCACCTTGAGCCATTCGAACTAAAACATTTGGCTCTTTACCTGAAGCAATTAATGTATGGGCATGAGTCTTTGCTGCAACTTTAGCCGCCAACACTTTGGTTAACATTCCTCCCTTGCCAAGCATACTACCAGCTCCACCTGCCATCTCTTCTAATGAAGGATCGCCTGCAGTAGCTTGTGCAATTAAAGTTGCATTTGGATTTTTTCTTGGGTCTGCAGAATACAAACCTTCTTGATCTGTCAAAATCACCAATAAATCTGCACCAATCAGGTTAGTAACTAATGCACCCAAGGTATCGTTGTCACCAAATTTAATTTCATCTGTAACGACGGTATCGTTCTCATTAATGATTGGAACTACACCTAACTTCAATAATGCATCTAAAGTAGCTTTTGCATTGTCATAACGCTCTTGATTTGCCAAGTCAGCATTAGTGAGCAAAACTTGTGCAGTTGGAATGCCGTGTTTCGCAAACGCAGTTTCATAAACCTGCACTAAACCCATTTGCCCTACAGCTGCTGCAGCTTGAAGCTTATGTATTTCTTGTGGACGAGTAGACCAACCCAAACGCTGCATCCCCTCTGCAATTGCGCCAGAACTCACCATTAATACTTCTTTACCCTCTTGGCGTAACTGAGCAACCTGCTCTGCCCACTCGCCAATCGCTTGGCGGTCAAGCCCCTCACCATTATTAGTTACCAATGTGGAACCAACTTTGATGACTAAGCGCTTTGCATTTTTTAAAGCAGAGGTACCCACTTTACTCACTCTCCTTTGGTAAATCTTCATCTTTGAAACGTACATCTGCAGCATACTCTTCAGCTTCATCACGAGCTGTTTTTTGCTCATCTAAATATGTTTGAATCGCTTGGCAAAGTTTTTCACATCCCATACCAGTCAATGCAGAAATTTCGAAAACTGGTCCTTTCCATTTATAACGCTTAAGAAAATCTTTAACTTTCTGTTCACGCTCTTCTTCTGGAATCATATCGATCTTATTAAGGACCAACCAACGTGGCTTGTCATACAAGCTCTCGTCATACTTCTTTAATTCATTAACGATTGCTACAGCTTCTTTAACGTTATCAATATTCTCATCAAAAGGTGCCATATCAATCAGATGTAATAGCACGCCAGTTCTTTGTAAATGCCTTAAGAAACGATGGCCAAGTCCAGCACCTTCAGATGCGCCCTCAATCAACCCAGGAATATCTGCAATGACAAAACTTTTTTCATGACCAATACGGACAACACCTAAATTGGGATGCAGAGTTGTAAATGGGTAATCGGCAATCTTAGGTCTTGCATTAGAAACCGCAGTGATAAATGTTGATTTACCTGCATTAGGCATTCCCAATAAACCAACATCAGCCAAAACTTTTAATTCAAGCTTTAACTTAAAACGTTCTCCAGGTTTACCACTTGTCTTCTGACGAGGCGCTCGATTGGTACTGCTCTTAAAATGGATATTTCCCCAACCACCTTCACCACCCTTAGCTAAACAAATTCGTTCACCATGTGTGGTTAGATCGGCAATGCGCTCACCCGTGTCAAAGTTATCAATGATTGTTCCAACTGGCATACGAAGTTCAATATCGTCACCAGCTTTACCGTAACAATCAGAACCTCTTCCAGGTTCGCCATTTTTAGCTTGATGCATTTTTGCGAAGCGATAGTCAATCAAAGTGTTGATGTTACGATCAGCGACAGCATAAACGCTACCACCTCGACCTCCATCGCCTCCGTCAGGACCACCGAATTCAATAAATTTTTCGCGACGCATAGACGCACTTCCAGAACCACCGTTACCGGCCATTACTTCAATTCGGGCTTCGTCGATAAATTTCATGGAATGCTCTCTAAATAAAAAAAGGCCTCGCTAAGGGGCGAGGCCTTGATCTGAATCGTTTTAGTTCAGTCAGGCGATATTAAGCGCGAGGCAAAACTGAAACGAAAGATTTTTTAGCTGCGCCTTTTGTGCCAAACTGCACATGACCATCAACCAATGCGAACAATGTATGGTCTTTACCTAGACCAACGTTCTCACCTGGATGAACGCGTGTGCCACGTTGACGAACAATGATGCCGCCTGCATTAATGGCTTGACCGCCATAAACTTTAACGCCTAATCGTTTTGACTCTGAGTCACGGCCGTTTCTTGTGGAACCGCCGCCTTTTTTCTGTGCCATGGTTTACTCCTTATCTGCCAGTTATTAGGCTTGAATCGTGTTAATCAAGATTTCTGTGAAATTCTGACGATGGCCTTGACGTTTTTGGTAATGCTTACGTCTGCGCATCTTAAAGATTTTCACTTTATCGTGACGACCTTGAGCGACAACAGTGGCTTTGACAGAAGCACCAGTAACCAATGGCTCACCAAAACGCAATGAGTCGCCAGCACCAACGGCTAGCACTTGGTCGAGGGTGATTTCACTGCCAATGTCCGCTGGTATCTGTTCTATTTTCAATTTTTCACCAGCAGCAACTTTGTATTGCTTACCGCCAGTTTTTATGACCGCGTACATATAAATCCTCTCGGGAAAAGTTAAACTCCCAATCAATCGGGAGCCTTAGATTGTAGCCCGAATAGCCTTTCAAGTCAAAAGCAAGCTACATATCTATAAATATTAGAAAGATCTTAAGTAGGATTTGACTTACAATTAGAGCGAATAAAGGTATTAAAATAATCGTAAGTCATTAATAAATAACAACTTTTCTTAAATCATGACGCTCGGCAC
>CAZEHN010000063.1:0-4272 GCA_964511855.1 uncultured Polynucleobacter sp. | reverse complement strand
TCTCCATACCAAGCTTCTAAATTCTTAATTGATAATGCGACGGTCATGCGTGTTCCTCTGCTGTTCCCATATAAGCCTGCATAACTTGAGGATTATTTGATACCTCGTTATATGAGCCCTCTGCTAATACTGCGCCACGTTGTAAAACGGTAATCGTATTAGCAATCGTAGAAACTACTTTCATATTATGTTCAACCATCAAAATGGTTCTACCTTGAGCAACTCGAGCAATAAGGCTTGTGACACGATCAACGTCTTCGTGACCCATACCTTGAGTTGGCTCATCAAGAAGCATTAGCTCTGGCTCCATTGCCAATGTTGTTGCAATCTCTAAAACGCGTTTACGACCATATGGCAAATTAACGGTTGTTTCGTCTGCAAACCCTTCTAAACCAACCTCTTCAAGCAGTTCAATTGCACGAGCGTTTAACTTATCAAGAGTTTTTTCAGATTTCCAAAAGTGGTATTCAGTGCCCAATTGTTTTTGCAAAGCAACGCGAACATTTTCTAATACTGTTAAGTGCGGAAATACTGCGGAGATCTGAAATGATCGAATCACGCCACGACGAGCAATTTGTGGTGGCTCTTCGTTAGTAATATCTATTCCGTTAAACAAAATTTGACCAGATGTTGGAATCAAAAATTTAGTTAACAAATTAAAACACGTGGTTTTGCCTGCCCCATTTGGACCAATCAAAGCATGAATAGTGCCACGCTTGACTTTCAAGTCCACGTCGCTAACTGCAGTAAAGCCCTTAAAGGACTTTGTCAGTCCACGGGTTTCTAAAATAATATCGTTGTTAATTTCCATAGACCTAAGAGGATAGTGCATCTAAAGATTAGAAGAAAGTCTTTCTGAATAGGGGTTTACACGAACTTGTTAATTCTTACTCGAATGTATCAATTCCGCCACGCGCTCAGCAATCATCATGGTTGGGGCAGCTGTATTTCCAGAAGTAATTGTTGGCATCGCCGAAGCATCTACGACACGCACCCCAGTAACCCCGCGAACCCTTAATTGTGAGTCCAAAACAGCCATCGGATCATCATCTCGACCCATTTTGCAAGTGCCTACCGGATGAAATATTGTCGTCCCAATATCCCCAGCCGCTGAGATCAACTCTTCATCAGTCTCTAAAGACCGTCCGGGCTTATATTCTTTGGGTGAATAAGGCTTAAGTGCATCGGCTTCTACAATTTTTCGGGTTAAACGAATCGATTCCGCCGCCACTCGCCGATCTTCATCCGTAGAAAGATAGTTCGGGGAAATCACCGGTGCCGCCATAGGGTCCTTAGACTCAATATGAACAGACCCCCTAGAAGTAGGTCTTAAATTACAAATACTTGCCGTAAAAGCATTAAATTTGTGCAAAGGTTCCCCAAATCTCTCTAAAGACAAGGGTTGTACGTGATATTGAACGTTTGCACGATCGTAACCGGGCGCGCTATAAGCAAAAGCCCCAAGCTGGGATGGGGCCATCGACATTGGCCCGCTTCTCTTAAAGAGATATTCCAAGCCAATCAAGGCCTTTCCAAGAAGAGAATTTGCCCTCGTATTTAATGTAGAGATATTGCTAACTTCATACACCATTCTTAATTGCAAATGGTCTTGAAGATTCTCGCCAACCCCTGGTAGGTCTTGAATAACATCAATACCCAAAGATTGCAGACGATCTGCTTGGCCAATTCCAGAGCGCTCTAGTATTTGGACACTACCTATTGATCCTGAACTTAAAAGCACTTCTTTATTGACATGAGCAATGTGTGTTTTACCGCCTCCAACAAACTCAATTGACTGGCAACGCTTATTGGCATCAAAAACTAAACGATCAACTGTCGCGCCCGTAATTAAGGTGAGATTAGGTCTTCTTGATGCCGGGCGTAAAAAAGCCCTTGCTGTGTTTAAACGCCAACCATCTTTCTGATTAACATCAAAATAGCCAATCCCAAAATTATCTCCACGATTAAAGTCGTCTGACAAAGGAATGCCTGTTTGAACGGCTGCTGTTTTAAATTCTTCAAGCACCTTCCAGCTTAATCTTTGCTTGCTTACGCGCCATGTGCCGCCCGCACCGTGCCATTCGTTTGCGCCACCATGGTAATCCTCAAATTTTTTATAACGCTTTAATGAAGCATCCCAACTCCATGCAGTATCGCCAGTGGCAGCAACCCAAGCATCGTAGTCTTGTTTTTGGCCACGCATGTAGATCATGCCATTAATGGAAGAGCTTCCACCTAATACTTTTCCTCTTGGGTAAAGTAAAGAGCGGCCATTCAAACCTTTTTCATTGACTGTGCGGAATTTCCAATCAGTGCGTGGGTTATCGATGCAATATAAATAGCCTACAGGGATATGTATCCATAAATAGTCATCTTTTCCACCGGCTTCCAATAGCAAAACAGAAACATCTTCATTTTCTGTTAAGCGATTAGCCAACAAACATCCTGCGCTTCCGGCTCCAACAATAATGTAATCAAAAGATCCATGATCCATACTGCCTCCCACAAAAGATGTCATAGCATCTTTAAATTAATTATGATTTATTTACTGCGCTTAAATAAGCATTCCAAGCACTAATTGCTTTTGGTTCTAAATGATCAATTGCCAAACGCTTACCTCCCTGAAGAATCAGAATAGCGTACGGCTTAGATAATGCTGATACTTCCTCGCACAATTCAAGAGCATCTCCCACTGAAGGGGATTTAGAACGCCAATAATTAATGGCATCCTCAAGCTCTGTCAAATTAATAAACAAGTTTGTTTCCTGCCTTAATTACACAACATCGTACCGCGGCATTTTTTAGCCCCGCATCGACATTCATAATCTTTTTTAACGGCGGCAGTTTTTTTACCTTCAACATCTAAGCTGTAGTCGTAAAAAAGTTCTTCGCCAGGTTCAATTGAACGTTTTGCAAATAGATAAACTCGCGTGCCTAACTTTTCATCATCAACCTCAATCGCTTCACAATTAGGTTTGCAAGAATGATTAATCCATTTTGCCGCATTACCTTTTACATTCGCATCAATTACCTTACCGCTCTCTAAAGAAAAATAGAACGTGTGATTTGGTTGTGACGGATCATGAGGATGACGTCTTAATGCCTCTTTCCAAGAGATGCGTTCGCCCTTGTATTCAATTAGACATTCACCCTTCTTTAATTTGTCAACTGCAAAAACTCCTTTGCCATGAATCGGGGAGTTTTTTACACCAATGCGTGAGCTTTTTATTAATTTAACTAGATATTTAGACATCAATATTTCTTGCGACTAATGCATTTGTTTCAATAAAGGCGCGTCTTGGTTCAACTTCATCGCCCATCAATGTTGTAAAAGTTTGATCAGCAATAATCGCATCTTCAATTTGAACCTTTAACAAGGTTCTTGATTGTGTATCCATTGTTGTTTCCCAAAGCTGACCTGGGTTCATTTCACCAAGACCTTTATATCGTTGACGAGATACCGTTCTTTCAGCTTCTGAGAGCAACCAACCAATAGCCTCTTGGAAACTATCAACGGGAACTTCTTTAACTGATTTTTCAGGATCGCCACGACGAACAACGGAACCTTTACCAATTTGTGTGGCTAAAGAAGTTGAAAAACTTCTAACCGCTTGATAATCAGCACCGTGTACAAAGTCGGAATTAACAACAGATAGCTTCATATTGCCATGAACTGTTCTTGAAATTAATAAACGATAGCGTTCTGTACGCTCATCTTTTTGAACTGTCACAGAAATGCTTCTACTTAAATCGCCCATACGTTTTGCAAGAGATTCATTCAATACTGCCGCAGATTTTTGGGCTGCTGATTCTGTATCTAAGTCAAGCTCAACATCCTCGCTGATGGATCTTAAAACATCTACATCCATTGTCTTGGATAAACGATCAATGACTTGTTGGGTTAATTCATAACGATTCGCTAAATCTTGTAAACGCTCACCTTCAAATACATCACCATTGGCGTTTGTAATTTGAGCACCAGTTAAAGCTATCTTCATTAAATAGCTTGTTAATGCAGCATCGTCTTTAATATATTGTTCAGATTTACCATGTTTAACCTTATATAAAGGTGGCTGCGCAATATAGATATGCCCGCGTTCAATCAACTCTGGCATTTGACGATAGAAGAAAGTTAGTAACAATGTGCGAATATGGCTGCCGTCAACGTCCGCGTCGGTCATGATGATGATACGGTGATAACGCAACTTTTCAACGTTATATTCTTCTTTACCAATACCTGTGCCAAGTGCCGTAATAAGTGTTACAACTTCT
>CAZEHN010000062.1:0-4513 GCA_964511855.1 uncultured Polynucleobacter sp. | reverse complement strand
GCGTAATCACCTAAGAAATTGTGCACCACTCTCTTAATCTGCTCATAAACCATACCTTGCGCAAAGGCGACAGCAAAATGGAATTTCACGGGGACCTTACTTCGATTTGCAATCTCTTTACAAGCATTTAAGAAACCAGGGTTTATTTTCATAGCTGAAGCTGCTACAACAATATCAACAACTTCTGGATTCTCACGAATAATAGGCATTTCTGGATTTTGACTAGCTAACCCTGATGGTCGATATGGCATCCCATCATTCGGAAGAACTAACAACTCCTCAGTAAAGCACTCAGGATCCCCAACATAATCAGCTTCTACCACCACATAGTCCATATGAGGAGAGTGAGATGTCGCCGGATGACCTAGCGCCATTGCCATTACAGGTGCCAAACGAATATTTGCGAGCATCATAGTCAATGGGAACATCCCAACGCTAGGCATATAAAAGACTTGAGCTTCTCTTTTTTGAGCTTCTGCTCGAATTTGAGCTATTTGCTCTTGCAAACTAACAGGTTTAATCTCAACCCATTCATCAAATACCGCATGACCTACAGCATCAGTTGCATTAGCAAGCCCCATACCCACCACATGAAATAGTTCTTTTGCAGCTTCTAATGTACGTGAATGAGTTCGATATATTGAATGACCCGCATTAAACCATTCCATACATACCAACATCGTTGGCTTTTTACCAACTGGATTTGGCTCCACTGATGTATCAAGTGGCAATAGCGAATGTGATTGCAACCAGCGTTCAATTAATACATTAATTGAACCTTTAATAGCATGCTTATCTGCTCGATCTGCATAACTGCAATGCATATAGACGTCATGCATGATGCCAAATGGCAATTGGTCTAGAGTTTCAATCTCTGGTAACTTTTCAGTTAACCAAGGCAATAAAACTTCCCTCTTCCCATGAGCTTGAGGTGAGCCAAGAAACCTTGGAGATAACAAAGCCATACCTAAAGATGCAGCTAAGTATTTATTCGCATCCCACAGCGCATCGATTTCAAGGGTGATTTCGGAATCTGGCAAATACAGTAAGCAAAATTTAGGTAAATCTTGTGGCTTTACCTCAAGATGATTGAGATTTCCTTTTCCAGCAAGGTTTAATGCTCGAACAACATGGTCTGCATTAAGAAAGGATGTTGAACCAAAAATAGTTGCAAACCAACGTTGCAGAGTAAAAAGTGAAGTTAAACTTTGAGGTGCAAAGTGAAAATCTTTGTCAGAGAAAAGACAGGAAATGGCTGAGGCCAAACGAATCCCAATATGTGCCTCACGCTGCTCAAGCGCGACCCCCGCCAATGGCTGTGCCTGAAATTGCTCACCCGGCACACCATAACTACTATCTAAAATCGCCAATAAGTTAACCAGCATCCTAGCCGCTTCTTCATGTTGGCGACTATAGGCAGCATGCTCAAAATCTTCAAGACGAAAAACCATTTGGATCTTTTCTATTTGTTTTTTCCAACTGTTACAAATGATAATTTTGTAACGCCCGCTCCCTGTGCCATCGCCATCACCTCAGCTAAACGACCATACTTTAAGTTCTCGTCGGCTTCGATATTAAGCTGAAATTTACTATCCGAGCTTTTTGAACTTAAGAATTTCTTTAACTCTTGGTCAGAGATTGTTTTACCATCTAATTCTAGTGTGCCTTCAGGCTTAATTGATAATTTTGTTAAATCACGATCGATCGCCGACTGAACAGATTCAGTTTTAGGTAAGTTAACGCCTAAGCTTTGTGGTATTAATAACGGGGCAGTAACCATAAACACAATCAATAAAACTAACATCACATCCACTAAAGGCGTAACGTTAATTTCGGCCACCATCCCTGAGTCATCTTCACCGCCACGAACTAACATTTTTCACTCCAATGTTCTTGGTTACGCATTGCAAATCGTACAAATCCTTCAACAAAATTATCCATATCTGTATTTTGTACGCGCTGCTGCCTCATAAAATAGTTATAAGTCAAAACAGCTGGAATCGCAGTAATAATACCAACCGCTGTTGCAATCAAAGCTTCTCCAATTGGACCAGCAACCACATCAATACTTGCTTGACCAGTTGCACTAATTGTTTTCAAGGCATTCATAATGCCCCAAACAGTTCCAAACAAACCGATAAATGGCGCTGTTGAGCCAATAGAGGCTAATTCTGCCAAACCGCGCTCTCTCTGACGATTTAATAGCTGATGCTGCTTACGCATCTCACGTTCTAGAATTTCCTGTAATTCATGGTGAGAAACACTATTTCCTTCCTCAGCAATAATTTCATTACAAATGACATACCCAGACTCAGCAAGTCTTGCCATGGAGCCTTTAGATTTTTTAATAATCTCAAATCGCTTATCCCAAGCTCTAGCCGGAATATATTCTTCTAAAAATTGCTTAGAGTACTTTTGATCTTGTCTTTGTTTGCGATATTTAAATATCGCAATCGACCAAGTTGCAATTGATAAAAATATCAATCCCAATAAGGTTAAATCAATAATCCAATTTGAAGATGACAAAATAGTCTCCTAGTTGCGTTTAATTGAAAATGTAATGGGAATACTCACCCACTGCGATATATCTTTACCCTGCGATTTTGCTGGCGTAAATTTCCATTGCGCCACCGTCTTTAATGCCGACTCATCCAACAATGAATTACCACTGCTTCTTGCCAATACCACATCACCACAAGTGCCGTCGGGTAAAACCAAGGCTTTGAGCATTACCGTTCCTTGGATACGCATCTGAAATGCGACAGATGGATAAGGTGGCTTTGGATTATTCAAATAAGCGGCTTTATAGTCTGCATCAATAGTCGGCGCAGACTCAACCCCAGCAGGAGCAGAAGATGTTGGCGCTTGAGCCGAAGTTGAAGCTTCTGACTGCGTGGCTTTTTTGGTTGATAAATCATCTTTTACAGAAGATTTTTTTACTTCTTGCTGTTTTTTAGTATTGATAGCTTGAGGGATTCCATCACCTCCAGCCCCTCTAATCAATACACCACCGAATTCAATCGTAATATCAGATAGTTTCTTCTTTTGAAGCGTGGGAAATCCATAATGAATAACAGCGATAATCAAAAAATGAAGTGCTGAAACGAATAAGAATACTCGCCAGAGTTTCTGCGAACTGCCATCTTCAATCGATGTATTAGTTAATTCTGCAGTTGTCATTTAAATTTGGTTCGCAATCTACTGTTTTCAAATCACCAATCTGAACATCACCTGCTTCTCCAGCATTTTCTTTAGCATAAGAATTTGACTTATCTACCCATTCATTTAATTTGCTATGCAAGATTCCATGCTGTGAATTAGCAAAGCCATTAGCACTTACAAGCGGTTGATCGCGAGAAACTCGACCACCTAAATTACCTAAGGAGTTTCCAAGGCCTGTAGCGCCAACACCAAAACTAAATAATGTGCCATTAATACCAACAACACTACCGTGCGTTCCTGTAATCATTTCAATACTTCCTTGATTACTACGCAATGTAGTGCCATTTGTCAAAGTCACCGTATCTCCAACATATAACTGATTATTAGTAGTGGTAATGTTACCAGTCAAGGAAATACTGCCCACAAAAGTACTTCTATCAGGCGAAATATCAGTAACGTAACTATTAATGTTTTGCGCTCCCGTTAAAACATCAAGGCCGGCAAGCGCTTTGTTTAAACCTACATCACCCACGGTAATCGTTGGCGCAACTGAATTAAGTGATAAAGCACGCAACATTAAGGTATGCTGACCAACAGTAACATCATCTACACTTCCTGTGAAACTAATAGATGGATCCATCGATAACAGTAATCGAGTATTGCCGTTAGAGCCATTATCGCCAACTAATACAGAGCCACGATACTGTTGCTTCTCAAAACTTGTCACATCACCAAATAACTTGATTGTATTTGCTTCTACATCGACACCATATGGACTTACATCTGAATTATTGTAATTGGCATAACTAATCATTAGCATCGTTCCGTTGGCAGAACGATTTTGAACAACACTCTGTCCAACTTGATCATTAAATAAGACCGTGCCATTAGCTGCTGATACGACCAAATTTCGTTGGGCAGATTTTGAATTCAAACCTGCACTCACAACACCCATAAAACTAATATTTCCTGAGCTAGATTCAAAATTAGGTACGGCTTGTGTAACAACCTGAGTATTCGGATTAAGGCTGTAAGGCGTTCCAGAACTCATAAATGTGACGCCATTGTTATATAGCTGATCACCAGCCGTCTTAACAGCAGTTTGAATTGTTACATCACCATTAACAGTTAAACTCGGCAAGGTGATATTTGCGCCAACTGAAAGCTGACCGCCACTCGATTGAACATTACCCGAACCAAGGGCATTAACACTTCCTAAAGTGACAGAATAACTACCAATATCCACATTGCCACTCATCGCAGAGTTATTACCAGAAATCGTCAACATACCAATTGCAGATTGCTGAATATTTCCAGAACCTGAAACATTATTTGCAAACGTAAATGGATT
>CAZEHN010000061.1:0-4668 GCA_964511855.1 uncultured Polynucleobacter sp. | reverse complement strand
CCAAGGGTTACCGCGGCCGTCGTAGTAATGTATTCCGTATCGCTAAAGAAGCGGTTATGCGCGCTGGGCAATATGCCTACCGTGACCGTCGCAACAAAAAACGTGTATTCCGCGCATTGTGGATTGCTCGTATTAATGCGGCTGTTCGTGAGCATGACATGACTTACAGCGTATTTATTAATGGTTTGAATAAAGCTGAAATCGATCTAGACCGTAAAGTCTTGTCAGATATGGCGATTAATGACAAGCCAGCCTTCGCAGCATTAGTTGCGAAGATCAAAACTGTTATTGCAGCTTAATTACTGTAAATAACATGGTTGATCTCGACAAACTCGTCGAGGATGCCAGGCAGGACTTTGCTCAAGCGGCTGATGCAGCTTCACTTGAAGATGTAAAAGCAAAATACTTGGGCAAGTCCGGTCGTCTCACTGAGCTCCTTAAAGGGCTTGGCGGCTTGGATCCCGAAGCGCGCAAATCCGAAGGTGCGCGAATTAACGTAGCAAAAGCAGCGGTAGAGTCCGCGCTAACAGAACGTCGTCAAGCGATGTCTGATGCTTTATTGCAAGCTCGTTTATCTCAAGAATCTATTGATGTATCTCTACCTGGTAAAGGAAGGGGTGTTGGTAGTTTGCATCCTGTGATGCGTACTTGGGAACGTGTAGAACAAATTTTTAGATCGATTGGTTTTGATGTGGCTGATGGCCCCGAAATCGAAAATGACTGGTTTAACTTTACAGCGCTCAATAGCCCTGAAAATCATCCAGCACGATCAATGCAAGACACCTTCTATGTTGAAGGTGAAGATACACAAAACAAACCATTGTTATTGCGTACACATACAAGTCCAATGCAAGTACGTTATGCCAGTGCAAAAGTGCAAGCGCACTTAAAAGCGCACGGCAATTTAAATGACTTAGAAGATATTCAAGTAATCGCTCCTGGAAGAACTTATCGTGTGGATAGTGATGCAACTCACTCACCGATGTTCCACCAAGTTGAGGGTTTATGGATCGGTCGCGATGTTTCATTTGCGGCACTAAAGGGTGTCTACACCAGCTTCTTAAGAGCTTATTTTGAAAGTGATGCGATTAATCTTCGATTTAGACCATCGTATTTCCCATTTACAGAACCTTCAGCAGAAATCGATATGGCCTTTGGTGCTGGCAAGTTAGCTGGCCGTTGGTTAGAGATCTCTGGCTCAGGTCAGGTTCATCCAAATGTATTAAGAAATATGGGATTGGATCCTGAAGTGTTTGTAGGTTTTGCATTTGGATCTGGTTTAGAGCGTTTAACAATGTTGCGTTATGGCATTGATGACTTACGTCTTTTCTTTGAGAATGACACGCGCTTCTTAGCGCAATTCCCCGCTTAATTAAGTGGACTTACGTAAATAGGCAGCTATGCAATTTTCTGAATCTTGGTTAAGACAATTTGTTAACCCACCGATCTCGACAGAAGAGTTGAGTCATGCCTTGACGATGGCGGGTTTGGAAGTTGAAGAAACTCGTCCACTAGCGCCACCATTTAATAATGTTGTTATTGCAGAAATTCTTGAAGCAACTCAGCATCCGGATGCAGATCGTTTAAGAGTATGTAAGGTATCTGTTGGTGCGTTAAGTCCTGAGCCATTGCAAATTGTCTGTGGTGCCCCTAATGCACGAGCTGGTATTAAGATCCCATGCGCGATGGTTGGTGCACAGTTACCACCAGCAGAAGCGGGTGGTAAACCATTTGCAATCAAGATTGGTAAGTTACGTGGCGTAGAAAGCTATGGCATGCTTTGCTCAGGTAAAGAAATTGGTTTAGGTGATGATCACGCCGGTATTTATGAATTACCAGCAGATGCACCTGTAGGAACGGATATTCGCGAATACCTAGGTCTTGATGACACTATTTTTGAAATCAAGTTAACTCCGAATAAAGCAGATTGTTTATCTGTATTGGGTGTTGCACGTGAAGTTGCAGCGATTACTGGGGCACCATTGACGCTACCGAATGTGATCGACGTTAAAGAGTCAATTGCTGACCGTGTTGCGGTGAAGGTAATTGATAAAGATTTATGCGGACGATTTGCGGGTCGCGTTGTACGCGGTGTTAATGCAAAAGTAAAAACACCAGATTGGATGGTTCGCCGTTTAGAAAGTGCAGGTCAACGCAGTGTTTCAGCATTGGTAGATATTTCTAACTATGTCATGTTAGAGATGGGGCAGCCAACACACGTATTTGATTTAGCAAAATTAAAAGGTGGTTTAACAGTTCGCTGGGGTAAGCCAGAAGAATCACTCAAACTATTAAATGGTCAAACTGTTGAGTTGTCTAAGATCAACTTAAAAGTTGGCGTGATTGCTGATGAACAAGGACTGGAAAGTCTTGCGGGCATCATGGGTGGTGATCACACAGCGGTAACGCTAGATACGACTGATGTTTATGTGGAAGCAGCTTTCTGGTGGCCAGCGGCTATTCAAGGTAGAGCTAGGGCGTTAAATTTCTCAACAGACGCAGGTTATCGTTTTGAGCGTGGTGTAGATCCTGAGTCTGCTGTTAAACATTTAAACTATTTGGTGTCGCTGTTAACGCAAATCTGTGGTGGTCAAGTTGGACCGCTTGATGATCAAACATTAGCGATTCCGAAGAATGATCCAGTTGAGTTACGTTTAGCTCGCGCAGAGAAAATTATTGGTATTTCATTAGAAGGTAATTTGGTAGCTGAGTATTTTGACCGTTTAGGTTTTGGCTACACACGTAAAAATCCAGGAACACCACAAGAGTCATTTATTGTTCAAGCACCAAGTCATCGCTTCGATATTCAGATTGAAGAAGATTTGATTGAAGAGATTGCACGCTTACATGGTTTTGAAAATATTCCTGATGTACCTCCGGTTGCGCGTCAACGTATGCAACGCACCAACGAAGGTAAACGTTCAGCGCATGCTGCACGTCATGCTTTAGCTGCACAAGATTACCAAGAAGTCGTTAACTATGGTTTTGTGGATGAGGAAAGCGAAAAGCAAATCGCAGGCAATCTAGATGTGATCCGCGTACGTAATCCTCTTGCAAGCCAACTCGCTGTTATGCGTAGTAGCTTGATGGGCGGCTTGCTAACTAATCTTAGAAGTAATTTAAATCGCAAAGCTAATCGTGTTCGTTTATTTGAACTTGGTCGAGTCTTTAAAAAAGATGCCTCAGTTAAAGAAGGTGAATTAGCGATTCAAGGGATTTCACAACCGATTCATATTGGTGGATTGGCATATGGATTATTGAACCCAGAGCAGTGGGGTCAGAAATCCCGCCCTGTTGATTTCTTTGATGTGAAGGGTGATTTAGAGGCATTTTTGGCACCGCTTAAATTAGTGACACAAGCGAATGAACATCCAGCGCTTCATCCTGGACGTTGCGCGAAGTTACAAATTCAGACTGAAGATGGAAAGGTTAGAGACATTGGTGTGATGGGTGAGTTACATCCTAAATGGCAACAATCTTATGAGATGCCATTGGCCCCAATCCTTTTTGAGATCGATTGGGCTCAAATCGCTGACATTCCATTACCTAAAATTGCTGAAATCAGTAAATTTCCAGTTGTTGGACGTGATTTGGCGGTTGTTCTGAAACAAAATGTGACTGCCCAGTCAGTTTTAGATGCAATGAACTCAGTTAAGGCGGGTATTGTTAAAGAAATTACCCTTTTTGACGAATTTAAGCCTACGTTAGAGAGGTCTGGAGGTATGCAGGCTGATGAGAAGAGCTTAGCCTTCAAAATTACCTTATCTGATGAGACTCAAACTTTACAAGATGCCCAAGTTGAAGCAGCAATTTCTCAATTATTAGAGAAAATAACTATTCAATTTGGCGCTCGTTTGCGATAGTATTACTCCCCCACCAAAATTATTTATAAATATCATGACGACATCAACGACGATTACGAAGATTGAACTCTCTGAAGCTATTTTTGACCAGGTGGGTCTAAATAAGCGTGAAGCTAAAGATATGATTGATGCTTTCTTTGAAAACATTGGCCGTAATTTAGAGCGTGGAGTTGATGTCAAGATTTCTGGATTTGGTAATTTCCAGTTAAGAAATAAATCAGCTCGTCCAGGACGTAATCCAAAAACTGGTGAGTTAATTCCGATTAGTGCGCGTCGCGTTGTAACTTTTCACGCAAGCCAAAAATTAAAAGACGCGATCGACGGAAATGGCGCTGCTTGATACAGACGTTGGATTATCGAGTGGTAAAGCAGTATCACCAAGTATTCAACTTCCTCCAATCCCTGCTAAACGTTATTTCACCATTGGTGAAGTAGGGGATTTGTGTGCGGTTAAGCCGCATGTGCTCCGTTACTGGGAGCAAGAATTCAATCAACTTAAGCCACAAAAACGCAGAGGTAACCGTCGTTACTACCAACATCATGAAGTTGTTCTCATTAGAAGAATTCGTGAATTGTTGTACAACGAAGGTTTTACGATCAGTGGAGCTAAGAATCGACTTGAGGAATTAGATTCTCAATTCCAAATCAGATCAGAACTCGAAGCGATCCTAGCCTTGCTAGGTGGAAAATAAAAAACCAAAGTTGTAAAATCAAAAAAGTCGGGGCGTAGCGCAGCCTGGTAGCGTACTTGCATGGGGTGCAAGGGGTCGTGTGTTCGAATCACACCGTCCCGACCAATCAACAT
>CAZEHN010000060.1:1907-5420 GCA_964511855.1 uncultured Polynucleobacter sp. | reverse complement strand
GCAGTACTACTTGAACCATTAACCGAAATAGCACCAACACCATTACCATCACTATCCGCCCAATAAATAATACTTGAACCATTAGTCGTAACATTAGACGTTTGAGAAATATTACTTACTGCCTTTAACAACACACTACCAGTTGTCGAATTAGTTGTAATCAGATCCGCAGTAATACTAATGTTCCCACCATAAATATTTACGGGTCCAGAAATATTAATACTTCTACTAATTAAAACATCAGCTGCATTAGCCACGCTACCAATCGTCAATCCTGAAAATGCGCTTGCAACATTGGCATTAAAGGTATACGCACTACTAAAAGTTGTACTAGGCTGAATAACTAAACTTCCAGTGCCGGTGTAATTTGCACTTGTAGGCGCAGTATTGTTAGTGAATGTTAATGTTCCACCACCAACAGTTGTATTACCAGTATAAGAAGCAACTCCCGTTAAATTGACATTATTCGAATTACCAATTGTGAGAGATCCGGCGCCAGAAATATTATTTGAAACGGTAATCGCATCACTTCGATTAAAAGTAAGCGTTGCACCGCTACTGATATTTAGATTACTTGTACCATTTAATGAACCAGTCGTTCCACCAGCACCAACTTGGAAAATACCTGCGGAAATATTTGTACTTCCAGAATATGTATTCGTTCCATTTAGCACCAAACGACCTGCACTCGTCTTAGTTAATGAACCTGTTCCGCTGACAACTCCGTTTAAAGTAACATAACTAACAACATCAATTGTTGATCCAGTTTGGAGTGAAACATTTCCATTCCAAATTTCACCAAAACCATTAGTACCTTTAAGTGTTCCGCCGTTTAAAGTTAAGTTATTACTTAAAGTACTTCTATCCGTCCAAAGAGTCCCGCCAGTATTGATGACAATATCACCCGAACCAAATGCAGTTCTTGTTAGACTTGCAGCTCCGCCAAATAATGTGCCAGCTGAAATAGTTGTACCGCCAGAATACGTATTTGTTCCAGTCAAGGTTAATTGACCATTACCCGATTTGCTTAAATTTCCAGTACCAGTGATATTACCTGACAATGTCTGAGCAGCTGAACTACTAAAATTAAATGTGCCATTATTAGTAATATTTCCTGCGTAGGAGCCATTACCTAATGTTCCGGAGCCACCGATAGTTAGATTACCTGCATTAATAATAGTGTCACCAGAATAACTATTATTTGCACCAGTTAAAGTTAAAGTTCCAGAACCATTCTGAGTCAAGGTACCCGTGCCACTGATATTGCCGGATAAAGTTTGTGCGGCGGAAGAGTTATAAATTAAGGTGCCATTATTAGAAATCGCACCCGCATAACTTCCTGTCCCTAGCGCGCCAGAACCATTAACAATTAATGTTCCTGAGTTAATATTTGTTACGCCACTATACGAATTGCTTGCAGACAGAGCTGTTAAACCAGTTGTATTCTGAATAAACGCTCCAGTTCCGGATATCGCACCATTAATTAAAACGGCTCCACTTCCGCCACTTAAAGTAAGATTATTAGCATTTAGATTTACTGGTGCACTAATTGTCAAATTACCTGCGCCAGTGGCAATAGATGTCGCTGCCGATAAAGTTATATTTCCAGAACCAGATCCATTAATCGTTATATTACCGGTCGAACTTGCATTCAAAGAAGTAGCATTTGAGAAAGTCATTCCACCAGATGACAATGTGCCAGCTAGATTAATAACTAAACTACCGTTTGCATTTGAAATCGATGGGGAAGTAATTGTTCCGGCCGAATTAACACTTGTCCAAGCCCCTGAACCTGCACTGATATTAAAAGTTACATTACCCGAGGTGGATAACGTCGCTCCCGTTAAATATTGGATAACTCCCCAATCGCCCGCAGATTGAGTTACATTAATTTTTAAATTACTTCCAGATAAAGCATTGATTGCAGTTGATCCATACAAACCAAACAACCAATGAGTTCCTACTCCTGTTGCTCCATTAGCAGTTAATACTACAGAACCATTTGCATTAATAACTGCATTATTTTGTAAGGCTATGGAATGAGCATAAGTACCAGTCGAATTACCTAAGATATTTAAGGATGCACCACTTGCGGCACTCAAATTAGTTGTTCCAGTAATATTAACGGCAGTAGACATCGTTGACGCGCCTTGAGCAGTTCCATTAGCTGAACTATATCCAGCTAATGTCACATTACCGCCTAATACACTTACTGATGAATTATTTAGCGTTATATAAAGATTACTTGAAAGATTACCGACGGTATAAATACCTGCTGAATAATTAAACGTCAAATTAGAATTATTAACTGCAATATTTCCGGAACCTATCGCACCATTAGTAACGCCATCACCAAGCTGCAAAGTTCCGGCATTAACAATAGTGCCACCACTATAGCTATTCGCACCTGTTAATGTAATTGTTCCCGTGCCAGCTTTTGTGAATCCACCAGATCCTGATAAGACTCCGCTATAAGTTGCAGTTGAGTTATCACCGAATGCTGTCAGTATTCCATTCACAAGATTAATCGTGCCAGCTCCCGAGAAAGAACCAATCGTATCTGTAGCACTTACGTTATAAGTTGCGCCACTTGAAACATTAACAGCAGTACTATCAGACAAACTTCCATTAACAATTAATGTTCCAGCAGTAATATTTGTTGAACCAGAATAGGTGTTCGCACCAGATAATGTAAGTGCACCTGAACCGGATTTAATTAATTGAGCAGAAGAACCACTAATACAACCACTATAAGTTGAAGCGCCAGTTTGATTAATTGTCAAACTTCGATTTGCAGCAACAGCTATATTTGCAGCTCCAGAAACATTCCCATTTAAGACGATATCACCAGTCGCCGTAGTGGAAGTTATAGAACCTCCATTCAAGGCAATACTACTTCCATTTACTGTAATTAAACCTCCAACAGTCAATGCTCCAGAATCAATTTGGAATGCATTATCAGAAACATTGCCACCTTTAGTACCATTAATTATTAAAGATGTTGTACTAGCATTACCAATAGTGCCGCCATTAATCCAAACTCCAGCTGAGCCCCCGCCAGAAGCGCTTGCTACACCATCAATATTGATAGCACCATTAGAGCGAAGTGACACACCACTACCAACGTAAACACCTTGATTATTTCCAGTGGTGGCACCAGGCGCACCAGTACCAGATATAGCTAAATTATTAGTTGCTGTAACTGAAATAGTTCCTGTGCTTCCTGCATACATCGAAACACCACGATCTGACCACCCGCCTGCAGCACTCACCCCAGTAATAGAAATGTTAGAGCCCAATAAAGATAAATTATTGGCCGTGAATGACTGCAATGAAACCCCCATTGCATAATCATCAAAAGACGCGCCAATCGTTTTACCTCTAATCGTCACATTTCCTAAGCCAGCGTTAATTGATGCTTCATTGATTTCAACGCCGGCATTAAAGCTTGCATCATTTGCTCCTGTATTACCACTACCATCTGCCTTTGAAATCGCATAACCTGTGGCTATG
>CAZEHN010000060.1:0-1807 GCA_964511855.1 uncultured Polynucleobacter sp. | reverse complement strand
CTAATTAACTGACCAAAGCCAGCACTATCACTCAAAGGTAGTAATGAAATACTTCCATTTGTACCAATTACCGTAGTGCCACCACCAAAATCCCAAGTATTTGCACGAAGAGTGACGTTACCTGATTGAGTGTTAATTGTAGGAGCATTAGTATTAAATAATTGACTACCGCTGATAGTAATATTTGCATTGGTGGAAGTGACGGTAGTAGAAGCTTTTTGACCAACCGTCCCACTCAACCAAATATAATTATTATTCGTCGTATTGATCGTAATATCTGCGCCACCGGCCAAAACATTACCCAACATCACAATACCACGAGCGCCAGAATTGGCAGTGCCGGTTAAAGTCACATTACCAACATCAGCAATAATATTATTATTGCTATAGATAAATATACCCTCACCTAAACCAGTGCCTCTGATAGTTACATTTCCACCAGTTGAACGAATGGTTCCGCCTTGAGAAATATTATCGTAGTAAGAACGGATACCGGAATAGGCAGCAGAACCATCTCCCAAACTTGAAGTTGATCCTGTTAAATTGATATCGCCTTTAGCAAGGATGTTATAGGCACCGCCATTCCATACATTTAAATAAATACCAGCGTTAGTTCCACATCCAGTAATATTAATGCTGCCATTTCCGGCGTTAATAGTTGAATTTCGCCCAATTAGTACCGCATTACCTGATGAAGTATTGGCCTTAATGCTAATATTCCCCCCACCAGAATACATCTGTGCAGAACCACCGCCCGCTCCACCGAAGCTCAAAGCCCAATCATTGTTATAACTAACCGCACCTGTGGGATTACCGTTTGCATCAACCGCACTTCCACCGCCAACAATAATATTTCCGCCGCCAGAAGTTTGAGTCGTACTACCATTAGCAGAATTAAGAGTTGTAGTTCCGTTAGTGAATATCAATCTACCATCAGTTGTACTACCAGCAGAATTTGTCCAGAATAGTAAAGTTCCGTTGTTAGTCTGATAAGTACGAGATACGCCTTCACTGTAGATCTGTTTTGTTGCTTTTATTACTAATGAATTATTAGCTCCAAGTGAAGTAACATTTGAACCCGAGTAAATACCGCCAACAGCGTTGATAGAAATTAACCCTGCTGAACTTATATTTGTTCCGGCTAAGTAAGTTCCATAGCCAGCTGTACTAGTATTACCATTAATCGTAATATTACCGGTACTTGATGAAATCTGACCTATACCCGTATCTCGAGCCCAGTCAAATCCATAACTACCGCTAGAAGTTCCGCTTAAACTAATATCACCACTAGATGAAGTTAAGTTTCCAGAATTTATGTAGACACCTTGACTTGATCCGTTTGCAATTCCGCTTACATTCAGCAATCCAGAACCTGAAATCAAATTAAAGTTTGAGTTAAGGTAAAGAGCTAAAGAACTATTACTAGTGCCACAGAGATTTATTGCTCCACTCCCCTGAGAAGTATTTACATTAACCGTCGCATATGAGTAAATGCCACTATTAGTCCCAGAATTACCAATTAAAGTAATGGATCCATTTCCAGAAGTAGTTAAATTGGTAGCCCCTCCAATATTTAAACCAGCATCAGAGACAGCTGTGCCATTTAACGATATTGAGCCCCCAGAAGTCGTAACATTAGTTGCGGCAGTGATCCATATACCCTGTTTACTTCCAACTTGATTGCCAACAATAGAAATGTTTCCTGTAGTGGTAGTGAAATTACCGCCGCCTAATTGAGCTGCATGATAAGCACCAGCTCCCTTGGCATTAATTGAAATATTTCCAGAAGTTGTTGAATAATTTAAAG
>CAZEHN010000059.1:0-5421 GCA_964511855.1 uncultured Polynucleobacter sp. | reverse complement strand
TTCATCTTGGAAAACAAAGCAGGTGCACCAACATTGATTTCACGTCGTCGTTTGAATGCAGAACACCAAATTGAACAAGTTGGTGGTAAGTTGCGTGCGATGATGCCTTGGATCGCTAAAAACAAATTAGTTGATCAAAGCAAGAACTAATTCATAAATCATTAAGCGGAATTTATTTATGTCATATCCCCATCCAATCATCGCCCGAGAGGGTTGGCCTTATTTAGCTGGCGTTGGTCTTTTATGTCTGATCGTTACTAAATTAGGTGGAATGGGGTATGCGTGGCCGCTTTGGGTGATTTTTGTATTTGTGTTGCAATTTTTTAGAGATCCTCCACGTTTAATTCCGATTGCTAATAATGTGGTTTTGGCGCCGGCTGATGGTCGTATTGTTGCGGTTGAGCGTACGAATGATCCGTATGCTGAACGTGAGGCTCTAAAAATTAGTATTTTTATGAATGTCTTTAATGTGCATTCAAATCGAGTTGCAGTTGATGGTGTTATTAAGAAAATTCAATATTTCCCAGGTAAGTTTGTGAATGCAGATCTGGATAAAGCATCGACTGAAAATGAACGTAATGCAGTTGTCATTGAGGCGAATGGCCAAACGGTAACTTTGGTTCAGGTAGCTGGGTTGATTGCGCGCCGTATTCTTTGTTATGCCCATGTGGGGGATAAAGTGAAGAAAGGTGAGCGATATGGATTTATCCGTTTTGGATCAAGGGTTGATGTTTATCTCCCTTTAACTGCAGAGCCTTTGGTCACTGTAGGTGAAAAAGTAAGCGCAACGACTACTTTATTAGCAAATCTGCCAGGATTGGATGCTTAGCAAATAGCGGGTAAACTCTGCTTATGCGTAAAACAACATCAAGAACAGTCCCTAAATTCTTAAAGGGGCGTCGATTTACAAAGCGCGGTCAGCATCAAGCTGATCAAGGTTTGGAAGGGGATTATGTTCGCCCCCGTGGTAAAGCGATTTATTTGCTGCCTAATGCCTTTACGACTGCCGCATTATTCTGTGGTTTCTTTGCAATTGTCCAAGCGATGAATCAGCGTTGGGAAGTTGCGGCGATTGCAATTTTTTGCTCCTTAGTGCTTGATGGCATGGATGGCCGCATTGCCAGAATGACCAATACTCAGAGTGCTTTTGGTGAGCAATATGACTCTCTAGCAGATATGGTTTCCTTTGGTGTAGCGCCAGCACTGGTGGCTTACGAATGGGTATTAAAAGATTTGGATAAGTGGGGCTGGCTTGCTGCCTTTACTTATTGTGCGGGTGCTGCATTGCGACTTGCAAGATTTAATGTCAATGTGGGTGTAGTTGATAAGCGTTATTTCCAAGGGCTTCCAAGTCCAGCGGCTGCATCTTTGATTGCTGGATTTATTTGGCTAGCTGAGGACAATAAATTACCGGTAAAAGAAGGTGCAATTCCTTGGTTAATGTTTGCTTTAACTGTATATGCTGGGGTGACGATGCTTACAAATGCCAAGTTTTACAGTGGCAAAACTTTAGATGTTCGTTATCACGTTCCATTTAGCGTATTGGGCTTGCTATTACTTGCTTTTGTATTGATTTCAAGCAACCCGCCGTTGGCCTTATTTGGTTTATTCGTCGTATATGCTTTGTCTGGATATGTACTTTGGTTTTGGGCGCAAGTAACTAAAAAGAAAAAGTTATCTTGAATAACTAACTCTCAACGAGTTTGATATTTGTGACGATTTTGTAATTTAGGTGTATATTGTTTCCTATGTTGAAAATTTTAGCTAACAGCTTATTACTCGCCCTAAGTCTAGGACTTGGCCTTACGGCCGGGGCCGGTGGGCGACTGGGTCAAAAGTAATTAGACCAATTCGCAGAATAACCAGCCCCAGCAAACTAAGCTGGGGTTTTGTTTTTGTAGTTTTAGATTTAAGTAAAGAGAGAAAATTATGAATGCCATCAACAATGATCGAGTGATTATTTTTGACACCACTTTAAGAGATGGTGAGCAATCCCCTGGTGCTTCTATGACCAGAGAAGAGAAGGTTAGGATTGCGCGTCAATTAGAGCGACTCAAGGTTGATGTGATTGAAGCGGGTTTTGCTGCGAGTTCTCCCGGGGACTTTGAGGCGATCAAGGCAGTTGCTGCGGCTGTTAAAGATTCAACAATCTGTTCATTGGCGCGTGCTAATGACAAAGATATTAGTCGTGCAGCAGAGGCATTGAAAGATGCGAATTCAAAACGTATTCATACGTTTATTGCGACAAGTCCATTGCATATGGAAAAGAAATTACGTATGACGCCTGATGAAGTTTTTGAGCAGGCTAAGTTGGCAGTCCGCTTTGCGCGGAATCACACGAATGATATTGAGTTCTCTCCTGAAGATGGTTATCGTTCTGATGTTGATTTCTTGTGCCGTGTTTTAGAAGCTGTAATTGCCGAAGGTGCAACCACCATTAACGTTCCTGATACGGTTGGTTATGCAGTGCCTGAGTTGTATGGAAATTTCATTAAGACCTTAAGGGAGCGTATTCCTAATTCGGATAAAGCAATTTGGTCTGTGCACTGCCATAACGACTTAGGTATGGGGGTGGCAAATTCCTTGGCTGGTGTCTACATTGGTGGGGCGCGACAAGTTGAATGTACGATCAACGGTTTAGGTGAGCGTGCCGGTAATACTTCATTAGAAGAAGTAGTGATGTCACTCAGAACTCGTAAAGATTATTTCAATATGACAGTTGGTGTGGATGCATCGCAAATCGTCCCAACATCTAAATTGGTCTCGCAAATCACAGGTTTTGTTGTTCAGCCAAATAAAGCAGTTGTTGGTGCTAATGCATTTGCCCACGCCTCTGGTATCCATCAGGATGGTGTTTTGAAAGCTCGCGATACTTATGAAATCATGCGTGCAGAAGATGTGGGTTGGAGTGCGAATAAGATTGTATTAGGTAAGTTGTCTGGCCGTAATGCATTTAAACAAAGACTTCAAGAGCTTGGCGTCACTTTAGAGTCTGAAGTTGATATGAATGAAGCATTTGCTAGATTCAAAGCGTTGGCGGATCAAAAAGCAGAAATCTTTGATGAAGACATTATGGCTATTGTTTCTAATGCTGAGCAGAATGCCAGCGAAGATCATTATCGATTTGTATCCTTGTCCCAACATTCAGAAACAGGTGAGAGACCGGTTGCTAAGATCGTATTGCAAATTGGTGGAAAAGAAGCTGCAACCTCTGCCGAAGGTAATGGCCCAGTTGATGCGACTTTGAATGCAATTGAGATGCAGGCACAAAGTGGGGTCGAGCTATTGCTTTACTCGGTGAATGCAATTACAACGGGGACAGAGTCCCAGGGTGAGGTGACTGTGAGATTGTCTAAATCTGGTCGCATCGTTAATGGTGTTGGCACTGATCCAGATATTGTTGCCGCATCAGCGAAGGCCTATTTGGCAGCTTTAAATAAATTGCATGATCCTAGTCAGCAAAAAATTAATGCTCAAATGGCTCCGTAATTGATTTATAGCCACTTAATTTTCATAAGTGATTGATTTTTAAGTATTTTTATAAAAAGCCAGAAATTTTAAGGATTTCTGGCTTTTTTGTGCCCAGAAGCTAACTAAAAGGAAGTCTAGTAAGTTACTGTCCCTTGGTTTAATTGCATTACTAATCAATAGTTTGATACAATTAGAGGCTATCCCAAATGGGGTGGATTTTATTAACACGACACGGTAGGTCGCAAATTTAGTGGCTTAAGTGTTCGCAAGTAAGGAGTAATAACTATGGCAATTAATGCCCAAGCTAAAGCTGGTATTGTTAAAGACCATGCTCGTGCTGCCAATGATACTGGTAGTCCTGAAGTTCAAGTTGCGTTGCTAACTGCGCGCATTAATGACTTAACATCTCATTTCAAAGCTAATGCAAAAGACCACCACAGCCGTCGTGGTTTGTTGAAAATGGTTTCACGTAGACGTCGTCTATTGGACTATTTGAAAGGTAAAGATCTAGATCGTTACCGTGCTTTGATCGATAAGTTAGGTTTGCGTAAGTAATAAAAAACAATGCCTGCGAGGAGTCCCTAGCGGGCATTGTCGCTTTTAGCGTCGTTTAGAGCGGCTGCATCGGCTGTTAGATGATTGGGTATGTGTCATTCCAATCCTAGTTTTGTGGATTTAAAACTATGACTGGAATGGCATCCCCTCTAAATTGTTAAATCCAACATGCTTTTGTAATCTGCTCCAGTGCTGCCATGACGCTGTTTATTCATGGCAAACGTAATATGCACGTCGTGCTGTTGCGTTATTGATTGGAGAATGTGTATGACAATGTTTAATAAAGTAGTAAAGACGTTTCAATGGGGTAATCACACTGTTCGTATGGAGACAGGCGAGATTGCTAGACAAGCTAGTGGTGCAGTATTAGTTGATGTTGATGACACGGTAGTGTTGGCAACGGTGGTTGGTGCAAAAAATGCAAAACCAGGTCAAGATTTCTTTCCCTTGACTGTTGATTATTTAGAAAAAACTTACTCAGCAGGTAAGATCCCTGGCGGTTTCTTCCGCCGTGAAGGTCGCCCATCAGAGGGTGAAACATTGATTTCACGTTTGATCGACCGTCCAATTCGCCCATTATTTCCTGAAGGTTTTTATAACGAAGTTCAGGTTGTTGTTCATGTGATGTCGATTAACCCAGAAGTGCCAGCAGATATTCCAGCATTGATCGGTGCATCGGCTGCATTGGCGATCTCTGGCATTCCATTTAATGGTCCAATCGGTGCAGCTCGTGTTGGCTATAAAGATGGTCAATATATGCTTAACCCAACTCGTTCAGAGCAGTTAGAAAGCCAAATGGATTTGATCGTTGCAGGTACACAAACTGCTGTATTGATGGTTGAGTCTGAAGCGAATCAATTAAGCGAAGAAGTAATGCTAGGTGGCGTTGTATTTGGTCACGAGCAATCACAAATCGCTATTAATGCAATTAATGACTTAGTTCGTGAAGGTGGCAAGCCCGAGTGGGAATGGCAAGCAGCTCCTAAGAATGAAGCATTGATTGCTAAAGTAACTGCAGCTGCTGAAGCTGGTTTACGTGATGCATATCAAATTCGTCAAAAACAAGCTCGTACTACAAAATTGCGTGAAGTTACAGCAAACGTGATGACTCAATTGTCAGCTGAAGGTGAAGTTGATGAAGTTGAAGTTGGTAACGTATTGTTTGAACTTGAATCTAAGATTGTTCGTAGTCAAGTTTTAAGTGGTGAACCGCGTATCGATGGACGTGATACGCGTACTGTTCGTCCGATTGAAATTCGTACTGGTGTATTGCCAAGAACTCACGGTTCAGCGTTGTTTACACGTGGTGAAACTCAAGGTTTAGTTGTTGCAACTTTAGGTACAGCGCGAGACGAGCAAATTATTGATGCATTAGAAGGTGAGTATCGTGATCGT
>CAZEHN010000058.1:0-5676 GCA_964511855.1 uncultured Polynucleobacter sp. | reverse complement strand
GAATTCCCGCTTGAATTAGCGATTAAGGTTAATGGTCTTGAAAATGCCAAGATACTGAATTCCCAAGGAGTAGAAATAACTCAAGTAGTTGTTAAACCCACGAGTAATTTGATGGTCCCGCTTAAAGTGAGGGTATCTCCTGAAGGTTTGCATCCTGGTGCAACGCCAATTAGTATTGAGCTGGAAGGTAAAGAAATCAATGATGCAAGTACTTCAGTGCAATTGCGTCATCGAAAAGAAAAAACGACGTTTATTTTGCCAAGATAAGGTATCAATATGTCACTGCAATCATCATCCCAAATTCAATTACAAGGTTCTAATCAGCCTTGGTGGAAGCACCGTTGGCCATGGATTTTGATGGCTGGACCATTTGTTGCTTTTGTTGCTTGTGGCGTAACAATTTGGTTAACCTTCTCTGCAGTTGATCCACAGATTAAAGAGGGTGTAGTCAAACGTGGTTTGAAAATAACGGAAACAGAAAATGTTTCGGTTTCTAAAAAAGAAACAGGGGACTCTAAATGAAAACGCGTCTACTACTTTGGATTTTATGGCCAGCTTTTATGACGGCATGCTTAGGAGAAGGGTTGTTGTTTTCCTTGGTTGATCCAGAGGAATTGATTTTCTTTGGCCATTCTATTGAGTTGTCGCATGAAGGCATCTACACAATTGGTTTTTTTATTATTTGGGCCTTATGTGCTTTTTCAAGTGCGCTAACTTTGTATATCTTACCTGGAGTTTTGGGTGACCTTAAGGGGGATGCAGTCGATCGGGGTTTGATCTGATAGTCTGCCAGCTAACTGTTGAAGTGAGCTCACATCAATTAATTTCACGTGACGTTGTTTAATTTGAATTAGTCCGGTTTCGGCAAATCTAGAAAATAATCGGCTTACTGTTTCAAGTTGAACGCCAAGGTAGCTGCCTATATCTTCACGACTCATTTTTAAATTGAATTCATTGGCTGAGTAGCCTCTGATTGCAAGGCGATCGGATAGATTTAGCAAGAAATTTGCTAATCGCTCTTCAGCGCGCATTGTTCCTAAGGCAAGAAGGTGCTGATGATCTTGACTAATTTCACGACTAAGGATTCTGTGGAATTGAGACTGAAGCGAGGGAACTTGGCGAGATAAATTTTCTAGCTCATCTAGTTTGATCATACAAACTTCACTATCTTCAAGTGCAATTGCATTTGAAGGATGTATGTTGTCCCCCATGCCATCAAGGCCAACAATTTCGCCAGCTAGATGAAAGCCAGTAACTTGGGATCTACCATCAGCTAGAACGTTTTCGGATTTAAGTGTCCCGAATCGAACGCTATAAAGGGCGTGTAATTTTTCCCCTTGTTTGTATATCTGGGTGCCTTTTTTGACTCGAACTCTTTCTTGAACCAGGTCGTCCACTTTGTTCATATCATCGGCATTAATGCCAACTGGTAAACAAAACTGTCCCATTACACATGTGGAGCATTTGTGAGGGTGGTCAGGTAAATTGTGATTCATGGACTGTAGGCTAACTGAAATTACTCAAAAATGACTTAATTTCCAATAAAATTCTAAAACAATGTCATTAGTACTTTACCTCAGTTTATTTATGTCCGCCTTGGTAAGTGGTTGGCATTGTGCTTTGATGTGCTCTGGAGTGGCTTCTTGGGCGGAAACAAAGATTATTCGTATTGTGTCTCCTGCTCAAATGAGATGGGAGCAGTTGCTAATGCACTTATGCCGAATTTCCGCTTATGCCTTACTAGGAGCTTTAGCGGGTGGTTTTGGAGCACTATTTTGGCGTCAAGATGCCTTACCTATTCAGAAATGGATGTTTATTTTTGGGTCCGTTTTATTGCTTATAAATGCTGTAACGATTGTTAAGGGCAAAGGTGAGAAGCTTAAAGGGGTAGCATCTTGGGGATTTTTTCAATTTTTAGAATCTAAAGCAGCTGGTTTCTGGTCAAGCACGGCGGGTCGTTTGCAACCAGATTCAGGGGCATCAAATTTATCTCGGCGTATGCTAATTGGGTTTTTATGGGGATTTATTCCTTGTGGGCTTGTTTATTCAGCCTTGCCGCTAGCATTTCTATCGGGAAGTTCTATTTCTGGCGCTGGTCTTATGGTTGCAATGGGATTGGGAACCTTGCCAAATCTACTATTAATCTCGGGTTTGGTTGGGAAAATTGCTGGCACCTTTGCTCAAGCAGGGCATGCAAGCTATGCCCGTTGGCTTGTAGGGGGATTGATGGCGTTGGCCGGAGGTATGGGGTTATATAGAGCTTTCACATTGACGGATGATTTTCTAAAGGGTGGTTTTTGCTTTAGTTAGAATTTTCTCTATATAATGTAAAAATCCTTTTAAAGGACGTTGGCTAGAAATTCAAGCCCAAGAGATTAAATCTAAATTAAGGGTCTATTTGACCGTTTTCTATTTAAATCTCTGCCTAAACCCCAATTATTTTTTGAAAGCAATTGATTATTGCCGTCATTTCAAACCATGAATGAAAATTACTATAAGCGCGTATTAGAGACAGCATTATTGTGTTCACAAGAGCCATTAACTCTTAATGATATGGGGCGTCTCTTTGCGGAAGAAGTGACTGTTGATGCTATTAAAGAGATGCTTGCTGAGTTGCAGTCAGATTGGACTGATAAGGGTATGGAGCTCGTTAACATCGCTACAGGTTGGCGCTTCCAAAGTCGTATTTCAATGCGTGAGTACCTAGATCGTTTGACGCCTGAGAAGCCTCCTAAATACTCACGGGCAGTAATGGAAACTTTAGCAATTATTGCTTATCGTCAACCAGTGACGAGAGGTGAGATTGAGGAAATTCGTGGTGTAACGGTTAGTTCGAACGTTATTAAACAATTAGAAGACCGAAACTGGGTAGAGGTTATTGGTCATAAAGATACTGTGGGTCGACCAGGTTTGTATGCAACCACAAAACAATTCCTAGATGATTTAGGGTTAACCAATTTACAAAGCCTACCAGTTCTAGAGGATGGAAGTGCAGCGGTCAATAGTTTGGCTCAGCATGTGATTGAGTTTGAAGAAAATGGCGTGCAAGATGTTGTGTCAAAAGAAGAGTCCTCTATACAGCTGAGTGATGAAGTAGCTCAAGCAGAAGTTGTTCAAGATAATGCGCTTAATGAGACTGCTGAAGTGTTGGAAGTTCAATCAGAAGTTCTAGAAGAGCAAGCTGATCAAGTCCCAGAAGTTGGGGAAGAAAATAATCAAAATCAAAACCCGAATGTCTGATCAAGAAACAACAAATCCATCTGCACCAAAAGCGGTTGATGCAGTAGAGCACCCATCAAAAAATGTAAATGAAGCCCCTCAGAGTGAAGGGGCTGCTGATGGTCGTCGACCGCGCAACCCCCGTTTTGCGCGTAAAGGGCGATTTGGCAATAAACGTCCAAGGCAAGAAGATGGTGCGCAGGGCGTAAGTGAAAATGGTGCTAGCTCTGAAGAGCGTCAGTCAAGACCTAGGCCTCATCATAAACAAAACAATCGATCAAATAATCGCCCCAACAATCGCTCAAATAACAATCAGCGTCAAAATTCAAACAAATCAAATGCATTAATTCAAGAAAGTGAAGAGTTGTTTGCAAAGGTTGTGTCTGGAGAGTTTGATGCAGCTTTAGATGCGCCAGAAATTAAAGTCACGAATGCTGCGATTGGTGAAGATGGACATCCCTTAGAAGTGGTTGATAGTTCACTTCAAGCTGTTGAGGCGGCGCATGAGGCCGCGAACGCAAGAGATGGTGAAGAGTCCAATAACGGTGAGGTGCAAGATGATGTGCCCCCTAGTAATTTGCAATTTGCAAACTTAGACGAATTGCCGCTTAGTCTCCGCGATGAAGTGTGGTCGGATTTGGATGGGCTTGATGATGATGCCGATGATGAAGATACAGTTAAGTTGCATAAAGTCTTAGCTGATGTTGGCATGGGATCTCGACGCGAAATGGAAGATCTAATCATCCAAGGTCGAGTATCTGTGAATGGCATGCCTGCTCACATTGGGCAGCGTGTTGGTCCTACGGATCAAGTTCGGATTAATGGTAAGCAAGTTCACCGAAAGATTCAGACTAAACCACCTCGTGTGTTGATGTATCACAAGCCAGCTGGTGAAATTGTTAGTCAATCTGACCCAGAGGGTCGTCCAACGGTATTTGAGAGATTGCCCAAGGCTAGACAGGGGCGTTGGATTGCGGTTGGACGCCTGGACTTTAATACGGAAGGTTTATTGTTGTTTACCACTTCGGGTGAGTTAGCAAATCGATTGATGCATCCAAGATATGGGATAGAACGCGAATATGCTGTTCGAATTTTGGGTGAGCTTGATGGTGAGCAAAGTAAGTTACTTAAATCTGGAATTGAACTGGGCGATGGTCCAGCTAAATTCTTAAGATTGGCTGATGGTGGTGGTGAAGGTGCAAACCGTTGGTATCACGTTGCTCTGACCGAAGGACGTAACCGCGAGGTTCGTCGCATGTTTGAAGCAGTTGGTCATGTGGTTTCTCGTCTTATTCGTACCCGATACGGCATGTTTTTATTGCCACCACGTTTACGCAGAGGGCGTTGGGAAGAGGTTGAGCCAGAGCAAGTGGCGCAACTAATGAAAATGGCGGGTCTAAAAATGCCTCAATCTCAAGGGCAAGGTAGATCAAAAGGTAGTGCATCTGGTCATTCTTCAGCTGGTCAGCCAGATCCAATGCAAACTTCAGTCTCATATTGGGGTTCCCGTGAAGCCTTGAAAATGGCTGATAGTCATCACCATGGCATGACTCATGTCAATAATGGTTCGGGCAGGGTTGGTCAAGGAGGTGGTGGCTCTGGAAAGTCTGGTCAACGTCGTGGTTCAGGTCGGGGGCCTAAAGTTCATCATGGTAGCGGTTTTGCTGGGGGTGGAAGAACTGCTGGTGGGGGCTCAGGAGGTCAAAATAGGCCTCAAAATGGTCAAAAAAACCGTTCAAAAGGTAGATTTGGTAAGCCTGGAGCAAAAAAATCGGGTAATTCTGACTAAATTCTGTTACAATTCAATGATTAAGAAATATGGGCTTTCAGCCCATTTTTTTTTGCGGAGAAGTTGCTTTCTAGGGTTAATACCGAGATAGTTTCTATCTCCTTAATACTTAGAGGGTAATACTTGAATCAAAATCAAATCATTGCAGAAGTGGTTGATAGCCTTGGCTACGCGCTCGTTGATATCGAGCGTGAAGGCCGTGGCTTGCTGCGCGTGACGATTGAGAACAAGGATTACGAGCGGTTGATTAATGTAGGAGATTGCGAAAAAGTAAGTCATCAATTGACTTATACGTTTGCAGTTGAAAACGTACCTTACGAGCGTTTAGAGGTTTCATCACCTGGGTTGGATAGACCGATTAAAACCGCACATGAGTTTGTGCGTTTTGCCGGGCTTGAGGCTAATGTGAAGCTTAGGGTTGCGTTTGGTGGTCGTAAAAATTTTACGGGTATCTTGCAGGGCTTAGTAAAAGGCACTGAAGATTCTGTAGATGCAGTTTTGGGATTGGCATTTAAGTCTGATAAAGATGAGGATGTTGTTCTCGAATTTACTCTTGCCGAGGTTGATAAAGCTCGGTTGGTTCCAGTCGTTGATTTCAAAGGAAGAAAATCATGAGTCGTGAAGTTCTCATGCTGGCAGACGCCTTGGCGCGTGAAAAAAATGTTGAT
>CAZEHN010000057.1:0-5733 GCA_964511855.1 uncultured Polynucleobacter sp. | reverse complement strand
TGTGCCTCGAATCCTTTAAAATCAATGCTTTGATTATATCTATTCTGGATTCATGAAAGCTAGCCAAACATTTATCGCCACTCTTAAAGAGGCGCCAGCCGATGCCGAGATCGTTTCTCACCAATTAATGGTGCGTGCCGGCATGATTCGAAAACTTAGCGCAGGTATCTACAACTACCTACCAGTAGGGCTTCGAGTGATACGTAAGGTCGAATCTATCGTTCGAGAAGAGATGGATCGGGCGGGCGCAATTGAACTTTTAATGCCAGTTATTCAGCCAGCAGAACTTTGGCAAGAAACTGGTCGTTGGGACAAAATGGGCCCAGAACTTCTCCGGATTAAGGATCGACATAACCGTGATTTCTTAATTCAGCCAACTTCAGAGGAGGTTGTAACTGATATTGCCCGTAGCGAAATCAAAAGTTATAAGCAATTACCGGTTAATTTTTATCAAATCCAGACTAAATTCCGTGATGAGCGTCGCCCACGTTTTGGTGTAATGCGAGGGCGTGAATTTAGTATGAAGGATGCTTATTCCTTTGACAGAGATGTAGATGGGATGAAGATCTCTTACGGCAAGATGTTTGATGCCTACCAAAGAATCTTTAAGCGTTTAGGACTCGAGTTCCGAGCGGTTGCTGCAGATAATGGCGCAATCGGTGGTAGCGGTAGTCAAGAGTTTCATGTGATTGCCGATACAGGTGAAGATGCGATCGCCTATTGTCCAAATTCTGATTACGCCGCCAATCTTGAGGCAGCTGAGGCGCTTAGCTTGATTGCAACCAGGGCGCCAGCGGGTCAAACGATGGCTAAAGTGCCAACACCAGGTAAAACTAAATGTGAAGAAGTTGCTGAGCAACTTAAGCAACCACTAACTCAAACTGTTAAAACAATTGCACTCGCAGTTGATGCATTTGATCCTAAGACTGGTGAATTAGTTCCTGGTAAAGCAAAGATTTTTGCTTTATTAGTTCGTGGTGATCATGAACTAAATGAAATTAAAGCGGGCAAGGTTGCAGGATTAACGGATTATCGATTTGCAACAGAAGCAGAAATTCTTGAAGCATTTGGTGCGGCTCCTGGTTCTCTTGGGCCGGTTGGATGTAAAGGTCAAGTAACGATTGTGGCCGATAGAACTGTTGCAAATATGAATGACTTTATTTGTGGAGCCAATGAAGATGGTCACCATTTGACTGGCGTTAATTGGGGGCGTGATTTACCTGAGCCGATTGTTGCTGATATTCGTAATGTGGTTGCAGGGGATCAATCTCCAGATGGCAAAGGTAATTTAGAGATTTGTCGTGGTATTGAGGTTGGTCACGTCTTCATGTTGGGTACTCGTTATTCTGAGTCGATGAAGTGTACTTACTTGGATGAACAAGGTAAGGCGCAGCCATTAGTGATGGGTTGTTACGGTATTGGTGTAACTCGTCTATTAGGTGCGGCTATCGAGCAGTGCCATGATGAGCGAGGTATTATTTGGCCAAAATCAATTGCACCATTCCAAGTTGTCATTTGCCCAGTGGGTTACGACAAATCAGAGCAAGTAAAAGCAACAGCAGATAAATTGCATGATGATTTAGTAGTCGCTGGCGTTGAAGTTGTTCTTGATGATCGTGGTGAGCGTCCGGGTGCAATGTTTGCGGACTGGGAGCTTATTGGCGTTCCATGCAGAGTAGTTATTGGAGAAAGAAGCCTCAAAGAAGGTTTTGTTGAATTCCAAGAGCGCACTTCTAAGGAAGCAACCAATATCAAGGTTGAAGAAATTGCTAAAGAAATCAGTAGGAGACTGATTTAATATTCATTATTTTTAATTACAGCTTTTCTTTAAAGAAAAGCTGTAATTAGTATCTATTGGTAGCAAAATTTAATGCAAGTTGAGGTAGGATTTATTTAAATAACCCTTTACCCATTTTGCCTATACCTTTGGCAGCCAGTGAGCCCATCATTCGAGCCATTTTTCCGCCGCCAAATTGTTTCATCATGGTTTGCATTTGTTCGAACTGGTTTAATAGTCGATTAACTTCTTGAACTTGAACGCCTGCACCTGCAGCGATTCGACGCTTACGACTAGCTTTAAGTAATTCTGGTTTTGCGCGTTCAAGTGGCGTCATGCTATCAATAATGCCTTGCATGCGTTGGATTTGTTTTTCAGCTGCACCCATATCAGTTTTTGCAGCAGCTTGAGCCATATGAGAAGGTAATTTATCCATGATGCTTGATAGACCACCCATATTTCTCATTTGAGTTATTTGTGATCTAAAGTCAGATAAATCGAAGCCACCTTTTTTGATCTTTTGAACTAGTTTTTCAGCTTCTTTGTGATCAACGGTTTTTTGAGCTTGTTCAACAATCGATAGGATGTCACCCATACCAAGGATGCGACCAGCCATTCTGTCGGCATCGAAAGGCTCAAGGCCATCAAGTTTTTCAGCAACACCGACAAACTTTAATGGCACGCCAGTAATTTGACGAATAGATAAGGCTGCACCACCTCTTGCATCACCATCTAGCTTAGTAAGAACCACACCGGTTAGAGGTAGTGCTTCATTAAATGCACGAGCAGTATTAACTGCATCCTGACCGAGCATTGCATCGACTACAAAGAGCGTTTCAATTGGTTTGAGTTCGCCATGTAATTCAGCGATCTCCTTCATCATTGCTTCATCGATGCCTAGACGGCCGGCCGTATCGACTAAAAGAACATCATGGTAGTGGCGCTGCGCCCAATCAAGAGCAGATTTAGCAATATCAGTTGGTTTTTGTGAGCCCTCGCTAGGAAACCAATCAGCTCCAGCTTGTTCGGTCACTGTTTTTAATTGATCAATCGCTGCAGGGCGATAAACGTCACAAGAAACGGTTAATACTTTTTTCTTTTGGGTTTCTCTTAGCCATTTGGCTAATTTTCCAACAGTCGTTGTTTTACCAGCGCCTTGTAAACCAGCCATCAGTATCACAGCTGGCGGTTGGGTTGCTAAGTTAAGTTTTCCAGCTACACCAGCGTGCTCAGCGTCGCCGCCGCGCATAATGTCGGTAAGCTCTTGTTTAACAATTCCTACTAGTGCTTGACCAGGAGAGAGGCTAGAAACCACTTCCTCGCCAAGTGCTTTATCCTTGATTTTTGCCAGTAATTCTTTAATAACGGGAAGTGCAACGTCAGCCTCTAGAAGGGCTAGACGGATTTCACGTAACATATCAGCAGTATTGGCTTCAGTAAGCCTAGCCTGCCCACGCATGGTTTTAACCACACGACTTAAACGGTCTGAGAGATTTTCGAACATAACGGTATTAAACTTAATCTATGTCTATTTTATTACCTAGCTTCGCATATGCTGCCGGACTTATTTTGGCGCTATGGAAAAGTCGCTCCAATGCACAAGATTCGCCGGCAAATTTTGAAGGTGAATCTAAGCCTTGGTTTATACAAATTTACCTGTTCATCATACTCGTGATTCATGGCATGGTATTGCAAAGTGCCATTTTTAAGCCTGAAGGACTTAACTTTGGATTTGCTGATGCGCTTTCTTTAATGGCTTGGTTTGGAATTACTTTCTATTGGATTGAAAATTGGTTCCTTCCATTAAGAGGGATGCTTCCCTTGGTCTTAGGTATGGGAGCTTTATTTACACTTTTCTCAGCTATGTTTCCTGGTGAATTGCTCTCCAATAGAGCGGTCAATTCTCAATGGTTCAGACTGCATTTCTTTGTTGCCAATGCTGCTTATGGACTCATGAGCTTAGCTGCTTTGCATGCGATTTTGATGAGTTGGCAGGATAAGCGTTTACGGCATCATAGCAATGACAACAACAGTTGGTATGAAGGTGTTTATGCTAGCCAGGCGGCAAGATGGTTAGATTTGTTGCCACCACTGATGACGATGGAACGCGTGTTATTTAATCTGCTTCGCATGGGTTATGTTTTCTTAACATTAACCGTATTTTCAGGCATATTTTTTAGCCAAACTTTATTTGGCCGCTCTCTGATTTTTGATCACAAAACTGTTTTTGCTCTAATTGCTTGGGTAATGTTTGGTGGCTTACTAATCGCTAGATGGCGTATTGGATTGCGAGGTGTTAAGGCCCTTAGATGGGTGCTTACAGCTTTCTTAATGCTCATGTTGGCCTATGTGGGTAGCCGTTTTGTACTTGAAGTCTTGTTGCATAGAGTCTGATGCCATATGGCACGCATAATTGAATTTCTACTTATTTCTGGGTTAATTTATTGGTTATTTGTTCGTTGGCGTACCAACAATCTTTCAAATCAAGTAGATAAAAAGCAGTCGCGACCAATTTCTCCACAAGTAATGGTTGCTTGCGCATACTGCGATCTGCGATTACCAAAAAATGAGGCAATCCAACATGAAGGTAATTATTTTTGTGATGCTACTCATCGAGATGCAATAAATCCAAAGGGTTGGTTGGGGGCGGCTAAATTTGCTCCTTCCCCAAACTTTAATGAGCGACCTGATATGCCAATCGATACTGTAGTGATCCATCACATCAGTTTGCCGGTTGGTAAATTTGGAGGTGGGTTTATTGAAGATTTCTTTTGTAATCGACTTAATGTTGAACTAGATCCTTATTTCAAAGAAATAGGACATCTTCAAGTTTCAAGCCATTTTTTGATTGATCGACAAGGAAATATCACTCAGTTTGTTAGCTGTGATCAGCGTGCTTGGCATGCAGGAATGTCAAATTTGTTCGATCGCAATCAATGTAATGATTTTTCAATTGGGATTGAACTTGAGGGGACGGGCGAGTTGGCATATGAACAGATTCAGTATGAAGCACTTGCTAAATTAACAAGCTGGATAAAGGCTAAATATCCAATTAAGTACTTTGTGGGACATAGTGATATTTCTCCTGTTAGAAAAACAGATCCAGGACCATCTTTTGACTGGGTACTTTTCCAAAAATTAGGGAATATTTCTGACGCCCAATTGCCATTTGGAAGCAAGTCTCGATAATTAAATAGACCTAAAGTAAGTGCGCACTTACTTATGTAATATTCCTTTAAATTTCAGAGCTATATATTAGGGTTTCCCATATAAAAATATCTGAAAAAAATCTAACAAAATTTTTTTAAATTCCCTATACTTAGTGTCAACGGGAAATAAAAACACAATAGGTAGTAGTTATCAGATATTTGGGGTCTACACCCCATGTACTGCAAGGCCTGGTGGTTTTTGCCCCCTTGCAGTCCCTTTTAAATCAAGCCAAAGCCGGAATTCAGAGCCCAAAAAGCCTGGAAATGAAGGATTTGGTGGTTTTTTTGAGCTATTTTTTGCATTAACGCGAACAAGAAATAAGGAGTTTTAATGTCTTACGCAGATCCAACGACAGTCGGTCAATCTCAGTCAGCGCCTTTGAATAACCCAATGATGGGAACAACTCAAACCCCTTCAGCAGGTTTTGTTGCGGGTGGCGTTGGTTCACAACAAGCAACCCAATTAACAGATTACAAAATCATTCGTCGTAATGGTTCAGTAGTTGCGTTTGAGCCATCAAAAATCGCGATTGCGGTTACGAAAGCATTTTTAGCTGTAAATGGTGGTCAGGGCGCTGCATCAGCTCGTGTTCGTGAACAAGTTGAACAATTGACTGAAGTTGTAGTTCGTGGATTATTGCGTAGCCGTCCAAATGGCGGGACATTCCATATTGAAGACATTCAAGATCAGGTTGAATTAGCTCTGATGCGTAGCGGTGAGCATAATGTTGCTCGTGCTTATGTTCT
>CAZEHN010000056.1:0-5801 GCA_964511855.1 uncultured Polynucleobacter sp. | reverse complement strand
AATGCTGGAATGAAGGTATTCATTTCATCGCATTGAGTAACTAAATCGACGATACGTCGGCTATAGCCGCGTAGCATGCAACCTTGGTCGGTCATGGTGATACGGGTGATCTTATCCCTTAAATGATTCATGGCTTTAGAGGCATAGCGTCTGAACCAAGAATCCTGTCTAGCGGTTCTAATTGTTCCAACGTAATCATGACCAGCGAGTAATTCTTTTGCTAGGTTGATAATTTCTTCGGGAGGATTTTGTAAATCAGCATCAAGGGTGATGACTAGATTACCTTTGGATTTCTCGAAACCAGCCATAATGGCCATATGCTGCCCAAAGTTTCCATTGAATAAAACAATGCGTGTTACGTCAGGGCGTAACTCATATTGTTTTGCCAGCATGACTGCAGATTGATCCCGACTGCCATCATTAATAAAGACAATCTCGTAAGCAAGGTCTAATGTTTGCTTGAGTTGATCAAGTGCTGGGTATAGACGAGCAAATAAAGCATCAAGACCTTCAGCCTCGTTATAAACAGGGATAACGACTGACAACAATTGTTCATTGGCAGGGCTAGAGCTTCCGTTTGGGGACAAGATGTTTTCCATCATGGCATTTTAAGGCTTAAATACCTATTTGGCTCCAAAATTGCCTATTAGGCATCATTAGGCGTTGCTTAGGACTTCTTTGAAGGCTTGAACAATGACTTTTACCTCGTCGACAGTCATAGAAGGAAATAGCGGTAAGGTGAGTATGGATTTGCCAATTTTTTGAGCAATCGGCGTAGATGAAGGCGTATACCCCAACTCTTGATAAAGTTTAAATCCACTGATAATTGGATAATGAACGCCTGAGCCAATATTTTTTTCTTTTAGTTTGCTCATGATGTTTGCACGATCTGTTTTTAATTTCTCAAGATCAAGTACAACTTGGAACATGTGCCAATTGCTGTCAGTGAAATTTTTTAGAGGTAATTGAACTCCTAAAGCTTCGATTTGAGTTGATTCAAATTCTTGGAAATAAGCTTTAGCTAATTCCAATCGTTTTTGCTGGAATTGGGGAAGTTTTTCTAATTGCTTTAAGCCAATCACCGCATTCACATCGGTTAAATTGTGCTTGCCTCCAAGCACATCTACTTCCATGCCATCAAAGCCAGTTCGTGTTACTCCTTGAAGTCTGAGCTTTTCAGCTAGGCTAGCTTCTTCAGAGGTATTCATCACTAAGCAGCCACCTTCAATACTCGTGAGATTTTTATTTGCCTGAAAACTAAAGCTCACTAAATCTGCGCGACTGGCAAATGAAGACCCAATTTTTTGTCCATCCCAAGTTGAACCAAGTGCTTGAGCAGCATCTTCGATAACTCGTAATTTATATTTTTTAGCGATGGCATAGAGATCATCTAAATTCATCGGTAGGCCAGCCAAATAAACTGGCATGATCGCTTTGGTCTTAGGGGTGATTGCTGCTTCAACGAGTTTTAAGTCAAGATTGCGTGTTATCGGATCAATATCAACAAAAACCGGTTTTGCTCCAACACTTAGAATGACGTTAGAAGTTGCTACCCAAGAAATTGGTGTTGTGATGACTTCATCATCAGTTTTAACCCCTGCTATTTGTAAAGCAATTTCCATCGTTGCCGTGCCGTTAGCAAAACATCTAACTGGTCGACCTCCAAAATAGTCGGAGAGTTTTTTCTCAAATTCAGCAACCTTAGGGCCGGAAGTAATCCAACCAGATCTCAATACATCGCTAACAGCGTTAATGGTTTCTTCATCAATGGTTGGTTTTGTAAACGGTATAAAACTTGTAGCTGATGTCATATGTTGGGCCTAACAATTAGTCTATGAGCGAGCTAGGATATAGACGCCTATCAAAATAATGCCAATACCTAGTGCGCGCTGCCAAGAAATAATTTCTCCAAAGAGTAGGTAGGCTGCAATTGCATTCACGACATATCCAAGCGAAAGCAAGGGATATGCAATTGAAACATCAATTCTAGATAATCCTGCGATCCATGTGATGACACTAATGCCATAAAGACATAATCCGCCTAGGATGGGTAAATTTGTAGCTAATTGCCAAAGTGTACTTAGAAGAGTTTCTGGGACTAGTGAGACTACGCCTAACCTTAATGTCCCAGCTTTAAGCAACAGTTGCGCTGCTGCATTAAGTAAGATTCCTGTGAAGAGGTAGGCAAAAGTTGTAATGTTCATTAGTTGGGGCTATTAGAGGATATTTTTTTAACAACAACTCTTTCAGGGTCTTGCGCAACTAATTCCATTTCTAAATTGTGATTGTTTTTTAGATCCTCAAAAGTCACAGGTCGCATGATTGCAAGTGCATTTGGATTTTCATCAGATTGCCATTGTTTAATAAATTCTTCAATGCTTGGTAGCCATTTATCAGGTTCTTGAGAAATTCCAAAGGCTAATTCATCGGGATATTGGACCATGATCATTGTTTTACCTAGGTAAAACGGCACAGTATGATCGAGCATATTAACTGAGTAGAAGGGGGCGCCTTCTTTAATGAAGGGACGTGTTTGATTAGCTAGATCTACACCGGATAGTTGGCGACCAACTGTTTCATGTCCATTGCCTGCAATGGTTGTCATTAATAAAAATGCGAAAGCGTAAACAGTAATGCTTGCTTGAGGAGATTTAGTTTTTATTAGCCAAGCAATTAAACATCCCAAAATAATGGTTGCAAGTGCTATGCCTATGACATAAGTGTAGGTAGCATAAGAAGCTGCTTCGTAGGGTTTGCCGGTTTTAGAAACTTCCGGTAGCCAGAGGTAACCAAGCGCAAATAGGCACGCAAATCCAAATGTTTGAATTGTCCATAGGATTGAGCTTTGCTTTTGTTTAACAAACATACTAGATGGGCTAGTTGTAAATAAACTTTTATCTAAAGCAACGGCAGCCATGATTGCTAATGCAGGAAAAATTGGAATGATGTATCCAGGAAGTTTTGATTGAGATTTGCTGAAAAAAGCAAAAATGAACACGCTCCAAATTAAACACATCCATAAAGGTTTAAAAGTCTCTTCCCTGTTTGATCTTTCTGTAAAAGCAAGAGCCAAGCTTTTAGGCAGTTGTAGCAGCCATGGAAGAAATCCAACGATTAGCAGAGGGAAAAAATAGAACCAAGGTGCAACGCGTTGATGTTGATCGGTTGTAAAGCGCTCGAAATGTTCTTTAATAAAAAAGAAATTTGGAAATTCAGGGTTAACTTGGCTAATCCAAATAAACCAAGGGGCTGTCACTATTAAGAGGAGGATTAAACCTTTAATCAGGTGTAATCGTTTCCAAATTTGCCAGTCGAAAGATGTGATCGAGTAAGCGATTAGCACGAGACCAGGCAAAGCTACACCAATTAATCCCTTTGATAAGACAGCTAAGCCCATATTCGCCCAACATACCAGCATCCAAAAAGTTTCTATGCCTGAACCTTTGGTTGAGGATTGGCCAAGTAGCATAGCGAATAGGCTTAAAGACATAAATGCAGATAGACCCATATCTAATGAGTTGAAGTGGCCGCCTAACACCCAGATTGGCGAGGATGCCAAAATTAAACTTGCAATAACACCTGTCCGTCTGCCAAATAAAGTGCCTGCTGTTATTCCGATAGCAAGAATGGTCATAAAGCTTGTGAGGCCAGACCAAAGTCTTGCTTGCCACTCACCTAGGCCAAATAACTTAAAAGCTAAGGCGGTTGCCCAAATTTGAAGAGGGGGTTTCTCAAAATACTTGTAATCGTTGTATCTCGGGGTTAGCCAATCGCCTGAAACAAGCATTTCTCTCGCCATTTCAGCGTATCTGCCTTCATCTGTGGGTATTAGATGTCGATAGTTGAGCGTTCCAAACCAGATAATCGCCAATAGTATGGTTAAAAACCACAGAGTGCTTGATTTAAAGGCAGTGTTTTGTTCTTGATTCACTATTTTTGCGGAGAGATGTTTATTCGGCTTCTAAAATGAGAGCGGCAAGGACATTGCGACCTTCACCCATGAGGATATTGTAGGTTCGGCAGGCGGCATGAGTATTCATCGTCTCAAAGCCTATTTTTGCTTCAATTAATGCTTTGACAATCTCTGGCTTGGGGAATTGAAGTGTTTTTCCACTGCCAAAAATCACCAATTCGGGCTTTTTGGACGCGATTTTCTCGAAATCCTGAGGCGTTAAGTCTTTAAAAGCCTTGATAGGCCAAGCATCTACAGCCCCTTCGGGCATAACAATAACTGAACTCTCGTATCTGACTGCATTGACTTCAATGTGATCAGATTCGTATCTAGTGACTGTGTTTAGAGAAGAATTAGGGTCTGGTTGTAGCTTCACGGTCTAGCTCTGTCATAATGTAGGGATTATAGCTATGCGTTGCAACTCCTTGTAAAAATTAATGAATTCTTAAAAGATCATCGTGAAAACCATCCTAAAATCAAAGAAGCTCAATAACGTTTGTTACGACATTCGCGGACCTGTGCTTGAGCTTGCCCAACAGATGGAAGAAGAAGGGCAGAAAATCATCAAACTCAACATTGGTAATGTTGGGGTTTTTGGATTTGATCCTCCTGAAGAAATCCAGCAGGACATGATTCGTAATTTGCCAACTTCAGCGGCCTATTCAGATTCCAAGGGTATTTTTGCTGCGCGCAAAGCCATCATGCATTACTCCCAAGAGAAGGGTATTGATGGTGTAACACTTAATGACATCTATACGGGTAATGGCGTTTCTGAACTCATTGTTCTATCGATGAACGCATTATTAAATGATGGGGATGAAGTCTTGGTGCCTGCGCCTGATTATCCTTTGTGGACTGCAGCGGTTAGTTTATCGAGTGGCACACCTTTACATTACATTTGTGATGAAGAGAAGGGGTGGGAGCCAAATTTGGATGATATTCGTTCAAAGATCACTTCTAAGACAAAAGCAATTGTGGTGATTAATCCCAATAACCCAACGGGTGCCGTGTATTCGATTGAAACATTAAAAGCGATTACGCAATTAGCTCGTGAGCATGGTTTGATTATCTTTGCTGACGAGATTTACGATAAAACTTTGTACGATGCTGAAAAACACACTTCGATTGCTTCATTGTCGACGGATGTGTTGGTCATTACATTTAATGGGCTTTCAAAAAATTACCGCTCTTGTGGTTATCGTGCTGGATGGATGGTAGTTTCAGGTGATAAGTCTCAAGCAGGTGATTACATTGAAGGCTTGAATATGCTTTCTTCAATGCGCTTATGTGCGAATGTGCCTGGACAGTGGGCTATTCAAACGGCATTGGGTGGGTATCAAAGTATTGATGAGTTGGTGGCTCCTGGCGGACGTTTATGTCGCCAACGTGATTTGGCTTGGGAATTAATTACGCAAATACCAGGAGTTAGTTGTGTTAAGCCCAAAGCTGCTTTGTATCTATTTCCTAAGTTAGACCCAGAAATTTATCCGATTAAAGATGATCAGCAATTTGTGGCGGATTTATTGAAGGATGAAAAAGTCTTGTTGGTTCAAGGTTCAGGATTTAACTGGCCGCATCCAGATCATTTTCGAGTTGTTTTCTTGCCGCATGAAGATGTATTGCGTGAGGCTATTGGTCGACTTGCGAAATTTCTTGAGCGTTACCGCAAGCGAATGGGTACAGATAAGTTGGTATCCAAGTAATTTTTTAAAATTTAAATAAACTTTTTTAAACACATGGCATCACAAATGAAACCAATACAAGTAGGATTACTCGGCATCGGCACTGTAGGTGGCGGCGTATTTACAGTTTTACAACGAAACCAAGAAGAGATTGAGCGTCGTGCTGG
>CAZEHN010000055.1:0-5845 GCA_964511855.1 uncultured Polynucleobacter sp. | reverse complement strand
TAGCAGAGGCGATGTCGGATGAGTATCGCGTTGTTGCCCCTGATGTAGTAGGGCGTGGCGATTCTGATATTTTGGGTAATCCAATGTTGTATGGAATTCCTCAATATGTATCTGACATGGTGACTCTAATTGCTCGCCTCAATCCAAAGCAATTAGATTGGTTTGGGACATCCATGGGTGGCTTGATTGGAATGATGCTAGGGAGTATGCCTGGTAATCCAATTCGTAAGATGTTGTTAAATGATGTTGGACCAAGAATCGATCCAGCATTCTTAATCAGATTGATGACTTATCTTGGTAAGCCAGTCCAGTTTGCAACGCAGGCTGAAGCCTTAAATTACGTCAATCAAGTTTCAGCAACTTTTGGGCGCCATACTCCTGAACAATGGGCGCGCTATAACTTGCCGCAGATTGTTCAAAAAAATGGTGTGTGGAAATTGCACTACGATCCAAACATTAATACGCCGATCATGATGTCTAACCCAGCCACAGCTGCTGCTGGTGAGATGGCTTTGTGGAAAGCCTTTGAGGCAATTAAGTCGCCGATGCTACTAGTGCGTGGTGCAGAATCTGATTTGTTATCGCCTGCAACGCTTGCTGAAATGTGTCGTAGAAATTCAAATGCGACAGCGGTGGAGGTTCCAAATGCAGGACATGCGCCAGCATTTATTCTTCCAGAGCAAATTGAGATCGCACGAGATTTTTTCTGTCATTAAATAAATTCGGTAGCTTGAATTGACGAATTTGGAGAATTCCAAAACTAGCTCTTTATCTGAACAACTAAATCGTTGGTGGTTTGGTGAGAATGTTGACGACCATATTCGTGAGGTTGTCAAAATCGCTAATGAGTTAAAACTTGATGAGCCAACATTAATAGCTGCTCAAAACTTAGCTTCTGAATTAAATGACACAGCATTAACTAAACAATTTGGCGCAGAAGTTGCGCAAATGATTCGTGGCTATCAATCTCTGCAAGCTACGCGAGATAAAACGGCAGATGGCCAGATAGAGACATTAAGAAGAATGCTGTTGGCATTCTCAACCGATCTTCGTGTAGTTATGCTTTATTTAGCTTCGCGCCTTCAAACGCTACGGTGGACGACTTCGCAACGTATTGAAGTTAAACCGACATGGGCTCAAGAAGTTTTAGATATTGATGCATCTTTAGCGAATCGATTGGGTATATGGCAAATCAAATGGGAGATGGAAGATCTCGCATTTAGACATTTAGAACCAGAGAAATATAAAAAGATTGCAAAGCTCATTGATGAAAAACGAAAAGAGCGACATGTCTTTGTTGATGCGATTATCGAAAAGCTTAAAAGTGAATTAAAAGCTGCAAACATTAAGGCCGATGTTCAAGGTCGACCTAAACATATCTATAGCATCTGGAGAAAGATGCAGGGTAAGTCTCTTGAATTTACAGATCTTTATGACGTTAGAGCTTTTAGGGTATTGGTAGCAGATTTAAAAGATTGTTATGCCGTCTTAGGTTTGGTTCACCATATTTGGCAGCCTGTGCCAAGAGAGTTTGATGATTACATTGCAAGACCAAAGCCAAACGGTTACCAGTCATTGCATACGGTTGTGATGGATGAGGATGGTATCGCTTTTGAGATTCAGATACGAACCGAAGAGATGCATCGTCAAGCTGAGTATGGTGTAGCAGCGCACTGGTTATATAAAGAAGGGTCTAAAACTGGTACGGTTAGTGCGGCGGTTGAGTACGAACGACGCATTGCACTTGCTCGTCAATTGATTGCTTGGAAAGAAGATGCCTGGGATCAACTAAAAGGGCAGGCGATTGATAACCACATTTATGTCTTAACGCCACTTGGACAAGTGATCGGTCTTGAGCCTGGTTCAACACCAATTGATTTTGCTTATTCTGTCCATACCAATTTAGGTCATCGTTGTCGTGGGGCAAAAGTGGATGGGGTAATGGTTCCACTCGATACACCGCTTAAGAATGGGCAAACTGTAGAAATTATTACGGTCAAAAATGGTGGTCCATCGCGTGATTGGCTGATGGCTGATCGTGGATATCTTGCGTCACACCGAGCCAAGTCCAAAGTCAGGGCTTGGTTTAATGCACAAGAAGCTGAGAATGAGCTAAAAGAGTTAAAAGCAGAAAAAGCATCTAAGCCGACAATCAAGTCAAATCAACTGGAAGAGCCACCGATGGTGGAGATGGTTGTTAAGCCAAGTAAGAACAAACATACAGGCAAGATGGGGGATGTCCTCGTTGTCGGTGTTGATTCCTTACTTACTCAGTTATCCAAGTGCTGCAGACCTGTGCCACCAGATCCAATTAGTGGGTTTGTGACAAAAGGTCGAGGTGTCTCGATTCATAGGGATGATTGCGCGACACTAAAACAGCTGATGGCACGAGCCCCAGAAAGAATTATTCGTACAGCTTGGGGTGATCAAGTTGGAAAATCGGATTCAAAAGCACTGTTTGCCGGTGAGGTGGTTGTTGATGCCATCGACCGTCAGGGCTTATTGAGAGATATATCGGATGTATTTGCCAAACTCAAAATCAATGTAGTTGGGGTTCGAACTCAGTCAACGAGGGGTATGGCGCATATGCAGTTTTCGATTGAAATACCTAAGGTGGATGAGCTTTTTGCAGCCATTATTGCCTTGCAGGAAGTCAGAGGAGTGACACAGGCACGTCGGAAGTGATAGAATACTAGCTTCATTAGGCTCGTAGCTCAGTTGGTTAGAGCACTACCTTGACATGGTAGGGGTCGTTGGTTCGAATCCAATCGAGCCTACCAACGATATTTGTAGTACCTAGGTTCACCTAGAAATAGATTTAAGTAGTAATAATATGGCGCGGATGGCCTCAAAGGCGCCGCGCTTTTTTATTTGCTGAACTTGTATTTAACCTTAATGGAGCTCACATGCCAGTAGTTACTTTGCCCGATGGATCAAAACGCGAATTTGATGCGCCTTTGACCGTACGTGACGTGGCTCAAAGCATTGGATCAAGTCTTGCTAAAGCAGCTTTGGCAGGTAAGGTTAATGGTCAGTTAGTTGATACAAGCTACTTAATTGATAAAGATGTTGATTTAGCAATTGTTACGGATAAAGACCCAGAAGGTTTGGAAGTTATTCGTCACTCAACGGCTCACTTATTGGCGTATGCGGTCAAAGAGCTTTACCCAGAAGCACAGGTCACGATTGGACCAGTTGTTGATTCAGGTTTCTATTACGACTTTGCTTATTCACGCCCATTTACACCTGAAGATCTAGAAGCAATTGAAAAGCGAATGACTGAGCTCGCTAAGAAAGACGAGATCATTACGCGTAAGGTATTGCCACGTGATGAAGCAATTACTTATTTCAAAGGCTTGGGTGAGGCTTACAAAGCTGAATTGATCGGCAGCATTCCACAAGGTGAAGATGTCTCTTTATATACAGAGGGTAACTTCACTGACTTATGCCGTGGCCCACACGTACCATCAACTGGTAAGTTGAAAGTATTCAAACTCATGAAGGTTGCGGGCGCCTATTGGCGTGGTGATAGCAAGAATGAGATGTTGCAACGTATTTACGGAACAGCGTGGACTAAGAAAGAAGATCAAGAAGCGTATCTTCATATGCTTGAAGAAGCTGAGAAGCGTGACCATCGTAAATTAGGTCGTGCGCTTGATTTATTCCACTTCCAAGAAGAAGCGCCCGGATTGATTTTCTGGCATCCAAAAGGTTGGACGATTTGGCAACAAGTTGAACAGTACATGCGCCGCATTTATCAGGATCATGGATATCAAGAAGTTAAAGCGCCGCAGATTTTAGATCGTGGCTTATGGGAAAAATCTGGCCACTGGGATAACTATAAAGACAACATGTTTACGACTGAGTCTGAGAATCGTTCATATGCATTAAAGCCAATGAACTGCCCAGGCCATGTACAAATCTTTAATGCGGGCTTACATAGTTATCGTGAACTACCACTTAGATTTGGCGAGTTTGGCCAATGTCACCGTAATGAATCATCAGGCGCCTTGCATGGATTAATGCGCGTGCGTGGTTTTACGCAAGATGATGGTCATATTTTCTGTACAGATGATCAAATTCAGTCAGAAGTAGCTGCTTTCGACAAAGTGGTTCGCGAAGTTTATAAAGACTTTGGCTTTACAGATGTTGAAGTTAAATTGGCCTTACGCCCTGAAAAACGCGTAGGAGATGATGCGATTTGGGATAAAGCCGAATCAGCTTTAAGAGCTGCTTTAAGTGCATCTGGCCAAACTTGGGAAGAATTGCCAGGAGAAGGTGCTTTTTACGGTCCGAAGATCGAATATCACCTCAAAGACTCGATTGGACGTTCTTGGCAGTGCGGCACAATGCAGGTCGATTTCTCAATGCCGGCAAGATTGGGCGCTGAATACGTCGCCGAAGACAACTCCCGTAAGGTGCCGGTCATGCTTCACCGTGCAATTGTGGGTTCTTTAGAGCGATTTATCGGTATTTTGATCGAAAATCACGCTGGAGCGATGCCTGCTTGGCTATCGCCAGTACAGGCTGTGGTGATGAATATTTCAGCAAATACGGCCGATTACGCCCTAAAAGTTGAGCAAATCCTGAAAAAACAAGGCTTTAGAGTCATTAGCGATTTGCGTAATGAGAAAATTACGTATAAAATACGGGAACACGCATTACAGAAGATTCCTTATCTCATTGTGGTTGGAGATAAAGAACAAGATGGAAATACTATCGCCGTGCGTGCCCGAGGCGGTGTCGATTTAGGTGTTATGCCAATTGATGCTTTCGCTGCCCGACTCCAACAGGAAGTGTCCCAGAAGGTCGGTACCCAGTAAGTTAAGGGCTGCTACGGCTTTTTTATTGTTTTTTTGAAAGGAAGCGAAGATCGCTACTGATAAATTGCATCGTATAAACCGGGAAATTACAGTACCTGAAGTACGATTGGTTGGCCCAGATGGGGAAGCACTTGGTGTAGTTAAGCTTTTTGATGCTTTACGTATAGCTGAAGAGCAGGAAGTGGACTTGGTGGAGATTGCTCCAACCGCTGTTCCACCGGTCTGTAAAGTCATGGACTATGGCAAGTTTAAGTATCAAGAAGCCAAACGTCAGCATGAAGCCAAGCTAAAACAGAAGGTCATTCAGGTAAAAGAGGTAAAATTCCGCCCTGGTACAGATGATGGCGATTATGGAGTGAAGCTTCGTAACCTCATTAAGTTTTTAGAAGACGGCGACAAAACGAAGATTACGTTGCGTTTTCGAGGTAGAGAAATGGCTCACCAAGAGATTGGTGTGCGGATGTTAGAAAGATTAAAGGCTGACTTGGAGCCGTATGGCCAAGTTGAGCAGTTTCCTAAGATGGAAGGCCGCCAGATGGTGATGGTGTTGTCTCCAGCGAAGAAGAAATAAGTTTTAGTAGTAGGTAGTAAGAGAGCGAAAAGCTCATATAAGTGTGTCTGGGTTAAGGAAGTGTGATCGTCGATCGCCACCTGAGTCGCACAAATTAGTGAAAAGGGAGCAGTCATGCCCAAGATGAAGAGCAAAAGCGGTGCAGCTAAACGCTTTAAGGTTCGCGGTAGCGGATCTATTAAGCGTGGTCAAGCGTTCAAGCGCCATATCCTAACCAAGAAGACGACTAAGAATAAGCGTCATTTACGTGGTGCTACAGCAGTGCACGATTCTGATGTGAAATCAGTTCGCGCCATGTTGCCTTACGCTTAATCGATCGAATTTAGGAGAATCTCATGCCAAGAGTTAAACGCGGGGTCACAGCACGTGCCCGTCATAAAAAAGTAACAGACGCTGCCAAGGGTTACCGCGGCCGTCGTAGTAATGTATTCCGTATCGCTAAAGAAGCGGT
>CAZEHN010000054.1:0-6101 GCA_964511855.1 uncultured Polynucleobacter sp. | reverse complement strand
CAATTGCTTCAACAAGTGCTGAAGGCATGGAAGAGGCTAAGCGTCGCATCGAAGGTATTACTGCTGAAGCTGAAGTTGGCAAAATCTATGAAGGCCCAGTAGTTAAGCTTTTAGAGTTTGGCGCATTGGTCAATATTCTTCCTGGTAAAGATGGCTTGTTGCATATTTCTGAAATTGCTAATGAGCGCGTTAAAGAAGTTAAAGATTACTTGCAAGAAGGTCAAGTTGTTCGCGTTAAATTACTAGCTGCTGATGAGCGTGGTCGTTTGCGTCTATCTTTGAAAGCTGCAATGGCTGAAGAAGGTGGTTCAATTGCTCCTTTGCAACAAGCAACAACAGAAGTTGCTTCAGAAGGTGAGCAATCAAGCCAACAACAAGACCAATAATTTGGGGTTGCCAAGAGGATGCGCGCCAAGCTAGTTATCGGTAACTGGAAGTTGAACGGAAATTTTGAGTTCAATGAGCAGTTAATTGGTGCGCTTTCTCGAGGACTTGCTCAACAGGGCATTGATCAAGAGCGCCGAGTGGTAGGGATTTGTCCACCGACAATTTATTTGCATCAATGCAATGGTTTGTTGGCAGATTCTCAGATCATGCTGGGGGCTCAAGATTTATCTGAAGAGACTTCTGGGGCATTCACGGGTGATATTTCCGGGATTATGCTCAAGGAGTTGGGTTGTAAGTATGTGTTAGTTGGTCATTCAGAAAGACGAGCTCGTTATGCAGAGTCGAGTCAATTGGTGGCTAAGAAAGCCCGGGTTGCGATTCATGCAGGGTTAATCCCTGTAGTTTGTTTGGGTGAAAGCCTTAAAGAACGAGAAGAAGGTCGAACCGAAGCTATTGTTGTAGAACAGTTAAAAGCAGTGATTGATCTGTTGCAGGAAGATATGTCTCGAGTTGTTATTGCTTATGAGCCTGTTTGGGCGATTGGCACTGGCAAAACGGCCACACCAGAGCAGGCTCAGGATGTGCATCGCTTTATTCGCTTTAACTTAGCCAAATTGGATGAGCTTATTGCTTCTAAAGTTCAGATTTTGTATGGTGGTAGCGTGAAGGCGGATAATGCGACTGAGTTATTTTCAATGCCTGACATTGATGGGGGCCTAATTGGGGGCGCCTCGTTAAAGGCGGAAGAATTTTTGGCAATTTGCCAAGCGTGATTAGTTAATTAAAGATAGTAGGGATAGAAAATGGATTTATTGCAGTCAATTTTGATTATTGTCCAAATCATTTGCGCGATTGGCGTGATTGTTTTGGTGCTTGTTCAACAAGGTAAGGGCGCTGACATGGGTGCTGCTTTTGGATCAGGTGCTTCTGGCAGTATTTTTGGTGCAACTGGATCTTCTAATTTTTTATCTAAGACAACGGCGATTTTGGCCACTGTTTTCTTTGCAAGCACATTAGGAATTACCTATATTGGTGCTCATAAATCTCAAGGGGCGGGTGTTTTAGCCACTCCAGCTGCAACAGCGCCAGCAGAAAAAGCAACTCCAGAGCCTGTAAAAGAGGTTGCTCCTGCGAAAGATGGTTCTGTACCGAAGTAATCAAGTATTGTCGGCAGTTTTTTGCTTTACGACTTAGAAAAAGGCTAAAATCTAGGTATAGACAGTAGTAAATTGCCGACGTGGTGAAATTGGTAGACACGCTATCTTGAGGGGGTAGTGGCTTAGGCTGTGCGAGTTCGAGTCTCGCCGTCGGCACCAGGAAAAGTTGATAAATTTTGAAAGTTCTATGAACATATTTTTGCAGGAAATCAATTGAATCTAGGCACATACTTCCCCGTTTTCCTGTTTATCCTCGTCGGTATTGGCGTAGGATTAGTTCCGATGTTCTTGGGCAAAATTCTTGGCCCATCTAATCCTGACTCGGAAAAAATATCCCCATATGAGTGCGGTTTCGAAGCGTTTGAAGATGCGCGTATGAAATTCGACGTCCGTTACTACCTTGTGGCCATCCTTTTTATTCTGTTTGACCTTGAAACGGCATTCTTATTCCCTTGGGGTGTGGCGTTAAAAGATATTGGTTGGGCAGGTTACGCATCAATGATTATTTTCTTACTCGAATTTATTGTTGGTTTTGTTTATATCTGGAAAAAAGGCGCTTTGAACTGGGAATAGTTCAAACTCAAACGGTAGATAACTAATGGCACTTGACGGATTACTTAAAGAAGGCTTTATCACCACCTCGGCTGATAAGCTCATTAACTGGACGCGTACAGGCTCATTGTGGCCGATGACCTTTGGTCTTGCATGTTGCGCGGTTGAAATGATGCATGCGGGTGCTGCCCGTTATGACTTGGACCGTTTTGGGGTGGTTTTTAGACCATCACCACGTCAGTCGGACTTAATGATTGTTGCTGGTACTTTATGTAACAAGATGGCTCCAGCGCTAAGAAAAGTTTATGACCAAATGCCTGAGCCAAGATGGGTTCTTTCTATGGGTTCTTGTGCTAATGGTGGTGGTTATTACCACTACTCTTACTCAGTAGTAAGAGGGTGTGATCGCATTGTTCCTGTTGATGTTTATGTTCCAGGTTGCCCTCCAACTGCAGAAGCATTGATGTACGGCATTATTCAACTTCAAGCGAAGATTCGTCGTACATCGACAATCGCGCGTAAAGATTAAGGGGCTAAGAAATGACTGAGCACCTTTTGCAGCTTAAACAGCATCTAGAAAAATCATTTGGCAATATTGCTAAAGTTGAAGCAGCGTTAAACGAATTAACCTTGACAGTAAAAGCAGAAGACTATTTAGCTGTCGCACTTAAATTGCGTGACGAACCGCAATTTGGTTTTGAACAGTTGATTGACCTTTGCGGCATGGACTATCAGGCTTATGCGGATGGTACATGGGATGGGCTGAGATTTGCTGCTGTAACTCATTTATTGTCAGTTCAGAATAATTGGCGTTTGCGAGTCGTAGTGTTTGCCCCCAATGATGATTTCCCAGTAGTTCCATCAGTTAATGGTATTTGGAATGCTGCTAACTGGTTTGAGCGTGAAGCGTTTGACTTGTTTGGTATTATTTTCGAAGGACATGAAGACCTACGTCGAATCTTGACTGACTATGGATTCATTGGACATCCATTCCGTAAAGATTTCCCAGTTACTGGTCATGTTGAAATGCGATATGACCCTGAGCAGAAGCGTGTTGTATACCAACCTGTGACTGTAGAAACTCGTGAAGTTACTCCTAGGGTAATTCGTGAAGAAAGTTATGGGGCTTAATCATGGCTGATATCAAAAATTACACTCTTAACTTTGGTCCACAACATCCGGCTGCGCATGGTGTATTGCGTTTAGTATTGGAGCTTGATGGTGAAGTTATTCAACGTGCAGACCCACATATTGGTTTATTGCATAGAGCAACTGAAAAGTTAGCTGAGACACGTACTTGGGTTCAGAACGTCCCTTATATGGATCGTTTGGACTATGTTTCAATGATGGCCAATGAGCATGCTTATGTCATGGCTATTGAGAAATTGTTGCAGATTGATGTTCCGCTTCGTGCTCAATATATTCGCGTAATGTTCGATGAAATTACACGTTTGTTGAATCACTTGTTGTGGATTGGTTGTCATGGTTTAGACGTTGGAGCAATGGCAGTCTTCTTGTACGCATTCCGTGAACGTGAAGATTTGTTCGATATGTATGAGGCTGTTTCAGGTGCGCGTATGCATGCTGCTTACTATCGACCAGGCGGGGTCTATCGTGATCTTCCTGATGTCATGCCTCAGTATTCTGCAAGCAAAATTCGTGGTGAAAAATCAACCAAGAAATTAAATGAAAACCGCCAGGGTTCATTATTAGATTTCATTGAAGACTTTACAAATCGCTTCCCTCATTATGTTGATGAATATGAAACGTTGTTAACTGATAACCGTATTTGGAAGCAACGTTTAGTTGGTATTGGCGTTGTTTCTCCAGAGCGCGCATTAAATCTTGGCTTTACTGGTGCAATGCTTCGTGGTTCAGGTATTGAGTGGGACTTACGTAAGAAACAGCCTTATGAAGTTTATGACCGCCTAGATTTTGATATTCCAGTTGGCGTAAATGGCGACTCCTATGACCGTTATTTGGTGCGCGTTGAAGAGATGCGCCAATCGAATCGCATTATTAAACAGTGCGTGGATTGGTTAAGAGCAAATCCAGGTTCAGTGATGAGTGAAAACCATAAAGTGACTTCACCGAAACGTGTTGATATGAAGTCAAATATGGAAGACTTAATTCACCACTTTAAATTATTTACTGAGGGTATGCATGTTCCTGAAGGTCAAGCATATGCTGCAGTAGAGCATCCAAAGGGTGAGTTTGGTATTTATGCGGTTTCAGACGGCGCGAATAAGCCATATCGTTTGAAGATTCGCGCCCCAGGTTTTGTACATTTAGCCGCCTTAGATGAAATGGCACGTGGTCATATGATCGCTGACGCTGTGACCATCATTGGTACCCAAGATATCGTGTTTGGCGAAATTGACCGCTAGGAAGAAATAGAAATGACAACGCTTTCCTCCAAAGCCCGCGCAGAAATTGATCGCAATATTGCAAAGTATCCTGCTGATCAAAAACAATCTGCAGTAATGGCTGCATTAGCCGTGGCTCAAGATGAGTATGGATGGCTCCCTCCTGAAGCAATTGAAGAGGTTGCTGCTATTTTGAATATGCCCCCGATTTGGGTCCAAGAAGTCGCTACGTTTTACAACATGTACGACACAAAACCAGTTGGTAAATTCAAATTAACAGTTTGTACTAATTTGCCATGTGAATTATCTGGCGGTCGACGTGCAGCTGAATATTTAAAGCAAAAGTTGGGAATTGATTTCAACGAAACCACTGCCTGTGGAACATTTACTCTTAAAGAAGGTGAGTGCATGGGTGCTTGTGGTGATGCGCCAGTTGCTTTGGTAAACAATAAAACTATGTGTAGCTTTTTGAGTAATGAAAAGTTAGATCAATTGATCGATGACCTCAAGGCTAAATCAGCCGGAGGTGCAGCATGACATCATTGCATACGCGTCACATCGACCCATTGATTTTGGCGGGTCTTGATGGCTCAAATTGGCATTTAAAAGATTACGAAGCGCGCGGTGGTTATGCGCAGTTGAAAAAAATATTAGCTGAAAAAATTACGCCCGAACAGGTGATTGCAGATGTAAAAGCATCTGGATTGCGTGGCCGTGGTGGTGCAGGTTTCCCAACAGGTTTGAAGTGGAGCTTTATGCCACGTCAATTCCCTGGGGATAAATATTTAGTTTGTAATACTGACGAAGGTGAGCCGGGCACATTTAAAGACCGTGACATTATTCGTTACAACCCACATGCACTTATCGAAGGTATGGCGATTGCTGCATATGCAATGGGTATTCGTGTTGGTTACAACTATATTCATGGAGAAATCTGGGAAGGTTATGCTCGCTTTGAGCAGGCTTTGGAAGAGGCTCGTGCGGCTGGATATCTTGGTGACAAGATTGCAGGTAGCGATTTCTCATTCCAATTGCATGCGCACCATGGTTATGGCGCATACATTTGCGGTGAAGAAACTGCGTTGCTTGAATCTTTGGAAGGTAAAAAAGGTCAGCCACGCTTTAAGCCACCGTTCCCAGCAAGTTTTGGTTTGTATGGCAAGCCTACAACGATTAACAATACTGAAACTTTTGCTGCTGTCCCATTTATTTTGAGAGTAGGTCCTGATGCTTACGCAAAAATGGGCAAGCCAAACAATGGCGGTACAAAGATATTTTCAATTTCTGGTGACGTAGAGCGCCCTGGTAATTATGAAATTCCTTTGGGTACACCTTTCTCTAAATTGTTAGAGCTAGCTGGTGGTATGCGCGAAGGTAAAAAGATCAAGGCTGTTATTCCTGGTGGTTCATCTGCGCCGGTTGTTCCTGGTGACATGATGATGGCTACTGATATGGATTACGACAGCATTGCTAAAGCAGGCTCAATGTTGGGTTCGGGTGCGGTCATCGTGATGAATGAAACACGTTGCATGGTTAAGTCTTTGTTGCGTTTGTCTTATTTCTATCATGAAGAATCATGCGGTCAATGCACACCTTGCCGTGAAGGTACTGGTTGGTTGTGGCGCATTGTTAATCGTAT
>CAZEHN010000053.1:0-6884 GCA_964511855.1 uncultured Polynucleobacter sp. | reverse complement strand
AAAGTGGAATCAAATCAGGCGACATACTAAAAGAGATTAATGGCAAGCCAATTGAGGATGTTAGAGGTCTTTTAAATAACGTAGCAGGACTAACTCCAGGAAGCGAAGCAAAAGTCCTTGTTGAGCGTGGCAATGATAATTTGACGGTTAACGTTCAAATAGGGAAGCGCCCTGCACAAGAGCAGAAAAAATAGTATCAATAAAGATTAATAGCTATATGTAGTTAAGATTTTTCTAATCATTCGTAAATTACGGAGATTTACGAATGAAAAAATCACTACTCGCACTTGCTGCATTAAGCGCAATCGCTGGCACTGCACAAGCTCAATCAAGCGTTACATTGTTCGGCGCATTAGACGCTGGTGCTTATGGCGTAAACCAAACTCAAAATACAACAACAGGCTCAGCAGCTTGGGGTGTATTGGCTAATACTATTGTTTCTTCAAACTGGGGCCTTAAAGGTACTGAAGATCTAGGTGGCGGCTTGAAAGCTAACTTCTATGCAGAAGCGGGTATCAACCCACGTAACGGCGCATTAAGCCAAACTGCTGGTGAAAATGGTGTTACTTCAGGCGGCATCGCTAGCACATTATTGTTTGACCGTGGTTTGTATGTTGGTGTTCAAGGTAACTGGGGTAGATTAGATCTTGGTAACAAACTAAGCCCATTCTACGCTTCACATGGCGGTATTCTTCCTGTGTCAGGCAACTCTGTAGCTGTTAATGCTGCAGCAGCTCAAGGTTATAACTTACCTTTCGTACATAACTCAATCAGCTACACATTGCCAACATTGGGTGGTTTCAATGCTGCTATCCAATACGGCGCAGGTAATGCAATCAATGATTCTTCAGCTGGTTCTGTAATCAACGGTGCGATTGACTATACTGTTGGTGGTTTAAACCTACGTGCTGCTGGTCAATATTTAGCTAAAAACGGTACTCCGCTTTCAGCAAATAATATCAATACAACTTACGCTAATGGTGTTGTTACTAACAAATCACCATCAGTTGGTACATATTTGATCGGTGCTAAGTACAACATGGGTGCATTCACTGTTGGTGCTGGTTGGGTTTCTAACGTTGTTGGTGGTTACACAAACACCAATTCTTTAGCAACTACTCCAAACGGCTACACAGTTAATAACTACCAATTAGGTGTTGGCTACCAAGCTACTCCAGCTGTATTGTTAGGCTTTAACTGGATCGGTTCAACATCTGGTTCAAACTTGTTAAATGCTCAAGCACGTTATGCATTCAGCAAACGTACTCAAGCTTATGCACAATTAGGCTACGCTCTTAACACAGCTGGTTTAGGTGCTAACCAATTAAACATCGGTAACTTTGCAGCACTTTCTGGCTCAAGTGGTTCAAATATTGGTGGTGGTGTTACATTGGCACAACCTACATTTAACCAGTTCGCTGGTGGTGTTGGCTTGATCCACACTTTCTAATCTGATGTAGGACTTGCTCCTACTGAAGTGAGAAAAATAAACTGCCCCGCTTCTTATGAAGTGGGGCAGTTTATTTTTATCTTTACAAAAACCCGCAAGGTTCTGATTTATCGAATATATACAAAATTCATATATTCCCTAAATTTACTTATAATTTATATAAGTAATAACCTTAGGTATTTTTCATTGTGAAAATACCTATGGATACCACTTCATTAACTACCCACTTAGAAAATGATGTGATCAGATTAACTCTTGAATTTCTAGCTCAAGAAGAAGTTAACTTAAGCAGAGGTGAGACAACTCAGCGCTCTCTCAAAATGCTCAAATCTAGAATTTATAAGCACGTATTACCATGGTTAATTAATCACCCAATTGAATTTATAAATTACCCTTCACTTTCGGAATTTGTTGACTATCTAAAAAAACAAAATCTCTCATTAGGGACAATTGGACAATATTTAAATGCCTTACGTAAGTTGATGAAATATGCCTTGCAAAAAGGATTAATTAGTTCACTCCCAACATTTCCAACGATTAAAAACAACAGCACATCTCGCGGGGGATTTACATTAACTGAATATAAACAAATTGTGCGAACAGCTAAACGCATGATTAATCATGATTGGTTCGCGGAATACTCTTCAAGTACCATTGAAAACTGGAGATGTCGGGCTGGTGGAATTTTTACCAATAATAAATTTGTTATTTCAGAAATGCATTTATTAATAAGATTTATGGTCAACACATTTGTAAGACCTGTTGATATTAAATTAATAAAGAATGAACATATCCAAATTATTAGAGGAAAAAATGTCTATTTACGATTAACCCTGCCTGAGACAAAGAAACATAAAACACAAATTGTTTCAATGCCGATTGCTGTAGATATTTATGAGCGATTGTTAAAAGCAAATTTTGCTAAAGGATACGGTAAATTATCAGATTATTTATTTTTACCTGAAATACAGAATCGTGAAGATGCGATTTACATTATTAGTAGAGATTTTAGAAAAATATTGATATTTGCAGGCTTACGATATGGTCGACTTGGTCAAGGTCGGTCTCTTTATAGTCTGCGACATACAGCGATAACTAATCGATTGCTTTTTGGGCAAGGCATCGATTTATTAACCTTAGCAAGGAATGCCAGAACATCTGTAGAGATGATTGAACGATTCTATGCTTCAGAATTAAGTGCTGAAATGAACGTAGATATGCTACATAGTCGCAGAACAAATCGCCACAAACAAAACAATCACTATAGTTAGTTGATAGTTTAAGTAGAGCCTAATATTAATTAGGTATTAATTTTTGTTGGTTATAAATGATCTCTCATTTAATTGATTTAATTATTCAAGTAATTAAAAACAATAATTTAGGTTTGTATATTGTTCGAGCAATAAGAGTTTTCTTAAGGGCATATCTAAAAGCCGCTTTGGTGCGGGAATAGTGATTGGTTCCGCAAAAGATAGGTCGCAGGACTTATTACAGAATAGTTAATATAGCGATGTTCTTAGCTAGAATAAAAATGACCATAGATGGTTTGCAATAAATCAGAAAGGAAAATTCCCCCAACCGCGTCCCTTCGGTTGGGGGCACTACTCCACTTAAATTAGGTCACTACTCCTAAATCAAATTAAAACGTATGAATTACACCTACGCCTAAACCAAGTTGGTTAAATCCTGTTGGCCCTTGAGCATCTTCATACTTTGCCACACCTGACTGCCCATTTGATCCATCTAACGCTAAGAAATTACCTAAACCAGCGCCATTTAAACCATTTTTGTTCATTGCATAGCCAACTTGAGCATAAGCTTGAGTACGCTTACTAAATGCATAACGTGCCTGTGCATTGATTAAATTTGAGCCAGATGTTGCGCCAACCCAATTTAAGCCAAGCAATACTGCAGGCGTAGCTTGATAACCAACACCAACTTGAAATGCATTATTCATATAGTTATTAGCGTATTTAGATGCGTTAATTACTGCAACTCCAACACCAGGGGTAACATCGTTAGAAATCCAGCCTGCGCCAATTGTGAAATCGCTAATTTTGTACTTAGCACCTAATAAGTATGTAGTTTGATTTACAGACTTTGCGTTTAGATTTGTTGATGATGGTCCTGCTGTATCCCCAGTAAAGTTTGCTGATAGATAAGTACCGTTACCCCAACGTTTTTGTGCTGCTGCCCGAACATTTAAACCGCCGGTAGTGTAATCAACTGCGCCAGACAATACTGAACCGGCTGCCGAACCTCCTGCAGCTGCACCGCTAACTGCGTTACCAAAGCCATACTGAATCGAAGCATTGAACCCCGACAATTTTGGCAATGTATAAGTTAAAGAATTATGTGTGAAGTTACTATTACCATATCCCAATGTTTTTGCTGTGTTAGTAGATACAGAGTTACCAGACACAGGAAGAATTCCGCTATTTGCAGCCCAAAGTGGGTTCAATTTATTACCAATATCTAATGATCCCCAATTACCTTCCAAGCCCACATATAAACCACGATCAAATAATGTTGTTAATACCGGGGCTCCAGTGGAAGATACGTCTGCTTTCTCAGCCGAACTTTGGCCCAATGCACCATTCCGAACGTTGATACCTGATTCCGCATAAAATCTGGCCTTTAAACCATGCCCTAGATCTTCAGTACCTTTAACCCCCCAGTTTGAAGAGGAGATAGTATTTGAAAGCACGCCAAAAGTATTATTGCTGCTTGTTGTAACTCCATTTATGTAATATGCACCTGCATCTAATAAACCAAACAGAGTAACGCTAGATTGAGCTTGAGCTGAACCAGCGATTGTAGTGAGTGCTGCAATTGCGAATAATGATTTTTTCATCTTCATTTCCTTAATATATCAATTAGTAATTTAGGTTGATTGATATAGAAACATGGCTTACTTCTCTATCTCAATCTGCATTAACTCAATCGCAATGATTGAATTACTGAACGAAGTATAAAAATCGTGCAAATAACTACAATTACGAAGATTTGGACTAATCCAAATACAAGATTAGTTAAAGTATTTGGATGTGAATATTATTAAAGCTCATATAGAATGAAACTTTTTTTGCTTTTATCTTGAGCTTAAAAAGCTTCTAACTAAAGTCTTTAGTTGTTTCTAAAAAAATAAAATTTGGAAAATGTGTTGCAAATAAACAAGTTTTTAAAAATTTTATTTTGTTGTTAATTTGCTACGATTAAATTATTTCATCGAATAAATTTTCTGCGAATTAAAAAAGCCCACTTTATAAAGCAGGCTTTTATTTAACTTCTAGAACTAATTTATTAACAACTTACTGCAACTTCCGTCGTCTCAAGTGTCTTAAACTTTAATCCCAAATCAGTTAATAGATCTCTATCAGAATTTGCTTCAGGATTACCCGTCGTTAATAATTTGTCACCATAAAAAATTGAATTTGCGCCAGCAAAGAAACACATTGCTTGAACTGCACGCCCTAATTCTTGCCTACCTGCTGAGAGTCTAACCCTTGCTTTTGGCATCGTAATCCTAGCTACTGCAATAGTTCTTACAAACTCAATTGGATCAAGAGGCTCTTGATTGGCTAGTGGCGTACCAACAACAGGGACTAAATGGTTAATTGGAACAGATTCTGGATATGGGGATAAATTGGCTAAACGAGCAATAAGTTGAGCTCGCTGTTTTCTAGTTTCGCCCATACCAATAATTCCTCCACAACAAACAGACATGCCAGCTGATCTAACATTTCCTAATGTATCTAATCGATCTTGGTACTCACGCGTCTTAATAATTGAACCGTAAAAATCTTCGCTTGTATCTATATTGTGATTGTAAAAATCAAGGCCGGCTTTTTTTAATGCGATAGCTTGATCTTCCTCGAGCATACCAAGTGTTGCACATGTTTCTAAACCAAGGGCTTTTACTTCACGAATCATTCTCGCGACTTTTTCAATATCTCGATCTTTAGGAGATCGCCAAGCTGCGCCCATACAAAATCTATTTGAACCAGCCTCTTTTGCTGCACGAGCAGCAACTAAAACTTCATCTAGATTCATTAATTTTTGTGCCTCAACGCCTGTATCGTAACGGGCAGCTTGAGGGCAATATGAACAGTCTTCGGGACAACCACCTGTTTTAATAGAAATTAGTGTAGCTAGCTCAATATCCCCTTCAGGAAAATATTCTTGGTGAGTACTTTGCGCCCTTGTAAGTAGTTGATTAAAGGGCAAGTCAAAAAGTGCCTCAATTTCTGAAGCAGTCCATTTATGCTGATCTAAACTCGCCATAATTTTTCCTAACAAATAAGTACTCAGATCATAACAAAATGAGTCTTGAATCTATATATTTCTATATTTAACAATCAAAAAATTGAAAAAAACCTACCGTATTTCTACGGTAGGTTTTTAACTTATCAAACTTCAGTAGGAACAAGTCCTACATCAGATTAGAAAGTGTGGATCAAGCCAACACCACCAGCGAACTGGTTAAATGTAGGTTGTGCCAATGTAACACCACCACCAATATTTGAACCACTTGAGCCAGAAAGTGCTGCAAAGTTACCGATGTTTAATTGGTTAGCACCTAAACCAGCTGTGTTAAGAGCGTAGCCTAATTGTGCATAAGCTTGAGTACGTTTGCTGAATGCATAACGTGCTTGAGCATTTAACAAGTTTGAACCAGATGTTGAACCGATCCAGTTAAAGCCTAACAATACAGCTGGAGTAGCTTGGTAGCCAACACCTAATTGGTAGTTGTTAACTGTGTAGCCGTTTGGAGTGCTTGCTGCAGCTGTTGAGTTTGTGTAACCACCAACAACGTTAGAAACCCAACCAGCGCCAACAGTGAATGCACCCATGTTGTACTTAGCACCGATCAAATATGTGCCAACTGATGGTGATTTGTTACCAGAGTAAGTTGCATTAATGTTGTTTGCTGAAAGCGGAGTACCGTTTTTAGCTAAATATTGACCAGCAGCACGTAGGTTTAAACCACCAACAGTATAGTCAACAGAGCCAGCAACAGTAGAGCCTGAAGATGAATCATTGATTGCATTGCCAGTACCGTATTGGATAGCAGCATTGAAACCACCCATTGTTGGCAATGTGTAGTTGATTGAGTTATGTACGAAAGGCAAGAAATAACCTTGAGCTGCTGCAGCGTTAGTTGCTACAGAGTTGCCTGACACAGGAAGAATACCGCCGTGTGATGCGAAGAATGGGTTTAACTTGTTACCAAGATCTAATCTACCCCACTTACCTTCAACACCAACATACAAACCACGGTCAAACAAACTTGTGCTTGCAATGCCACCAGGAGCAACGCCAGATTCGCCACCAGTTTGGCTTAATGCGCCGTTACGTGGGTTGATACCTGATTCAGCGTAGAAGTTAGCTTTCAAGCCGCCACCTAGATCTTCAGTACCTTTAAGGCCCCAGT
>CAZEHN010000052.1:2695-7575 GCA_964511855.1 uncultured Polynucleobacter sp. | reverse complement strand
GCTGATTCTCCTGAAATATTTACAAGAACAGTACTCAATCAACCCATTATTGTTATTCGTAAAGCAGATGGTAGTTTTGCCGCTTTAGAGGATCGATGCTGCCACAGACATGCCCCACTCTCAAAAGGCAGGAGAGAAGGTGACTGTGTGCGATGCGGATACCACGGCATGAAATTTGATGCCAATGGTGTTTGCGTTGAAGTTCCATCAATGGACAAGCCCCCTTCAAAAGCTAAAGTTAAAGAGTTTCCAGTTGCCTTTAAAAATAACTGGGTTTTTGTTTGGATGGGAGATCCCGAACGTGCAGATGAAAAATATCTTCCAGATAATTTCTCATGCAATCATCCCGACTGGAAAAATATCCCAGGCTACCTTCATTACGACACACCTTACCTACTAATTTCGGACAACCTGTTAGATTTTTCACACCTAAGCTATGTTCATGAGAAAACATTAGGTGGTTCGACAGCCATTGCTCATGCCCGCCCAGAAATTGAAGTGATTAATGAAGAAGGACAACGAGGCATTCGAGTAACACGGCACGTACCTAACGTACCTCCACCTCCCTACTATCAAAAATTTAGGCCATTCGATACAAACATTGATCGGTGGTTTATATATGACTTCCTACTACCAAGCACATTACTCATGAAATCTGGGGGTAAACCAATCAAGGATGCCGATGGCGATATGACCAATGCTGTTCAGCTCCATAGCTGCCAAACATTAACACCAGAAACTGAGAATTCAACACACTATTTTTTCCAACAATCCCACCAATCCAACCTCGGGGATGAAGAAGTTACCAAAGCAATTTTTAAATCTTTGGAGCTAGCATTTGAAGAAGATCGTGACATGATTACTGCACAGCACAAAAACATGGCATTCCCAACAGATATGCCAATGACCCCACTACACTTTGATGTTGCACTGCTGCAATTTCGGAAAATTGTGGAGCAAGAATCCGCTAAGGATTAACCCCCAGAAAGATGTTTTTTAGAGGTCTTTTATGCTATAAAAGACCCCTTAGTTGTTACTGAATCTGTCTTGTAAGAACCATAATTAGGGGATTAAATGAAAGTTATTAAAAGTGCGTTATTAGTTGGTGCTTTGGGCGCAATCTGCGCTAATGCTATTGCCGACATCAATATTGGCGTTGTTGTTTCTGCTACAGGCCCTGCTGCATCACTAGGCATTCCTGAAAAAAATACAATTTCATTGCTTCCAAAAACAATTGGTGGTGAAAAAGTAAACTACATCATCCTTGATGATGCTTCTGACACAACAAGCGCAGTTAAAAATACGCGTAAATTAATTACAGAAGACAAAGTTGATGTCATCATCGGCTCAACAATCACACCAAACTCATTAGCAATGATTGATATCGCTGCAGAATCTCAAACGCCAGTAATTTCATTAGCAGCTTCTTCAAAAATTGTTGAGCCAATGGATGCTAAGCGTACTTGGATTTTTAAAACACCTGCAAACGACATTCAAATGGCACTTGCGATTGCTGAGCATATGCGCAAAACAGGCCATAAAAATGTTGGCTTCATCGGCTTCGCTGATGCTTATGGCGAAGGCTGGTATCAAGAGTTCGCAAAAATTGCTAAAAGCTTTGGTTTAGAAATCGTTGCAAATGAACGTTATGTTCGAACAGATACATCAGTTACTGGCCAAGTTATTAAATTGACATCAGCTAAACCAGATGCAATCTTAATTGCTGGATCAGGCACACCTGCAGCACTTCCACAAAAGACTTTGAAAGAACGTGGTTATACAGGCACTATTTACCAAACTCACGGCGTTGCCAACAATGACTTCTTAAGAATCTGCGGTAATGATTGCGAAGGCACATTCTTGCCAGCTGGTCCTGTTTTAGTTGGTAGCCAACTACCAAACTCAAATCCTGTCAAAAAATCAGCGCTTGAGTACACGGATAAATACGAGAAACAATATGGCAAAGGCACTGTTTCTACATTCGGTGCAGCAGCATGGGACGCATCTTTACTAATTAACGCTGCAGCACCTGCCGCATTAAAAGTTGCTAAACCAGGCACACCTGAGTTCAGAAAAGCACTTCGTGATAATTTAGAAAAAGTTAAAAACTTACCTGGCGGTCAAGGCATCTACAACATGACAGCTAACGACCATAACGGCCTTGATCAACGCGCCCGCGTTATCGTCAAAATCGAAAAAGGTAATTGGAAGTACGACGCTGCAAATAACTAATATTTAAATTAATTAGGCAACAAAAAACCCAGCAATGCTGGGTTTTTTGTTTTAAGAACCTTTGAATGCATTAAGCAGCTGCTCTTTTCTTAGTTGCAAGCATCTCTAAGTTCTCCATCACAGCACTTCTAATTGCAGGGTGCAAATTAGAAGTCGTTTCTTTGTCTAAATTCGCAATTAGAGCCTCCCTCATGCGAGGCTCCCAAAATTTACTAATATGCGTTGCAATTTCTTTCTTGGCCTCTTCTTGGTTAGGCATACTTTCAAAAAAGTCGCCAATTCGATTAGCCATTGTGACAAGGTTTTTAATATCCATGTTTATCTCACTATCCAAATAATCGGCTAGATTGTTAAAAATCTCTCCGGAAAACTATACGTCACAAATTGGTTGTTTCGTACATAACCTGCTAAAGCCAAATTAAACTGATTTGCTAACTCAACTGCCAAGGCAGTTGGTGCAGATACTGCAGCTAACACGCCACATCCAAATGAAATCGCTTTTTGAACCATCTCAAAACTTGCACGACTCGTAATACAAATAAAACCGGATTTAGGATTTACATTTTCCTTAATCAAACTACCGATCAACTTATCCAATGCATTATGACGACCAACATCCTCACGAATTTTGAGGATTTTCCCATCAAAACTCACCCAAGCCGCAGCATGAGTTGCACCAGTTAACTGTTGCAATTTTTGCCATTGCCGCAACTCTTGCTCAGCCAATAAAACTGCTTTTCCACAGACCTGGACAGCATCTACCGACTTTAATGGTCTTTTGACTTGATCCAGACTATCCGTACCACACAGTCCACACCCCGTTCTTCCCGCAAGCGTTCTTCTTCTCTCTTTTAAGCGCCACTCGCATGCAGAAGAAACCTCAAGCGCTAATTCAACCCCTTCAGTTCGGTTTATTTGCTCAACACCATACAAATCTTTTGGCGAATCAAATAAGCCTTCGGTCATACCAAAGCCCAAAGCAAAATCTTCTAGATCCATGGGGGTTGCCATCATTACCGCATGAGAAATCCCATTAAAAACCAATGCTACAGGGACCTCTACTGCCAGATCATCTAATCTAGCTGTAGAGCTTCCATCCTCCCATGTTGTTACTTCAAACTTCTTAACACCATCCATCAATTGCTTAGGATTTTCCATTACTTAGTAGCCATCTCCGGAACAGCAGTCTTTGCGCTCGCAAGTAAATCTAACTGGTTTTTACTAAATTTCTTATACCGCTCTTGCCATTCAGATTCTTCACTAACAACAATTACTTGCACTGCGGTTACCTTGTACTCAGGACAGTTTGTTGCCCAGTCTGAGCTATCAGTAGTAATAACGTTTGCACCAGAATCTGGAAAATGGAAAGTTGTATAAACAACGCCCGGCTGCATACGCTCACTAACTAAAGCTCTAAGCACAGTCCTACCAGCTCGACTCTCAATACCGACAAAATTACCGTCTTTAATTCCGCGCTCTTGAGCATCATGCGGATGAATTTCTAGAATGTCTTCAGAATGCCACATATTATTCGCCGTACGACGAGTTTGAGCACCAACGTTGTACTGCGACAAGATACGACCTGTCGTTAATAAGAGCGGGAACCTTTGAGTAACTTTTTCATCACTAGCAATGTATTGAGTAATAAAGAATTTACCTTTACCACGCACAAATTTATCAATATGCATGATTGGTGTTCCAGCCTCTAAGGTATTTTCATTACAAGGCCACTGTACCGATCCTAATCGTTCAATCTTCTCGTAACTCACCCCATGGAATGATGGCGTTAAGGCCGCGATCTCTTGCATGATCTGTTCTGGGTGATCGTAATGCATCTCATACCCAAGCGCTTTAGCAAATTTAAGCGTAACCTCCCAATCAGCAAGACCTGCCAAAGGTGGCATTGCTTGAGAAACTCGCGAAATACGGCGTTCTGCATTAGTAAATGTGCCATCTTTTTCTAAGAATGAACTTCCCGGGAAAAATACATGTGCAAATTTGGCAGTTTCGTTTAAGAAAATATCTTGAACGATGATGCATTCCATTGCAGATAAAGCTGCTTCAACGTGCTGCGTATTTGGGTCAGATTGAACAATATCTTCCCCTTGGCAATATAAGCCTTTAAAACTTCCATCTAAAGCAGCTTCAAACATATTTGGAATACGCAAGCCAGGCTCAGGACTTAGCGTTACGCCCCAAGCACCTTCAAACAAACTACGCGTTGTCGTATCCGAAATATGGCGATAACCAGGCAACTCGTGAGGGAAGCTACCCATATCACAACTACCTTGAACATTATTCTGACCACGAAGTGGGTTAATACCTACCCCTTCACGACCAACCATGCCGCAAGCCATAGCTAGGTTAGCAATACCCAAAACGGTCGTTGAACCTTGAGCATGCTCAGTCACACCCAAACCATAATAGATCGCAGAATTAGGGCCACTCGCATATAACCTTGCTGCTGCTCTAACTTCAGACGCTGGAACACCAGTAACCGCCTCAAATGCTTCTGGAGAATTTTCTGGTCGAGCAACAAAATCACGCCACTCTTTAAAGCTCTTATCATCGCAACGCTGTGCAACATAGTCATCTGCCATCAAACCTTCAGTCACAACTACATGCGCTAAAGATGTAATCATCGCGAC
>CAZEHN010000052.1:0-2595 GCA_964511855.1 uncultured Polynucleobacter sp. | reverse complement strand
ATACCTTTAATCTTTTTAGCAGCAAAACTAAAAGCTTCGTCCCAACTAACTTTTGTCCAAGGATCAGTAATTTTTTCACGGATCATTGGCGTTGTAATACGATCCTTGTGCGTGCTATAACCCCAAGCAAAGCGACCCTTCACACATGAATGACCTTCATTAGCTTTACCATCTTTCCAAGGAACCATACGAACTACGGTCGTACCCTTCATCTCTGCTTTGAATCCACATCCAACGCCACAATAAGCGCATGTTGTTAAAACACTATGCTCTGGCTGACCAAATTCAATGATAGATTTTTCTTGAAGCGTTGCAGTTGGGCAAGCCTGTACGCAAGCTCCGCAAGAAACGCATTCACTATCCATAAAAGCTTGATCTTGACCAGGAGATACTCGACTCTCAAAACCACGCCCAGAAATAGTTAGCGCAAAAGTGCCTTGCGTTTCTTCACAGGCACGCACACAACGGTTACAAACAATACATTTACTCGGATCATAAGTGAAGTAAGGATTTGACTCATCCTTTTGCATATCGCAATGATGTGCACCTGCTTGCTCCCCTACTCCGTATCTAACATTACGCAATCCAACTACACCTGCTTGAGTTTGTAATTCACAATCACCATTTGAACTACAAGTTAAACAATCGAGCGGATGGTCACTAATATATAACTCCATCACACCTTTGCGAAGTTCTTGCAATTTAGGTGTTTGAGTCTTAACGACCATTCCAGATTCTGCAGGCGTCGTGCATGATGCTGGAAAACCTTTTCGACCATCAATCTCAACCAAGCACAAACGACAAGATCCAAAAGGCTCAAGCATATCCGTTGCACAAAGCTTCGGAACTTGTATACCTGCATCAACCGCCGCGCGCATCAAGGAAGTTCCTTTAGGTACAGAAACTTGATAACCATCAATCGTTAACTCAACCAACTCTTCTGATTCGCGAGCTGGTGTTCCGTAATCAATCTCTTTAATTAAATGATTCGACATAATTACCTCTATGCTTTTGCCTTTTGATCTTCTTGAACACCAAAATCTTTCGGATAATGATTTAAAGCTGATAAAACCGGGAACGGTGTCATACCACCCATCGCACATAAACTGCCATTAACCATCGTGTTACACAAATCCCTCAATAAGTGAACATTTTGTTCTTTATTAATTGAGCTTGTGATTCGATCAATAACTTCCACCCCGCGTGTAGATCCAATGCGGCAAGGTGTACATTTGCCACAACTCTCCAGCGCACAGAATTCCATGGCATAGCGAGCAAGTTTTGCCATATTTGCAGAATCATCATGTACAACAATCCCACCGTGCCCAACAACTGCACCTACTGCTGCATATGCCTCATAATCTAGGGGAATATCCCATTGTGACTCTGGGACATAGGCCCCCAAAGGTCCGCCGACTTGAACCGCCTTAATTGGTCGACCACTTCGACTACCCCCACCAAAGTCATATATCAGTTCACGTAAAGTAAGCCCAAAAGCTTTTTCTACTAAGCCTCCATGCTTGATATTGCCCGCCAATTGAAATGGCAAAGTGCCTTGTGAACGGCCCACACCATAGTTTTTATAAAACTGACTACCCTTGGCCAAAATAATTGGTACGCTAGCAAGCGTAATTACGTTATTAATAACAGTTGGCTGACCAAATAAACCTTCAATAGCTGGTAGTGGTGGCTTAGCCCTAACGACGCCACGCTTACCTTCAATACTTTCAAGCATTGCTGTCTCTTCTCCACAGACATAAGCACCAGCAGCCTTGCGCACTTGGAGATTAAATCTCTTATCACTTCCACAAACATTGGCACCCAAAAACCCTGCTTTATTAGCAAGCTCGATTGCTTGCTTCATCACTTCAATTGCGTGAGGGTATTCAGAACGAATATAAACATAACCCTCTGTAGCCCCAACTGCAATTCCAGCGATCGTCATACCTTCAATCAGCATGTACGGATCACCTTCCATCGTCATGCGATCAGAGAATGTTCCAGAATCACCTTCGTCTGCATTACAAACTACATATTTTTGTTCTGCTTGCGCTTGAAGAACTGTACGCCATTTAATGCCCGCAGGAAAAGCTGCGCCACCGCGACCACGCAAACCGGACTCTAGAACCTCATTAACAATGCCGGCACCATCAAGTTTTAAGGCATTTCTTAAGCCAACCCAACCACCATGAGCCTCGTAATCCTGCAATGAAAGAGGATCCGTTATACCCATACGACTAAACGTTAAACGCTCTTGCTTAGCCAAGTAAGGAATTAACTCAGTAAGTCCATGACAGAGTGGATGCTTTTCCCCTTTAAGTATTCCTGCATCCAAAAGACTTGAAACATCAGATTCTTCAACTGGGCCGTAAGCTACTCGCCCATTGGGTGTTTCAACTTCAACTAATGTTTCGAGCCAAAACATTCCCCTGGAACTATTACGGATAATTTGAATATCTAAACCACGATTCTTGGCTTCAGATGCAAATTGAACAGCAACTTCATCAGCACCAACAGCCAATGCAGCACTATCTCTTGGTATATAAATCTTAGTAGCACTCATTTTGAGCCTCCAACTTTTTCTAAGATTTTTTT
>CAZEHN010000051.1:0-7866 GCA_964511855.1 uncultured Polynucleobacter sp. | reverse complement strand
GATTTAATGCATCCAATTGGCGCTTTAATTGTGGGTGGTGTAGCGGGCGCATTATTTGTCAAAGTATTTACGCTTGAACAAAATCGCTGGAAGATTGATGATGTTTTAGGTGTCTGGCCGCTTCATGGATTGTGTGGAGTTTGGGGCGGAATCGCAGCCGGAATTTTTGGGCAAAAAGAGCTAGGTGGACTTGGCGGAGTGAGTATTTACTCTCAATTAATCGTAACAGGTTTAGGCATTGTTATTGCTGTGGTTGGTGGTGTTGTGGTTTACGGCATCATCAAGAAAGTAAGTGGATTACGCCTTGATCCTGAGGACGAATATCATGGCGCTGACTTAAGTATTCACCATGTATCAGCAACAGCCGATACAGAAGTTTCTTGGTAAGTTAATCCTTAATTATGAGATTGGGAACATTGGTAAGATAGTGGGATGTCACTAAAACTAGCCATTGTTCCCGTTACCCCTTTTGAGCAAAATTGCTCAATTCTGATTTGTGATCAAACCAATGAAGCTGCGGTTGTTGATCCTGGCGGAGACTTAGATCGAATCCTTGAAACAATTAACAAGCTTGGTGTAAAAGTAACGAGTATCTTAATTACCCATGGGCATTTAGATCATTGTGCCGGGGCCTCTGAATTAGCTGAGAAATTAGGCGTACCAATTGTCGGCCCTCAAAAAGAAGAAACTTTTTGGATTGATCAGTTGCCAGACCAGAGTGTTCGCTTTGGTTTTGGACATGCCAAGGCATTTGAGCCAAGCCGTTGGCTCGAGGATGGTGATCAGGTCAGTGTTGGTAAAGAGGTCTTTGATGTCTATCACTGCCCGGGTCATACACCTGGCCATGTTGTTTTTGTAGATAAAGATGCAAAACTAGCGGTTGTTGGGGATGTGCTTTTTGCTGGATCGATTGGTAGAACGGATTTTCCTCGGGGCAATCACGATCAATTGATTTCAGCAATTCGAGAAAAACTCTTCCCTCTTGGCCAAGACATCAGTTTTGTGCCAGGGCACGGTCCAATGTCAACATTTGGTGAAGAGCAGCAAAATAACCCCTTTGTTGGGGTTAGAGCTTAATAAAGCTTAGTTAAACCTTTGTTGCGCCAGTTCTGTGGGTACGGTTGTACAAACAGCTAGCGCAAATCCAGCGTTGTTTTCTATTGCTTGTTGGAATCCAAGTGCCACCTTCAAGACGTTTCTCTCTACTGCAAGAAGAGCAGAATTTTAATGAAGGAGTTGTTGTTTCCGGGACAGGTGTTGTTGTAGTCATTTTCTTTACAGCCTAAAGCAACAAAACTGCTATTTTACCCTATTCTGACTTAGCCCCGCTTTAAGCAGGACTAAGTATGACTCTAATAGATTCAGCCGTTTTATTGCCTTCGAAATCAAGCCAGCATTTATTTTTGAAGTCGTACAACTTGCAAGTTTTTGCCGTCTTGAAATACCAGTCCCAAGAGAACTCTTGAACAATGACTCGACCAGGAAGCATCTCTTCTAATTTAGCCTGTGCACTTTTTAAGCGATAGAGCGGAACGCCCATATCTACATGGTGGGCAGTATGCTCCATGATATGGTGCATTAGTGCGCCAATATGATATTTGAATGTTAGATGAACTGTCGTTGATACAAATGGCTGCGCTCTTAACCACTCAGATTTTGTGTCATACCAAGAAACACTTGGGTGTGTATGGTGAACATAAACAACAAAGCCAATCATGCCATTCCAGAAAAGGAATGGAATTAAAAAGCCGCAAATTAAAGTTAACCAGATTGATTGTTCGGTCGCCAAGGCTGCCCAGGTTAGGGTTGCCATCCAAAGAATGCCAAAGGCACTAACCAATAAGTTATCCCATAAAAAGACTTTACGGTTTGAGGGCATGCTCTTCTTGTTTGGGAAGAACATTTTGATCCACCAGATTTCAATCATGTAATAAAGAACTGGACCCCAGCCGCTTCTGTAAATACGCTCGAGTGTTTTTCGCCAAGCAGGTAGTGCTTGATACTCTTCAACGCTTAAAGGTGCCCATACGAAATCAAAGCCCTTGAGGTTGGTTTGGCCGTGATGAACAACGTTGTGTCCAATCTCCCAAAGGCTGTATGGCGTGATTGACACTAAAAAAGCAATTCTTCCCAACCATTTATTGAGTTCTTTGTGAGGCGTATAGCTTTGATGGCAAGCATCATGCCCAAGAATAAAGAGGCGCCCAATCCAAAAGCCAGCAACAAGACCAAATAAAATTTTAAGAAGAACATTTTCAGCGAGGACCGTACCAGCAATTAATGCCGTCCAGATCATTAAGTCCACGAGAAGGAGAATGATTCCTCTTAGGGTTGTTTTTTCAGACAATGGAAGTAGCCAGCCACGAATCACCTTGCGGTTTGGAATAGGTTGACCTTCAGGAATTGGGGTTTCTATTTGTGCTGCGGTATTTAAGGTTTCTGACATCAAAGTTAACTTTATTAAGTAATTAGTAATATTTTAATTAAATTTGACCCTTATTTGTTTGATATTGGACAAGTTGGGCTCAAAAGTATCCCTATTAAAGGGTGTTTGGGCGTTTTCGCCTAAAAAGGACAGTTTGTATTAGTTAAGGGTGTTACTTAAATTTCTTCCCGTTGTGAATAAACAACATAATTACTCTTTTTATATGCCCCTTTCTACCCTTAAATCGTTTCTATCGACCTGAATGGTATGTTGGGAGGGGATTGTGTGTTATTTTCTGTCCTGCAACTTTTAGCAATTTTTAAAAAATATTTGGAGGATTTGCATGAATAATTTTGGCAAATTTGGCATGGCTGTCGCCCTTGCCTCATTAGTGGCGTCAACCCAAGCTGCTCCGGTAGCGTACGAAGTAAAACCAGTCAACGATAACTGGGGAAGTTCAGGCGTTGTTGTTAAAAACGGTACAGATGAACTTTGCTGGCGTGATAGCAACTGGACTCCTGCAACTGCTAACAAAGGCTGTGATGGCGCATTAGCACCAGCTGCTCCTGCTAAGCAAAAAATGTCTGGCACTTTCGTATTAGACTCAAACGCTGCATTTGCTTTTAATTCTTCAGTTATTACTCCGCAAGGTAAAGCGCATTTAGATAATGCTGCTTCTAAAATGGCTGCTTACAACCTTGAGTCAGTTTCTATCAAGGGGTATACAGACTCAATCGGTTCAGCTGCTTATAACCAAAAATTATCAGAAAGACGTGCTAATGCAGTTCATGCATATTTAGTTGGCAAGGGTATTCCTGCTAGCAAAATGACTACTGCTGGTTACGGCGCAACTAACTTTGTAGTTGACCCTGCATCATGCAAAGGTTCACAAGCGGCAGTTATCGCTTGCCAAGCTGCAAACCGTCGCGTTAACGTTGACTTTGTTGGCGACTCTAAGTAATTAGAGTTTCTTAAGAAAAAAGCACCGCATGCGGTGCTTTTTTTATTGAAATTCAAGGGTTTGTGGCGCGCCCGGCTGGAATCGAACCAGCGACCCTTGGCTTCGGAGGCCAATACTCTATCCACTGAGCTACGGGCGCCAAACAAACAAGGGACATTGTAGTGTCGTTAATAAATATATAAAAATTTATCGAAGACTGATTGACGATGAAAAACCATCGTTATAATCACCCTACTTATATAAACATTACTGCAATAAAACACGCCTAAAAGGAAATTGCGATGAGCGAAGAACACGGTAATTTGATTAAAACTCCTAAACAACTCATTGTGATGGTGTTTGCTAGTTTTTTTGTGCCGCTAATTATCATTTTAATGATCATGACCTACGTAGGTAATGGCAAAAGCAAAGGTGCGGGTAATGAAGCTGCTACTGAAGCAACGAATACATTAATTCAACCAGTAGCTATGCTTGATTTTAAAGATGCAAGCGGCCCTAAAACATTTAAAAGCGGTGAAGAAATTTATAAATCTGTTTGTGCTTCATGTCATGCAACTGGCGCAGCAGGTGCACCAGCAGTTGGTAATAATGGCGCGTGGGCCTCACGTATCGGCGCTGGCTATAACGCATTATTAGCATCAGCGCTTAAAGGTAAAAATGCTATGCCAGCACGCGGTGGTGCGGCGCCTGATGATGTGAGTGACTTTGAAATTGGTCGCGCAATCGTTTACATGGTTAATGCTTCTGGTGGTAAGTTTGCAGAGCCTAAAGAGCCTGCACCTGAAGCGGCTGCAGACGATAAAAAAGCTGCTAAGAAATAATCTTAATTTATGAAAAAAGCCCACTATTCAGTGGGCTTTTTTGCTTCTAGAGCTAGTTGGTAGGCATCCTTTTTTGAAATCGAACTTACCTCACTTACTATTTCAGCAATTTGCTTACTGCCGAGATGTTTAGAAAGCGCAGAAATTAACTGATCAACCTCATATGAGTTATTGTTCTCAGCTAGATCTTTCAGAGGTCGCCCGCTAATCAAAATTGCGAATTCACCTTTCATGCTATCTTGCGTGCTTAGCCAGTTGCTTATTTCTCCAACGGTAATATGGCTAATAGTTTCAAATTTTTTAGTTAATTCACGGCCAATAATTAAACGACGTTCTTGAATTAAAGTTGAGCCAGCTAATTTTTTAAGTGTTTGTTCAATTCGGTGAGGGGACTCATAAAAAATTGTGCCAACCCTTGCTTTTTCAATATCACCAATAAATGCATCTTGCTCTTTGGTTTTAACGGGAAAAAAACCTACAAACTGAAATTTTCCGTCGCTAATGTTTAAAGCATTACCAGCAATCGAAGCGATAGTGCTCACTGCTGAGGCCCCTGGAATGGGTATTACGCGCAAATGGTTATTTAGACATGTTTGAGTTAGGTGGGCGCCAGGATCAGATATTCCAGGCGTTCCCGCATCAGAAACATAGGCCCATCGTTGACCGCTTTGAAGCAATTTAACAACCTTGCTGGATGCTTCAAGTTCGTTGTGTTCGTGCAGTGCTAGTAGTGGTTTATTGATGCCAAGTTGCTTTAATAGTGGGGCGGTGTGCCTAGTATCCTCGCATGCGATTCCATCAACATTCCTAAGAACATGTGCAGCTCTAAAAGTGATGTCACCTAGATTGCCGATGGGAGTTCCCACAATATAGAGGCTCCCAGCAGGAAAATCCTGCTGATTAAGTTGCTGGGACATAGAGTCGAACGCTGGACTTATGAAATCGGTCATTATTCGAGGGTATTTAAAAAGATTAATATTGACATCATATCCTTAAGATAAATTTCATCGCATAATTGAGACATAAACAAATTGCGCACCTAAAAATATGACAACTTTAGAGAATCGAATTCAACAACAGTTTGCCGATAGTATTGCCACAAAAGAAGCCGGTTTAAAAGCCCTTCCAGGGCCGATAGAGGCTGGCATTAAGTTAATGTATCAATCCTTAGAGGCTGGCGGCAAAGTATTAGCATGCGGTAACGGAGGATCTGCTGCTGATGCTCAACATTTTGCCGCCGAATTGGTTGGTCGCTTTGAGCGCGAAAGAAAAGAGTTGGGTGCAATTGCTTTAACGACGGACACATCGATATTAACTGCCGTTGGAAATGACTATAGCTACGATGAAATTTTTAGCAAGCAGGTCAGGGCACTTGGTAAAAAAGGCGATGTTCTTTTGGGTATCTCGACTTCAGGTAATTCAAAAAATGTCATCTTAGCGATTGAGGCAGCACATAAACTTGGCATGTCAGTGGTTGCATTTACTGGAAAGGGCGGAGGCAAAATTGGCGCGATGTTAAAAGCGGGCGATGTTCATATTTGCGTGCCGGCCGATAGAACTGCAAGAATTCAAGAAACACATTTATTAGCATTGCATTGTTTATGTGATGGCATTGATCACTTACTTTTAGATTAAGGTTGATATGAAACGTATTAAAAATATTTCTTTATTGGCAGCTTTATTAATTTCTATATCAGGCCTCATGCAAGCATGTGCACCACTTGTTGTGGCAGGCGCGACAGGTGGTGCAATGGTAATTGGGGACAGAAGGCCTATTGCTATTCAAACAATTGATAGAGGCCTGCAAATTGAAATTGAATCTGCAATTAATAAAAAATATGGTGATAACGTGCATGTGAATGTAAACGTTTACAACCAAAAAGTACTTGTGACCGGTGAAGTAAAAACGGCAGAAATTAAAGCTCAGATCACAGATGATTTGAAAAGCTATAAAAATATGAAGAGCTTTTACAACGAAGTTCAGGTTGGTCCACCTAGTTCGGTTAGCTCTCGTGTAGCTGATACATCAACATTCACGATGATTAAAACTAGGTTGGTGGCAACAAGTGATGTCCCTTCAAATTCAATGAAGGTCGTTGTTGAAGATGGGCGCGTTTATTTGTTAGGTATTCTGACCGAGCAAGAGGCAAAAGCCGCTGGCGTCGTTACAAGCAAAAGCAGTGGCAGCATTAAAGAGGTTAATAAATATTTTGATATTGTGAGTCAGAGTGAAGCCGTCAAACTTGAACAACCTAATAATGGTGATGGCGCAACGGTCACTCCAATCAAATAATTGAGATGCGTTGATGTATTCATTTAAAAGTACATTACATTTATTGCCCGCGATTTTTTTAGTTAGCGGGCAATTTACTTTTATGCCTCTAAGTCAGGCTGCTCAAGCGCCAGAGCAAATTGCAAAAAATAGTAAGTGCCTGGGTTGTCATGCTATTGATAAGAAAATGGTGGGCCCAAGCTTTAAGCAGATTTCGGAAAAGTATCAACCGAGTCCAGCTGTAATTGCACGCTTAACAGACAAAATTAAAAATGGCGGCGTCGGCTCATGGGGCGTTGTGTCAATGCCATCAAATAAGGCCAATATTTCTGATGAAGAAATTAAAGTAGTACTTGATTGGATATTAAAAGGCGCACCTTCTTCGCCAAAATAAATTAAATACTCAGAGCAGGCATTTTCCAAAGCGAGGCAGAAATTCGTTTCGCTTTATTCACACTTTCTTTGATGGTGTAGTCAACTTCAGCAGCCTTTTCTTGAATAGCTTCAGCTATCAATGAACTCTTGTCGCCAGGAGGTAGTCTGAGATAAGCATCGGCCTCACCATAAGCAAATTCAACTGACATACCTGCCTTGCGGGCGATATGCATCATCGCAGCATTGCTTGATAAACAATGAACGTAAAGCACATCAACCTTCGTGTTGCGTCCATGAATAAATGCGCGTTCGAATAAAGCGCTACCAACCCCAAAGCCCCTACCTTCTTCTGAAACAGAGACACCAAACTCCGCAGTCACACTGCCATTTTTTGCAACTGGTTGATAAGCTAAATGTGCCATCCCAAGGATTTCTAATTTCTCATCGAACACAGCAAATACAGAGTCGCGTGCAAAGTTTATTGAATCAACATATTCAGAGATGATTGCATCTGTAGCAATCATTCCAAATCTCAACATACGATCTTCTTCGCACAATGAAAGTAGGTGAGATCGAATACGTTCTCTGTGCCCAGCATGCAACTCTCTAACTAAGATGTTTGATTTCTTAGTGTTCGATTTCAAAGAATTACTTACTGCGACCATTGTGATTAATAAAACGTATAAAAAATTCAGATGTATACATTTTATGTGAAAAAAATTTAAATGTCAGGGTTTACCCTAATTAAAGTAAGTAAAAACCCTAATGCCTTGAATTTATTGAAGAAAAAAGTGTTGTAAGAAAGCGAAGAAGAAATTTGTAGGAAAAAATTAAAAGAATTATGAAAATATTCGCAAATAGTTGTTGACAGTCCCTGAAATGTGTGTCAAAGTCTCGCTTCTCTGCTGATGACGTTGAAAAACAAATCAGCCCTCTTTAAAAATTAGTCAACCGATAAGTGTGGGTACTAAGTGAAAGCATCTAGTCCTTCGGGACAATGAAATAGCAGTAC
>CAZEHN010000050.1:0-8024 GCA_964511855.1 uncultured Polynucleobacter sp. | reverse complement strand
GTGCAGAGGCTTTGGCTTTTGATACTGATACTGGAAAAATTACCGCGATAGGTTCTTTGGAAACCGTTCGTGCAAAAGCGCCAAATGCAACAGTTAAAGATTTAGGTTCAACCGTATTAATGCCTGGATTTATTGATCCTCATAATCACCCAATTCTTTCTGGAGTGACGACTCAAGAGCCAGCGATTTGGATCGCTCCTTATGTGGGCTATAAAACATGGGCTGATGTGAAGGCTAAGATCCAAAAAGAAGATGCAAAAGCACCTGCAGGTCTTCCTTTGGTTTTTAATGGTCTTGATCGATTATTGCAACAAGCGCCATTACCAACCAAGGATGTGCTCGATAAATTAACGCCAAGCGGTCGACCAATTTTGATTATTGATAATTCAGGGCATGCAGTTTATTTTAATTCTGCAACAATTAAATTCTTAGGATGGAAAGATGGCAAGCCACCAGCAAATCCTGTAGGTGGAAGTTATGAAAGAAATAAAGATGGCACGTCTAATGGCGTAGCTAATGAAGCTGCAGCTTTAACAGCTATTGCGGGTCCAATTTTACCTAAGGCTGTCCCGCATATTTTGCTTTCAGGCGCTAAGTGGTATGCCTACATGGCTTCGTTTGGTATTACATCAACTTCAGAACATACCTACAATTCAGGCATGTATAAAGGTTACCTGGCACTCGCCGCAGTCCCAGATAGCCCCCTAAGAATGCATGTGTATCACATGGCGATTGAGCCTGATGCGGGTGATCAAGTTACTTGGCCTAAACCGGATATGGTCAGGAAAAATGGTATTAAGCTTTGGGCAGATGGTAGTCCTTGGTTAGGGACGGTTGCACAAAGCTTCGGTTATTTAGATAACCCAAGAACAAGACAGGCTGAAATTATTTTAGGGCCATTAGCAGAGAAGGGCATGAACTACACCCGACTTCAATTGGATGAGATGCTTGATAAATATGCGCCTATGGGATACCAAATGGCATTCCATTGCAATGGTGACGTTGGTTTTGATGTTGTACTGGATGCTTATGAATATGCGCTTGCTAAATATAAGTTATTAGGAACGGATCATCGTTGGCGCGTTGAACATCTAGGTGCAGCTCGTGCAGATCAATTTAAGCGAGCTGAAAGTCTTGGAGTTACGGTTTCATTAGCGCCATTTCAATACATTTATTGGGGTGATTTATTAGACGGAACAATGTTTAAACCGGAATATGGTTCTCAATGGCAAAGAGCAAATGATGCTTTAAGTTTAAATACCCATGCCTCTTTCCATAATGATGGCTCTGTATCTCCACCGGATATTTTAAGAAATATTCAAAGAATGGTGACACGCACAACTGACTCTGGAAAAGTCCATGGCGCAAATCAAGCGGTCACTTTGGATCAGGCTCTAAAAGCATCTACGATCAATGGCGCTTATCAACTTAAACGTGATAATGAAATTGGTTCTTTGGAAGTTGGTAAATATGCTGATTTAGTAGAACTTTCAGCGGATATCACGGCAGTTAATCCAAATGAAATCATGAGTAAAGTCAAAGTGAAGGGTACATGGCTAGGCGGTAAAAAAATTGATACTGCTAAATTCCTGGAGCAAATATCGGCAATCGATCCAAGTCAACACAAGGGCCTAGTAGATTCAGCTTTAAAAGATGCGCATAGCCATTAATTAGTTCAGAAATTAAGTTTATTAATGAATTTAATTAGATACTACGAAGTAGATTCAAAGAAACTATAAATATAAGGAGTCGTAATGAGATCTATTAAGAAAACAATTGCGAGCACACTATTGCTTGCTTTAATGTCAGTAAGTGGCGCTGTATTCGCCCAAACAGCTGCTCAAAATTGGCCAGATAGACCAGTTAAATTTATTATTCCATTCCCGGCAGGTTCTGCCCCTGATGTATTAATGCGTTACCTTGGTGTCAAACTCTCTGAAAAATGGGGGCAACAACTGGTAATTGAAAATAAGCCAGGTGGTAGTGGAGTGATCGGTATTAATGCAGTGCTTGCAGCGCCGACAGATGGATATACATTTAGTTACGCTCAAGGGTCGGCAATTGCGATTGTTCCAAGAACGCTAAAAGCAGCTACATATGATTACAAGCGCGACTTCGTTCCAGTAGGGCTTGTAGCGACCTCACCAATTGTGATTGCTGTACCGGTTGATTCTCCTTATAAAAATCTAACTGATTTAACTAAGGACGCAAAAGCAAATCCTGGCCAAATCGAACTTGCAGATGTTGGTATGGCTTCAGTACCACACTTAGCAGCAGAAACAATTGGTTTAGGGGCTGGCGTGAAATTCTTACACGTACATTACCAAGGTGGACCTCCAGCAATTCAAGCAACAGTTGGTGGACAAACTAAAGCCGTATTTGAAACCCTAGGTCCTTTGCTTGGAATGATTCAGGGTAATAAGTTGCGCGTACTAGCTTCTATGAGTGATCGCGTTGAGCCTGGACTTGAGAAATACCCGCTTGCAAAATCAAGTGTTAAAGATGCTGTTGCTCAAGGTTGGTTTGCAGTTGTTGCGAAAAAAGGGGTTGACCCAGCAATTATTAAAAAATTGAATGCCGATTTAAATGACACCTTAAAACAACCGGATGTTATTGAGAAATTTAAAGAAATGGCAGCCTATCCAAGGCCAGGTACTCCATCTGATTTAGATAAATTTGTCGTTAATGAAGAAAAATACTGGGAAAAAGTCATCAATAAATTAGGCATTAAGCCAGAATAAGGTGGAAATTTAAACCAATGAAAGCCAGCCCTCGGGTTGGCTTTTATGTTTTGTAAACACGAAACATACTTTACTGTCTGAGTAATTGGAAAAGAGAATGACATTCACCTTATTGGTATCGCCTATAATTTTAGCTAACGTATGAATATCCTAATCGCTTTCATCTTTGCTCTCTTGGCCTTTGTTTTATTGGGCTTATTTTCCATTTCTAATTACCGAAATCAGAACCAAGCATCAAGATATTGGGGAAGAGCTGTCTTAATGGATGTTGGGGGCTTGCTTTTCCTTGGGGTTGTATTTTTTAGCGGACTCGCCTTAGATTCATTACCAGTTTGGGTAAGGGTATTTGGGATTACCTCAAATACGTTGTTAGTGGGCTCTTTGTTATTTCAGGCCCTTAGTATTCGTTGTTTAGCAAGTGATGTTTCTAATAGATATGGGCAGTTGGTGTGGGTATTAATTGGCGTTTTTGCTATTAGCTGGACTTATTTTGCGGGAAAAATTAATGTTAATCAAAGGATTTTAGTATTTGCAGTCATAGCATTAGGGGTGATAATTTGGCAAATCCTAATGTTGAGGCGCCATATTAATTTAGGGTTAAATTCCAGGCAAATTAAGTTTTTGTTGTATTCAATATCCGGAGAGCTTGGATTTACATTGATAAGAATTTATTCTGTTATCGAATTGCCAATCCCAATTGTTAATGCTAATAGCTTACCAATCTTAGGTTTGATTGCAGTATTTCTTCAATATGCATTAAAAATTATTTCGTACGCATCAATGCTTGGGTATTGGTCAGAAAAGCTTGCAATGGAAAAATCAAAATCTGATTTTGAGGCTGAGCAATTTAAACTCTTGAGTCAAAAGCAAGAGCAATTGATTTTGGATCTTGGGAAAATTAATAAAGCTTCAACAACAGGCATTCTGGCGGCCTCAATTGCACATGAATTAAGTCAGCCATTACAAAGTATCTTAATTAATAATGAATTTAGTATTAAACAATTAGATAAAGATCAACCTGATTTGCTTAAGCTAAGAAAAGTCTTAGAAGAGCAAGAATTTAATGTCAAGCGGATGTCTCAAGTGATGACAACTTTGCGTGGATTATTTGTTGACTCGGAAAACTCGGGGGATCAGGTTGACTTACATAGCCTTATTAAACGATTGGATTTATTGATTGATCCTGAAGCTAAAAAACACTCGATTAAATTTGAAGTTGCAGGAGATTTGAATTTAATTGCCAAGGCAAATCCTAATGAAATGCAGCAGGTGATTTTGAATTTAGTCAGTAATTCAATTCAGGCGCTGGTTCAAAGCAACTCAAAAGACCCTAAGATTTTAATTACTCTCAGAAGTCAAGGTAATTGGGCGGTAATGGAGGTTGATGATAATGGACCGGGTATGCCACAAGATCAGATTGAGAATGTGTTTACTTTCCTCAAAACGACAAAAGCATCGGGCATGGGCTTAGGTTTATGGATTTCTAAATATATTGTTATCAGAAATCATGGAGAAATTACTGCGGGGCGAAGTAGTTTGGGCGGTGCTAAATTTACAGTTAAACTTCGGGCTAACTAGCTTGATTTGAACTTAATCTTTGCTAATTTCATTCATAAATTTGCTACAGAATATATAAAGCTCCAAGCGGCTGCGCAGACCTAATTTTTCATAGATCGAAGCGAGATGATTTCTGAGTGTATGTTCACTAATATGGAGCTTGTCTGCAATTTCTTTAAGAGTAATTTCGCTATTACTTGCGACGGCTTTTACAACGCTAAATTCTTTATCAGTTAGGGCATCTAAAGTCGTTTTCTGATCGCTGATATCTCTTTGAAGGCAAAGCCAGTGACTTATCTGACCATCATTTCCTTGAATTGGCGACATATTTAAATCTACCCAAAACTCTGATTTAGTAGCGGTGTAGTTAACTAGCTCAACTCGGACAGGTTTTTTATTGACTAAACCCTTGTTGATTTTGTCGATCGCAATTTCTTGTGTATTTGGACCAAATAATAGGTCCATAGTCTTTCCAAGAGCAAATTCTTTGGTATAGCCTGTTTTAGCGGTAAAAATTTCGTTGACATAAACAATACGAGGTCCGCCATCAATTTTCGCTCTAGTATCGGTAATAATCACAACGTCGTCCGCTTGTGATACGCAAGCTTCTAGAAGACGTAATTGCTGTTCTGCTTCTTGACGATTAACTAAAGTCTCAACCATTTGTTGAACTTCAATATTATCGAAAGGTTTTTTAAGGATTAAAAATCTGTCGCGAGTTGAAAGTTGCTCGCGTATCTCATCCCAAGTGTAGTCTGAGTAAGCAGTACAAAGAACAATTTGTAATTGTGGGTCTGCAACCCAAAGATTTTTAATCGTTTCTAATCCATCCCAGCCATTTGGCATTCGCATATCGACAAAGGCAATGCTGTATGGCCAACCCTCATTTAATCCAACTTTTACTTTTTCTAAACCATCTTGGCCTCTAAGTGCAAAGTCAATTTGGTAGTTGTCTCTTTCTACTTCTTTGCTTTGGCCAAAGATTGAGCTGGTTAATTCGAGTAGTTCTTTGGCAGGAGCTGTAGTAGGACGCAAAACCTTGCAAAAATCCTCATAAATAGCGGGATTATCGTCAATGACGAGTATTCGAGCGCGATTAATAATTGGATTAGACATTTGCCAAGTTGATAGTTGAAGGAGGGTGTTTAGGTAGGGTTAGTATAAAGGTAGCCCCCTTATTTTTTCCAGAGCTAAATGCCTGTAATGAGCCGCCCATTTCATTGGCAGCAATAGCGCTTGCATGAAGCCCTAGACCATGCCCTGAAGGTTTAGTCGTGAAGCCATAGCTAAATAGCTTATTGAGAACCTCGGGCTCGATGCCTAGCCCATTATCGGCAACTTCAATCTGAATACCTTCATTCTTATTGTTAAAACTAGATATTTTTAATGTTTTAGGCTTCACAGTACTTGCTATTAATGATTCTTCTGAATTCATGATCAAGTTAAGTAAGATCTGAGTAATTTTGCTTCGATCCCCGCTCCATTCAAGGCCTGGTTCATTGTTCATTGAAACAATAATTTCTGAATTTTTAAAATTAGTCACATAAAAACTCAGGCAGTTGTTAATTAAATCGGATATGTTGATGTTTTCATCAATACCCATCTTGCCACTTAAGGATTGTTGTCTGCTAACGATTTCACGTATGTGCGCAACACTCTCTTGCAGTTGCATCGTTTCAAGAGCTAAAGTCGCATTTTCTAATTTCCATTGTTCAGAAAGCATTTCTAATAATTTAGGAAATTTTTGACCTTTTTCATCTTTGGTAAGGAACTCAGCCAGATTGGTCTCATGCTCTTTAAGCATGTCAGAGATCTTAGGTAGTGTATTTAATGGTGTATTTCTAATTTCAGAATTAATCGTAGAAACCGCAACGTTAATACTATTGAGTGCATTTCCTACATTATGAATCACGCTATTAGCAACCTCTGCCATGCCTGCGCGGTGTGATACTTCAGCAATATAAGTATTTAAGCGGGCAAGTTCTTCCTGTGCTTGTTTGCGATTGAGTACTTCGCGAGAGAGTTCAAGAGTTCGTTCACGAACTCTAGTCTCTAGTCCTTCGTGAGCTTTGGTTAATTCTCTTTGAGCAGCAATTCGTTCCGTTAATTCAACTTGAATTTTTCGATTTGCTTTTAATAGTAAAGAAATGGCTGCAACTAATAAGACCAACCCAGCTAGAGCGGAGGACCAAATCCAACTTTCATTTTTTAGCCAATTTTTGGTATAGACTTCATCGTTGATCTCTGCTGAGACAATGAACGGATATTTTGCAACGACTCTAGAAGCCACCATTCGGGTATTGCCGATGAATGTTCCGGCAATAGATGCCTCATTTGTCAAAATGACGCCCTCAGGTAATTTGAGTTCATCAACGATCTTCATGGTTGTGCTGTCAGCACGTTTTTGACCAATCATGTTCTCAATAAACGGCCAGCGAGCCATGACGGTAAAGTCTTTTCGATATAAGCTAATTGAAGCGCCTGCCCCAAGGTTGGAGGCAACAATTTGGTAATAATTAGAAAAGAGCTCGGATGAGATGCCGATAACAATGAGACCTAGGAACTCGCCTTTACTATTAATTACTTTTTTGGAGAGGTAAAAAATCCAATGTTGATTGAATTTATTTTGAACAGGAGTGCTGTAATAGGTTTCGTCGCTTGAGCTTAAGCGAGCATTAATAAAGTAATCGCGATCTGAGACATTAACTTTAGGGGCAGGATAAGAGCGGCTGTAATTAGCAATTTCGCCGTGGCTATCAACCAAAGCAATAACATCAATTAGGGGGTTTGATTTGGTTTTTTGAAGTAGGTGGTTAAATTCTTGCTCTTTGCTAGCGTAATCCCTAAATTGCTTCTCATCTTCAATTTTGGAGGCTTTAATTTCTTCGCTAACATTATTTAGGACGGTGTTTGCTGAAAATAATGTATGACTTACTTGTTCTGCAAGGGTAGTTGTTAAGTTACCAAGTTGGTTGGACCATTCTTGGCGACTGTTTTCTCGCATTGAAAATGTCGAGATAATCGCAGTTGAAATAATGACGAGGGCGAGTAAAGCTCCAACCCCTAAAATCAAGGGATTTTCTCCGCCTTTTAATAAGTAGATTACTCGATTTCTCATTTTTTAAGAAGTATAGAGTGTTTTATGCAAAGACCGAGGATTTTGGCTTATAGTTGGCATATTCATTTTTTGTTTTGAGGTGTAACTTTGGTTTCAAAACGTGTTTATTGCATTTTTGCTTTGTTTGGACTTAATTTATTGGTTAGCTCATTGGCTTTAGCTGATGTTTATCGTTGCCCCAAGGAAGATGGTTCAGTAACTCTGTCTAATGTGGAAAAGGGAGCAAATTGTAGAAAAATGGATTTGCCGCCTCCAGAAACAAGGAAGGCGCCTCCTGCACCAAAAGTTGATAAACCAGCCCCAGCTAATGCTGAGGCAAAGCCTGCTGAAAAGCCAAAGACAAGTTTTGAATCAGCGTCTGCAGATCGTAAGCGTGTGATTCAAGAAGAGATTGATCTAGAAAAATCTAGATTAACAACGGTTCAATTGCGAATTAAGGACTTGACAGCAATTGCGAACAAAAGCCCAGATCAAACTAAAGAGCTGACTGCATTGCAACAAAAAGAGACTTTACATAAGGGTAATGTCAATATTTTGCAAAAAGAACTTAATAAATAATTTTATTAGCTTATTTCTAGGAAGATTTCCTAGTACTTATCTACTATTTT
>CAZEHN010000049.1:0-8115 GCA_964511855.1 uncultured Polynucleobacter sp. | reverse complement strand
AGCGGACAATTATCAGACTCAACAGCAGTTTCAGTTGCTAGTGGAGCATACTATCGAGCCGAATCAACCGACACAATTGGCTCTCTAGCAGGCGCAGGTAGTGTCATTATTTCAAGCGGCAAAGTATTAAGCACGGGCGCAAATAATTTGGACACAACTTTTAGTGGCATCATTTCTGGGGCCGGCGCTTTAACGAAAGTAGGTGGCGGATCTCTAACGCTTTCAGGAACAAATACATATACTGGGGCAACTCAAATTAACGCTGGAAATTTAATCCTTTCAGGATCAATTACTTCAGAAACCACCATTAATCCTGGAGGTACACTTCTTGGAAACGGCTCTATTACCGGTAATCTAATTAATGCAGGAAATGTAATTCCAAGCGCTTCAGGGAACATAACAAATCTAACAATCAATGGAAATTACATCGGCCAAAATGGTATTTACTCTACAAATATCTACCCCCCAAATACCTCGCCCACTGCTGATACTTTAACAATTACTGGTACCGCATCTGGCAATACCAGCATTAAAGTTATTGATAAAGGTGGTTTAGGCAATCTAACAACTGGTAATGGCATCTTAGTTGTCGCAGCTGGTAATAATGCAAGCTCAACTACCTTTAACCTTAATGGTCGCGTAGCGTCAGGCGCATATGAATACAAGCTTTATAAAGGCGATAGTGCTGGTAATGGGAATAATTGGTACTTAAGCACTAATGAGCAAGTAATACCGCCTATTCCAGTAACACCAGACGCTCGTGAGCGGATTGAGGTTGCTGTTTACCCTGCTACACCAACCCTAGCAAGAATGTATATCAATACTACCGTTGATACATTAGCCCAAAGACGTGGAGATCTAAGTTTGCTAGATCTTAATCAAGGTGAACAAACAACAAGAGATTGGGCTCGAGTGATTGGCAACAACGGAAAATTAAGCCCTGAATCAATAAATGATGGGCCAAAAATGAATTTCAATAGCTTCGCGTTACAGTTTGGTACTGATCTCTATAGAAATCAAACTAGCGATGGTGATAGAACATATTTCGGCCCATACGCAACAATCGGTAACAGCACATCAAGCACTTCTAATACCGCTGGTTCAATTCAAACAGGTAATACTCGATTAGATGCATATACACTTGGCCTTAATGCAACTCACTTTTTAAATAATGGGATTTATTTCGATGGTCTAATACAAGGCACACGATTTACCAACGTTTCTGCCTCATCCACACAAAATGCAAATATCAACACGACTGGCTGGGGCTTTGCTGGATCTTTTGAAACTGGAGCTCAGATACCCGTTGCCGGTCAAGTTTCAATTACCCCCCAAGCTCAAGTTGTATTCACTTCCAATACACTGGCGTCAACTGCTGATGCATATGGTCAGATCAACTTCCAACAAGACAATGCAACAAAGATTCGCTTAGGATTAATGTTAAGTGGTAAAGCAACTGAAGAGGATAAGTTGGGATCATTCTGGCTTCGAACTAGTATCTGGGAATCATTTAATAGCGGTACAAGCACAACTTTCCAATCACTTTACGGTGTAAACCCTATTACTTTTAATTCTACGATTGGAGGGCGTTGGCTTTCAGTAGATGGTGGTTTTAATGCAAGATTATCTAAATCAAGTTATGCATTCTTAAACGCATCCCTCGAAACATCTATCAATAACCCCACATATCAAACAGTTTCAGGCAGATTCGGAATACAGACTCGATTTTAAAATATCAAAAACTAAATTTTTCGATTTACCAAGAAAATACCTAAGGCCACACCACCCAGAGCAATTAAAACTCTCAATGTTAATGGGTCACCCATAAATAAAATACTAAAAATAAGACCAAAAATAGGCGTTAAAAATCCAAAAGAAGAAACTTTAGAAACCAAGTAGTTTCTCAATAACCAAAACCAAATCAAGTAACTGATAGCTGCTACTACAACGGTCTGTAAAAGCAAAGAACCAATCGCCAAATTAGATAGCCTACTAGGGACATTTTCCCCAGTCATCCAGCAGTAGATGCTCAAGAAAATTCCAGAGAAAAAGAGCTGATAAAAAATTGTTCTAGCCGGATCAATAAAGGCTAAAGTTGAGATACGAACCACAACCGTTGTTAACCCCCATGCAACTGCTGCAACAACTATCAACAGATCCCCTCTTAAGTAAGAATCTTTATAAGTTGTAAGACCTTCTTGAAACATAAATGCCACAGCTGAAAAAGCAATCACCAAACCAGCAACCTGAATAAAATTCAACCTCTCAGATTTAACGAATAAAGGCAAAAGTGAAACAACAATAAATGGGGCAATATAAAGAAAAATAATAGCCCTTGATGTATTCGTAAACTCAAGACCAGCATATAAAGCCAGGAACTCAATGGCAAATAACAAACCTGCAATTAGTGCCGGCCAAAAGGTTTTGTCAGACTTAACGATTGGTATTTTTTTATAAAGCATCCATAGCAGTAAGCAAAAACTTGCCCCTATAGACCTAATAGTTGCTTGCATCACCAGGGGAACTTCACTAGCAATAGCTTTAATTGCAATTTGCTGAAAACCCCAAATCATGCAACATACAACAATTAAAACTAAAGCAATACCATCAAGGTATTGCTTTCGATCATCAGGCCTTGAAACAGAAGACATTATTTACCCTTAAAGACAGGTGGACGCTTCTCCATGAATGCAGCAACACCTTCACGATAATCTGAAGAATTACCACACTGCCTCATCATATCCCGCTCAAGATCTAATTGGGACTCAAAATCATTGGTTGAACTATTCCAGATTGCCTTTTTAGTCATCGCATAACCAAATGTTGGGCCTTTAGCTAGCTGCTTAGCAATATCCATAACTGTTGGCATCAACTCTTGATCATCTAAAACCTTCCAAATTAAACCCCATTCTTGAGCTTGCTCAGCACTTAATTTATCGCCCAAAAGAGCTAAGCCCATTGCTCTAGAAGTACCTAATAATCTAGGCAGTATCCAACTACCGCCCGTATCCGGAATTAATCCTAATTTGCTAAAAGACTGAATAAAGCTAGCTGACTTGGCAGCAAAAACCAAATCACATGCTAGAGCTATATTTGCGCCAGCACCTGCAGCTACACCATTGACGGCACAAATTACTGGCAAATCTAAATTACGAAGTCCAGTAACCAAAGGCTTATAGTTCTTCTCAATACTTTCGCCAAGGTCTACCGGCGCACTGTCAGCGGACACTGCCCTATCTGCCAAGTCCTGACCTGCGCAAAAACCTCTTCCCGCCCCGGTAATAACCAGAACTCTTACATCTCCAGATTCACGACCAGCTTTAACCAGTTTTAAGCATTCTCTAACCTCAGCATGCATTTTTTGAGTAAAACTATTTAAGCGATCCGGCCTATTAAATGTCAATAGAGCCACTCCTGCATCGAGCTCGAAATTAACACATTCAAAATTATTTGTTGAATTTAGGTTAGATGTCATTACTTACCTTTATTGATTAAATTATTAGTTTTAGTTAGAAATATCGACTCAATATATTACTTAACAATAACACCTGTAATTACTGCTTTGATTTCTTAAACCAGCCAAATAAAGCCTTACCGCTAGTCAAAACTGCACTGAGATGTCTAAACTTTGTTGAAACCAGAGACATAACCGATGTAACAATCAATGGATTTTCCTTTACAAATGTAACAAAAGTCCAAACTCTATCCGCAATACTAATTGGAGCCTCTAGATTATTAATTTCAATACTAATTTGGTCTCGATGGTAATCTGAAAAGTCAATCAAGGCGTCCCTCTTTTCTAGGAGATTTTGCAGCTTACTCATGATGATGAACCTTGCTATGAAGGCTTTGGTGATCCTTCTTCAACTCGGCAATTGTTGCTTCAAAGATATTTGGCATATTCTTTAACTTCGCTCTTGCCACCGCAAAAAGTGCGGCTCCAGCAATAACAAAAAAAGCTAGTAATGAAGAAATAACTAATACTTTATGCGTATCCCAAAAAATGACCACTAATAGAATTACCGCTAAAAATATCGCCATACAAGAGAAGAACACACCAAACAAAAATAGACTCGAAATCGAGAGAATCCGTTGTAGCGATATCTCTATATCAATTGAAAGAATATTTAGTCGATTTAATGACAGCTCAATTAAGTTAGAAACTAAACGTCTAGCTGAAGTAAATAATCCTGGTTTAGACATAATTAATCTTCTATTTTTTGGTCAGATGATTTATGTCCCACCAATACACCAATCAGAAAACCAATACTGGCTGCCACACCAATTGATTTCCATGGATTACTATAAATATAGTCACTAGCTTTAGAAGCTAATAACTTAGATTTTTCAGTAATCTCCTGAACATTCACTCTATCCTTAGCATGTACCACGGTTTCTTGAACCGTTTCTTGAACTTTATCTTTCACCTCATCAATCACATCTTCAGAAACAGTCTTCGTGTCATTTACTAAGGATTCAATATCCGTTAACACCTGTTTTAAGTCAGAAATTAGGTTTGGCTTTGATTCTTTTTTAGTCACAAATGACCTCAATTTGGATGAATTCAGATTAATTAAATTATATTGCTCAATTCTAATGCCTAAGCCATCACTAAGGCTGCAATATCGAATTAAAGTGTAATGCCAATTATTTGTTTAATATATCCATTAAAGTAGATTATTTTCAGGGTAAATATATGACAATTTGGTTCGACTCCCCTCCTTTAGAAAATCTAAATCAAACTGATTACAAGACCCTAAACACTCATATTGGCCTCGAAATGATTGAAGCAGGGAAAGATTTTCTAAAAGGAAAAATGCCAGTAGATGAAAGAACTCGTCAGCCTGGAGGAGTTCTCCATGGGGGAGCCTCAGTTGTGCTTGCTGAAACTTTAGCTTCCTGGGCGGCCACCTTTACTGTCGATCGAAAAAAATACTATTGCGTAGGCCAAGAAATTAATGCCAATCATATTCGGTCAGTTAAATCTGGCTGGGTTTATGGAACAGCAAAACCTCTTCACCTTGGACGTCAAAGTCAAGTCTGGGAAGTAAAAATTGTTGATGAAAACGATAAACTTGTATGCGTTTCCAGAGTGACTATGGCGGTACTATCAAAGCCCAGTGAATATCATGCAATAAATTAAGCTAATTATGCTTAACAAAGCCAGCGATTTTTCCAGGACTATTTCTACCGCGAATAATATGCCAGGGAAATAAAACTAAAAGCGCCAGCCCAAGAACTATGTGAGTATTACGAACATTGTCACGAATCAATTCAGGACCGTAATAAAGTAATGCGGTAGAAATAATCAGCATCCCTATAAAAAAAGTAGCTAATGCACCTCCAACACGGTTTCGATGAGATTTCCAAGCAACAACAATATGCTGAGGCATTGCAGCCCCAAACAGTATGAGACAAATTAAGCCCGTCAGCCCATGCGTTACCCACCAAAATGTTAATTTAGGCGGTAAAAAATTTAGGAAATCTGCCAGCACATACCAAACCAAACCAGTAAAAGCACATAAGGTAAAAAAAACATATGAAAATTTTCTTTGCCATGATGCCATCCGACCTAAACGCATTTTCCCTTGACTCATACTTGTAAATCTAATTAATCAACCCAATTGCTTGGTACTTTCCAAAGTAAGAAGCACGTGTGTCTTTATGAATTGCTAAAGGCTTTGTTAATGCATCCGCAGCCATACATGAAGGAGCAATAACACTGAAGCTTTTTTCATCCACCACCGACTTTCCAGCCCCCGGAATGACAATAGCAGAGTGCTTAGAATTTCCGATTTCTCTTGAATAATAACTAGCTGAGGTTGCTACTGCCCCTTCAGTTAAGTCCCCCAAATAATGAATTTTTTCAGGATTACTGAAATCTTTTATATAAATTGGATGCGCCTCAGTACCAATTACCCCAATATCACCCCCCGCATTAATGACCGCACCTCTAACGTCATAATCCCTTAATACTTCAAGAGCTACATCAACTGCAAAGCCCTTCGCAATACCTCCCAAATCGATTTTTAATGGCGCCTTATATAAAACACAATTATCCTCGAGCAATGTTAGAGCTGATAAATTAGATTCATATCTAACATCATCCATTTCTGTAGAAGGTAACTTACCCCAACTTTGTAACTCGGGAGCAACTGCACAATTAAATGCACCATCACTTTCAGTAGACAATTCCTTTGCAAAACTCAAGACCTCATAAGTCCATGGATGTACTTTTATTGGCCTACTAATTGCCCATCTATTAAGTGCTGATAATTCAGACTCCTCATCATGAAATGACATTAACTCCTGAACTAGTTCTATTTCATCAAATGCTTCATTCATAACTTTTTCATCAAAATCGCGGCAACCTGAATCTGAGACAAAAATCTCAACATAGGTTCCTAATAATGGCCTACATCTTTTCATCGAAATCCCCACTATTTAAGATTTTTAAGAACTTGGTCATACATCACCATGATTCGTTTAACCCCATCAGTCATATGCTTTGCTGACAAAGTTGCACCAGAAACATTCTGAATATCTTTATTCAATTTCAAGGTTGAATTAATATTTTTCCCGATAAACTGATCTTTCCAACTTGGCAAAGCAACTTCATCACCATATGACTCTTTATACTCAAGAACATCGATTCGCTTAATACTTCCATCTGCATTAATACCTATCGCATAGGTAATCATTTCATGCTTACCAACTACTTCATCAACAATGAACCACTCACCCTTTGAAGTTTTCCAAATTCGATTAGATTCAAATGGATGAGAAACTGATGAAGCATCTCTCATCAACTGCTGAACTTGAGCGGACACCACAACTGGTTTATGCTCCATCGCAACATTGCCAAACATTGCTTTTTGCGCTTGTTCAACCGATAGATAAATTTTTGAATGCGCAACTAATGGCGCCGTTGCCCCACCAATACAAATTGCTGAAGCTAATAAGCTAGGTGTCCACTTCATACTTTTCCTTAATTAAAGAGGGAATCCGACTTTGACAATAAAGTTATTCACGCCGTGACTATCGGCGACTTTCCCACCCATACAATCTGCATCACCTGGGGCCCAACATTGCCCTCCAATTTGATAACGCCAAGCAGCTGTGAACCACCAGTCTTTACTCGCATAGTGAATATTTGGGCCTACAAAGTTTGCGAACTGTGTTCTTTGCTGAAATCCATAACCACTAAAGTCGTTATGTACCCTCCCTTCAATTCCAGCAAACCATTTAGGTGCAAATCGATAGCTCACCCCCAAAAGTACGTCCACAATGGACTCTTTCATTGGCTCATCATTCCATTTGTATTTTTCAACTTCGCCAACAATATTTGCAGCAAGAATTAGGCGATCATCTAAAAAATTAGATTGCAATAGCAGCCTTGCCTCAATGGCATCAGCATATGAGCCGGTTGTACCCTCAAGATAAATACCCACACCGACAGGGTCAACGACAGGATTTGTAATACGCCAAATACCCTCTAACGAGACTCCATCTACTGATGTTTTTGAATATGAATTAAGCTCTGATTTAGATCCTGGGACACCCCAGCCGCTTGTACATCTTGCCGATCCATCTTCACAGTTCGTGTAATTCTTACTAGCATTTACAGAATACGCATTTACATAACCAGTTAATTGAAAATCATTCGTTACGCCATATTCCAAACCCGTTTTTGATTTCCAAAGGTTATAACGTCCCCCAGGTGCTTGACCCGTATTGAGGTCTAATTTTTGCTCGATTTCCCATGTACCTTTAGGCTGCAGATCTAATGTATATAACCAACCAAAAGCACCTTCTCCAGCAAGTGCTGTACCCGGTACCACAAATGCTCCTAATACGATAAAACGCTTTAATTTTTTCATTTTTCCTTACAAATAACAGTTAATTAAATAATTGATCAGATCTGTCAAATGCAAATGATAATGATTATCATTTAAGGAGTCAAATAAATATCTAATAACCTCAATAACTTATGGAAATTAAGGGAATCAAAATATAAAAAATTGGAATAAAAAAAGAGCCCTAAGGCTCTTTAGTGTTGCTGGCGGAGCGGACGGGACTCGAACCCGCGACCCCCGGCGTGACAGGCCGGTATTC
>CAZEHN010000048.1:0-8476 GCA_964511855.1 uncultured Polynucleobacter sp. | reverse complement strand
GTTCAATTTGGAAAGAACCACGTAGACGAACTACGTCAGCTGCTGTGTAGCCGCGTTTAATACCTTTCCAACGTGGGTTTGTATCCCAATCTTTTTGCAATGCATCAATTTCTTGTTGACGTGTTGACATGTTTCTCTCCGTTAAAAAAATCAAAAAATTTTGAATAAGCCCGTTAATACCCAAGCATTAAAGTCTTATGTCTTATATAAGAGTTTATGTTTACAAAGGCAAATAAGCAACAGAAAGGATTGAATATTTAAAATAATAAAACTTAAATTATTCAATCACTTACCTATTAATCAACGAATAGATTGAAGAAAAATCAAATTAATTAGGCCTAGTGGAACAATTTGCCTAATTAGTGTTTTTACTAATGAAAAAACCATTTCATATTATGAAATGGTCTATGAACTATGTTGCTGATTGAATTTGCAATGAATTAGATTTTCCAGTTAGCTTAATAGCAGTGAAAATAGCTAAAACTTGGAAACAGGCAATTAAATAAAAAACAGCTGAAGGAAATTTGTGATCCATTAGGACACCAAACAAAAATGGACCAATCGACAATCCAACGTCCAAGCCAGAATAGACCATTCCATACACTCTACCTGTTGATCCCTTTGGCGTAGAAGATCGAATCATCAAATCTCTTGATGGTCCAGCAACACCAGAACCCAATCCCATTAAAGCAAAAATCACCGGAATCATTTCACCAGGAAAGATTCCCAATCCAGCAATAACTGCAAAAAATCCTGAGCTTAAAAATGCAAAAGTAATAATTCGATCAGGCTTCGAAATTCGACTGACGGCTAAACCCCCAACCAACATTCCACCTGCACTTGCAAGCATATAAAACGTATATGCTGTTGTCGTCAACGCAAGATCAACACCATAAATAGATTGCAATGCACTTGGAGAAAAACTCTGAATACCTGCTAACGCAAGCGTTGATAAAAAGAAGAAACCCCAACACATCCAAATCGTTGGTAATTTTAAAAATGCTAATGGATGATCAGAACTCTTCTCAACAAGTTGCTCTCCCTTTGGATGATCGTGCAATGCTTCTCGCCTTACCCAAAGCAAGATAAAAATACATATAACTAAAAAACTAGCACTCATCAATGCGATACGCCAGTTATATAAAGTAGCCAAACCACCCAGGAAAATTGGTGCTGCTGCCCAACCCAGATATCCAGTAATCCCGTGAACTGAATAGGCATAACCAAGATTTTTCGGTGCAACCAATTTATTCAGCAAAGTGTAATCAGAAGGATGAAATACCCCATTACCCATGCCAGCTAAAGCTGCACCTAACATCAAAACAAAATAACTATTAGAAATTGATAACACAAATGCAGCTATTGCAAGCAGGCCAATCCCAGTCATCAAGACAGGCCTTGCACCATCACGATCAACCCAAAATCCCACAGTTGCTTGAACAATCGTTGAAACCACAAAGAATATGGTCATCAACAACCCTAACTCAGCATAAGAAAGTCCAAACTCAATTTTTATCCACGGAAAAAGTGGCGCTAGGATGAGATGAAAAAAGTGGGAGGTGCTATGCGCTAAACCAACTAGCCCAATGACCTCCACATTTTGGCGTGGAGTGTGCATTGGGCAATTGTAATTCCTTAGTGAATTTGACGCTCGAAGGTAAATTCACCTTTCTTAACATCAACTGGAATCACATCTTTTGGTCCAAACTTACCCTCAAGAATCAATTTCGCAATTGGATTCTCGATTGACTGCTGGATAGCTCTCTTAAGTGGCCTTGCTCCAAATACAGGATCAAAACCAGCATCTGCGATCTTAGCCAATGCCGCTGGGCTAACATCTAACTGCATATCCATTTTTGCAAGACGTTGTTCCAAACGATGCAACTGGATCTTCGCAATATCTTCAATATTTGCTTTATCCAACGCATGGAATACAACAACTTCATCAATACGATTCAAGAACTCTGGTCTGAAATGTTCTTTGATTTCATCCCACACCGCCTCTTTAATCTTAGCCTGCGGCTTACCAACCATCGACTGAATCTTTTGTGAACCTAGGTTACTGGTCATCACAATGACAGTGTTCTTAAAGTCCACAGTCCTTCCTTGTCCATCAGTCATGCGTCCATCATCCAAAACTTGCAATAAAACGTTAAAGACATCTGGATGAGCCTTCTCCACCTCATCAAGCAAGATCACACTGTAAGGCTTGCGACGTACTAACTCAGTTAGATAACCACCCTCTTCGTAACCAACATATCCTGGAGGCGCGCCAATCAATCTGGCAACACTATGCTTCTCCATAAACTCACTCATGTCGATTCTAATGAGATGTTCGTCACTATCGAATAGGAACTCAGCCAATGATTTACATAGTTCTGTCTTACCTACACCCGTAGGTCCTAAGAACAAGAAAGACCCGTATGGCTTACCTTCATCAGACAAACCTGCTCTCGAACGTCTAATCGCATCTGACACAGCGCGAATAGCTTCATCTTGTCCAATAACTCGTTGATGCAACCTATCTTCCATCATGAGCAATTTCTCGCGCTCACCTTGCATCATCTTAGCTACTGGAATACCCGTAGCTCTGGAGACAACCTCAGCGATCTCCTCTACACCAACATGTGTGCGCAACAATTTGTTCTGAGATTGACCTTCTGCCTTTTCTTCAGCCACAGTAGCGCTTTTCAATTTGCCTTCAAGCTCAGGCAATTTGGCATACTGAAGCTCAGCAACTTTTTCAAGTTTTCCTTCACGTTGATATTTTGCGATTTCAGCTTTAACCTTATCAATCTCTTCTTTAATCGCAGCAGTTCCCTGGGCAGCACCCTTCTCCGCCTTCCAGATTTCCTCTAAATCGGCATATTCTTTTCCAAGCTTTTGAATCTCTTCTTCAATTAATGCCAAACGTTTTTTTGAAGCTTCATCCTTCTCTTTTTTAACAGCTTCACGCTCAATCTTTAACTGAATCAAGCGACGATCCAATTTATCCATAACCTCAGGCTTAGAATCAATTTCCATCTTCACGCGTGACGCAGCCTCATCAATTAAATCAATCGCTTTATCAGGTAAAAAACGGTCAGTGATATAACGATGTGATAACTCAGCTGCCGCAACTATTGCTGGGTCAGTAATTTCAACACCATGATGAAGCTCATACTTTTCTTGCAAGCCACGAAGGATTGCAATCGTTGCCTCAACACTCGGTTCTCCAACTAATACTTTTTGGAAGCGTCGCTCCAGTGCTGCATCTTTTTCAACATATTTACGGTATTCATTCAGAGTCGTTGCTCCAATACAATGCAACTCACCACGAGCTAAAGCTGGCTTAAGCATGTTACCGGCATCCATCGAGCCCTCAGTTTTTCCCGCGCCAACCATCGTGTGAATTTCATCAATAAACACAATAGTTTGACCTTCATCTTTAGCAATATCGCTTAAAACAGCTTTTAGCCGCTCCTCAAACTCACCGCGATATTTAGCACCAGCAAGTAACAACGCCATATCTAATACAAGCACACGCTTATTACGCAGAGATTCCGGCACCTCGTCATTAACAATACGTTGAGCCAATCCTTCAACAATAGCCGTTTTACCTACACCAGGCTCTCCAATTAATACTGGATTATTTTTTGTTCTACGTTGCAAGATCTGTATCGTGCGACGAATCTCATCGTCACGACCAATGACTGGATCTAATTTACCTAAACGAGCACGCTCTGTTAAATCTAAAGTATATTTTTTAAGAGCTTCTCTTTGACCTTCGGCATCAGATGAATTCACAGACTGACCCCCTCTTACTTGATCGATAGTTGTTTCTAGTGACTTACGAGATAAACCACAAGCTTTAACAGCCTTACCTATTTCACCCTTGTCATCAGTTAAAACCAAAAGAAACAATTCAACTGCAATAAATTGATCGCCTTTTTTATTGGCTTCTTTTTCAGTTAAATTAAGCATTGAAGCCAAGCTACGCCCAATTTGAACCTCACCACCAAAGCCTTCAACTTTTGGAAGTTTGTTAACCATTTCTTGGGCAGATTTAGCCAACGCATCAGGATTACCTCCTGAGCGTGATACCAGGCTTTTAACTGACCCATCACTATCTTGAAGCATAGCCAGCAAAAGATGCTCCGGCTCAATAAACTGATTATCTTGAGCTAGCGCTAAACTTTGGGCCTGCCCTAAAGCTTCTTGAAACTTAGTTGTTAATTTCTCGATTCGCATTTATTTCCTCATATTTATTTGGAGAAAAACTCCATTCATGAGGTTTAGATAAGTCCATATTTGCGAATTTCAAGGGCTAACCCCTACAATTCGTAATAAATATCTCACTTTTTATTACTTTTTTTGACTTTTCGATGCCTTGGTCTCTCTATTTACTTCAATGCCAAGACGGCACATACTATGCTGGCATTTCCAACCGCTTAGAAGAACGGATTGCTGCTCACAATAGAGGTGAAGGCGCCAAATATACGCGCGGAAGATTACCCGTTAAATTATTAAAAACTCGAAATTATCCTGATAGGTCTAGCGCCTCAAAAGCAGAGGCTGCCATCAAAAAATTACCTAAAAATCAAAAAATAGATTTCTTTAATGAAGCATAAGCATTAAAGAATCGAGGTTTAAGAAATTAGCTGCTTTCCCACTTCTTAAGCGCAACCTCGTCACTATCTCTAGCGTCTACCCACCTGCCGCCCTTTGGCGTCATTTCCTTTTTCCAAAATGGGGCGGATGACTTTAGATGATCCATTATGAATTCACATGCGGCAAATGCTTCGCTACGATGCTCACTCGCTGTCGCAACTAAAACAATTTGATCCAAAGGCTTTAGTCTTCCTACACGATGAATAATCGTTACATTTTGCAAAGACCAACGCTCATTTGCCTTATCAAGGACATCATTCAAGGCTTTTTCAGTCATACCAGGATAATGCTCAATCTCCATCGAGTCGATTTCATCACCCTGATTTAAGTCGCGAACCGTGCCAACAAATATAGCTACAGCTCCAATTTTAGGCTTATCATGGCGAAGATCCTTCAACTCTTGAGATACGTCAAAATCCTCAGTTTGAACAGTCACCTTCACTAGAATTAACCTCCAGTAACTGGAGGAAAAAATGCAACTTCTGCCTCTGCTTCAATCAAGGTTTCAAATGGAACCATTTCATGATTCAAGGCTGCTCTTAATAATTTCTCTGGTGCAAAGGCACTTAACCATGGTTCGCCACGAAGTCGCAACCATTCGCGCAAATCTTCAATCGTTAAAACATCTTGGGGTACTTGAATATCTTGCGTCGATACGCCAACCTCTTCACGGATAGAGGAAAAAAGTTTTAATTGAATTTTCATCTCATCAATTTAAAACAAAATGGATGAAAAAGGTATAAACCTAACCAAATCACCTTTACGAATTACTTGAGAAGGCGGATTATCCAACAAACCATCCCCCCAAACAGCACTCGTCAATACACCAGAACTCTGGTTTGGGAATAAATCCAAACCGCCCTGAGAATTAATCTTTACCCTCAAAAATTCGTTTCGCTTATCAGGTTTTAACCAATCAAAATCGGCACGCATCATAAATACTTGTGGCACGCTTGCATTTCTACCTTGCAAAGTTGCAATGAACGGCCTAACACATAGCAAAAAAGTTACAAAGCTTGATACTGGATTACCTGGTAATCCAATAAACCAAGCACTCCCTGCTTGATCTCTACGAACCTTTCCAAATGCAAGCGGTTTACCTGGCTTAATCGAAATCTGCCACAGATTAAGCTCACCCTCCGAATCAACTGCTGGCTTTACATGATCCTCCTCACCAACAGAAACTCCCCCCGAGGTAATTATCAAATCATGTTCTTGAGCAGCTTGACGTAAAGTTAGCCTTGTTTGCCCCAAATCATCAGGAACAATTCCAAAATCTGTAACCTCGCACCCTAATGCATTCAAACTAGCTAATAAGGTGTCTCGATTTGAGTTATAAATCGCCCCAGGCTTCAATGGTTCTCCTGGCATAGTCAATTCATTGCCAGTAAAAAAAATAGCAACCTTAACTCGTCGCTTAACCATCAAATGTGTAAGTCCAGCGGAAGCTGCCACACCTAATTCCTGTGGGCGCAATACAGAACCTGCTGTTAAAGCTACTGACCCTGCTTTTAAATCTTCACCCTGCCTTCGTATCCACTGTCCAACTTTAGGAATTTCGTTGACTTTTACCTTCTGGAAATCTTTCGATTCTGATTCAATAGAATCACAAGCTTCCTGCATCACTACCGCATCTGCACCTTCCGGTATAGGTGCCCCTGTAAAAATACGTGCAATTGTATTTAACTTTAATGGTTGTCCAACCGATCCAGCAGGAATCCGCTGACTAACCTCCAAAACCAATCCCGATGCATTAATATCCGCAGATCTTAGTGCATAACCATCCATTTGAGAATTATCTAAAGGGGGAACATCTACTAGACTAATTGCATCCTTTGCAAGGATACGCCCCAAACACTGCGTTACTGAAACTTCCTCACACTCATCTACAGCCTTCGCCTGAGAAATTAGTAAATCAAGCGCTTCATTTAAGGACTTCATGGGATGATTAAAAAATCATAATCCAGTGTGTTCAACAACAAATGCTTTAACTTTATCAAGCTCAGCCGGCATATCAACAACTCTTTGCGGTAATTTTTCAATACCATCAAATGCTTTAGGTCGCTCCGGGAATTCGCCTAATGCTTCCTTAATCGTTTCACCAAACTTAATCGGTAATGCAGTTTCCAAAACAAGCATTTTGACACCAGCATCAAGATGTTCGCGAGCCACCTTAACACCATCCGCAGTATGCGTATCAATTACAACCTGGTATTTATTCTTCACATCACGAATCGTTTCGAGTCTATTTGCATGAGTACTTCTTCCTGAAACAAAACCGAATCCCGCAATTCTGTCTCTCGCTTCATCTTTAGATAAATCAAATCCACCTTCAGATTCAACCTTACTAAATAGATCAGAAACACGTGCACCATCACGACCCAACCAGTCAAAGACAAAGCGCTCGAAATTACTTGCTTTAGAAATATCCATCGATGGACTAGATGTATGGAAGGTCTCGGACGATTTTCTCGCTCGATATACACCTGTTTTAAAGAACTCATCCAATACATCGTTTTCATTAGTAGCAACCACTAATCGATGAATTGGCAAACCCATCATACGAGCAATATGACCAGCGCAGACATTACCAAAATTACCTGAAGGGACGCAGAACGAAACCTTTTCAGAACTATTCTTAGTTGCCAATAAATAACCTTGGAAATAGTAAACAACCTGAGCAACAACCCTTGCCCAGTTAATCGAGTTCACAGTCCCTATTTTTTGTTGTGCCTTAAATGGAGCATCATTACTTACTGCCTTAACAATATCTTGCGCGTCATCAAATACACCATGAACTGCAATATTAAAAATATTAGGGTCTTGTAAGGAATACATTTGAGCGGATTGAAATGCACTCATCTTTCCAAATGGAGAAAGCATAAATACCCGAATACCCTTTTTGCCTCGCATTGCATATTCAGCAGCACTTCCCGTATCACCAGAAGTTGCCCCCAAAATATTGAGCTCTTGACCAGCTTTGTCCAAAGCATATTCGAATAGATTACCAAGTAACTGCATCGCCATATCTTTAAATGCAAGTGTTGGCCCATTCGATAAACTTAACAAACCGATTTGAGTATCTTTTTCGGAGCCCAACCAATGAATCGGCGTAATGTCTGCGGCATTATCTGATTCACGACCATTACAGTACACCTGAGCCGTATATGTTTTACGAGTTAAAGCCTTAAGATCTTCAGAGGGAATATCGTCGCAATATAGGCTAAGAATTTCATATGCCAAATCAGCGTATGACAAACCTCGCCAAGAATCTAATTTCTCTGCAGAAATTTTGGGATATTCGGTCGGCAAATATAAGCCACCATCCGGCGCCAATCCACCCAATAAGATTTGTAGAAAATTTTGCTTCGGGCTCTTGCCGCGCGTTGATAAATATTGCATCGCTTCTTATTTACTAATGAAATTAACTTAAGTTCTCTAAACGAATCTTGTTCACTTGACCAATCACAGTCGATAACTTTTCAATATTTTGAATAGCAGTCAACATATGCTTCTCTTGAGTCTCATGAGTAAGAATAATCAAGTCAGTTTGATTTTCACCCTCTTGAGCTTCACGCTGAAGCATGGCATCAATTGAGATACCGTTATCAGCCAAAATACGAGTAATGTCAGCCAAAACGCCCTTAACGTCTTGAACTTGTAGTCTCAAGTAATAACTTGTTGTCACTTCACCAATTGGCAAGACTTTAGTGTCACGAACTTTATCCTCTTGGAAGGCTAAATAAGGAACACGTTTAGATGGCTCTACAGACTGCAAGCGAACCACATCAACCAAGTCAGCAATCACAGCTGAAGCCGTTGGTTC
>CAZEHN010000047.1:0-8694 GCA_964511855.1 uncultured Polynucleobacter sp. | reverse complement strand
TCAAAAAGAAGCCCGCACAAAACCCATTATTTAAACGTAAACGTTTCTGCCGTTTTACGGTTGCTGGTGTTGATCAAATCGATTACAAAGATGTAGACACACTAAAAGATTTCATTGGTGAAAACGGAAAAATTACACCTGCACGTTTAACTGGTACTAAAGCACGTTATCAACGTCAATTAGATACCGCGATCAAACGCGCACGTTTCTTGGCATTATTGCCATTCACTGATCAACATAAGAACTAATCGGGAGCCCGTTCATGCAAGTCATTCTTCTTGAAAAAGTAGCCAATCTTGGCAATTTGGGCGATGTTGTTCGCGTTAAAGATGGTTATGCGCGTAACTTCTTAATCCCACAACGTAAAGCTCGTCGTGCAACGGAAGCAGCAATTGCTGATTTCGAAACACGTCGTGCAGAGTTAGAAAAAGTAGCAGCAGAAAAATTATCTGCAGCACAAGCTGTTGGTGCAAAACTTGCTGGTCAAGTTGTTGAGATCACTCAAAAGGCTGGTGTTGATGGTCGTTTATTCGGTTCTGTAACTAATCATGATATCGCTGAAGCTTTAACTGCTAAAGGTTTCACAATCGAAAAAGGTGCTGTTCGTTTACCAACAGGTCCTTTGAAGATGGTTGGCGAATATTCTGTTTCAGTTGCATTGCACACTGACGTGGTTGTTGAAATCACAGTTCAAGTTGTTGGTACACAAGCTTAATTTTTAAGTAAAGACCAAAATGTCAGAGGCTGGGCAAGCCCGAAATAATTTCTCCAGTAATGGTGAAGATCGGGCTGTCCAAGCGCTGAAGGTTCCACCACATTCCGTCGAAGCTGAGCAATCAGTTATCGGCGGTTTGCTTTTGGACAATAACTCTTGGGATTGGGTTGCTGACCTTGTCGGAGAACATGACTTCTACCGCCCAGAGCATGGCATTATTTTTCAAGCAATTGGTAGGTTGATTAATGAAGGTCAACCAGCTGATGTTCTTACCGTACATGAAGAATTAAAAACAGCAGGTATTGCTGAAAATTACGGTATTTCATATTTAAATCAGTTAGCAAGTAATACGCCTAGTTCTGCGAATATTCGTGGCTATGCAGAGATTATTGCTGACCGAAGTATTTTGCGCCGTTTGATTCAAACTGCAGACCAAATTGCTAATTCAGCATTTGCGCCAGAAGGTAAGGCTGTAAGGACATTACTAGATGAAGCCGAATCTAGAATTTTGGCGATTAATCAAGATGGTAATCGTAAATCGGATTATCTTGAAATCGAAGCACTCATGCGTGAAACAATTACCAGGATTGGTGAGTTGTATGAGCGCGATAGCACGAGTGATATCACTGGGGTAGCAACAGGTTTTGTAGATCTTGATAGACAAACCAGTGGTCTTCAAAAAGGTGATTTAGTGATTGTCGCTGGTCGACCATCGATGGGTAAGACTAGTTTTGCAGTGAACATTGGGGAACATGTTGCCCTTAATGAAGGTTTGCCAGTTTTGATATTCTCAATGGAGATGGCGGGGGCGCAGTTGGCAACGCGCATGCTGGGCTCTGTTGGGCGCCTTGATCAAGGGCGTTTAAGAACTGGTAAGTTAACTGACGAAGAATGGCCTCGAGCAACTGAGACGATTGCGAAATTAAGTCAAGCTCCTATTTTGATTGATGAGACTGGGGCGCTGAATTCATTAGAGTTGCGTGCAAGAGCCCGTCGTATGGCGCGTAAGTGGGGTGGTCAAGTCGGTTTAATTATTATTGACTACTTGCAGTTGATGACTGGAAATAATGCAGGTTCAGGTGAAAACAGAACGGCAGAAATTTCAGAAATTTCACGTTCTTTAAAAGCGCTTGCAAAAGAAATGCAGTGCCCTGTAATTGCTTTGTCTCAGTTAAATCGTGGATTAGAGCAGCGGCCTAATAAGCGTCCTGTTATGTCAGATTTACGTGAATCTGGAGCGATTGAGCAAGATGCTGACGTTATTTTGTTTATCTATCGTGATGAGGTTTATCACGCAGACACAACAACTGAAAAAGGTATTGCAGAGATTATTGTTAGTAAGCAGCGTAATGGTCCAATTGGGACTGTAAAACTATCTTGGCAAGGCCAATTTACTAAGTTCGATAATTTGGCATTAGGTAGTATGCCAACACCTTTCACAACGGGCGGGGCAGGATTCACTGGCGGTTACGGTGGTGGATCCGGTGGTGCAAATTTCGAACCGTTCTAATAAATCTAAATCAATTAACTTATTAAGTTAGTTAGCAACGACGCGCCTTGCTTCGGTATACCTTGCTGACCAATAGGGTGTTTTAATGTCATCAAGGCGAACGGTACCTCCCGTGGATGGTGCATGAACGAATCGACCTTTACCAACATAAATACCAACATGTGAGTGACTATCTCCTTGTGTGTTAAAGAAGACGAGATCCCCAGGAGCGGGAGGTTTGTCATCTAAAGAGTAACCAAATTTACCCATTTCAGTAGTTGTTCTAGGGATTTTCTTATTACGAGTTTTATCAACAACGTATACGACTAAACCGCTACAGTCAAAGCCGCCAGCAGGAGTGTTACCTCCCCAGCGATAAGGAACGCCAACTAAGCCGATGGCCGCAATTGAAATATCTTCTAGGCCGGCACTTTTCTCTTGAGAAAAATCAGGTAGCCTTGAAGATCTTGATGTGAAACTTGATTTGTTGAAACTGCCACAGCCTGAAAGAATTAGTGTCAGGCTAATGGCAATTAGAAAGCTCTTAGAGAATATCCGCAGCATGATCAGCTAAGCGTGAACGCTCACCTCTAGCGAGAGTGACATGCCCACTATGGCGCCATCCTTTAAATCTATCAACCACATATGTTAAGCCTGATGAACCTTCTGTGAGGTAGGGTGTATCAATCTGCGCTATATTTCCTAAGCAAATTAATTTAGTACCTGGACCCGCACGAGTTACTAATGTTTTCATTTGTTTAGGAGTTAAATTTTGAGCTTCATCGATGATGACAAATTTACTAACAAAAGTTCTGCCTCGCATAAAGTTCATACTCTTAATCTTAATACGTGAGCGGATAAGTTCTTGAGTAGCTGCACGACCCCATTCACCTGCGCTGTCATCGCTGCGGTGGAGTACTTCTAAATTGTCATCAAAAGCACCCATCCACGGTTGCATTTTTTCTTCTTCAGTTCCAGGTAAGAAACCAATATCTTCGCCAACAGGAACAGTTGCACGAGTAATGATGATTTCGTTATAGCGTTTGCTATCGAGTACTTGCTCTAAACCTGCAGCCAAAGCTAGTAATGTTTTACCTGTCCCTGCTTGACCTAATAGAGTAACGAAATCAATCTCAGGGTTCATGAGCAGATTCATCGCGAAATTTTGTTCACGATTACGAGCTGTAATACTCCAAACATTATTTTTTTGATGAGAAAAATCTCTCAATGTTTGAAGTAGTGCAGTCTTTCCGTTCACCTCTTTAACTTGTGCGTAGAAAGGTGAAGTGCCATCACTATTTTCTTGATAAACAAATTGATTGACCATTAGTTGAGGAACTAAAGGTCCAGTGACGCGGTAAAACATCGTACCGCTTTTACTATCGCTCCAGCTTTCCATTCCTTTGCCATGTTTTGGCCAAAAATCGAGTGGAAGCGCTAATAGCCCTGCATACATTAGGTCGCGATCTTCAAGTACTTGGTCGTTGAAATAGTCTTCAGCTGGCAATCCAAGTGCACGGGCTTTGATACGCATATTAATATCCTTAGATACCAATACGACTTCGCGATCTGGGCGGTGTTTTTGAAGATGACGAACAACGCCAAGAATAATGTTGTCAGCTTTTCCTTCGGGTAATCCTTCAGGTAATTCAATATTTGTAAGTTCAGTCTGGAAATAAAGACTACCAGTTGCGTCCTTATTTCCTAATTTATTTAAAGGAATGCCTTCACCTAATGCACCACTTGTCCCGTCGACGAGGCCATCTAACGAGCGACTGACTGAACGAGCATTACGAGCAACTTCGCTCATACCTTTTTTGTGGTTATCAAGTTCCTCTAGGGTGGTCATTGGCAAATACACATCATGCTCTTCAAACCTAAAAAGAGCTGAAGGATCGTGCATTAATACGTTTGTATCAAGCACAAAGATACGTAATTTGGTGTCATTAGGACTGCGTTTAGCACGACTTGTGGTTTTATTAACCTTTTTACTTGCAGGTAACTTCATTTTCTTTAAGGCGTCTTTTGCAATGGTGCTAGCAAAAGGAACTGAAGATTCTTCATCTTCCATTTCTGGGGATTCAATTTGAGCAAGCTCAAGTTCTGAATCATCTTCTTCGATCAGTACTGCTTTAACTTTAGGGCGTTTGTTTAAATCTGCTTTGGGTTGACGGCTTAAATTGAGTTCGTCAGCGTTTTGAGTCGGGGCAGGGGGCAATGGCATGCAGAGGCTCCTTAAGGGATTTAAACAGCAAGGTTAGTTAAGAAAAAATCAATAGAAAAAGCCGTCAATAAATCTCGTTGACGGCTTACTTGGTGCAAACTATTTGAGGGGGCGAAGTTCCTGTCTTGTGGGGCAAGACATTTGTAACGCTGATAATTGTTATAACTTCGTTTTCTTCGCATTACCTCTAAGTTATCTGAATTTTTATGACATTGCAATCACTGTTTGCAATACCTCATCAACATGGCCTGGAACCTTGAGTCCACGCCATTCTTTGACCAAAATCCCTTTGGAATCAAAGACAAAGGTACTTCTTTCGATGCCGCGGACTTGTTTGCCATACATATTTTTCATTTTGATGACGCCAAACATCTGGCAGAGTAGTTCTTGATCATCTGTGATTAATTCAAATGGAAGTTCATGCTTAGCTTTGAAACTTTCATGTGATTTAAGACTATCTCTAGAGACGCCAATCACCACCGTATTGGCTTTGGTAAAGGCTTCGATGTTATCTCTGAAATTTCCAGCTTCAACAGTACAGCCTGGAGTTGCATCTTTTGGATAAAAATAAAGAACGAGTTTTTTTCCAAGACAAGCTTCTGGAGTAAAGGTAAGTCCTGATGTTGCAGGGACGCTACAAGGTGGAAATTTTTGACCGATTGCCAAGCTCATGCTTTTGACTCCAAATTTATTATGTTTAATTAGTTATTTTGCCACTATTCAAATAGTGTTTATTTCTTTTTATTCGTATTTTTCCAAACTCTAAGACTGCTAATAAGAACATCTAAGCTTGGTTTGTTGATTGGATAACCAGCAAGTTTCCAGAAGTGGTGCCATACACCAACAGCATATAGAAATGAACCCGGTTTAACTTTCATATTTACTCCTAATACTTTTTGTTAATTAAGCCATGACCATTAATTCACCACTTCGATTGGGGACTGTTCCCCATTTGAGTGGAAGAATTGCTAGTTTACTTAGTTGTCCAGTTGCTTGATAGGATTGATGTAACTCCCCCATAGAGACTAAATCATGCCCTTGATCAAGCCAGCCTTGCAGAAGAAGTTTAAAAGCTTCAGAAAGTTTTTGACCTTCTAATTCAGCATGGAGGGTAAATACTTGATCATTCGGGTTATTTGCCGTGATCCTAAGAATATGTGCGACTGAATCTTTTGCATCCATTTCATTCACACCTAATAGCTCATCAAATGTAGGAAGTGTAGTTGGGTATTGAACATGTTTAGATGCTTGACCGTTTAATTCAATGCGATAAGGTATTAAATTGGGCTCAGCTCTTCCATCAGATGCGTAGGTCATTCCCCAATCATCGATTTGTTGTAGGGCAAAATTATTCATTTGCCAGCCGGCTGCACCGTGAGTGGTTGGCGTGTGACTAAAGATATCTTCGAAACGAGTCCAAGACAATCCCATTTGCTTGCGCGTCCATGTTTCATCTTGATGCCTGACATCATCATGCCAAACAATATGATCCCATGTATGGATGCCGGTTTCATGCCCAGCTTTATCTATGGCTTGCATTTCTGCGCGTGCTTTAATTCCAATATCAGGTGCAGGAAGTAAAACCCCATAGCTCAGAGTTTTTAATCCATAGTGCTCAACGACGGATGTTCGAGAAACTTTTTTTAAAAAACCTGGTCTAAAAACTCGCTTTAAAGCCCAGCCTGTATGGTCAGGGCCTAAGCTAAACAGAAAAGTAGCACGGGTTCTGGCTTGATCAAAAATTCGAGCAAGCTCCGGAACACCTTCACGTGTTCCTCGTAACGTATCAACATCGACCTTAAGGGCGATGCGTGCCATAGTCCTTAATCAACCAAGCGACGAGCGTTTGCAACGTCACCGCGATAAGCTTCAAAAATATTGCTTAGAGCATCAGCCATCGTGGTTGTTGGCTTCCAACCAAGTTCTTGCATGGTGTTTTCAATTTTAGGAACACGATTTTGAACGTCTTGATAACCCTTACCGTAGTAGGCATTAGCGGTTGTCTCTTGAATTTTGACTTTGTCAGCAGTTTCTTTGTATTCAGGAATATTTTTTGCGACATCCAACATCATGTTTGCTAATTCTTTAACTGAATAGTTGTTAGTTGGGTTGCCGATATTGTAGATTTTCCCATTAGCAACATCATCTTTATTTGCCAAGATGAGAGTTAGTGCGTCGATACCATCATCGATGTAGGTGAAAGCTCGTTTTTGAGTGCCGCCATCCACTAAGTTAATAGGTTCGCCACGCACAATGTGCCCCAAGAATTGAGTGACAACTCTTGAGGAACCTTCTTTAGGAGTGTAAATGCTGTCTAGACCAGGTCCAATCCAGTTGAATGGTCTGAACAGAGTAAAACGTAAGCCTTCCATGCCATAACCCCAAATCACTCGATCCATTAATTGTTTAGAGCATGCATAGATCCAGCGTGGTTTATTGATTGGGCCGTAGATCAATGGTGATGATTCTGGGTCGAATTCATCATCCGTGCACATTCCATAGACTTCTGATGTTGAAGGGAAGACTAAATGTTTACCGTATTTATGAGCAGATCTTACGATGGGAAGGTTAGCTTCAAAATCAAGTTCAAACACCTTAAGTGGTTGTTGAACGTAAGTAGCTGGGGTTGCAATTGCGACTAATGGCAAGATGACATCACATTTACGGATGTGATATTCAACCCACTCTTTATTAATGGTGATATCGCCTTCGAAGAAGTGCATGCGTGGGTGATTAACGAGTTCGCCTAAACGATCGGCCTGCATATCCATGCCATAGACTTCCCAGTCTGTGGTTTCCAATATGCGTTTGGAAAGATGATGACCGATAAAGCCGTTAACACCAAGAATAAGAATCTTTTTCATAGAGTACTAAAACCTTTTAAGCATGCAACAAACTAAAAGCAAATTAACGATGGTTTAGAAGCATTTCCTGCAAATAGCTAGGTTTTACTTCTTCCCCGTTGTTTTCTAAGCGGGTAATTAATAGGGAGCGCCCATCACCGCACATTCCATATATGCGATTATCAACTACTTGGAGTCCTAAGGGTAAAACTTGCCTTAAATTGGGTGGACTGGCTAATCTGGCAGCTGCCACAACCCAGCGTCTGCCGCCGATATCGGTAAACGCACCAGGATAGGGTGGTGCGACTGCTCGAACTAGGTTATAGACCTTTTCGGCAGGCTGATTCCAGTCAATTCGACCATCTTCTGGCTTGCGTCCTCCAAAATAACTACCTTCTTGGAGCCTATTGGGACGTTTTGGGACATTCCCAAGTATCAATTCCGGTAGGACGTCAGATAGCGTTAATTGAGCAGCCTTGGCAACATTACCAAAAACCTCAAAAGCGGTCTCATCGGGGCCTATTTGAACCGTTTTTTGGCTAACGATGTCGCCCGCATCAGGTTTTTCTTCCATGATGTGCAAGGTTGCCCCAGTTTGTGTCTCTCCGTGAAGAACAGCCCAGTTAATGGGAACGCGACCTCGATATTTGGGGAGTAGAGATCCATGCATATTTAAGGCTGCTATTTTGGCGCACTTAAGGATGCTGACTGGCAGCATATTTCTGTAATAAAACGAGAAAATATAATCGGGCGAAATCGCAGAAATACGTTCTAATAATTCAGGCGAGTTGGCGTTCTCAGGGGTGATGCATTCAATTTTGTTGGTGTTACAAAAATCACGAACACTTTTGAACCAAATATTTTCGGAAGGATTATCTTCGTGGCTAATAACAAGAGGAATTTGGACCCCTGCGGAGACTAAAGCTTCCAAACAATTAACGCCTACTGTGTGGTAAGCGAAGACAACTGCTTTAATCTTTGCCATTCTTTTGTAAGATGCCTTGAATGACGTATCGAGGGCGTTTGCGTACTTGTTGGTAAATGCGGCCAATATATTCGCCTAAAAGACCAAGGCCAAAAAGGATGACGCCTATTAGGAAAAATGTAAGAGCGAATAAGGTAAACACGCCTTCAACTTCAGATCCAAGAACAAAGCGTCGAATAAGTAATAGAATGAATAAGCCTCCAGAGCCAACTGCTAGCAGTGTTCCCAAAAGAGAGAATACTTGTAGAGGCAAAATAGAGAAGCCGGTGACTAGGTCAAAGTTAAGGCGAATCAATTGGTAGAGGGAATATTTGGATTCCCCTGCAAATCGTTCTTCGTGAGCAACTTTAATTTCGATTGGGTTGCTTGAGAATGTATAAGCTAATGCTGGAATGAAGGTATTCATTTCATCGCATTGAGTAACTAAATCGACGATAC
>CAZEHN010000046.1:0-9052 GCA_964511855.1 uncultured Polynucleobacter sp. | reverse complement strand
CAGATTGCTGAATATTTCCAGAACCTGAAACATTATTTGCAAACGTAAATGGATTAGCAGAAGCAAATCGGATGACACCGCTATTTTGAATTTGGCTTCCAATAACACCAACTTGGTCACTGTTATATACAACACTCGTATTAACAGGAATAATTACATTTGCGACGTTATTGCCGTCAGGCAAAGCGCCTCCAGCCCAGTTTCTCGCATCAGACCAACTACCATTTGCAGGACCAATATACTGCACAGATGACAATTGTGTAATTTCGCCCACTGGTGCATTTAAATTCGTCGTTGTTAATGCGTAGTTCCTTGAATCAGCGCCATTCAAGCCCATACTCAAAGTCACAGTCTTACCTGTGCCGACGTTCCTATTATCGAAACTACCAGAGCCACTTAAATTAACGGCATCTACACCCATTACTCCAGCCAATGAATGATTAAATGTCAAACCAATACCTGTAATACTTGTACTACCATCGTAAACTTTTGATATCGACTGAATACCTAAGTTGTTATTTAAAGTCTTAGGCGCGACATCTAACGAGCCAACTAATACTAGATTGTTGAAATTATTACCAACAATAGAGACATTTCCTGCACCCAGGTTATAACCCCCAACCTGAAGATTATTTGAACTACTATAAGTTCCATTAACTGCTGTGAGATTAAGTTGCGCAAAACCACCAGCACCATCACTAATAACAACCGTACCATTGACTGTTGGCGAAAGCGCATTAATCACTGTGCCATTAGATGCTAGATATTGGGCACTAACAGTATAGTTAGCTGTGGAACCATAAGTTGTCGTATTCGTTCCTGCACGAATCAATAAAGTTTGCGCAGGAACAATTGTATATGTACCAGCCCGATAACTAATCTCGTAGTTGCTTGTTGACCAACCAGAAGTTTGAAGCACGCCAGTATAGGTATCGGCACTATTAACTCCTGCATTAGTTCTTGTTACATTAGCTACCGTAATAGGAACTTCACCAACGTAAGTAGTTCCATTAGGAGTAATTACTTCACGCCCCACCGTGTAGGTCGTTGTTCCATTTGAAGTATGCGCAATAACTTTTTCGCCAGCCATGAAACCGTTATAAGTAACACCACCATATCCAAATGATCCATTCGCTGCAACTGCATCACTTTGCGTTACAAATTTTGCATCATTAACAGCAGTAATCACTAATGGCGCTTTAGTAATAATGCCGCCATTTGAATCTGTTACAGAAACGTTATAGTTAGCACCACCATTATCGTCATTAATTGTGATCGAATTTAAAGTTACACGCTTAGCTGTTCCAACATCCTTACTTCCATAAACAATCTCAGCAGCACTAACTCGGTCACCACCCACCAATTGTGCCGATAACGCAGTTAAGTCATCTGCAGTAGTTACTCGTAATGCCGTGCCGTCATAAACTTTTGTGGCATTTGGAGCTACAACGGTAACATTTAATGGCGTCACTGTTATTTTCGTATTCGCTAACGCCAATGGCTCATAATTATCCACACTTGAACCATTAGCTCCACTTAAGCTTAATCCCGCCAAACTTGCCAATGTTTGATTAGTTTGTACATTTTTAGTTCCCATCGTTGCGGAACCAACTGCCGTAAATGTCTCATTATTAACGCCAGTCACAATCAAGCCTGTACTTAAAACAGAACCATTACTTGAAACCGAAGACTGCGCATTAAATGTAATTTGCCCATCATAAGACTTCGTACCAATCGCGCTTAATTGAGCCTTATTAATTGTTAAGATGCCATTTGCAGCAATGAAGTCATAATTAGCAGCACTCAAATTACCCACATTACCAACAATGGTGTAGTTACCTACACCTGTTGTATTTCCAGCTGTAGATGATCCAACTGCTGAGCCGCTTATGTTCGCAGCTAATAGAGTTTCACCATTAACAAATCCAGAGATTGTTTGAGTAAAGTTTGGATTTGCCGCACCATAAGTTCTAGACTGATTATCAGCAGTTACTGTTAAGTGCGCTTTATTAATCGTCAACGTACCATTAACACCGGTAAAGTCATAGTTAGCAGCACTTAAATTTCCAACTGAACTTGTAATCGTGTAGTTACCCACACCGGTTGTTTGATTAGCTGAGCTAGTTGCAACACCCGAACCAGAAATACCTGCGCTTACTGCATTTTCATTATTAACAAAACCAGCGATCGTTTGAGTTAGATTTGGATTTACTTGGCCATATAGACGACTTTGATTATCTGCAGTTACAGTTAATACTGCTTTATTAATCGTTTGCGTACCTGCTACACCCGTAAGAATATAGTTGGCCTCAGTCCCAACCGTAACTGAATTAGTATATACACCCGCATTTCTTCCTGTCGCACCTGACACGAGAACACTAACAAGTGATGAAGCTGTATCAGAACCTTGTAGGCCTGTAACTGTATATCCACTAATACTTTGATCTAAACCGGTATAAGTAACGTTGGCACTATTGGCAGTTACCGTCGCATTCGCCTTGTTGATAACTAAACTGCCATTAACAAAGTTAAGGTTATAGTTATCAGCAGTTCCAGATGCTTGAGTAATATATGTGCCTGCATTAGTTCCTGAACCACCAGCACTGACATTCGTCAAAACTGAAATCGTTTCACCATTAACCAAACCGCTGGCAGTAAAGCCACTTACATTTTGTAAAGAACCGTTGTAGGTCAACACCCCACTATTAGCAGTTACGGTTGCATTGGCTTTTTCAACAGTTAAAGTTCCAGCAATATAACTTATGTTGTAGTTAGATGCTAAGCCAGAACTCATTGTTTGAGCACTCGCCGTTAATGTGTAATTGCCAACATTACTTGTAGCATTAGCTGTGCTTGCAACTGTTGCGTTACTCAAGGCATCACCGTTATATAGGGTGCCTGTCGTTAAAGTAACCGCACCCGTACTTGGATTACTTGCGCCATAAGTACGGCTTTGGTCATTAGCAGTTACTGTAATTGATGCTGGCGTAATTGCTAAGGAGCCATTGACGTAACTAATATTGTAGTTGCCAGCTGCAAAAGTTCCGCCAGTTGCATTTGCAGCATTAATAGTGTAATTGCCGACATTACTTGTAGCAGCTACACCTGAACTTGATAGAACCACAGCTCCAATAGTCTCGCCATTAACAAGACCATTGGAGCTATAACCTACTGCCGTGAGATTAGTACCGAGACCATACTGAGTACTTGTACTATTAGCTGTAATTGTTAAATTAGCCGGATTAACGACCAATGCGCCATCGGCATAGCTTACGTTGTAATTACTGATTGAGAAATTGCCACCAGTTGCATTTGCAGCAACCACGCTATATGTACCTACACTACTTGTATTTGCTGAACCAGTACTTGTTAGATCAACACTACCAATTGTTTGATTTGCAACTAAACCACTACTTGTAAATTGCGTTCCGTTATAAGTTACCGTATCACCGTAAGTTTTAGTCCCGTTATTAGCTGTAACAATCAAGTTAGCCTTCGCCATCTCGAATACGTTCGTAGTCGTAGTATTGGCATTACTACTATAACCAGCATAAAGCATGTAGTTACTCATGCTCGCGTTACCGGAAACGACGGTCAAACCTGTGACGTAGTTATTAGCCCCTACGTTAGCATTTGCTATCGTCAAATTAGCTGAAGTTATTGTTTCGCCATTTTTGAGACCAGTTAAGCTATAAGCAGCCCCATCCAATACCCCAGCATAACTAGTTGATCCGTTATATGTTCCATTTGCACTTATCCCTAATAATGCTTTAGTCACAGTCAATGTGCCATTGGCGTAGGTAATATTGTAGTTAGATGCCAATCCACTACTAAATGTTTGCGCACTCGCGGTTAAATTAGCAGTCGATCCAGCACTCGTTGTTGCATTAGCAGTACTCGTAAGTGTTGCCGTACTCAAAGCATCACTGTTATACAAACTGCCCGTCGTTAATGTCACAGCGCCTGTACTTGGGTTTGAATCACCATAAGCACGGCTGACATTATTTGCAGTTACCGTAATATTGGCAGGCGTTACCGCTAATGAGCCATTGACATAACTAATGTTGTAGTTCGATGCAGTAAAGCTGCCTCCGGAGGCATTTGCCCCGGTGATGTCGTATGTTCCAACATTGGCAGTAACTACTGAACCAGAGCTTGTTAACGTAACAGCGCCAATCGTCTCACTATTTTTAAGGCCACTTGATGTAAATGCACTTGTTCCTAATGTCGTACCTAAACCATACTGTGTACTTGAACTATTGGCAGTAATCGTTAAATTTGCTTGCGTCACCGTCAATGTGCCATTTGCGTAACTAATATTGTAGTTAGAAGCTAATCCACTACTAAATGTTTGTGCACTCGCCGTTAAATTAACCGATGTTCCAGCATTGGTTGTTGCATTAGCAGCACTTGCAAGTGTGGCTGTACTCAAAGTATCGCCGTTATACAAACTACCTGTCGTTAATGTCACGGCTCCAGTGCTTGGGTTTGCATCACCATAAGAGCGGCTCACATTATTTGCGGTTACCGTAATATTGGCAGGCGTTACCGCTAATGAACCATTAACATAACTAATGTTGTAGTTAGATGTCGTGAAATTACCCGCACTTACAGCACTGCTTGCAGTTACGTTATACGTTCCTACATTTGAAGTAGCAGCAGAACCTGCACTTGTCAAAGTCACTCCACCAACAGTTTCACCATTAACAAGGCCACTAGCCACATAACCAACAGCGGTTAAATTTGTACCCAATCCATATTGAGAGCTCGTACTATTTGCAGTAATTACCAAATCTGCTTGCGTAATTGTTACTGGTGCACTCGTATGATTTAAGATTGTTGGCAATTGATAGTTACTTACCAATCCGCCAGAAGTTAAATTAGCTCCAGATTGATTGCCTAAAGTAATAGATGAGATGTAATTAGAACCATTGGCTGCAACGCTCGCATTATTAGCGAAGGCAGATGTGTATGTTAATGACTCTCCAGCAACTCCCGTACCAATCGTTACGTTTGTAAGGCTCGTACTACCCGTATAAGTTTGCGTTGCTGAAAGTGTCACCGTCGCTTTTGTTATTTCACCTGTTAGACCAGTAGGTTGTGTAAAGTCATAATTAGAAGCTGCGGAACCCGTCAAAGTAATATTTGGGGTAACTGCAATATTGGTGCCAGCATTTTTATCAGCAAATTGACCAGTTAAAGTTATTGATACATTAGCTAAGTCGCTAGCCAAAATACCCGATGACATGGTATTAGTTAGAGTCGCATTCGTGGTTCCATCATAAGCCCGACTCACTACAGTTGTGCCATTTGTACTTAGTAAAATTTGTCCAACTGATAATGTGCCATTTGTGTAGCTTATGTTGTAACCCAACTTACCTACTCCACCAGCTGCGCTTACATTATGAGCACCTGCCACATATCCTGCTGACGTACTTGCTCCAGCTATAGTCAGCGTTGGAATGGTTGAGAAAATCTGACTACTCGTGTCTCCATTTTGATTGCCAGAAACAGTGTAGGATAAAGTTGGCGTTGTATCGCCATAAGTCATGCTGCCACTTTCGGCAATAACGGTCAATGATGGCGCTTCACGATAAATAACATAGGCGCCATTAGCCAATGCTGCAGTTGTAGCGTTGTAATTGGTAGTTGTAGCATTACTACCGTACCTAAATCTACCTGAACCAGATGCAACTAAATTATTGATACCCGTACTACCTGAGACACTTCCTGTATAAAGCGTAATACGTCCATTTGCCCCTGTAGAAACAGTTGGCGTTCCCGTAACGACAATATTACCGCCGGTAGTAACCCCAGCTGCGGTAGTGGAACCCGCATTAAGACTAATTGCACCATTACCCGTATTCGTCGAACTAGTAGTGACTACATTGTTAACGATCTCAATATCACCTGAGCGCGTTGAAATACTTAGATTACCTGAAACATAAATACTACCTGTGGTAGCGTTACCTAAGGCTAAAGTACCGTTGTTAACAAGTTCCAAGTTTCGAATTTGGGATGCGGTCAATACCCCGATACTATTATTAGTTCCATTTAATGTAACATTTGGATTTGAAGACCACGGTGATCTCAGACGAAGCAATCCAGTACTAATTCTTCCAACGCCAGAAATATTTGAATATGACCCTAACTCGACTTGGCCGGAATTTGTTGTTGTTATGGTGCCATTTAAAGTCATTGATCCAATACCAATAACCGATAAATTTTTTGAAGCACTACTTAATGTGATATTGGATCCGGCATTAAGTGCGATCAATGAAGTCGTTGCATTACCCCCCATCGATGTACCACCGATAGTGACATTGCCTGCTGAACTTAGATTACCGCTAAGTGCGACTTTAGTGAAATTAGAGGCTGCATCAATGAGAATATTGCCAGATGTACTGCCAACAGTATTAATCACACCGGAAACATTAACCCCTACACCAGAACTAGTTGAAGTGATTTCACTGGTAATTGAAACATTACCCGAAGTGATGGCTGTGATTGTCGAATTCGCGGTAATGTTTACTCCAACTCCGCCAGAATTATTAGAGTACCGCCCTGTACCACCACTATTACCTGATATATTGACGGATCCTAAAGCTGTAATATTTGTACCGCTAACAATAACGCCATAACCATTACCACCTATACCGTAACCATAACCATCAAGACTAATTACATTTCCGCTAAGGGTTGAAGATTGAAGCGATACCCCAACACCATTTATATAGTGCATAGAGTCTGGATTTGCATATACGTTTGATGCGTTACCTGAAATGCTAATATTTCCACCACCCGCTTGAATATTGACGGAGCTTAAATTGGCGGCAAAGGTATCTGGGAAACCAGATTGAGGACCGCTCGGTGCGACATAACCATAAGCAATCCCCGAGATTGATACGTTTCCACCACCTGAATTAATACCTACAGAACTTAAGTTAATTGCGCCAGAAAAGCTGATCGTTTCAATTGCAGAATAAGTAATATTTGCGCCAGACGTAGTAATTGTTGTTGCACGATTCATCTGCCTAATGGTTCCATTGGCTGATGAAGTTATAGTAATTGGAGAATTTACCCCGCCAGTTGTAGTTAAATTCGCGGAAATATTAACGTTGTTTGCATGAAGGCTAATTGGGCCGCTAATATTAATATCTCTAGAAACGGTTAAATTTCCGTATCCTGAGTTTGCTCCAGATCCTATTGTTAACCCACTTAATGAATTATCAAAAGTATATCCAACGGTGCGGCCATTATAGATATCACTAGCAAAAGTGGTGCCCAAATTTATACTGCCATTTGCAATCTTGACTGAACCATTACCTGCAAATCCGCTGGTATATGGAGCTGCTGAGCCAAAATATACCAACCCATTTGACACTGTCGTTAGGCCAGTATAGCTCGCATCACTCATTGAGAGATTACCTAGGCCAACACTCGAAATTCCATAAGCCCCAGAAACTCCTCCAGCCAAATGTAGTGTTGATGTATTGGAACTCACATTAAAGCTACTATTTGCACCTAAAGTAACTCCCCACGTTAATGTACTATTACCGGTACTTACTTTTATTAAACCGCCATTAAGATTTACTGTTTCTCTCGCAACGTAAACATTTTGCAAATCTAAAACACCGTTAGCGCCAACTACAACACCTCCTGATTCACCACCCAACGCAGAAGAATTAGCTACAGCTAGAACACCACTAGTGACATTCATCGTTCCAGTAAAGGTATTAGCACTACTCAATGTTAATGTACCAGTACCAGCTTTAGTTATATTGCCAGCACCAGCAAGCAGACCACTGAAATTAACCGAACTGTTATCACCAAATGCGGTAAGTGTATAACCCGTTCCCAAATTAATTGTCCCAGCGCCAACTAGAGAGGCTATCGTATCAGTTGAAGAAACGTTATAACTCGCACCACTTGAGACATTAACTACAGTTGCATCAGACAATGAGCCGCTAACATTAAGCACCCCTTCCGTAACATTTGTTGTTCCGCTATAAGTATTGGCACGGGATAAAGTTAGAGTACCAGCACCCTGCTTAACAAGCTGAACACCACCACCAGAAATCACACCGCCGTATGATGTCGTTGCGGATTGATTGATCGTTAATGCAAGATTATCTGCAAGTGAAATATTGCCGGCGGTTCCAGATAAACAACCTAATGTCACAGCACCATTACTTGATAAAGTACCACCAGATTGAGTTAATCCAGCAAGTGCCACTCCACTAGAACCAACATTTAGAGTTCCAGCAGTTTGAGTAAGATTCGCAGAAGACCCTTGCAGACTTGTAATATTTACTGTTCCTGATTGCGCTGGCGATACAACAGTACTACCAAAGCTTGCTGTAACGCCAGATGGCAATACCACCTCCATCACATTACTCAGATCAGGCACAGCTCCGCCAGCCCAATTTGCAGGATCGAACCAATTACCTGTTGCACCCCCAACCCAAGTAACAGAACTTAAACGCGTTATCGTGCTATTGGAATTATTAACGTATGTAATGTTGTAGTTAGCACCATTATTTCCATCATTAATTGTGGCACCACTGATAGTAACGGCTTTACCTGTCCCTACATTTTTATTGTCGTAAGTTAGATTAATTGCACTAACAGTATCTCCAGAGACGCCTAATGCACTTGAGAAGGTTGCTAGCTCAGTAGCATTCGCTGTATAAGTTGCATTACCGCTATAAACCTTTGTCAAGTCTCCCGCAGTTAGCGTAATTGATTTTGCAGCAATATTTGCAGTTAATCCAGTTGGCTGAGTCAAACTGTAATCACTGACAACACTACTACTGTTGGAAGAACTAACAGTGAAACTATGATTAGCTGTCACAGATATATTTGCTCCAGCATTCCTGCTAGCAAAATCACCTGCCTGAACCAAGGTTAGGCTATCTCCAGAAATGACTCCAACTAAACTACCTCCAGAAATATTGGCAACAGTTGTACCATCATAATCACGATTAGCAACCGTTGACCCCGTAACCGTTAAGGTCGCGGGGGTAATATTGGCGTTTGTTCCTGCTTGACC
>CAZEHN010000045.1:0-9239 GCA_964511855.1 uncultured Polynucleobacter sp. | reverse complement strand
GGCAGGGTTATTGGAGTGCAATTGGATGCTATGTCATTTGGGGAGTTATGCCTATTTACATGCGTCTAATGAAATCTGTTTCTCCATTACAGATTGTGACTCACCGATTGTTATGGTCTTTTTTGATTTTGTTGGGCATTTTGGCGATAGGTAAGAACCTCAAGCCACTCATTAAAAAGATCACTCCAAAGCTTCTCGGTATTTACACATTAAGCGCCTTATGTATTGCAAGTAATTGGTTGTTATATGTGATGGGCACAAATGAAGGTCAGGTTGTACAAGTAAGTCTTGGTTACTTTATTAATCCCCTAGTTAGCGTAGTTCTTGGTGTGGTTGTCTTGGGTGAGCGTTTAAGACCTTGGCAGATTGCAGCTGTTTCATTAGGTGGTGTAGGTGTTGCATATCTTAGTTACAGTTATGGGTCGATTCCTTGGCTTTCGTTGGGGTTGGCATTCTCTTTTGGTTTTTATGGTTTGATACGCAAGATGGCGCCGCTTGGCGCTACCCAAGGATTGGGTCTTGAGACCTTTATCCTTTTGCCGCTTGCTGTGATCTACATGATTTATTTAACGGATACGCATCAAAGTGCATTTTTAAATCAAGGTTTAGGTATTGATTTATTGTTGATGAGTGCCGGAATTGTGACGACGGTTCCTTTGCTCTTATTTAATAATGCTGCGCAAAAGATCTCATTAACCTTGATGGGAGTATTTCAATATATTGGCCCTTCATTGCAATTCTTAATTGGTATCTTTTTATATGATGAACCGATTAGTCACCAAGTATTGACTGGTTTTATCTGCGTTTGGGTGGGATTATTTATTTTTGCGATGGAAGGCTTTTGGCGACATCAAACTCGCGATCGCAAACTTAGCTAGTTTTTAGCTTATTTTGGTTTGCTTCTAATATTTTGATTAAGCTATAAATAGCTTCATGCAAGGGAGTTGGGATTTGATATTCGATCCCTTTACGCACAATCAGACCGTTCAAGCTTTCAATTTCAGTACTTTTACCACGCTCTAGATCCTGAAACATTGAGGATCGTTGATTAGGCATTGTGCTGGAGATTGCCTGATTAAGTGACATTGCATGTTCAAAACTAATGTCGACGTTTTCACGATTCGCAATTAATAGAAATTCTTTAGTCAGTCCTTCTATTAGTTGATTGATATCTGAAATTTCGACCATTTTGGCGTAATTAATTTTGGCTATTGCAGAAATGGCGTTATAGATGCAGTTCACCAAAAACTTTGACCAAAGTTCAAGTTTGATATTTGGTGAAACTTGTGTCGGAATATTGGCTGTGGAAAATAGTTTGGCAACGATACTAAGCGCTGAATCATTGACCATAGCATTTTCGAAGGAACCTACCAGTAATTCTCCACGGCCAAAATGTTTGACGTGTCCATTGCCAGCCATTGAACATGCGACATAAACAATCGTTGGAAAGCATTCTATGCCGAGTTCGTGGCTTAATATTTGGGCATTATCTACACCATTTTGAAGGCTTAAAACAAGCGCTCCTTTTTTTAGATGAGGGCGAATAAGTGCTGCTGTTTCCTTCGTATCTTGTGACTTGACGCAGACCAATACGAGATCTGCGCAATCTACTGATTCAACATTAGTTGTTGCCTTGATAGGGAGCTTAATATCAAAATCAGTATGCTCAAAATGCAGCCCAAATTTATTGATGGCATCTACATGATGTTTTCTGCCAATTAAAGTCACCTCATAACCGGCTTTAGCTAACATGCCGCCAAAGAAGCAGCCAACACTACCTGCACCAACAATGGCAATTGATTGGATGGGTTTATTCAAACTCATTTACAGAAATATTTCTTGGAGATCATTTAAATACTGAAGTCCCAAAGGTGTTGGAGCAAGTATTGCGGGATTACTCTCTAATAGTCCTTTATCAGTCGCAACCTTTAGTTTTGATGAAATGCTGCTCATACTTAAGCCAGTTCTTTCAGGGTAATACTCTGATGGAACGCCTTTAGTTAAGCGTAGGGCATTGAGCATAAATTCAAAAGGGATTTCTTTGGCTTTGATGATGCGATTCTCAATATCACCTGAATTTTGTTCAATAACGGAGCGCATGTAAGTATCAGGGTGGCGTTCTTTAACTGTTCTGATGATTTTGTCGGGGAAAGATATTTTTCCGTGAGCTCCTGCTCCTATGCCAATGTAATCACCAAAGCCCCAGTAGTTCAAATTATGTTGACATCGTTGCCCAGGTTTAGCAAATGCTGATACTTCGTAGCGATCAAAACCTGAGTTTGACAATATTTCAAGTAGCGCATCTTGCATATCAAATGCACTGTCGTCATCGGGAACGGATGGCGGGTATTTGGCAAATAGCGTATTGGGTTCGAGAGTTAGGTGATAAAGGGAAAGGTGACTTGTGCCAAACGAAAGTGCTTGTTTAAGATCTGAGACCGCCTCTGACAGTGATTGATTGGGCAGGGCGTACATTAAATCTAAATTTACTCGTTTGAAATTCCGATTTGCGATTTCAATTGCCCGGCAAGCATCATCTGAATTATGTATACGACCAAGAGCGTGCAATTTCTCATTATTAAAACTTTGTATACCCAGTGAGAGTCGATTAATGCCGCTTGCAGAAAAGGATGCAAATTTATCAGCTTCAACTGTTCCGGGATTGGCTTCCATGGTGATTTCAATATCTGCATCCATTGGGAGTCTTGCACGAATATCTGCCAGAAGTTGATCCATGCCAGACGCAGACATTAGGCTTGGCGTTCCTCCGCCAATAAAGATTGTATGAATTCGTCGTCCCCAAACGAGTGGGAGAGTATTTTCTAAATCTTTAATGAGTGCAGCTAAGTATGTTTTTTCATCGAAACCTTGAGTGTTGTTGCCGTTTTTAATTTGATGAGAGTTGAAATCACAGTATGGGCACTTACGAACGCACCATGGAAAGTGAATATACAAAGATAGAGGTGGTAGAGCTGTGAAGCTTACCTTTTCTGTACTTTGTAAATTAATCACTGTCATTGCAATTTATTTGCTTTTAATTGAGTTATTAATTGCGCAAGTGCGAGTCCGCGATGTCCTAGCAAGTTTTTTTGTTCTGCAGTTAGTTCTGCAGCTGTTTTGCCTAACTCAGGTATGAAGAAGTGTGGATCATATCCAAAGCCACCATTGCCTTTGGGTGTGTCAATAATTTCCCCATGCCAAGATCCAATAGCAATGATAGGTTCAGGATCGAGTGGATGTCGCACTAGAGCTAAAGCGCAGACAAAGTGAGCAGAGCGATTATGGACCCCTTGTAAAGAGGCTACTAACTTTTGATTGTTATTGGAGTCATTGGCGGGTTCGCCTGCATATCTTGCTGAATGTATTCCTGGTGCGCCATTTAACGCATCGACACAGATACCTGAATCATCTGCAAGTGCAGGTAGCCCACTTGCTTGACTGGCATGCCTAGCTTTTTCTAGAGCGTTTTCAATAAAGGTAGCATGTGGTTCATCAGCTGCAGGGATTGCTAAATCTCCTTGAGGAAGTATCTCAATACCAACTTTTTCAAGCATCGATTTAAATTCACGCAACTTACCTGAATTATTGGATGCAAGAACAACTTTTGATAAATACATGATTATTTAAATGATGCGTTTTGCTTTGCAATAAGTTCGCTAATAGCGCCTTGAGCAAGATCAAGTAATTTATTTAACTCGTTGCGATCAAATGTTGCACCCTCAGCAGTCCCTTGGACTTCCACAATGCCACCTTTGCCGGTCATAACGATATTCATGTCGGTATCGCAAGAAGAGTCTTCAGCATAATCTAAGTCAGCTACAGGCATGCCTTGATAAATGCCTACTGAAATAGCTGCAATATTGTCTAAAAGAGGGTCTGTTGCAATTACTTTTTTGGCTAATAATTGGTTAACTGCTTCTCTGGCGGCAACATAAGCGCCTGTTATGGCAGCTGTTCTAGTACCGCCATCTGCTTGTATGACGTCGCAATCTAGATGGATGGTGCGTTCACCTAATAATTTGAGATCAAAAACGCTGCGTAAGGCGCGACCAATTAGTCGCTGAATTTCTTGAGTTCGACCACTTTGTTTACCCCTAGCTGCCTCACGATCGCCTCGAGTGTGAGTTGCGCGTGGCAACATGCCGTATTCAGCTGTTACCCAACCTTCACCAGAGCCTTTTTTGTGTGGGGGTACCTTTTCAAGGATGCTGGCAGTACAGAGCACTTTGGTATCCCCGAATGCGATGAGCACTGAGCCTTCAGCATGTTTGGTGTAGCCTCTAGTAATAGAAACCTCACGGATTTGGTTAGCGGTGCGGTTGCTAGGGCGAATAGCGGTACTCATAAAGATTCCATTTCAAAGGGTGGTTTATCAACGTTTTCGTATTTTAAAAGTATGATTTTGCCTGTGATTTGTTTAGGAGGTCACAAGACCTTACAATAAGTACATGATATATAGCATGACAGGCTTTGGGGCGGCCAATCAACCCCTGATTATTGATGGTAAAACGATCGCCTCCATTCATGTGGAATGTCGTTCGGTTAATGGCCGTTTTTTGGATTTAACGATTCGATCTCCTGAAGAGGCTCGCGCTTCAGAGGGGGCTATTCGTGAGCTAGTTAGTAAAAAGATCAATCGTGGCAAAGTAGAATTCCGAATAAATATCCACCGTGAGCATGCGCAATCGAGCGCCCCTACTGTGTCCCAATTAGATGTAGAGGGGCGCTTTAATCATCAGGCATTAGCTGAACTATCGGCGATGGCTCAAATTGTCCAAAGTAAGCTTAGTACTGCTACCCCTTTAAGTGTGGCAGATATTTTGCGATGGCCAGGAATATTGTTGGAACAAGAGATTGGCGCAAGCCAATTAAATGAAGCTATTTTGGGGGCTGTATCCCAAGCTTTAGATGCTCTATTAGTTAGTCGCCAGGAAGAAGGGCAAGCTTTAACTCAGGTGATTTTGGATCGCGTTGAAGCGATGCAAGCGATTGTTCAAAGGGTGGAACCAATTATTCCTCAAGCCTCGAAGATCTATCAAGACAAGTTGTTAGAAAAATTGACAAGCCTATTGGAGGGTTTAGATGCTCAAGGTAGATCAATTAGTAAAGAAGAGATTGCAGACAGAATTCGTCAGGAAGTGGTGATTTATGGCACAAGAATTGATGTTGCAGAAGAAATCGCACGCTTATTAACTCATTTTGGGGCTGTTAGGTCAGCATTGGCCAAAGGTGGTCCAGTTGGCAAGCGTTTAGATTTCTTGATGCAAGAGTTGCAACGAGAAAGTAATACATTGGGCTCAAAATCAGTGACGCAAGAAACGAGTGATGCCTCTATGGAGTTGAAATTGCTAGTTGAGCAAATTCGCGAACAGGTTCAAAATTTAGAGTAGACCGACAAGTTAAGAAAGTAAAAGATGATCTATAGCGGCAGCATGTTACTTGTAGTGGCTCCATCAGGCGCTGGTAAATCTTCGCTAGTTAATGCTTTGTTAAAAAGTGACCCAACACTGCAATTATCGATTTCTTGCACGACGCGTGACCCGCGTCCGGGTGAAGAAAATGGCCGTGAATATCATTTCTTAAGCAAAGAAGAATTTATAGCCAAAAGAGACGAAGGTGATTTCCTGGAGTGGGCTGAGGTGCATGGTAATTTTTATGGCACATCACGTTCTTGGATTGAAGGTCAAATGAAACAGGGGCGAGATGTCATTCTTGAGATTGATTGGCAGGGTGCGCGCCAAATTCAACGTTTGATTCCTCAGGCGATATGGATTTTTATTCTGCCGCCATCTTTAAAGACTTTGGAAGATCGCTTGCGCAAGCGTGGTCAGGATGATGAGCAAACAATTCAAAGGCGTGTAGCTGCCGCTCATGAGGAGCTAAGCCACCTTGCTGAGGCTAATTATTTGGTCATCAATGACCTTTTTGAAGCTGCCTTATTTGAATTACGTCAGATAGTCTCAGCCAGCAGGCTAAGGACGATTCAGCAGTTGGCTCGTCATACAGATTTAACGAAAGATCTTGGCGGGGCGTAATTCCGACGAGGATTGACTTTCAGGGTAGAATATCTATAAATCCCCAATTTTTGGGAAATGTTAATAGATTCAAAGAACTGAGAAATTTATGGCACGTATTACTGTAGAAGATTGTCTAAAAACCATTCCAAATCGTTTCGAATTGGTACTCGCTGCCACTTATCGTGCGCGTCAATTGGTTCAAGGACATACGGCCCGTGTTGAGTCAAAAGACAAGCCAACTGTCACTGCACTGCGTGAAGTTGCTTCTGGTATGACTGACCGGGATATGTTAACTAAAGTTCCTTTGTAAGAAGGGAGACCCGCGGTGGCGCAAGAGACGTCAGCCACGGGCTTAGAGCCGCGATCAACTTCGGTTAAAGAAGATGTTATCGCGGCGATGCTTGCACAATCTGGCAGGCATCTATTTGGGCCAACTTTTGCGCCCGAGCAACCTCCAAAACAACAAGTTGTCAGTATTAGCGGTTTAACCGCTAAATTAGACTATTTAAAGCCGGCTGAGCTCAAGCTTGTTAAGCAAGCGTTTCATTTTGCTGATGAAGCTCATTTAGGACAGTATCGTCAAAGTGGTGAGCCCTATATTACGCACCCATTAGCAGTTGCTGAGTTATGTGCTGAGTGGAAATTGGATGCCTATTCGATTATGGCTGCGTTGCTTCATGATGTGATCGAAGATACGGGTAGAACACGTGAGGAGCTCATTCAGAACTTTGGTTCAAAAATTGGTGAGCTGGTTGATGGCTTAACTAAGCTTGATAAGCTAGAGTTTCAAAGTCATGCGGAGGCTCAAGCAGAGAGTTTTCGTAAGATGTTTATGGCAATGGCCAGGGATGTACGTGTCATTCTGGTTAAATTAGCTGACAGAACTCATAACATGAGAACTTTAGATGCTGTAGCGCCTGCTAAGCGTCGAAGAGTGGCGCTTGAAACAAATGAGATCTATGCGCCAATTGCGCATCGATTGGGTTTGAATCTGATTTATCGCGAATTACAAGAGTTGAGTTTTAAAAACTCATGGCCATTTAGATTTGCAACCTTAGAAAAAGCTATTAAAAAAGCACGTGGTAATCGCAAAGAGACGGTTACTAAGATTTTGGATGAGGTTAAGCGTTCATTTGCTAATGCGGGTATGGAGGTTGATATTCGTGGCCGAGAGAAGAGTCTAGCGAGTATTTATAACAAAATGCGCAATAAGCACTTAAGCTTTACTGAGGTGCTTGATGTTTATGGATTTAGAGTTACGGTTGCCACAAATGATGAATGTTACCGAGCGCTAGGTATTCTCCATTCGATTTATAAGCCGATGCCAGGCAAGTTTAAGGATTACATTGCGATTCCTAAGTTGAATGGCTATCAATCTTTGCATACGACGCTGGTAGGTCCGTTTGGTATGCCAGTTGAGTTTCAGATTAGAACGATTTCGATGCATCAGGTTGCAGAAGCTGGGGTTGCTGCGCATTGGGTGTATAAGGATGGCACTGGCGAATTAAGTGACGTTCAAAATAGAGCGCACCAATGGTTGCAATCATTAATTGATTTGCAAGATACAAGTCATGATCCACAAGAATTCTTAGAACACGTCAAAATTGATTTGTTCCCTGATTCAGTTTATGTATTTACACCTAAAGGACAAATTCGAGCCTTACCGCGAGGTGCAACTGCATTAGATTTTGCATATGCCGTCCATAGTGATTTAGGTAATAACTGTGTAGCAGTTAAAGTTAATGGCAATCAATTGCCTTTAAGAACAGAGCTTAAGAATGGCGACATTGTTGAGGTGGTCACAGCACCTTATTCTCAACCCAATCCCTCATGGTTGAGTTTTGTTAGAACGGGAAGAGCTAGGGCGGCCATTAGGCATACATTAAAAACCAAGCGTTTTGATGAGTCATTGCAATTGGGTGAACGTTTATTGGCTCAGTCGTTAAGGCAGCAAGCTGTTGATGCCGCACTAATTACCCCTGCTGTATGGGAGCGATTATTGCATTGGGCGGGTGCTAAATCTAGGCAGGACATGATTGCTGATATTGCGCTAGGGCGTCGTTCTGCAGCCGTTGTCGCTAAGCGTATTGAGTTGTTTATTAGTGAAGAAATTGGTGGCGATCAGATGCGCTTGGATGGCGAAGATTGGCATGCTGATAGCGAGTCGACTAGCTTACTTGTTAAGAATCGTCAGGCCCTCGTTGTTGATGGTTCTGAGGGTATGTCAGTTGCTTTCTCTAAATGCTGTCATCCGATTCCTGGGGATCAAATTATTGGTTACCTTGGGAAAGGCGAGGGCTTGCAAATTCATAAAGATGATTGTGCCTATGTGCGCCGTATTCATCATAAAGACCCAGAAAACTGGGTAGAAGTTGTTTGGGCACATGATATTGCCCGAGAGTTCGAAGTAGCTCTTCGCGTTGATATTAAGAACTCAAAAGGTGTGTTAGCTAAGGTGGCAAGTTGTATTACATCTGCTGATGCAAATATTATTCATGTAGCAATGGAAGATAGTTTCTCTGACTCGGCCGCCTCAATTAGATTTGGCATACAGGTTAGAAACCGTATTCATCTTGCAAGAGTGATGCGTAGTCTAAGGGGAAGTGCGGACGTTGTTCGTGTTGTCCGCTTGGGTGCCTAACCCTTGATGCCTAAACCTTGATTTAAATTTCTTTATAACTGACTTCTAAAATTTCAATCATCTCCACACCCTTGGGAGTTTGAAGGGCTACTTCATCGCCTTCACGTTTTTTGATCAGGGCGTTTGCAATTGGAGAAATCCAGCTCACATGACCGAGGTCGAGATTGACTTCATCAATTCCAACAATTGAAATTTTGGTTTCTTCACCTTTGCTATTGCAATAGGTGACTGTTGCACCAAAAAATACTTGATCAGTTTTTTCTCGAGCAGCTGGATCAACAACGACAGCATGTTCGAGGCGTTGATTTAAAAAACGAATTCGCCTATCAATTTCTCGTAATCTTTTCTTTCCATAAAGGTAATCACCGTTTTCTGATCTATCGCCGTTGGAGGCTGCCCAGTGAACAATCTTCACGACTTCAGGGCGTTCTATATCAAGTAATTGCAGTAATTCTTCCTTCAACCGAAGGTGTCCTTTTGGGGTAATGTAGTTCTTCTTTTCCATATGTGGCATAATAGCGTTCTTATGCGGCTGTAGCTCAGTTGGATAGAGTACTTGGCTACGAACCAAGGGGTCGTGG
>CAZEHN010000044.1:0-9324 GCA_964511855.1 uncultured Polynucleobacter sp. | reverse complement strand
TGCATTTGTAAACTGCTGATAACTACCTGAATACATATGATGACTTGTTGGGGCAGTACATGGTTCTCCCGCATCACCTCCACCAGTAATAGCAACAAATTCAGTTTTCGATTTGTTTTTACGTTTTACTTCTTCATAAAATGACTTTGCTGAATCAAACGTTGTTGACGAACAAGAATCTTCGGCGTGATGCAACACTAAAATTGGTAAATCAATCGGGTCAATAGTAATTTCACGCTCATTTCTTCCGGAGCTAAAAATAGCTCCAGCAATTAATTGCTTGTAATTGGGCGTTTGATTAACAAACTGAGCTAGGCTATACGCTCCATTACTATGACCCAACAACCAAATTGGCTTATTTGTTTTTTCTTTATAAAAGGATACGACACTTTTAATACGATCCATATGGTCACCGGTAGCCCTGATAGATAAGCTTTTTGTTGGTGATAGGACATATGGGCTATCCATAAAAACATAATCCATTTTCACGCCTGCATTTTTACCCAGGGCAATATCATTGAACATTCCATACCCTCTTGGTTGAGGCATATCCGGCTTCGTACCAAAACTTCCAGGTCCTCCTGGCAAAAAAATCATTACCGCCTTTGAGTTTGTATTCGGCTTATAAAAAGTTTGTGTATCTTCTTTGTTACTAAAAAATCCTTGGTTTGGAGCTGGGATAGAGATAACTTCAGCAATAGCTAATTTGAAAAAAATGAAGCCCATCAATATCGATAAAATTTTGAGTAAATTTCTCACTGATTACCTTTAATAAATTTATACGGCGACAGGTATTTCAATTACAAATCGAGCCCCTCTATTTTCAACAGCTTCATAGAAGATATTGCCCTCAATACGATTAATAATATGTTTGCATAACCATAAGCCAAGCCCCATACCCTTTTCTTTAGTTGTGCTTAATAATTCAAATAAATTAGGCTGGAAATTTTTAGAAACACCTGGGCCATTATCTTCAACACTTAAAATGACCTTGCTTTGATTCTTCTCACCTTTGATTAGTATCACTCGATTAGACTTTTCTTGAGATTGCAAAGCTTGTACTGCATTATTTAATAAATTCAATAAAACTTGCTGCAGTTCAATTGAGCTAGCCCTCACCATCATTCCCTCTGACAATTCAAGCTTTACCTGAATAGATTGATTCCGAATCTCAGATTTAGCAATCTCTAGAACATCTGAAACCAAATTAGCGATATTGATCTCTTCAACCTCTTGAGCATCATTAACAAAAATTGACTTAAGTGAGCGAACAATTCTAGCAGCGCGTTGGTTATCTAAATCTAGCGCTTCGACAACCTTTAACTCCACCTCGGGCGTGAGCTCTCTATTTTGAATTTTCTTTTTCAAAAACTGTAAATTAAGCTGTGTTGCCCCCAAAGGTTGATTTAATTCATGAGCAATCGAAGCAGATAATGCGCCACTTGTCGCAGTTTTATTAACCCTTAATAACTCCCCAATTAATACTTCACGCTCAGCCAATAACCTTTCATTATTTTCCTTTTCAATTTCAGTAAAGTTATATCGAATTGCAAGGTAATTAATTTGGCGCGCAATAACCAAAATCAAATTGAGAACCATCGTGACCCAGTTAAAGAAACTACTATCGTGCATTAATGGCAGAACAACATAATTTGCTAGAAATACTCTTGATAACCATGTAAATGCTGTTAATAAATATAAAACAACCATTACATTTAAAAATAGATTTTTGCTGTTTTTTTGATATCGATTGATGTTATAGGCAAAGACTAAATTACTAATACCCCATGTCAATGAAGTCATCAATGACGAATAGAATAAATTTCCACTTTGAGCAAATGCTGTGAATGAGAATGTATAAATAATTGCAATGCCAAATGTCCAAAACATGGCACGACTTTTTTTAAGTATCAAAAACTCTAAAGATACATAAAATAGACACCAAGAATAAAATGTTAAGAAATTGGATAACGCATAACTAATCCAATCTGGTATCACTCCACGCAACAATACCAACACCAAGCCTATCGGCAAACCTATAGAGGCATAAACCCAATATCGTGCTGATCTATCCTTGGATAGATCAAACAATACACTGGTTGCTAACGCAAACAGAAGTAATGTTGCAATCACAATCGGAAAGGTGGCTTGTACTGAAAACATATCTAATTTAATGGCATAACCCTAATAATTAGAATGAGTTTACAGTTATCCGAGCAGTTAACTCCAATTAACTTGATTTAAAGGCTATTAGCCCTTGGGTAAACTTATAAAGCTGCAATTACCAGCTATCTTTAATGATTCCTACTGGTAATAATCGAGTTTGGCTAGAGACAATCGATAGTTCTTGATCCTCACTATCCCAGTTTGGCTCCTCAATCTCCATAAACACCTGCTTCAGCTTTTTACCCCAATAGTCGTGAATCATTGAGAAATATTGGTTATTTTCATCAATAGTAACCAATTTTTCAGCTGAAAAAGTATCTTTTTCATAAACTAAAAGATCCAAAGGTAAACCTACAGAGATATTACTTTTCAAGGTTGAGTCCATTGAAATCAACGCACACTTTGTCCCAATATTTAATGGCGTATGAAAATTTACAACCCTATCTAATATTGGCTTGCCATATTTAGATTCACCAATTTGCAAATAACAAGTTTCTGGCGTTGTTTCTATGAAATTACCTGCCGAGTAGATATTAAATAACCTCGGCGCTTCTCCACGCACCTGCCCACCAAATATTAAGTTGCAGTTAAATTCAATATTAGATTTTTCTAAAGCCTTTTCATGCTTCTCTTTAACCAACCTAACAGCCTCTCCAACCACTGTTGCAGCCTCATAGGTGCTTTTGGCATTCCATAAATTAATTCCATGAAACTTATGGGATTGATGCAGCAATTCCTTGACTGCTTGTGTAATCGCCAAATTGCCAGCGGACATTAATACAAATAATCGATCATTTGAACGTTGAAAAATAGCCATCTTCCTGAATGTCCCGACCTGGTCAACCCCAGCATTTGTTCTGGTATCAGATAAAAACACCAAACCTTCATTCAAGCAAAGCGCAGTACAGTAAGTCATTAATTTAATCTTTCTATTGAAATTCGGGCATGCAACTCTTCTCCACCACCGCCTGATCTAACACCCTTAACTGGAGCCGCTCCAAAATAATCTCTACCCACCGCTAGGCGAACATATTGATCAGTTACAAAATCCCCATGAGTAACATCAATACTGACCCATTTTGCTTTTTCAATATCGACACAAACATCAACCCACGCATGGCTTGCTAGATTAGGTGAAGATTCTACATAAAGATATCCACTTACATATCTTGCAGGAATACCGAAATGTCTGGCAATACCTAAAAATACATGCGATTGATCCTGACAAACACCCTTACCTAATTCAAATGCTTGTGCTGCAGTGGTTGAAGAATTTGTAATGCCCGATTGATATTGAATTTTGTGGCGAACTATGTTTGCTAATTCCAACATCGAATCTTGCGTATTACTTAAACTAGCTTTTGAAGCAAAAAAATCAATCATTTCAGCATTAGGTAAAGTCATCCCCGTTTGTTGCAATAAATAATAAGGGGATATTGCGTTCTTTCCATCCTCTAATTCATAAGAATTTTGAGTTTTAACCTCTCCCCTCGCTTCAATAATTAAATCTTCATAATTACCATCCATAACAAATGTATGGCAATAATTACCAAATGCATCAATAGACTCAGCCAACTTAGATGGTGCATAAACCTGCCAATTTAAGATGCTTTGTGAATTTAAACTTGGTGGAATTAAGCGCAACTCCTGAATTGAATGATGAACAGCTTGCTCATATTGATACTCTGTTCGATGATAAATCTTTAAATGCATAACTCCCCCTAAGCCGCTAATGGAATTAAGTAAGTATTACTAAATTCCACTGCAATAAAATTGATTTTTTCCAAGAATCTCTTTAAGAACTTATCTAATCCTTCATCAAATATTTCTTGGATTGTTGAATATTCAAGTTCTGCCTTTAATTTACCAATCAGTCTTTCAATCTCTTTAGATTTACTTGTTTGAACTTCTTTAACCAATAGCAACATCGCATTCAAGCTACTCATGAGAGATCTTGGCATTTGTGGGTTAAAGATTAACAATTCAGCAATTCGCTTAGGAGTAATTTGGTCAGAATAAGTTAATCGATATATTTCATAGGCTGAAACCGATCTCAATAAAGATACCCAATAATAAAAATCAAAGAAACTTCCATCGACTTCCGCAGGTGCCCCTGAATACGACTTGCCATACTCGTCCTGATGAGCACTAGAGTATTTATTCTCCAAAATACGCGCAGTATTATCTGCACGCTCTAGATAAGTACCTATGCGCATAAAGTAAAAAGATTCATTCTTTAACATTGTTCCATTAACTACGCCATGAAACAAATGGGATCGAAACTTAACCCATTCTAAGAAATGAGTAGGATCAATATGAACCTCTTCATTTGCAAACTGCTCTAGCTTCAGCCATGTTGAATTTTGAGTTTCCCAAACTTCTGAGGTGATCTTGCCTCTAATCGCTCTAGCATTCTCACGCGCATTTTTTAGACAACAAACAATACTTGCTGGATTACCAAAGTCAGTAATCATGAAATCAAGAATGTTCTCTCGGCTCATCTCTTGATAGTGAGTCTCAAATAAATCTTCCAGATGAGAAATACTCAATAACTTTCGCCAACTTTGCTCAAGATACTCTTTTGGTTGAGGTAATAATGAAGTTTGATATGTAACATCCAACATACGCGCTGAATTCTCAGCTCGCTCTGTATACCTTGCCATCCAATACAAACAGTCCGCGGTTCGACTTAACATTCTCTACCCCCTCTCAACCTTCTAACACCCAGGTATCTTTGGTACCACCACCTTGCGATGAATTCACTACCAAAGAACCTTCTGTTAAAGCAACTCGAGTCAAACCACCTGGAACCATCTTGACCGTCTTACCCGACAATACAAATGGCCGCAAATCAATATGCCGCGGGGCTATACCAGACTCAACATATGTTGGGCAAGTCGACAGAGATAAAGTTGGCTGAGCAATATATTTATCCGGATGAAGAATCAAATATTCTCTGAATTTCTCAATTTGAGCCTTTGTAGATGCCGGCCCAACAAGCATTCCGTATCCACCAGCACCATGAGTTTCTTTGACCACCAAATCCTTCAAATTAGCTAGCGTATATTCAAGGTCTTCTTTTTTGCGACATTGAAAAGTTTGCACATTATTTAAAAGTGGCTTTTCACCTAAGTAAAAATTAATCATGTCTGGAACGTAAGGATATATAGACTTATCATCGGCAATACCAGTTCCAATTGCATTAGAAATAGTGACATTACCCGCACGGTAAACTGACAAAAGTCCTGCAACCCCCAACGATGAGTCAGCTCTTAATGACAACGGATCCAGATAATCATCATCAATTCGGCGATAAATGACATCTACACGTTGGGGTCCAGTCGTCGTGCGCATATAAAGATGCTCATCTTTGACAAACATATCTTTACCTTCGACTAACTCCACTCCCATTTGTTGAGCTAAATAGGTATGCTCAAAATAGGCCGAGTTATACATACCCGGAGTCATCACCACAACATTTGGCTTTTTAACCTCATTGGGTGCAATTGACTTTAGAGTTTCTAATAACAAATCTGGATAATGCTCTACAGGTGCTATGCGATGCATTTGAAACAAATCTGGGAATAATCGCATCATCATCTTACGATCTTCGACCATATAAGAGACCCCCGAGGGAACTCTTAAGTTATCTTCCAATACATAAAACTCGCCTTCACCTGCGCGAACAATATCAATGCCCGCTATGTGCGCATAAATATCTCTTGGTACATCAATATTGCGCATCTCAGGACGATATTGGGCATTATTGAAAATTTGCTCCGGCGGAATAATGCCCGCCTTAATAATTTCTTGCTCGTGATAAACATCTTTAATAAAAGCATTTAAAGCTTTAATCCTTTGTTTAAGTCCTTTTTCAAGTTTTAGCCATTCAGCTCTAGAGATAATTCTCGGAATTTGATCAAACGGGATTGTCCTTTCCGCACCAAGGTTGTCGCCATAAACTGCAAATGTAATACCAACCCTGCGAAAAATTAATTCCGCTTCTTTTCGCTTCGTATCCATCAAGGCCGGACTTTGATTTGCTAACCACTCATCAAATAGGCGGTAATGGTCCCTCGGCAAGCCTGAGGCTTCATACATTTCGTTATAGGGTGTTTTCATGCTTCTAGCTTAAAAAAACTAGGGGCATGACTTATAGGATGTATATCAAGATTGGTGCGTCTGCACCAATTTGGACATCCCAATTTGGGGCGATTTAACCAACAAAATCCCCAAAACAAACAAAAAGCCGCCCGAAGGCGGCTTAAGAACTTCAGGTATTTAAGGTTAAGCCCAGAGTTTCTTCATTTCAGGAAGATCTTTCATGCCTCGCTCATACCCATATTTGATTGCTGGCTCCATAATTCCAGGATCAACAACACTTAGAGTTTTTCTTCCTGGCAACATGCCAATCACAACCAATTTAACTTTCGTGCCAGCAGCTTCCAAATCTTTGACTTCCTGAAGAATTGTATTTGGCAAATGATTAAGCCTTAGACCGGCCTTTTCTTGCTCAAGTGTATCCGCTAGTGCAACAACCAGTGCTCTTTTTGATCCTGCTACAACATCGCAATGCGTCTCAGTTGAACCAATACTACCGTCCATGCAAAGTCGATCTTTAACCCAAGTTGGACCAGTTACACCTGGAGCTGAAGCACTAGCAGCAACCGCTGCAGTTACTGAAACACCTGAATCAGGTCCAATTACAAGACGCTCAGCTGTATAGCAATCAATTGCAGTGATATACATCTTAGGCGGTATCTTCTTCATATCCCCTAAGAAAACATTAACGTTTGTTTCAAACTTTTCACCGGGAATAGATTTAGCTGCCATGGCAGCATGACCAATTGCTTGAATCGTATCGACATTACCATCTTTAGCATCAATACCCATTTTCATAACACGCTTTTGACTCGGCGAGAACTTATCCGTCGGCACAAACTTAGCCATTATTTTTGGATATTTTCCTAATAAATCAAATTCAGCTGAAAATAAATCTAAACGCCCACCTAATAAAGCGCTACCTAAGATAGCACCTGCAGAAGTTCCTACAACAACATCCGCCAATCTCAAATCAACGCCATTGGTAAGCATCGCATGAAAATATCCAACCAAAAATGAACTCATATACTCAGAACCACCACCTAATACGATAGCTCTATCTTTACCCTTACCTGGACCATTCTTGTATGGGATTGGGTGAGCTAATCCATCATTCCAATTAGCGGTGGTTTCTTGAATTTTTTTCGCTTCTAAAGTTCTAACCTCAGCAATCGTTTTACTTGAAACATTTGCTGATTGGGCAATCACTGGTGCGCTAGCAACTGCTGCAACACCAACTGCCGATGATTTAAGGAAATTACGACGAGTAGATTTTGTCATGATTAAGCCTTTGTTGGAGTATTAGTTTTATAAATTTGATCTTGAACATTCAGAGGAATTGGCTGACTTTCGCCCGCTGGAATCATGACTTCAATATAAGAGGCGCCATCAAAAGCATTCGCTTTTTCAATTGCTGCATCCAGTTCAGCAACTGTACCGACTCGAGCACTAAACCATTGATCACATCCCATTGCTTCTGGAACTTTTGAGTAGTTCCATTTGGCCAAATCGTCATAAGATGGTCCAACCTCACTAAGAACAATCTCAACGCCATATACATTGTTATTTAAAACAAAAATAATTGGCTTGATACCATAACGACCCATCACGCCAATTTCATTGGCAGTCAACTGGTGAGAGCCATCGCCAGTGACTAAAATTGTGCGCCCTGATTTTTGCGCCATACAAACACCCTCTGCTGCAGGTGTTGCCCAACCAATAGATCCCCAGAGAGTCTGCGTTTGAAAGCCCACTCCCTCTGGTAGAACCATAGGCGTGGCATGCATTAAACAAGTACCAGTTTCAACCACAAGTACATCACCAGACTTTAATAATCGCTGCAAACGCGGGTAAAAATTAGTCGAATTTGTTGAGTCTGTTGCATTACCCACAAGTGGCATTAATTGGGAAATGTTATTTCGATTAACCTTAGCTAAGGCCTTGACCTTTCCAATCAAACCTTCAAGCACATCTTGCAAAGCAATGCCCGCAAAAATCTTATTACCTTTTCTGACAAAGTTATCACCTAATGTAAGCAATTTCTCTGTATTGAGATTTGAAGTCCAGAAAGTCGTATTGAAATCTTCAATAATTACACCGCCAATATCTAAAACAAGATCTGCAGTTTCAACCGTGGCTTTTAATTCTGGTGGATTAGAACCCATGCCGTTATAAATACCTTGGAAATTTGCATGAGATTCTGATATCAATCCTTTATCCATCGGCGTCAAAGCAAATGGAATATTTGATTGATTCAAAAGTTCCAATAACTTGTCAGTCAAACCATAATTTGCTACCAGATACGCAGGCAATGCAATAATGCTTTTTGCTGAATTAATTTCATTAGCAACAAAATCTATCGCTGCCGCTAAAGTTGAAGGATCACTCTTGATTCGTTTAATTTGTTTTAATGGCACACCTTTAACTGGCGTTCCAATAATTGGCATTTTTGCTAGATCCATTGGAACAGAAATATACGCTGGGGCACTTAAGCGCAACGCCTCTCTAATTACCCTCTCCATCTCCTCAACCACATTATCTGGCGTCAAGTTCGTGCTTACACAACATGCAGATTCTGAAGCAGCCTTGAAGTTATTAAATACACCATCACCTAATGTATGGTGAGTAATCAATCCTTGTTTTTGAATCTGAGTACTTGGCGCGCCAACTATATGAAAAACAGGTAAACGCTGAGCCCTTGCACCCATTACGCCATTTAATGCACTTAATTCCCCAACACCATAAGTTGTTGAAAGAATAGATACGCCATTAATACGCGCATACCCATCTGCCGCATAAGCTGCATTAAGCTCATTGGCACAAACTATCCACTCCAACTTTTTACTAGCTTCAATCGCATCATCAAATGGGAATGCATAATCACCCGGCACCCCAAAGACTCGATCAATGCCTAAATCAGCCAATCGATCAACAACGTATTCTGCAACTGTAGGTGTAGAACTTGACATAAATATTCCCAATAAAATATTAATTTACTCTTGAATTTACGAATAATTTCAAATGTTTTCAATATGATAATTCAAAATAAATAGGGGT
>CAZEHN010000043.1:0-10288 GCA_964511855.1 uncultured Polynucleobacter sp. | reverse complement strand
ATAATGCGCCCGCTACACCACCCACAATTAAAGCGCCAATTGGATGCATTAAATCAGATCCCGCACATACAGCAACCAATCCAGCAAGAGGGCCGTTATAACTAAAACCCGGATCGTTCTTACCAAAATACCAACCGGTTAATGTTCCACCCACCATCGCCATTAAAGAGTTAACTGCAACCAACCCGCTCATTTTGTCGATCGTTTGCGCACTCATTACATTAAAACCGAACCAACCTACCGTGAGTATCCAGGCGCCTAATGCCAAGAAAGGAATATTTGAAGGAGGGTGTGCACTAACTTTTCCATCTTTGCCATAACGGCCACGTCTTGCCCCTAAAAACAGGACAGCTGGCAATGCTATCCAACCGCCTACAGCATGAACCACGACAGAACCCGCGAAGTCATGAAACTCTTCACCAGTTAGATCTTTAACCCAAGCTTGAATACCGTAATGCTGATTCCAAGCAATGCCCTCAAAGAAAGGATAGATCAAACCAACGATAAAAAAGGTAGCAACTAACTGTGGATTAAATTTTGCACGCTCAGCAATACCACCAGAAATAATTGCAGGGATAGCTGCCGCAAAAGTTAATAAGAAGAAGAATTTAACCAATTCATATCCGCTCTTTTGAGCCAACACATCAGTGCCGGTGAAAAAGTGAATGCCATAAGCAACGAAATAGCCAACAAAAAAATAGGCAATCGTAGAAACAGCAAAGTCCAAAAGAATTTTTACAAGTGCGTTAACTTGATTCTTCTCGCGTACAGTACCTAGTTCTAAAAATGCAAAACCTGCATGCATTGCAAGAACCATGATGGCGCCCGCAAGAATAAAAGTTGCATCTATTCCTGTTTTAAAGTTATCCACAACAACCTCTTTTCAGTTAAATAGGGTTAAAAAATATTTATGCCTAGAATAGGTGAATTTCATGCCCCTATTAGGAACAATTTGCACTTAATTGGTGCGAATTGATGCTTTTCTGTAAATTTTTTTATTTTTAGAGTTAAACTTGTATCCACGATAGGAGAGAGTGATTAAATTCACCGCCGAAGGCGCAACGCCCACGAACGCTCAGGCAAAAGGACTGTCAATTAACACACTCTGGAGAGCGGCATTGAATTGCCCACCGAAGGGGCTAACGTAAAGAACATGTGTACTTTGCGAAATCTCTCAGGTAACAGGACAGGGGGGCATTGATTCCTATTGGAGTTGCATGTCTTCTGTCGCCCTTAAAAAAACCGTGCTTCATTCAGCACACCTTGCCGCTGGCGCAAAACTCGTCGATTTTGGTGGATGGGAAATGCCCGTCAATTACGGCAGCCAAATCGAAGAGCACTTAAATACTAGAAAAGCTTGTGGTTTATTTGATGTCTCTCACATGGCTGTTGTCGATATCGAAGGTAAGGACTGCACTGAATTTCTACAACATGTTGTAGCCAATGATGTTGCTAAACTAAAAGTAGATGGCCAAGCTTTATATGGTTGTTTACTGAATCAAAATGCTGGCGTCATTGATGACTTAATTGTTTATCGTACAGATCCAGGTTATCGAATCGTCATTAATGCTGGCACTGCAGAGAATGATCTTCAATGGCTTACAAAACAAGCTCAAGCTTTTAATGATCTGAAACTTATTCCACGCAGATCAGATTTAAATGGGGCAATCGACTCACTCGGAATGATTGCGATCCAAGGCCCAAAGGCAATTGATGTTCTATCAAGCTCCATTCCTGAATCAAAAGATATTTCTTTGTCATTAAAACCATTTCATAGCAAAACCATTGAAACCATTTTTGGAAAAATCATGGTTGCTCGAACTGGATATACAGGCGAAGATGGATTCGAATTAATGATCCCTCTATCTCAAACAGAAAACGTTTGGCATGCGCTAACAAAAGCAGGGGGCAAACCCGCAGGCTTAGGTGCAAGAGATACTCTAAGGCTCGAGGCCGGCATGAATTTATACGGTCAAGACATGAACGATCAAACCAACCCATTGGATGCAGGGCTTGGCTGGACTATTGATCTAAGTACACAAAGAAATTTTATTGGGCGCGAAGCACTTGAAAAGTATCAACAACAATATTCTTTTTTAGGGCTTGTACTTTTAGACAAAGGCGTACTAAGAAGTCATCAGGTCGTACAAACCAAATTAGGTGCGGGTGAAATTACCAGTGGAACATTTAGCCCAAGCCTTCAACAATCAATCGCACTTGCGAAATTGCCAAAAGGTACCGAAATAGGCAGTACTGTTACCGTCATCATTCGCGATAAAGAATTACAAGCAAAAGTTGTTAAACCTTGCTTTGTCCGCAAAGGTCAAAGTCTTATTTAATTTTATTGGAGATTTAAATGTCTATTCCTCAAGAACTTCGTTATGCCCAATCTCATGAATGGGTTCGTCTAGAAGCTGACGGTACAGCTACGATAGGTATCACTGACCATGCACAAGAAGCATTGGGTGATATCGTATTTTTAGAACTTCCTAACGTTGGCAAACAATTTAATGCCGGGGACGCATGCGCTGTTGTTGAATCAGTAAAGGCTGCTAGCGATATTTATGCGCCAGTCTCTGGAGAAATCATTGCAATTAATGAAAATCTTTCTTCAGCACCAGAAGAAGTAAATGCTAATGCCTATGAAGCTTGGTTATTCAAAATCAAACCAAGTGATGCTTCACAAGTTGGCGCAATGTTAGATGCTGACGGATATGCAAAATTAATTGGGGTTTAGGAATGTCTACTGGAACAATGTCTTTATCAGATTTAGAAAATAAAAATGAATTCCGGGCTCGACATATCGGCCCATCTCTATCTGAGCAAAAAGAAATGCTCGATATTTTGGGATTCTCTAATAGGTCGGAATTTATTAATGCCGTTGTTCCAAAAAGTATTCGACGTCAATCAAAACTTCCTTTAGAAAATTTTACTGAAGCAAGGACCGAAGATGAGGCATTAAAACTTCTCGGATCTATTGCTGCAAAAAATCAAGTAAAAAGATCTTGGATTGGGCAAGGTTATTACAACACCTTCACTCCGACAGTTATTCAGCGCAATATTCTTGAAAATCCTGCCTGGTATACCGCCTATACACCATACCAACCTGAAATATCTCAGGGGCGCCTAGAAGCTATCATTAATTTCCAACAAATGTTGATGGATCTGACCGGCATGGATATTGCAAATGCTTCCATGCTTGATGAAAGCACTGCGGCAGCTGAAGCTATGACGCTTGCTCAACGCAGTGGTAAATCACAATCCATGAAATTTTTTGTAAGCGATGATGTTTTCTCGCAAACACTTGCAGTCATCAAAACTCGCGCGAAGCCATTAGGCATTGAGGTGATTGTTGGCCCAATTGAGACTGCTATTGAGCACGATGTATTCGGCGCCCTCATTCAATATCCTGGAGCTAATGGCAAGCTTCTTTCTTTAGAAACTTATCAGTCAATTACAAATGCTATTCACAGTAAAGGCGGCTTAGTAATAGCTGCTGCTGATTTATTGGCTTTAACGTTAATCTCATCTCCTGGCACTTGGGGTGCGGATGTAGTTGTAGGAAGCGCTCAACGATTTGGCGTTCCTCTAGGCTTTGGTGGTCCGCACGCTGGCTACCTTGCAACTAAAGATGAATTAAAACGTAGCATGCCGGGCAGACTCGTCGGTGTTACCGTTGACTCCAATGGCAAACCTGCATATCGGCTTGCATTACAAACTCGCGAACAACATATCCGCCGCGAAAAGGCCACTTCTAATATTTGCACAGCTCAAGTATTACTGGCAGTTATGGCAGGGATGTTTGCTGTTTATCACGGGCCTGATGGTTTAAAAAGAATTGCAAATCGCGTTCATAGATTTACTTCAATTCTTGCTAAAGGCATTAAAGAACTTGGCTTTGAGATTTCAAATCAAACATGGTTTGACACACTAACTATTAAAACATCTAAGGCTCAAACACTTTTTAATAAGGCATTAGATGCTGATATCAATTTGCGATTAATTGATAACGAACATTTATCTATCTCTTTAGATGAAACGACTACTCGCAAAGATCTAAATGATTTATGGCAAATCTTTGGCGCGCAAAATAATCAATTTGATTGTGATGCTATCAGTGCCTCAATTGCTAATACCCTTCCAGAAAAATTAGAACGTAAAGATTCGTATTTAACTCATCCAACGTTCAATCGCTATCATGCCGAACATGAAATGCTGCGCTACCTTCGTAGCCTTGCTGATAAGGATTTAGCACTTGACCGAGCAATGATCCCTCTAGGCTCTTGCACAATGAAGCTCAATGCAACAAGCGAGATGATGCCAATTACCTGGCCAACACTGAGTCAAATTCATCCATTTGCACCCAAAGATCAGTGGTTAGGCTATGCTCAACTTATCGAGCAAACCGAAAAAATGTTATGTGCGGCAACCGGCTATGATGCGATCTCTATTCAACCAAATGCTGGATCTCAAGGTGAATATGCGGGGCTATTAGTAATTCAGGCATACCATGCCTCTCGAGGAGAAGGGCACAGAAAAATTTGTTTAATTCCTTCTTCGGCACATGGCACTAATCCTGCATCAGCTCAAATGGCTGGCCTTGAAGTGGTTGTAGTTGCTTGTGACCAAAACGGCAATGTCGACTTAAATGATCTAAAAGCTAAAGCTGAATTACATAGCAATCATTTGGCAGCAATCATGATTACTTATCCAAGTACACATGGCGTTTTTGAAGAGGGCGTCAAAGAAATTTGCGACATCATTCACCAACATGGAGGCCAAGTCTATATAGATGGTGCCAATATGAACGCACTTGTTGGGACTGCAGCGCCAGGAGAGTTTGGTGGTGATGTAAGCCACTTAAATCTTCATAAAACTTTTTGCATTCCTCATGGGGGTGGTGGACCAGGTGTAGGTCCTGTTGCTGTTCGCAAACATCTAGCGCCTTTTTTACCAACATCATTTACCGCAGGAACTGCAAATGAGATAAATAATCCTGCTATTCCTAGAATTAGTGGGGCCCCATTTGGATCAGCATCGATTCTTCCGATTTCTTGGATGTATGTTGCCATGATGGGATCTGATGGATTAACAGCCTCTACTGAAGTTGCCATTTTGTCGGCAAACTATATTGCTAATCAATTGGCTCCTCACTATCCCGTTCTGTACGCAGGAGCAGGAGGGCTTGTTGCGCACGAATGCATTCTGGATTTGCGCCCATTGCAAAAATTGTCCGGCATTAGTAATGAAGATGTCGCAAAACGCCTAATTGATTTTGGCTTCCACGCCCCAACGATGAGCTTTCCAGTAGCTGGCACTCTAATGATTGAGCCAACAGAAAGCGAGTCCAAGGCTGAACTCGATCGATTTATAGAAGCGATGATCTGTATTCGTTCAGAAATTGAAGATGTCATTCAAAAACGAATTGATCCCATTAACAATCCTCTGAAAAATGCCCCTCATACTGCGGAAGCCATTTTGACTGAGACTTGGGATAGGCCTTATCTAAGAGAAACTGGCGCATATCCAGTTAAACAATTAAGGGAGAGGAAATATTGGCCGCCCGTTGGTCGTGCAGATAATGTCTACGGGGATCGTAATTTATTTTGTTCATGTCTTCCGATGGAAGAATATCAAAACTAATAGATCAGAATTGTTTACTTCAGAAGTATTAACTTCGGGATTTTAATTTATTAGTAACTACTAGGATCGCGCTCAATCGTGAATCGAATCGAGCGCGATTTCTTTTTCCTCTCTTCGACAATATCTAATAGTTGTTCTAGACCCTGCTGAATTGCTTGTCGACTTGATGACTCAATCAAAAGCTGAGCGCGCTCTTTACCGGCCAACTTAGCCATGGTTCGAGGCACTGCATCATATATTTCAACGCCATTAGGCCATTGACCACTATGAAGTGCGTTATGCTTTATTTGATTGAGTGAGTCAATCACATCTTTTGACACTCTTCCTTCGGCTATCAACAAAGCTTGACTCGCATAAGGCGGTAAATTTGCCTGTTGTCTTGAATGCGCAATTTCAGTGAGATAGCCGTCAACATTCTTATCTTTAAATGCTTGATATAAAGGGTGTTCAGGCATCTCTGTTTGAATTAAGATTCTTGCTTTTTTTGCATGCTGACTTCTGCCACTTCTACCTGCCACCTGAACTAATTGAGCGAATAATCTTTCAGCAGCTCGAAAATCTTGTGAATAAAGGCTTTTATCTGCATCGAGGACAACAACAGTATCCACTAAATCAAAGTCATGTCCTTTCGACAACATTTGCGTCCCAACAATAATATCGACAGCACCTTGATGAATTTGGGTAAATAATTCTTGGGCTGATCCTTTTTTTCTTGTCGCATCCGTATCAACTCGCAAAACTTTCGCTGCCGGGAATGTTCTCTCTAAGTTGTCTTCAATTTTTTGTGTGCCATTACCTAAAGTAGTGATGTCTTGATTTCCACAATCAGGACATTTTTTAGGAATCCAAGTCATCAAACCACAGTGATGACAATGCAGCATGTTTTTATTTGTTGCCGTGTTCTTCTTATGTAAGACCATGAATGAAGAACAGTGAGGGCAATTAGATTTCCAATCGCAAGCGGTACAAGTTAACACCGGAGCATATCCCCGTCGATTGATAAAAATAAGTGATTGTAATTTTGAATTTAATGTTTCATCTATTGCATGCTTTACTTCAAGCGTTAAGCCATCTATATCTATTTGACCCCTACGCTTCGCTTCTTTCGTATCTACCAAAATGACCCGTGGATCAATAGCGCCGGGTTTTGCTCTATTTGAAAGTGTTAGTGTTGTGAGTTTATTTTCAATCGCTTTATGCCATGTTTCACATGAAGGCGTTGCAGAAGCCAGCACCACAGGAATTTTCAAATCCGAAGCACGCCAAATAGCCAAATCTCTCGCAGAATATCTAACGCCTTCTTGTTGCTTATAAGATGCATCGTGTTCTTCATCAACAACAATCGCTTTTAAATTTGGAATTGATGACATGATGCTCAATCTTGTTCCAACTATAAAGTCTGCTTCGCCTAAGTGTGCGCTTAACCAATCTTGCGCGCGTTTGCCGCTGGCAACATCGCTATGAAGTACAGATATTTTTTTATTCGGAAATTTTGCTTTTAATTCTTCTTCTAGTTGCGGCGTTAGGTTGATTTCTGGAACTAGCAATAAACATTGAGCACCCGGCTCTTCTAGAACTTTTTCTATCCACTTTAGGTACACGGCGGTTTTACCACTACCGGTTACACCTTTTAATAGAACGGTTTCAAAAGAGTTTTTATTGCTAAGATTAACTAAGGCATCAACTGCGGATTGTTGTTCATCATTTAACCGATATTCTGCCTTGCTAGAATTTTCTGTATTGCTTGTTTTTTTCTTGGCTTTATTTTTTTCTAATTTCTTGACGAGCAATTCCCATTTATCTGGTTTTTTCCATGCTACAGGAATCGTACTTAGTAACACCTCACCCAAAGGTTTTAAATAATATTTAGAAGAGAATTTTGCAAGGCGCATCACACCTTGATCTATTGGTGGAATTGGGGCAACGGCTAAAACAGGTTTTGTTTCCCATGTTTTTTGTTCAATTGAGTTGTCCTTAAATTTTGTTGCTGCTGGCAAATTAACAACAACGCCCACTTGTATTGTTTTACCAAATTCAACTTGAACTAATAACCCCTCTTGTGGGGGCATGCCCAAGCTTGCTTCATCCCATGCGTAATCGAATACCTTGTACAAAGGTACATCTAATACGATTTGGACTGTTTTTTCTGACATAGTAATAAAGCAAACCTAAGGTATTACATGAGGATTTACTTAAAGCTCCTTGGTATTTTTGTCTTTTCTTTGTTATCCACATTTCCTGTGGATAACCTTGTGGATTACTTATAAAAGTTTACTGCTAAGCCACTGTTTATTTGGATGACACTGGTCTGATTAAATTGTAGGCAAATACCTTCTTTTCAATTAAATCAATAAGTTACAAAGGATTATTAATTTTTATATTTGATTAAATCAACAATCCATTGTAATTAGGGTTTTAGTGTATTCCTGTGTATAACTTTATTAAATTTCATGCAGTTAGCAAAATTTAATACGCTAAAACTTAAGCTGTTTTACGTAATTTACTGGAATTTGAGATAACAGCATCTACTAATGCAGCCACATTTTCTGGCGGCGTAAATTGAGAAATACCATGGCCCAAGTTAAAGATATGACCATCTAATGGTGAAAGCCCTGGCTCGATAGGAGAAGTTAGCGCTAACTCATTAAATAATTTTTCTACGGCTGATGCGATTGCTCCGGCATCTGACATTAACAACATAGGGTCTAAATTGCCCTGAATTGCTAACTTTTGATTTTTAGCTACCAACGCCTGCCTAGCTTTTGCTAAAGAAATGGTCCAATCTAATCCAAGTACATCCGCACCTGAATTTGCCATTTCTTCAAGCCAAACACCGCCACCTTTTGTAAATAACAAAACTGGAACATCAGGATGCTTAGCTTTAATTTGCGCAATGATTTCTTTCATTGGCGCTAGTGAAAATTCTTGATAGACAGCACTCGGAAGTAAACCGCCCCATGTATCAAACAACATAACTGCTTGAGCGCCAGCTTCAATTTGTAAATGCAAGTACTCACTAACAGATTGAACATTGATGTCCAAAATGTGTTTCATTAAATCAGGACGTTTGTAAAGCAAGCTTTTTGTTTTTTGGAAATCACTCGAACCACGACCTTCAACCATATAGCAAGCAAGTGTCCATGGACTTCCTGAAAAGCCAATTAATGGAACACGTTGCTTCCCATCTTGAATTAAAGCTTTTCTAATTTCGCTTACAGCATCAAATACATATGTGAGCTGACTCATGTCAGCTACTTGTAATTTTTTAATTAACTCTTCTGATTGAAGTGGGCTTGAAAACCGCGGGCCTTCACCTGCTTCAAACGATAACCCCAATCCCATCGCATCAGGTATTGTCAAAATATCCGAAAATAAAATTGCGGCGTCTAACTCGTACCTATCTAAAGGTTGAAGAGTGACTTCAGTTGCTAATGATGGATTTTTTGCTAATGCTAGAAAACTTCCAGCTCGAGATCTTGTCGCATTGTATTCAGGTAGATATCTACCTGCTTGGCGCATAAGCCACATTGGTGTTCGATCCGTTTTCTCGCGCTTACATGCGCGTAGAAAACGGTCGTTCAACAATGGTGTTGCAGTAACCACCGACATCCGGTGGCTTTATTTCTTCAGACGGAATTTTGCAAGTGCGGCTAACTGAGCAGCAGCCATTGCAAATTCTGATTGTGCACGAGCAAAGTCGATATCACTTGTACGATTCGCCATTGCTTCTTCAGCAGCACGTTTAGCTTCAGTAGCTTTTGCTTCATCGAGGTCATGACCTCGAATAGCTGTATCTGCTAAAACAGTAACGCCCTTCGGTTGCACTTCAAGAATTCCACCCGCGACAAAAACAAACTCTTCATCGCCATCTGCCTTTTCAATACGAACCGCACCGGGGCGGATACGTGTAATCAATGGCGTATGGCCTGGCAGAATACCTAATTCGCCATTCTCACCCGGCAAAGCCACAAACTTGGCTTCGCCTTCGAAGATTGACTTTTCGGCACTGACAACGTCAACGTGTATGGTAGACATAATTTTCCTAAGCCTTTGTGCTATTTAGTCGCTTAGAGCGTTTTAGCTTTCTCAATAGCTTCGTCAATCGAACCTACCATGTAGAAAGCTTGCTCTGGCAAGTGATCAAGTTCACCCTCAACAATCATCTTAAAGCCACGAATTGTTTCTTTAAGCGGAACGTATTTACCAGGTGAGCCTGTGAAAACTTCAGCTACGTGGAAAGGTTGTGACAAGAAACGTTGAATCTTACGAGCACGTGCAACAGCTTGCTTGTCTTCTGGTGACAATTCGTCCATACCCAAAATAGCAATAATGTCGCGCAACTCTTTGTAACGTTGCAATGTTGTTTGAACACCGCGTGCAACTGCATAGTGCTCTTCGCCAACCACTTGTGGATCCAACTGACGGCTTGTAGAGTCCAATGGATCAACCGCTGGATAAATACCTAAAGCAGCAATATCACGAGACAAAACAACTGTTGAGTCTAAGTGCAAGAATGTTGTAGCTGGTGATGGGTCTGTTAAGTCGTCCGCAGGAACGTAAACGGCCTGAATAGATGTAATAGAACCAGTTTTAGTTGAAGTAATACGCTCTTGTAGGCGGCCCATTTCTTCAGCCAATGTAGGTT
>CAZEHN010000042.1:4244-10304 GCA_964511855.1 uncultured Polynucleobacter sp. | reverse complement strand
CTTGGCCGATATAAACCAAGGTCAACATCATGAAAATAAACGCTTGAAGCAAAATAACCAAGATATGGAAGATCGCCCACGCAGCACCTGCGATGACGTGTCCAACAAATCCTAGGAACGAGAGATCGACACCGAATGTCCAAATCCCGCCTAGCAAAGCGATCAGCAAGAATACTAATTCGCCTGCATACATGTTGCCGAATAACCGCATTCCAAGAGAAACGGCTTTAGCAAGAAACTCAATAATATTTAGTACAAGATTAAATGGCGCTAGATACCATTTAGCGCCAAATGGTGCTGATAAAAGCTCGTGTGCAAAACCTGTCACACCTTTAGCTTTGAAGCTATAGAAAATCATTAGAACTAGAACAGACATTGATAAGCCCAATGTGCCGTTTAAGTCTGTTGTTGGAACTAACTTGTGATGCGGAACATGAATATGGAAGTGGCCCAAGAAACCATTCAAACCATGCAACCAATCCACAGGCATTAAGTCAAGTGTGTTTAATAAAATAATCCACACAAATACAAACATCGCTAATGGTGCAATAAATGAACGGTCGCCATGCACAATACTTTTAGATTGCGTTTCAACCATTTCAACAACCATTTCAACTAATGCTTGAAAACGGCCCGGAACACCAGAAGTTGCTTTACGAGCTACTAACCATAAAACTAGAACAGTAATCAGGCCCATTGAAAGTGACCAAAAGACTGTGTCTAAATTGATAACGCTAAAGTCAACGATAGAAGTCTGCTTGTCGCCCAAAGAATTGAGATTCTGCAAATGTTCAGAAATATATTCTGTTGGGGTTAAACCTTCTGTTTTTACCGCTGCTTCTGTAGACATCTTTATCTATCCCGTTTATCGCTTTTTCGTCCGACCTGGTTATTTTCGCTTTAGCGTTTAATAAACCAAGCCAACCAATAACATTTCAAAGTAACTACATACATCCCGAGCATGACCAGCCAATGTAGGTTAGGCAAAAACCAGGCAAACGCTACTACCAAACAAACCGTTGTTACGATTTTGATAAATTCGCCAGAAACTAACGCTACAACATAAGTCCCTGTATTTGAGACCCTTGCTTTTTCAGCAAAAGTCAATCGAAGGGCAAATATGGCTGTTGGCACTACTCCGACAATCCCACCTGCAATTACTGACAAAACAAATGGATTGTTGATACTTTTTTCATTACTTAATAAAACCGACATTATTGTAAACAATATTGTGAGCAAACTCTGCAATTTCACGACCAACCAAGGAGAAATATTTTTAGGTTGGAGCTTTTTCTCCCCAAAAATCCCTAAAATTTCCTCTTTTGGACGACGTACAAACTCCTCCTCAGGCTCTTCCCATGGGTCGGTAGAGGGTTTTAGCTTGGTAAGATCTACAGCCATAATTATTTTTAGCCAACCAAGCCTAATTTGCGTAATAACCCATCTAATTCGTCAGGTTGCGAGAATTTGATCTTAATTTCGCCACCACGACCTTTTTTCTTAATTTCTACCTCTAAGCCCAGGTTATCGGACATCTGATTCTGCAAACTCATTAAATCAGGGTCTGAGCGGTCATTTGCACCGCTTTTAGCCTTACCTGCTCCTGGAATCTTGCCCGCTGCAGCAGCTAATTTTGCAGCCAGTCTTTCCGCCTCACGCACCGATAGGCCTTGAGCAGCAATACGTTGGGCTAAACCAACCTGAGTCCCACCAACCAATGGAAGTAGAGCTCGAGCATGTCCCATATCAATCTCACCAGCAATCAAAAGTGCCTGTACAGGCTTGGTGAGCTGCGTTAAACGCAATAAATTACTAACAGCACTACGAGACTTTCCTACGGCATGAGCAGCCTGTTCGTGTGTAAACCCAAATTCCGCAATCAGTTTTGCTAAACCTTCCCCCTCTTCAAGTGGGTTAAGGTCTTCTCGCTGCATATTTTCAATCAGCGCCATAGCTGCAGCAGTTTTATCGTCAACATCACGAACTAAAACTGGAACTTCAGCTAAGCCAGCAATCCCAGCAGCCCTAAAACGACGCTCACCAGCGATGATTTCATATTTGCCGGGGCTGACAGCCCTTACTAACAAGGGCTGCATAATCCCCTGTGTAGCAATGCTTTGGGCTAATTCAGCCAAGGCTGACTCAGCCATTTTGATACGAGGCTGATATTTACCCCTTTGAAGTTGGGTTAGCTTTAGGGAAACAACGCCTTCGCGACCATTTTTAGCCCCGTCTAAAGAACCCCCAAGAAGGGCGTCTAATCCACGGCCAAGACCTTTTTTCTTTATTGTGCTCATACGTTTACATTGTTTTAATGCGCTCAACCATCTCAGCGCCAAATTCGACATAGGCCTTTGCGCCCTTCGAACTTTTATCAAAAATTACTCCCGGCATTCCGTACGAAGGCGCTTCAGCCAATCGAACGTTTCTTGGAATAATGGTTTTAAATACTTTGTCACCAAAGTGCTCGATCAATTGCTCTGATACTTGTTGCTGCAAAGCTGTACGCGCATCAAACATCACGCGCAGCAGTCCAATAATTGTTAAATCAGGATTTAAATTTGCATGAACCTGTTTAATGCTATTTACCAAATCTGATAAGCCTTCCAATGCAAAATACTCGCACTGCATCGGAACAATCACACCGTTGGCGGCACATAAGCCATTTAGGGTCAACAATGACAATGCAGGCGGACAATCAATCAAAATAAAATCATATTGATCCTGCTGGCTAACTAGGGCATCTCTTAATAAAGTTTCACGCCCCTCAAAATCAACTAGCTCAATCTCCGCGCCAGCTAAATTTCTATTTGCCGGAACGACGTCATAACCACCTGATTCTGAACGAATTTTTGATGAATCAACATCACAATGCCCAATTAAGACCTGATAAATTGAGTTCTCCAACTCATGCTTATCAATGCCCGAGCCCATAGTAGCATTGCCTTGCGGATCCAAATCGACCAACAATACGCGCTGTTGATGCGCGGCTAATCCTGCAGCCAAATTAACTGCTGTCGTTGTTTTTCCAACGCCACCTTTTTGATTTGCAACGCAAAAAATTTTTGCCATTTTTTCTATATTTCAATGTTAGCCGGCTATTTTCGCACGGAATGTATTGTCAACAAACACCTTTGGGCATCTAAATTTGGAACGTGCAATTCTTCATTGCCAATTAAGCACCACCCCTCAGGCAAACCTAATAACTCTTCAGGAGCTTTTTGAGATTTCATTGCAAAAATTAATCCGCCGGTTTTGAGTAAAGGCTCAGAAAAATTAACGAAATTTCGTAACTCTGAAAATGCTCTCGAAATAGTTGCATCTGCAAATCCCGGCCTAGCTTTTGATAGAGCCTCAATTCGGTCTCCAACAACTTCTAAATTTGTGAGATTTAACTTTCCTTTTACATGCTGTAAAAAAGCTGCTTTTTTCTTAACCGCCTCGACCAAAACAAAATGCCAATTGGGCAAAGCAATCGCCAGCGGAATACCAGGCAAACCACCGCCCGCCCCCAAATCAGCAATCACTGGCGCATCTGGCATTTGCCACTTCTTTTGAGCCTGTAGCAAGCTCGACACCACGGATAAAGAGTCCATTAAATGAAGGCTGATGAACTCTTCATTATTATCAATTGCACTTAGATTGTGAACCCTATTCCAACGACGAAATTCTTCAGCAAAGCGAACCAATGCCTCTTTTTGCTTATTGGAAAAGCTTAGGCCTAAGGCATCCAACCCTTTATTTAAGGCTTCACTTTGCTGACTGTCTGCGCTCATGCGGGCTCTCGTTTTCTGCCCAAGCCTCGCTTTAAATGAACTAGTAATAAAGATACGGCCGCCGGTGTAATGCCAGAAATTCTAGATGCTTGACCCAACGTTTTAGGCTTGTTCAAACTTAGTTTTTGTCTGACCTCATTGGATAAACCCAATACATCTTTGTAATCAATATTGTCAGGAAGCTCTAGGTTTTCGTAATAAGCATGACGCTCAATCTCAACGGTTTGGCGGTCAATATAGCCTTGATACTTAATTCCGATTTCTACCTGCTCTTGAATTTGATCCAATAAGACTGGGTCCTCAGAGTCAACCGCCCCTTCCGCCCACTTACCATTTTGGGCCTTCATAAGCGTTAAATAATTAACCCCCGGGCGTTTAAGCAAATCAGCAAGACTATATTCATGAGCTAATGGTTGTGAGAACAATTCCACAGCATCTTTTTCCGACAAGTTTTTAGGAGAAACCCAAATACTTGATAGGCGTTTTGTTTCACGTGAAACAGCTTCGCGTTTTCTGCAAAACGTATCCCAGCGCTTATCATCAACCAACCCTAGATTTCTACCGATTTCCGTTAATCGAGCGTCTGCATTGTCTTCACGTAAACTCAGCCTGTATTCGGCACGACTAGTGAACATGCGATAAGGCTCTTGAACACCGCGGGTAATTAAGTCGTCTACTAAGACCCCTAAATAGGCTTCATCTCGCCTCGGATACCAACCCTCTTTATCCTGGGCAGCTAAAGCTGCATTGATTCCAGCAAGGAGTCCTTGAGCCGCAGCCTCTTCGTATCCAGTAGTTCCATTAATTTGACCAGCAAAAAATAGCCCCTCAATTACCTTAGTTTCCAAAGTGGGCGTTAATCCTCTTGGGTCAAAATAATCGTACTCAATGGCATAACCAGGTCTTAATAAATGAGCCTCTTCAAGCCCTGGAATACTTCTGACCAAATCAATTTGGACATCAAAAGGCAAACTCGTAGAGATCCCATTTGGGTAAAACTCATGGGTAGTTAATCCCTCTGGCTCAAGGAATATCTGGTGGCTATTTCTAGAAGCAAATCGATGGATTTTGTCTTCAATCGACGGGCAATACCTTGGGCCAACGCCTTCAATAACGCCCGTATACATTGGAGAACGATCTAAACCACCCCGAATAATGTCATGCGTTTTTTCATTGGTATGGGTAATCCAACATGGAACTTGCTTAGGATGCTGCTCGGGCCTGCCCATAAATGAGAACACTGGCAAAGGATCTAAATCCCCAGGTTGAGCCTGCATCACACTAAAGTTAATCGTTCGGCCATCAATTCTTGGCGGGGTCCCAGTTTTAAGTCGCCCCTGAGGAAGTTTTAATTCTTTTAATCTTGCAGACAAGCGAATCGCGGCCGGATCACCGGCTCTACCGCCAGTATGATTTTCTAATCCAACGTGGATTTTTCCATCTAAGAATGTGCCAGCTGTAAGCACTACTTTTTTGGCAAAGAATTTAACCCCTAATTGGGTAATCGCTCCAACAACCCGATTCCCTTCAACAATTAAGTCATCAACGCCTGCCTGGAAAAGCGTTAAATTTTCTTGATTTTCAATTCGGCGACGAATCGCAGCTTTGTAAAGGATTCTGTCAGCCTGAGCACGAGTTGCCCGCACTGCAGGGCCCTTACTAGAATTTAAAATTCGAAATTGAATACCGCCCTCATCGGTAGCTGAAGCCATTGCCCCGCCAAGCGCATCAATTTCTTTGACTAAATGGCCTTTACCAATCCCGCCAATTGACGGATTGCAACTCATGGCACCTAAGGTTTCAATATTGTGGGTTAACAAAAGGGTTTGTGCACCCATTCTTGCAGCCGCCAAGGCAGCCTCAGTTCCAGCGTGCCCACCGCCAATCACAATAACATCGAATTTTTTCTGAAAATCCATATATAAAACCCTAGTCTAGGGGCGTGATGATAGCATTAAAGAGGTTTCACGTGAAACATTAACTACCAAAAATAAAAGAAAAACGAGTACTTATGTCACAAATAAGCATCAGCTGCTGTTTTAATAATTAATATAAGCACCACAGCAATAAATACTTTACGAATAAATTGACTTCCATTTTTGAGTGCCAAGCTGCTACCAATTTTCCCGCCAGCAATATTAAATATCAACATTGCTAAAGCTACTGACCAATCTACATGACCGGTTGGAATAAATAATGCCAGAGCGGCGAAATTAGTCACACTATTTAATACTTTTGTGGCCGCAGCGCTATGTAAAAAATCAAAGCCTAAATAGTGGGCAAA
>CAZEHN010000042.1:0-4144 GCA_964511855.1 uncultured Polynucleobacter sp. | reverse complement strand
ATCAATGCAAATAACGAAGCAATCGTCATGAGCCTAATCGGTAGTTTGACTACACGAAGATAATTCACTGCCGAAGTAAAAGTTCCGCCAATCGAAGAAAGTTTATTTGTTCCAAATAGGGTGGCTGGAGCAGCATTTGGGAAACTAGAAAACAAAGCAGGAACTTGAATTAAACCGCCACCACCAACCATAGAATCAATTAAGCCCGCAAAAAACGCTGCTGACATTAATAGAATCATCTTTAGTGATAAAAGTTCAATCATTTCAATATGTTATAAATAAATAAGGGGCTAATAAGCCCCTTATTGTTATGAAAATAAAGCTAATTAAACTTTAATTTTCAATTTTTCTCCAAGCTCACCAATCAGACCTTTACGGAAGGCTAATACGCAAATCACGAAAATAAAGCCGGTTGCAATTGTGCTCCATGAGCCCAAATTCGCAAGGTAATTTTGAAGACCTACAACCACTCCGGCACCAACCACTGGTCCAAGAATTGTTCCCATACCACCTAACAAAGTCATCAACACAACCTCACCTGACATGTGCCAGTGGACGTCGGTCAAAGTTGCCAATTGGAATACAAGTGCCTTAAGTGATCCAGCTAAACCAGACAATGCTGCGGAAATAACAAAGGCTAATAATTTAAATTTATTAACGTCATATCCTAAAGAGATTGCACGCGGTTCATTCTCACGGATAGATTTAAGCACTTGACCAAATGGCGAATGGATCGTTCTTAGAATAAGCGCGAAAGCTAAAACAAATACAGTCAACACAAAGTAATACATCGTTGTGTCGTCGGCTAAATCAATTACACCGAAGAGCTTGCCACGCGGAATACCCTGAACACCATCTTCGCCGCCAGTAAATGGCATTTGAAGCGCCATAAAGAAAATCATTTGGGATAACGCTAGGGTAACCATCGCGAAATAAATACCTTGACGTCTAATTGCCAAGGAACCAAACAAGTAACCTAAGACTGTTGAAAATGCCATGCCTGATAACAAGCCTAACTCTGGTGACCAACCCCACTCTTTACAAACGTGAGCAGTAATATAAGCTGCGCCGCCAAAGAATGCTGCATGACCAAAAGACAGAAGACCCGTAAATCCTAACAATAGATTAAATGCACACGCAAAAAGTGCGAAGCATAAAACCTTCATTAAGAACACGACATAAATGTATTCCTGGAAAGGCATGAAACATGCCAAAGCCAGAACTAAACCGTAAAACAAACGTTGTTTATTGGACATGATTTACCGATTATTTCTCTTTGCCAAACAAACCTGCTGGGCGCAATAGTAGAACAATTGCCATGATCACAAAGATCACAACACTAGAAGCTTCTGGATAAAAGACCTTTGTTAGACCTTCAATTAATCCTAAGAACAAGCCTGTCACAATGGCGCCCATAATAGACCCCATGCCACCAATAACAACCACAGCAAACACAACAATAATTAGGTTTGATCCCATTACTGGATTTACTTGGAATACTGGAGCGGCTAACACGCCAGCAAACGCAGCTAGAGCTACGCCATAAGCATAAGTTAAGGTAATCATTAATGGCACGTTAATGCCAAAAGCTTGAAGCATTTTTGGATTTTCAGTACCCGCCCGGAGATATGCCCCAAGTTTTGTGCGCTCAATAACATACCAAGTGCCAAAACAAACTGCCATACTGATAAACACAACCCAAATACGATACTTCGGTAAAACAATTTCCAATGACTCAATTGGAATTGTTCCTTGCAATAACTCTGGCGGAGGATAGCTTTCACCAGAAACACCAAACCAATGACGGAACATTCCTTCAATGACTAATGCAAGACCGAAAGTGAGCAATAAACCATATAAATGATCCAAGTGATATAGACGCTTCAACATGGTCTTCTCAATAAGAATCCCAAATATTGCCGTAACAATAGGCGCCAATATCAATGCGAACCAATAATTGATCGAAAAACCTTCAATTCCCAAAAATGGACCTAATTGCGTCATGCCAATCCACGCAAGAAAAGCACCCAACATATATTGGGCGCCATGCGTGAAATTAATGATGTTGAGAAGGCCAAAAATAATGGCCAATCCCAAACTCAAAATTGCATAAAAAGAACCATTAATTAAACCCACCAAGAGCTGCGCAAACAGCCCTTGTGGGGTAATACCAAGCGCTTCAAACATATAAATAATTATTTAGTTACAAGTTTGCACTTGGATTGAGACAAAGGTTGAGTAGCTTCAGCAGCAGGAATAGTTGCTCTCACGTAGTAATAATCCCATGGAGTTTTAACATCTTCAGGCTTCTTAACTTCAACCAAATACATATCGTGTTCGAATTTACCGTCGGCACGAATCTTACCTTTGAACAAACCATCATCAATTGGCATTGATTTAAGTTGCTTCATAACTGCAGCTGTGTCATCAGTACCAGCAGCTTGAACCGCTTTCAAGTAATTCAAGACTGAAGAATAAGTACCTGCTTGAACAGATGTAGGCATTTTCTTATGTTGTTCGAAGAAACGTTTTGAGAAAGCACGAGTCTTATCATCACGGTTCCAGTAAAACGCTTCCGTCAAGTACATACCTTGAGCAGCTTTTGTTCCTAATGAGTGAACGTCAGAGATAAACATTAGCAAAGGAACAATCGTTTGTTTGCTACCTGTGATACCAAACTCAGAAGCTTGTTTAACGCTGTTAATTGTGTCTTGACCAGCATTAGCAAGTGCAATAACTTCAGCCTTACTTCCTTGTGCTTTTAACAAGAAAGATGAGAAGTCGCTGCTTGGGAATGGGTGCTTGATAGAGCCAACAACTTTACCGCCGTTAGCATTTACAACTGCTGTTGCATCACGCTCAAGCGCTGCGCCGAAAGCATAGTCAGCTGTAATGAAGAACCAAGATTTTTTACCGTTTTTAACAACTGCTTTCGCTGTACCGTTTGACAACGCATATGTGTCATAAGTCCAGTGAACGTTTACAGGTGTACATTTTTCATTAGTAATTGGCAATGATGCCGCGCCAGAAACCAAAGTAATTTTGTTCTTTTGTTCAGCAACTTCCATAGCTGCTAATGCTGCATTGGTTGAAACCAACTCAGTAATAACGTCAACTTTTTCTTTGTCATACCATTCGCGCGCTTTGTTAGCGGCGATGTCAGCTTTTAATTGGTGGTCAGCAGAGATCAGCTCGATTTTTTTACCAAGAACTGTTCCGTCTTTTGAGAAGTCAGCAATCGCCATCTTCGCAGCAATCACAGCACCAGGGCCCGCTACGTCAGAATATGTGCCTGACAAGTCTGTCAAAACACCAATCTTAACGACATCATCACTGACTTTTTGTGCAACAGCTGCACCAGTAACACCAGTTGCCATAAGGGCAATAAGGCTTGATAACAATTTACGCTTCATAACGACTCCTCTTTTATTAATTTAAACACCCAAATACTGATTCAAAATCTGTGTCTTAGCTTCAAGCTCATCTTTTTTAACCATCTCAACCACTTGACCGTGCTCAATTACATAATGACGGTCAGCTAATGGCGCAGCAAAACGGAAGTTTTGTTCAACCAAAACAATCGTGAATCCTTTTTCACGCAATTGAGTGACAACTTGACCCAATTTTTGAACAATGACTGGCGCCAAACCTTCAGTAATTTCATCTAACAACAAAATTGAAGCGCCTGTACGCAAAATTCTGGCCATCGCCAACATTTGTTGTTCGCCACCAGACAATTTAGTACCCGGGCTTTCGCGACGCTCATAGAGATTTGGGAACATCTCATAAATCTCTTCTAAACTCATGCCGCCTTCAGCTACAACAGGGGGCAACATTAAATTTTCTTCTGTCGTTAAGCTAGCAAAAATACCGCGCTCTTCTGGGCAGAAACCCAAGCCCAAATAAGCAATCTTATGTGTAGGCATGTTGACGGTTTCAACGCCATTAACAAAGATTGATCCAGTGCGTTTGCCTGTTAAACCTAAAATTGCTCTTAAAGTTGTTGTTCTTCCCGCGCCATTTCGGCCCAATAAAGTAACAACTTCGCCCTTATTAACCTCTAAGTTAATGCCATGAAGAATATGAGATTCTCCATACCAAGCTTCTAAATTCTTAATTGATAATGCGACGGTCATGCGTGTTC
>CAZEHN010000041.1:0-10807 GCA_964511855.1 uncultured Polynucleobacter sp. | reverse complement strand
GATTTTGTTTCTCGTGAAGAAGTATTAAAAATACAAGATAGAAAATTAAAAGCCTTAGGTGAACGCTTAAGTCAATCAGAAGCTTGGGAGTCACATTTTAAAAAAGCTGGTTTGAGTGCAAAGGATTTGGTTAATCGTGATTCTTTAAAGAACTTTCCAACTTTGGAGAAATCAGACTTAAGAGCCTTATACCCATTTCCAATGTTGACGGTGCCTTTAGAGAAAGTTGCTCGTTTTACTGCCACATCTGGAACAACTGGACTGCCTGTGATGTTTGGCTTTACTAAGAAAGATTGGCAAGAAACGATTACTAGTCAGCTTCACCGTATTTATCGAACTGTAGGCATTGTTCCGGGTGATAAGGTTTATCAAGGCTATGGATATGGACTTTGGATTGGTGGACCATCAATGGATGAAGCCTTGATGTCTTATGGAGCGGTTAATTTCCCAATTGGCCCTGGTCGAGGAGAGTTGATGCCTCAATGGATTCGTGATCATGGTTATACCGCGACCACAATGTCACCTTTGTGGTTAATGACATTGATGACTCATGCTGAAAAAGTGGGGATTAATCCGAAAACTGATTGGAAATTGCGTGTTGGATTATTTGGAGGTCAGTCGGTCTCAACTACTTTCCGTGAGCAGATGGAAGCGATGATGCCTGAAGGCTTTAAAGCTCACAATATCTATGGCACAACTGAAGCTGGTGGGCCAATTTTAGGCATTTCTTGTGATCACTCTCATGCTGCAGATGAGATGCATTTAATTAACGATGATTCTGTATTAACTGAAATTGTTGATCCAGTCACTATGGAGCCCGTGGGTCCTGGTGAGGTTGGTGAGATTGTGATTACAACCTTGGATAAAGAAGCATCCCCAGTAGTACGTTGGAGAACGCGAGATTTGGTTCGTGTCTCAGCTCATCCTTATGACTGTCCATGTGGTCGCTCGGGTTTCCCATTAATTGGGCGAATCATTGGACGATCAGATGACATGATGAAGGTTAGAGGTGTGATGGTGTATCCATCACAGATTGAAGATGTCATTGCTGGTCTTGAAGGGACAATTAAAGAAGCTTGGCAAATTTATCTTGATCAAGAAGATGGCAAGATGGATCAAATCGAAATTGCTTTTGAACGACGCAAAGATCATCCTGTTTCATTGGCTGATATGGAAAAGGAACTTAAATATCAATTAAGTACTCGCTTGGCAATGCAATGTGCAGTGGTTTGTCATGATGAGGGCGTTTTACCTCGCTACGAAGCAAAAGCTGTTCGAGTGATTAAACGAACTCCACAAAAATAAAACTAATAACAAAAATAAAGAAAGTAAACGTATGAAGAGTATTCGACTCAGTCCATCAGGAGATACGGTTAAGTGTCAGCCAGGTGATACAGTTTTAATGGCTTTAGAGAATGCTGGATATGCATTACCTAATAATTGCCGTGCTGGAGCCTGCGGTGAATGCAAAGTCAAAGTACTATCTGGCGAGTTTGACCAAGGGTTGGTGCTTGATATGGCTTTATCTCAAGAGGAGCGCGAAGAAGGTTTTGGTTTGATGTGTATGGCTAAGCCTTTGACTGATGAATTAGTCATTGAGTGGGGCCAAGCTGACCAGAAGTTGAAGTTGTTTCCGCCAGAAGCTGATCAACCTTATGTTGTAACAGATAAAGTACAAAAGACAAAACGTATTGTTGAACTACATTTGCGACCACTCAGATCGGTCATGCGTTTTTGGCCGGGTCAATATGTTCAGTTAAATGATATTGAACAAAAGATTTCTAAACGAAGTTATTCGATTGCAAATACTCCTAAAGCAAATGGTGAGCTAACACTGCAGATCACTAAGTTAGAAGGTGGAGAAGTGAGCACTTGGGTTCATGATTCTTTGCAAGTTGGTCAGAAGGTTAATTTATCTGGACCGTACGGGACATTCATTGGAGACCCATCAGTTGAAACGCCGGTAGTTTGTTTGGCTGCGGGTTCAGGATTGGCGCCAATACTTTCGCTAACGGATGCAGCCTTAAGCCGCGGTTTTAATTTGCCAGTTACTTTGATTGTTTCTGCCAAAACAAAAGTTGATTTATATGACTTAGGTCTCATCAATTATTGGATGCAGAAATATCCAAACTTCAAATTTGTTGGCACATTAACCCAAGAAAATTGCGAAGGTTATCTTGCTGGCCGGATACCGGAAATACTCTCTAAGCAATTTAATGATTTAAGTAGTCATAGCGTTTATATTGCAGGTGGAACTGACTTTGTTGATGCGTGTACAACAGCTGCTAGACGATTAGGTGCTCAGGAGAAATTGATTCATACTGAAGGTTATTTTTCGCAAACAGCAATTAGTTAATTGCCATTTATTAAGCGCAACGAACAACATAATGACATCATCCAATCATATTCATCAGACTAAGGGTCCATTGGTCGGACTCAAAGTCGTTGAGTTTGCTGGTTTAGGTCCGGCGCCTTTTGCTTGCATGTTGCTTGCTGATATGGGGGCAGATGTTATAACGATTGAAAGGCCTGGTTATATTCCTACAGGTCCTAACGATATTGTGGGACGAGGTCGTAAAGTTGTTGTTGGGGATTTAAAAAATCAAGACTCTCTCAATAAGCTCTTGGAGCTAATTGATAGTGCTGATGTTTTGATTGAGGGTTATAGGCCCGGAGTCATGGAGCGTTTAGGTCTTGGGCCTGTTGATTTAGAAAAACGTAATCCTAAATTAATTTACGGTCGCATGACGGGTTGGGGGCAAGATGGGCCGCTTGCCCTGGCTGCAGGACATGACATGAATTACATCTCTTTATCCGGAGCGCTTCATGCTATCGGACAGGAGGGTGGTCCACCAGTTCCGCCATTAAATCTTGTAGGAGATTATGGTGGTGGCAGTATGTATTTGATTACGGGTATTCTTGCGGCTTTATTTGAGCGCCAAATTTCTGGCAAAGGTCAGGTGATTGATGCATCAATTACTGATGGGGCGATTTCATTAATGAGTCATTTCTTTGGCAGCCTTGCCAGAGGAGAGTTAGTTGAGAAACGCGCAAGCAATATGCTTGATGGTGGTTTACCGTATTACTCAATTTATGAAACATCCGATGGTCTGCATGTCTCTGTAGGTCCTTTAGAGCCAAAATTCTTTCTAGAGCTTGCTACAAAATTGGGTTTAAATGAAAGAATGATTCAAGCGCATCAACAACAAGAGTTGTGGCCTGAATTAAGAAAAGAGTTAACAAAAATCTTTAAATCCAATACGCGAGATCATTGGGCAAAATTATTCAACGGAAGTGATGCTTGTGTTGCGCCAGTAATGAGTATGAGTGAGATTGATCAGCATGAGCACATTAAACACCGTCAATCACTCGTTGAAATTAATGGTGTTAAACAGCCAGCGCCTGCACCTAGGTTTTCAAGAACGCCATCATCGATTAAGCAAAGTGCTTTATATCAAGCCAATGAGATAGATCAATTGATTAAAGATTGGAAGAAGTAAAAACCTTCTAAGTTAAATCGAGAAAAATGATAAAGCCCATAACAATAAAGCCCCTATATAGGGGCTTTATTGTTATAGAAGAAGCGTGTTATCTAGCGCAAATTTTGACGCCTTCACCTGCCCAGCAGGCTTTGTCTTGAGGCATGCGTTCGACTGGCGTATTAACCATGGTGTTTTTGATTGCCTTTGGACCGGCGTCATAAATGACAACGGCTTCGCCAACCCCGGGTGCTTGCACATCAACTCCTACAAGCATCACATTTTTAAACAGGTTGGCTGATTCAACTAAGTTGGTTAAGTCAAATGAACCATTACGACCTGCCTTAAATTCACAAGTACCTTTATAGGGTGCATAGCCAAGTAGTTCTACCTGGCATGTAACGGGTCGTGCTTGGGCGGCATTAGATAAGAAAGCTGCTGATAAGGTTAATGCAGCGGAGAGAATAAATTTTGTCATGATTAATTAGCGTTAGTTAGATAGTTGGTTAAATCATAAATCAAATACTGGGGGCAACGTTTAAAGATTCAATTAATAGTTTTCTAATCCAAAGTTGAGTTGGATCTTTGTGATATTTCTGATGCCAGATTAAATACATTGGCATTCCGGGGCATTTAACGGGCACGTTGGCACTTGCAAAATCTTTAAACAAATTGACTTTAACCATACTGGGGAGTGTTGCTAGCATGGTTGAATCTTTTAAGAATGCGGGTATGGCTGAAAAGCTAGGTACTGTAATTGCAAAATTTCTACGCAGGTTTTTTTCTAATAAGAATTCATCTAAAGCGATTGGTCTAGGAGGATCGTAGACGACGCTAATATGCTCAGCTTCTAAGAACTCACTTATATTTTTAGGTGCGGAGCGTTTTTTAGCATCATAGAAAACAACATACTGATCTTCAAATAAACGTTTATGAATAATGTCACTGCCATTCGGGGGTCTTGGGCTAATTGCAAAATGACAACCCTGATCCCTGAGCATTTCTAAACTAGGAATACCTGAAGAAATGATTTTGAGTTTTACTTTTGGTGCTTGTTCCCTAAGCTTTATAAAAAGCGAAGGTAAGAGCAAATCTCTTTGGAGATCATTTGCAGCGATAGTAATAGTGAGATCTATATCTTTAGGTGAAAAATGAGGAGTGTCACTAAATGCTTGGAGTTGGCTAAGGAAAGACTTTGCTTGATTGCCAAGTTCTGTTGCGCGAGCGGTAGGGCTGATGCCTCGACCACTTTTCACAAAAAGGGGGTCGTGAGTGATTTCTCGTAATTTATCTAAGGCGTGGCTAACGGCCGATTGTGTAACACCGAGCTCTAGAGCGGCTTTACTGATGGAGCCTTTCTCAAGAATACATACAAGCATTCGTAATAGATGACCATTAATGTCTAGGAAGTTTTCTGACTTATTCAAGATGCTTATCCGAAATAATTAACGAAATAACTAATTTATGAATTTTATTCATAAATTATATGAATTGATATCTATTTATCTAATTAATTAATTTATAGATACTTCATGCATTAGCGAGGGGTCTATATGCAAACCAATAAAAAACCGGTCATTTTTGGCACTACTTTATTTGATGGTGATCAAGCTCAAAAGGGATATGCCTTAAATCGTATGTGCTATTCATTTAACGATAAAGTTAATCGTGACAAATTTGTAGAAGATGAAGAAGCTTATATGCGAGCTTATGGCTTAAATGAAGCGCAAGCCAAAGCTATTAGGGATAGAAATGTTCTGGGTTTATTGGCTGCAGGTGGGAATGTTTATTACCTCGCAAAATTTGCAGGCATTTTAGGCTTAGATGTTCAAGATCTGGGTGCGCTACAAACGGGTATGACAAAAGATGAGTTCAAGGCAAAACTAGTTGCGGCGGGGAAATAATCATGGCAAAAATTCTTGGGTCAATTACGACTTCACATGTACCGTCAATTGGTAGAGCAATTGCTCAAAATCTACAAGAGGATCCATATTGGAAACCATTCTTTGATGGGTTTAAGCCTATTCATCAATGGTTGGAGGAGAAAAAGCCGGATGTTGCTGTCGTCTTTTATAACGACCATGGCTTAAATTTCTTTTTGGATAAGATGCCTACTTTTTCGGTGGCAGCCGCTAAAGAATATTTCAATGCCGATGAAGGGTGGGGCATTCCAACGCTTCCGCCATTCAAAGGCGACCCCAATTTATCTTGGAAGTTAATTAACGCATTAATTGATGAGGAATTTGATTTAACAACCTGTCAGGAGTTATTGGTTGATCATGCGTTTACCTTGCCTTTGAAATTGTTATGGCCTGATCATGAATCTCCTCCTGTGATCACAATTCCAATTTGTATTAATACAGTTCAGTTCCCATTACCGTCAGCCAAACGTTGTATGAAGCTTGGGCAAGCAGTTGGTCGAGCGATTGCATCTTGGGATGAAGACTTAAAAGTTGTCATGATTGGTACAGGTGGCTTATCTCATCAATTAGATGGAGAGCGTGCGGGATTTATTAATAAAGAGTTTGATACCGAGTTTATGAAGAGTTTGGTTGATAACCCTGAGTGGGCAACTAAGTACTCGATCGAAGAGCTTGTAGAAAAAACAGGCACCCAAGGGGTTGAGCTAGTCATGTGGTTAGCTGCTAGGGGAGCAGTGCCTGGTGCTGTAAAACCAATTACGAGCACCTACCATATTCCGATTTCGAATACGGCAGCTGGAATTATGTTGTTAGAGAGTCAATAGTTCGACCAATAATTAACATCGTAGGGATCATAAAAAAGCTCAACTAATATTAGTTGAGCTTTTCTCTTAAGTGCTAAAACGCTCCCCTAAGATTTCATGAATAATCTTCTCAAACTCTTCTGAATGAATAGGATTGATTGATCCTTCGGTTGTTGCCGTATATGTATAAATCATTGGGTTATCGATCTCAATTTGATTTTCCAGTGATTTAAGGTCGATGTCTTTAATACCAGGCTTTAATAGTCCAGCATTTTCAGCGGCAAGCTGAATGGCGCCAGGGTGTAGTCCAAAAAATCCTTCATCTACTAGCAATGGAATACGTCGGGTGGTTTTATTCTTGGTCAGGTAGTGAATTAAGTGAACTTGCTCCACTGGGGAGATGAGAGCGTCTATGTAAACAATATCGGGTGTTAGTTCAACCGCCTGCATTAGTGCCTCTAAAGTATCGGTTGTGGTCACTAAGTCGACCTTTGTTTTCCAGTTTTGGACTATTTCAGTGAAATAAGCCTGGTTTTCTTCCCTTTTGAACAATCCAAGGAGGCGGCAATACTTGCTTCCGATGTCCCTAATCCGAGTTTGACGCCTATTTAGTAGCTGATCTAAGGAGTTTTTTAGGATTCTGCGATGTCCTCCACGGGTCTTCCAGGCGACTAATTCACCCATTTCGACCATTTTTTGTACTGTACCCAGTGAGACTTGCAGTTTTTTGGCTGTTTCCCTTGTGCTCAGGTACTGCTGGGGTTCTAAGCTATTTAAATCATTCATTTCATTTTCCAAGTCATTTCAGAAGAAATAAATCGTATAAATAACGAATCATTAGGGCTATCAGACAAATCTGATTTATTTGTAGGAAATTTCCTAAATTTCCCCATTTTGCCCCCTTAATTACGGGTAAAGCCTAACTGAATTTGTTGAAATTGGGCTTTAAAGTAGGCTTTTAGTGTTTTTGGTGTCAAAAAGTAACGCGGTAGAAGAAAAATCTGCCATTTTTGGGGCTATAACCCCTTTGGTTGGTGTATTCTTCTGTTGCGGAATGTTTTACCTTCCGCTGGTTTTATTTTTAAAACTTGTTCGCAATCCGCTAATCGGTGAAGCCGTGTCGCGGAAGGTTTATTAACCCACTTACATTCGGGATACCCGAGGAAAGGTGAGCATCATGATGCAGTCATATCGTGGTACTTCTTATTTATTTGGTGGCAATGCCCCATACGTCGAAGAGCTTTACGAAGCTTATCTAAACGATCCTTCAACTGTTCCAGAAAATTGGCGCGCCTATTTTGACGGTGTTCAACATATGCCGGCTGTTGATGGTTCATCTGCACGTGATGTTGCGCACGCACCGATCATTGCTTCTTTTGCGGAACGCGCAAAGCAAGGTCCAATTCGTGTGGTTAATGATTCTGCTGATTCTGAAATGGGGCGCAAACGCGTTGCTGTTCAACAGTTAATTGCAGCACACCGTAACGTTGGTAACCGTTGGGCGGACCTAGATCCACTCAAACGCACTGAACGTCCAAATATTCCTGAGTTGGATCCAGCTTTCTACGGATTCACTGACGCCGATATGGATATTGTTTTTAATACAAGCAATACCTTCTTCGGTAAAGACAACATGACATTACGTGAGTTGTTACAAAACTTGCGTCAAACATATTCAGGCACGATTGGTGCTGAATATATGTATATCACTGATCAAAAGATTAAGCGTTGGTGGCAAGAGCGTTTAGAGTCTGCTCGTTCAACGCCTAAATTTGATGCAGAGAAAAAGAAAAACATCCTTGATCGCTTAACAGCGGCTGAAGGCTTAGAGCGTTATTTGCATACTAAGTATGTTGGTCAAAAGCGTTTCTCACTTGAGGGTGGTGAAAGCTTTATTGCTTCTATGGATGAAATCATCCATACGGCTGGCCGTGCTGGCGTTCAGGAGATCATTATTGGTATGGCTCACCGTGGCCGTTTAAATGTGTTGGTGAACACTTTAGGTAAATCGCCTAAAGATTTGTTTGCTGAGTTTGATCACACAGCGCCAGAAGATCTACCTGCTGGTGACGTTAAGTATCACCAAGGTTTCTCAAGCGATATTGCAACAGAAGGTGGCCCAGTTCACTTATCACTCGCATTTAACCCATCTCACTTAGAGATCGTTAATCCAGTGGTAGAAGGTTCAGTACGTGCGCGTATGGATCGTCGTGGTGACACTGCTGGTTCACAAGTGTTACCAGTGTTAGTTCACGGTGACGCTGCGATTGCTGGTCAAGGTGTGGTTCAAGAAACTTTAGCGATGGCTGAAGTTCGTGGCTATTACACAGGCGGTACTGTGCACATCGTGATTAATAACCAAATCGGTTTCACGACATCAGACCCACGTGACTTACGTTCAACGCTTTACTGTACGGATATTCTTAAAACGATTGAAGCACCAGTACTTCACGTTAATGGTGATGATCCTGAAGCGGTTGTTTTGGCAACTCAATTGGCTGTTGAATATCGCAACACATTCAAAAAAGACGTTGCAATCGATATTATTTGTTTCCGTAAGTTAGGTCACAACGAGCAAGATACACCAGCGCTTACTCAGCCTTTGATGTACAAGAAAATTGGTCAACATCCTGGTACACGTAAGTTATATGCTGACAAGTTAGAAGCTCAAGGCGTTCTTAATGCTGGTGGCGGTGATGAGATGGTTAAAGCTTTCCGTGCAGCCATGGATGCGGGTGAGCGTACATCTGATCCAGTACTTACAAACTTTAAAGGTCAGTATGCAGTTGACTGGTCACCATTCTTGAATAAGAAATGGACTGACAGTGCTGATACAGCAATCCCGCTAACTGAATGGAAGCGTTTAGCTGAAAAGATCACAACAGTTCCAGAAGGCTTTAAACCACATAACTTAGTTGAGACTGTTCTTAAGAACCGTGCAGCGATGGGACGTGGTGAGGTAAACGTTGACTGGGGTATGGGTGAGCATATGGCTTTCGCATCTCTTGTAGCAAGCGGTTACCCAATCCGTTTATCTGGTGAAGATAGCGGCCGCGGAACATTTACACACCGTCACGCTGTGATTCATGATCAAAATCGTGAAAAGTGGGATACAGGTACCTATATTCCGTTGCAACATGTTGCAGAAAACCAAGCGAAGTTCACTGTTATCGATTCGATTCTTTCAGAAGAAGCAGTACTCGGTTTTGAATACGGCTATGCAGCGTCTGAGCCAAATACATTAACCATTTGGGAAGCTCAGTTCGGCGACTTCGTTAACGGCGCACAAGTTGTGATTGACCAATTTATTGCTTCAGGCGAAGTTAAGTGGGGTCGTGCGAACGGTCTCGTATTAATGTTGCCTCACGGTTATGAGGGTCAAGGTCCAGAACACTCATCAGCACGTTTAGAGCGTTTCATGCAGTTGTGCGCAGATATGAACATGCAAGTTGTTCAGCCTACAACAGCGTCTCAAATTTTCCATTTGTTACGTCGTCAAATGATTCGTCCTTTCCGTAAGCCGTTGATCATCATGACACCTAAATCGTTGTTGCGTAATAAAGATGCAACATCACCGATTAGCGAATTCACAAAAGGTGAGTTCCGCACAATCTTAGGTGAGCAAGATGCAACAATCGATGCGAAGAAAGTAACAAGAGTGATTGCTTGTTCTGGTAAGGTCTATTACGACTTGGTTAAAGCACGTGAAGCGAAGAAAGCAACTGATGTTGCAATTATTCGTGCAGAACAGCTTTATCCATTCCCGCACAAAGCATTCGCTGCTGAAATGAAGAAATATCCAAATGCAACTGAGATTGTTTGGGCGCAAGATGAGCCACAAAATCAAGGTGCATGGTTCTTCATTCAACACAATATTCACGAGAACATGACTGAAGGACAAAAACTTGGATATGCAGGTCGTCCAGCTTCAGCATCACCAGCATGTGGATATGCTCATTTGCATCAAGATCAACAAAAAGCCCTTGTAGACGCAGCTTTCGCTAAGCTCAAAGGCTTTGTACTTACTAAATAATTTACGAAAAAATTCATAAAGGAAAACAAAATGGCAATTTTTGAGGTCAAAGTTCCACAGTTATCTGAGTCTGTTGCTGAAGCAACAATGTTGCAATGGAAAAAGAAACCAGGTGAAGCGGTTGCTCAAGATGAAATCTTGATCGAAATCGAAACTGACAAGGTTGTGCTTGAAGTTCCAGCACCTTCAGCTGGTGTGTTATCAGAGATCGTTGTTGCTGACGGTGGCATGGTTGTATCTGATCAAGTTATCGCTAAGATTGATAGTGAAGGTAAAGCAGCGGCAGCTCCAGCAGCAGCACCTGCAGCTGCACCAGCGGCAGCAGCTCCAGCGCCTGCAGCGGCAGCTCCAGCAGATGCGAAAGCAATGCCTTCAGCAGCTAAGATTCTTGCTGAAAACAATCTATCAGCAAGTCAAGTTGCGGGTTCAGGTAAAGATGGTCGTGTAACTAAGGGTGATGCATTAGCAGCGGCAGCAGCCCCTAAAGGTGCGGCTCCTAAACTTGCGCCAATCAGTGTTAATTTGCCAGCAGGTGCGCGTCCAGAAGAGCGTGTACCAATGAGCCGTTTG
>CAZEHN010000040.1:0-10915 GCA_964511855.1 uncultured Polynucleobacter sp. | reverse complement strand
TTGAAGTTTCTGTAGCCGCAACCACAGCCATGGCCAATAAAGCCATAATAATCATGGCTTTATGAGGCTTTAAATAACTAAGTACCCGGAAAAAGACCTGTCTATTCTCGAAATTCATAGGGTCAATTATGCCCTCAATATCCCAGGCAAGTAATCAAATTAGTTGTACTTCAACTCAACCGCGCTATCTGCGCCTGCAGAATTTAAAGCAGAACTAAATCCTTGAAGATTACCGTCATCAGGATAAAGCCTCCAACTGTCCGGAAATTGCACTTGGCAACTTGAAGTCGATGAATAAACATCAGCAGTGATTAGTAATCCACTAGTCACATCTCTGGTTTGACCAATACCAAGAGCCTGACTCGACATTAAATAAGGTTTAGCACGATCCTTCAAAGCTTTTAAGTCAATCCCAGGCTTAAGTTGCAGATGTAGGCTTTTAGCAAACCTCATTCTCGCTGTAGCAATGTTCATACCTGCCTGACAAATAATTCGGGTACTTCCGGCAAAATTCTCTTGAGGCGGCGTAACTTTTACAGTTACTTTTGCGATTAATAACTCATCCTCTTTAAATGCAGACTTGTACTGATCAAATACATCTTCATAAACAGTAATCTCAATCTGTGCTGTGCTGTCATCTAAAACAATCGCAGTAAATTTCCCTCGACTGCTAATGATAGTTCTCGTTGAAACAATAATCCCAGCAACTAACTTATCACCAGGAGAGTCACCCAATTTATTTAATGGCTGACGAACAAAATGTCGAACTTCCTCTGCATAAGCATCAAACAAATGTCCACTCAAGCAAATACCAAGTGCAACCTTTTCTTCTTGCAAGCGCTTTTTCTTAAACCAAACTGCTTCTTTAACAAACTCTGGTTGATGCTGCTCTTCATTGCCAGGTAAATCAAATAAGCTAACTTGATTAACTGAGGCTGCAGCCTGCTCGGCTGACTGGACTGCCCTTGGCAATGTCGCCAAGAGCATCGAGCGACTATCCCATCCACCATGAATTTCATCAAAGGCACCAGCCCTTATCAAGGCTTCAATCGCACGTCGATTAACAACTTTCCTATCAACTCGCGCGCAGAAATCAAACAAATCTTTAAACGGTGCTTCATTTCTGGCACGCACAATTTCATTAATTGCGTTTTCACCAGTTCCACGTACTGCACCTAGGCCATATCTAACAATAGTTGCTGGTTGATTTGGGTCACTTGGATTTTCTCGAAGCGGTGTAAATCGATAATCACCGCGGTTGATATCTGGCGGCAAAACTTTTAATCCATTAGCTAAGCAATCTTCGTAAAGAATCTTGATCTTATCTGTATCATCCATTGCCAAGGACATGTTGGCAGCCATAAATTCAGCAATGAAATGGGCTTTTAACCATGCGGTGTGATAAGCCAAGAGCGCATAAGCCGCGGCATGAGATTTATTAAACCCATAACCCGCAAAAGCTTCCATCAACTTAAAGATTTCACTAGCTTTTGCTTCTGTTAGGCCATTTTTAACCGCACCTTCACAAAAAATCTTACTTTGCTCAGCCATTTCTTCTGGCTTTTTCTTACCCATCGCTCGGCGAAGTAAATCAGCGCCACCTAATGAGTAACCACCCACAAACTGAGCCATCTGCATAACCTGCTCTTGATAAACCATAATGCCGTAGGTTTCTTCAAGAACGGGCTTAATACGATCATCTGGATACTCAACTTCTTGACGCCCATGCTTACGTGCAATGTAGTCAGGAATTAAATCCATTGGTCCAGGTCGATACAAAGCAACAAGCGCAATAATATCTTCAAACCTGTCTGGCTTTGCTTCTTTAAGCATGCCTTGCATGCCACGACTTTCCAACTGGAAAACAGCAACCGTATTTGCTGACTTTAAGATTTCAAATGCGGCAGGATCCTCTAGGCCAACATCACCTACTCGCCAATCTTTTTTATCAGGATATAAGGCATGAATATATTTTTCTGCCCAATCCAAAATGGTTAGAGTGGTTAAACCTAAAAAGTCGAACTTAACCAAGCCAACAGCTTCAACATCATCCTTATCAAACTGACTAATAACGCCTGAGCTGACATCATCTTTACTTGCTTGAGTATATAAAGGACAAAAATCGGTTAACTTGCCTGGAGCAATCAATACACCACCGGCATGCATACCCACGTTACGAGTAATACCCTCTAATTGTTGCGCTAATTCAAGCAACTGCCTGACTTCTTCCTCATTTTTTTCGCGTTCAGCAAGAATTTTTTCTTCTTTTTTAGCGTCTTCAATTGTGATCTGCTGCCCTGGACGATTGGGAATTAATTTTGAAATCCCATCAACAAAGTTATAAGGCTGCTCTAAAACTCGACCCACGTCTCGAATAGCTGCCTTAGCTGCCATCGTGCCAAATGTTGCAATTTGGCTGACGGCATCAGCGCCATATTTATCTTTAACATACTGAATAACACGATCACGGCCATGCTGACAGAAGTCAATATCAAAGTCGGGCATCGATACCCGCTCTGGATTTAAGAAACGTTCAAACAGTAAGTTATAACGTAAAGGATCTAGATCAGTAATGCCTAAAGAATACGCAACCAATGAGCCTGCACCAGATCCACGACCAGGCCCAACAGGAACACCATTATTTTTAGCCCAATTAATAAAATCAGCAACAATCAAAAAATAGCCGGGGAAACCCATTTGTACGATGGTATTAACCTCAAACTCAAGTCGATCAACATAACGTTGTCGCTCTTGTTCTCGTTGAGCAGTATCTGGGTATAAACGTTCTAAACGCTTCTCTAAACCAGCTTTTGCTTCCATCCCCAAAAATTGGTCTAAAGAAATGCCATCTGGGGTCGGGAAATCCGGGAGCCTTGGCTTACCCAAGACTAATGACAAGTTACAACGCTTGGCGATTTCAACTGTATTTGCAATTGCGCTCGGCATATCTGCAAACAAGGCTACCATTTCATCTTGGCTCTTAAAGTATTGCTCTTGAGTAAATCGTTTAATACGTCTTGGATTTCCTAACAAATCTCCATCTGCAATACAAACCCTTGCCTCATGAGCCCTAAAATCTTCCTTTTTCATGAACTGCACAGAATGAGTAGCGACTAAAGGAAGTTTCAAGCGGCTCGCTAATTGGGCAGCTTGTCGGACATAAGCCTCTTCATTATTTAAACCAACGCGTTGAACTTCAATATAAAAGCTATCTGGAAATATCTTTTGCCAACGCTTTGCGCATTGCTCAGCTTCTTCAACTTGCCCAGCAAGTAACGCTACCCCAATATCTCCCATTTGAGCACCAGATAGCAAAATTAGTCCATCAGCTAATTTAGTTTTAGATTGCTTACCTAATGTCGAGCTACTCGGCAAATTAAACCAATCAGGATTAATTTCAGCTTGGCCACGATTCTGATTTTCTAGAGATGCTTTAGAAAGTAATTCACAAAGATGTAAATAACCAAAGTTATTCTTAACCAACAATAAGCCTCGATATGGCTTATCAGCATCATTTGGGTTAGTGATCCATACATCAGCGCCTGCAATTGGCTTAACCCCCGAACCCCTTGCCCCACTATAAAACTTAACTAAACCAAACATACTACTTAAGTCAGTTAAAGCTAGTGCCCCCATGCCATCATCTGCAGCCTTTGCAATCGCATCATCAAGGCGAACAACTCCATCAACGATGGAAAACTCGGAGTGCAGTCGTAAATGTACAAAATTCGGTGAAGGCATGGGACAATTTTACCTATGTCTAGAACCAAATATCGTGGACGCTTCGCCCCCTCTCCCAGTGGGCTTTTGCACGCTGGCTCGCTCGCTACGGCCTTAGGTAGCTGGCTTGACGCAAAAGCAGCTGATGGGAACTGGCTAATTAGGATGGAAGACCTTGATACCCCAAGGAACCAGGCAGGGGCAGATCAGGAGATTCTTGCCCAATTGGCAAAATTTCAGCTTTTTAGCGATGAACCAGTCATTAAACAATCAGAACGCCTACAAATCTATCAAAAGGCGCTTGATCAACTTATAAAACAAGGGTTAGCTTATCCCTGCCGATGCTCTAGAAAATCGATTGAGGACTATTTATCTAGCCAAGGAATTCCAAAAGAGCGCAATAAAGAAATCATTTATCCTGGAATTTGCAGAAATTTATCTAGCAAACAAGCTCCAGACCCAAAAATTGAAAGTTGTTCATGGCGTGCAAGAGTACCTGATATTGAAATTAATGGGCAATTACTTGCAAAAGAGGTGGGGGATTTTATTTTAAAAAGAGTTGATAACATCTTTAGTTATCAACTAGCAGTCGTTGTCGATGACGCAGATCAACAAATTACCGATATTGTTAGGGGCATGGATCTATTAGATAACACGCCTAGACAAATTTGGCTGCAAGACGTTTTAGGTTATAAAAGACCAATTTACCAACATTTACCACTGGTCCTGAATGAGTCCAATGAAAAACTCAGCAAACAGACTAAAGCAGAACCAGTTTTACCTAAGTCAGACTCTGAAAGTTTGGATTATTTAAATGCAACCGCAAAGCATTTGGGCCTTTCTTTACCGAATCAAGCTAAAACCATTTCTGAATGGTTAGCAATCGCTATTCAAGCTTGGAAAGATCGATCACAAGCTTGAAATTTAGGCTAGTTTTTTTTGATACCACCCAATAAGGCTCCCACACTGGGCTTAGCCTTCTTGATGTTACTTACAGGTTCAGTAGTTTTTTCTACTGAATCAGAATTACTTGGTTTAGCTGCCTGATAAGGCATATAAAAAAACGGGTCAGATCCTACTCCGCCCTTAATATCGGGAACAGGTAAGCGTAACAGAGTTCGTTTCATCAACTGCTCGATTTCAGCTAACAACTTAGACTCTGAAACATCAACGAGCGCAATTGCATCCCCTTCTGCGCCAGCTCTTCCAGTTCTACCAATACGATGAACATAATCTTCCGCATTAAAAGGTAACTCGTGATTAATCACACAAGGCATATTCGAAATATCCAAACCACGCGCTGCAACATCTGTCGCAACCAATGCATCTATCTCACCTTTTTTAAATGCATCTAGGATATTCATGCGTTCGATTTGACTCTTGTCCCCATGAATTGCTCCAGCTTTAATACCATCACGCTCCAAGGCTCTAGCTAGCTTTGAGCAACCTAATCTGCTATTGGTAAAAATAATGCATTGTTTAGGCATTCCTTGACGCGTTCGCGCCTCCAATACCTTCACAATTGCTTCACGCTTCTGTTCGGACGGCACCATATGCACCACTTGCCTCACAGTATCTGCCGCTGCATTTTGACGCGCAACTTCAATTGTGACTGGGTCTTTTAAATAGCTTTGAGCAAGCTTCTTAATTTCCGGCGAGAAAGTTGCTGAGAATAAAAGCGTCTGACGATTTGCTGGGATTAAAGAAATAATGCGCTGTAAATCTGGCAAGAAGCCCATATCCAACATGCGATCGGCTTCATCAAGCACCAACATCTGAACTTGGGATAAGTTTGCGACCTTTTGTCCAATATGGTCTAAGAGTCTTCCTGGTGTTGCAATTAAAATCTCAACACCCGAACGCAATTGTTGAGTCTGAGGCTGCATATCAACCCCACCAAAAACAACCGCTGTTCGAAGATCTGTATATTTTGCATACTTAAATGCATTGTCTGCCACTTGATCAGCCAACTCTCGTGTAGGCGTCAGAATTAATGCTCGTATCGGATGTCTTGCTGGCGATGCACTATTACTCGCTTGAGGCAAAATCTTTTCAATCATTGGCAAAACAAATGCCGCAGTCTTTCCAGTCCCAGTTTGAGCTGCCCCCATCACATCCTGCCCTTGCAAAATATGTGGGATAGCCTGAGCTTGAATTGGGGTTGGATTGTTATAACCCTGCTCAGCAATTGCTTTAAGGATTGATGGGGATAACTGAAAAGCAGCAAAACCTGCTTCTTGGGATTCAGGGAGCTTCCCTGAATCCACAGAGTCAATAGGGTTGTTTATTGGATTTGTATCGTTCACAGCCCTATATTATGAGCCTTTTTTCAAGAAAGGCCTAACGCTGCGATGCCAACCTTAGCAATTTCAGCATCCTGCTCGGATTTAACGCCCGAAACGCCAACAGCACCAATGGTGTGCCCATTAGCAACAATATTCACGCCACCTTCCAAAACGCCATGCAAAACTGGGGTTGCGCCCAAAAATGAGGTTCGACCATTGTTAATAATGTCCTCGTAAATCTTACTTTCTCGACGCCCCAAAGCGGAAGCACGCGCTTTTTCTTGAGAAATATATGCTGAAACTGTTGCACAACCATCACGCCTAATTAGACCTAGTAAATGACCACCATCATCTACAACCGCAATTGTGACGGCCCAATTATTTTTAGCTGCATGTGTATCTGCCGCCTTTAAGATTTTCTCAACATCCGCCTGCTGAAGATATGGACGTGTACCTAGCATTTTGTTCTCCTAATTTATATTTTTAATATTTTTAATAAGTCTAGTTGTAAATTTTAAACTTGCTTAGTAATCTTTGCATAAAAAGACGGCGCCCCACCCCAATGGTAGCGCCGTAAACGCCAAGTCGCTTAATGCTAATAAATTCAAGTTACCAGTCAAATAATAACGATTTGATTTTTTAAATGAAATTACTTTTGTGAATAGGGTCTTATCTCCCTACTGATGAAACAACTTTAATAGATAAGCTTACTAATCGTCGCTATTGAAAAATGCCATAAAGAATCATCAAGCCACTACCCACAAGTAAGGCAGGCACTAGTCGACCCGGTTTACTCAACATAATTCCCATACCAACAAGCGCTGCAAAGATCCTGTAGTAAAAAGGAATTTGCTCCAGCAACCCTACAGGCAAAATAATTAACCTAAATGTAAGCGCAGCAACCATTGCATAAGTGACCGCAGAGAGCCATCTAAAGATTTCACTCTCCTGATTGACATGACCTGCCAATAAAACTCCCAAGGCTCTCCAAAAATAAGTTCCTATGGCTGTTAGGATCAAAACCGCCCACCACCCTGCTTTTCCATCCAATATTGAAGCATCCACTAGGAATTACCTCCCGTTTTACTTGGCAATAAACTACGGCGACGCCAGTAATAATCAAATAGATAAGCAAAAGTGCCACATGCTAAACCTGCAATCAATAAACTCTGACTCGGTAAAAATAAATATAAAACTGTACCGCCTACACCCCCAAGTAGAATCGCTAAACGATTCATGGCAACTTTGACATCTGCAAAAGTTAAAAGAAAAAATAGTGGGTTAATGAACAAAAATCCAAAGGTAACAGCTTTAGGCACCTGTCCAGCAGCTAAATAGCCAATTGCTGTGCCTGGAATTGAAATACTCCAACATGCCAAACCAATCCCAATGAAATATGCATAACGATGCTCGGACTTTATTGAAGGAAACTCTTTCATACACAATGCCCATGAACTCATCGATAAAACGTGAACCGCCATTAGATTCGATTTACCATGACTACGCTTGGCCATTTGCGGAAATAAAGTCAGGACCATCGTCAAAAAACGTGTTGCCGTAAAGACAACTGCAATCACGACAGCTAACCCTGTTGCACCCATCGACATCATTTCTACATAAACAACTTGACCAGGAAGGGCAAACACGGACGCAGTAATCGCAGTCGTCAACCAAATATCTAGACCATTACTTCGACACATTGCACCAAAACCCATCATTCCAGCGAATAGAACCCAGGCTGGTGCTCCTGCGCCATCGCGCAGACCACTCCAGAAAGCATTTTTTACGCTTGTAAATCGATTGGGATGATTTGACATTAAAGAATTGTAAAGAATGCAGCGATATTTTTCAGGGGCATGCTTAATCCTTTAATCCAGCTTCAAGAGCCCATTCAATATGTTCATCAACAAGCTCGGAGACTTTCAATCTCTTTTGCTCTAATGCCTCAATGATTTGTTTTTTTACGGTTTGAGATAACTGCTGGTTTCGCAGTGCATTACCTAAAGCCACAGATAGATTCCTAACCCATCTCTCGTAGCCAATTCGGCGAATGGCACTTCCTTCATGCCTATCCAGGAAATCTTTTTCAGTCCAAGAAAATAACTCAAGCAGATTGACTTCATCTAAACCATGCCTAGGTTCAAAATCAATTTCTGATGCACTGTTAGCAAATTTATTCCAGGGGCATACCAACTGACAATCGTCACAACCATAAACCCGATTACCCAATAAAGTCCTCAATTCATTTGGAATAGAGCCAGCATGTTCAATCGTTAAATAGGAAATACAACGCCTTGCATCTAATTGATAAGGGCCGATAATTGCCCCAGTTGGGCAAAGGTCAATACAAGATTGGCACTCTCCGCAATGAGAGCTTACAGGTGAATCAATCGGCAAGGGTATATCAACAAAGATCTCCCCGAGGAAGAAAAAAGACCCTCCATCCCTATTTAAAGCCAAAGTATGCTTTCCTCGCCAGCCAATGCCTGATTTTTGAGCCAATTCAACCTCCATGACTGGAGCTGAATCAACAAATACCCGATATCCAAAATCGCCTATTTTTCTGGAAATTCTTTCGGATAGTTGCTGTAACTTAGAGCGCATTACCTTGTGATAATCACGACCTCTTGCATAAATTGAAATTACAGCTTGGTCAGGATGATTCAAGCGATCTAATTGAGATTGACGCCAGTCATCTCTCCCAGAAGAAATCGTGGATTTAGGGACATAATCCATCCTTACACAAATCGCTCTTAGTGAACCCGGATGTAATTGTTCAGGATGAATGCGCAAATGAGCGTGACGACTCATATAATCCATATCACCATGATGACCTTTAGACAACCACTCTTGCAAATTTGGCGCAACATTTGCCATATCCAAATCTGCAATACGCGCATCGGCAAATCCGAGCTCTTTTGCTTGATTTTTAATCCACTCGCGTAGACTATTGAGATTATTAGATTCTGATGACATCAATGAATATTTTAGGCAAATTAAATGAGATCCACTTAAGTTCTGAAGAGGATACAGCTCACTTTGCCAAAATGCTAGCAGATGGTCTATCCAACCTTCTCCCGCTAAATGTTCCAATTAATTGCTGGCTAATAGGCGAGCTTGGCGCTGGCAAAACAACATTTACCCGGCACTTACTAAAATCTTTAGGGCACTCTGGTAAGGTAAAGAGTCCCACTTACAATTTATGTGAACCTTATAAGATCCAATTAAATCATGGGCAACTTGAAGTTAATCACTTTGATTTATATCGCATGACTCACCCTAAGGAATGGGAAGAATCAGGATTCAGAGATAGTTTAAGTAATCCAGGACTAAGTTTAATTGAGTGGCCTCAAAAAGCCGAAGGAACTTTGCCTCAACCAGATTTAACAATTCATTTAGATTATCTAGATGAAAATTCGCGTACGATTAATGTTGAGGCTTATTCCAATATAGGTAAAAAGCTAATTGAACAAATCAGTGAAAATAGGTCATAAGTAATTTATTTGATTTAATGAATCAACAAAAACGTCGCTCACTTAAAAAATTAGCAGCTCTTTGGTCAGGCGCCGGCATGACTTTACTTCTTGGCCCAAATGAATTAGCTTTTGGCGCCAGCCTTATTGGCGTTCGAGTTTGGCCTGCGGAAGAATACACCCGCATTACCATTGAATCAGATACAAATCTCACCATCAATCATCAACTACTAACAAATCCAGAGAGATTAGTAGTTGATATTGAAGGACTTGATCTTAATTCAAAAATTAAGGAACTAGTCTCCAAAATAAAGACAGATGACCCATTTGTTTTTCAAGTCCGTGTTGGCCAATTCCAACCGAAAGTAGTTAGACTGGTTTTTGACCTCAAAGAAGAAATCAAACCTCAATTATTCACACTTAATCCAATCGGGGATTATCAATATCGTTTAGTGTTCGACTTATACCCCAAAATTCCGCCGGATCCAATGGCAGAGTTTCTAAAGAAGAATATGAATAAGGTCGAGGAAGATGATCCGATAGCATTAGCTCTTCGAGAAAAAGAAAAGTCTATTGGTCAATCAAATAAAAATTTATCTAAAGAAGACGCAAAACGATACGCTCGAATTGTGACTGTTGCTATTGATCCTGGCCATGGAGGAGAAGATCCTGGGGCCATAGGACAATCCGGAGCTAAAGAAAAAGATGTTGTACTAGCAATTGCCAAAAAACTTCAGGCGCAACTCGATGAAAATCCGAATTTCAGAACGCTATTAACAAGAGATGGTGATTATTTTGTCCCATTAAATGTTCGCGTTCAAAAAGCTCGTCGAGTTCAAGCTGATATTTTTATTTCGATTCATGCAGACGCCTTTGTACTTCCAAATGCAAAAGGTGCTTCAGTTTTTGTTTTATCCCAACAAGGTGCAACAAGTACAACGGCGAGATGGATGGCCAATAAAGAGAATGCTGCAGACTTAATCGGTGGATTAAATATTAAAAATAAGGATCAACAAGTAGCCCAACTACTTCTAGATATGTCGACAACAGCTCAAATTAAAGATTCTTTGAAATTAGGCTCAAATGTCATTCAAGAAATTGGCGGCTTTGCAAAGCTACATAAAGGCTCAGTCGAGCAAGCGAGCTTTGCAGTGCTGAAAGCGCCTGATATTCCATCAATTTTGGTAGAAACTGCCTTCATCAGTAACCCGGAAGAAGAGGCCAAATTGCTGGATGACGCCTATCAGACAAAGATCTCTAGGGCTATTTTAAAAGGGATTCAAGCATATTTAGACAAGAACCCACCAATAATTAGACGGGCGTGATTATTTCTTGCTATAATCTTTGTTTGTTCGGATTGGGTCGGTAGCTCAGTCGGTAGAGCAGCGGACTTTTAATCCGTTGGTCGCGAGTTCGAATCTCGCCCGACCCACCAAA
>CAZEHN010000039.1:0-10930 GCA_964511855.1 uncultured Polynucleobacter sp. | reverse complement strand
TTTGAGGCTAATGATGTTCAATCCCTTCGAGTATACGTTGATGGGGCAGATGAAATTGATCCTAAAGGCAATATGATTAAAGGCGGCGGTGCTGCGTTGACTCGAGAGAAAATTGTTGCTCAATTAGCTAAGCAATTTATTTGTATTTGTGATTCTAGTAAACAAGTGGAAGTGCTTGGTAAATTTCCATTGCCTATTGAAGTTATTCCTATGGCTTGGAGTCAGATCAAGCGTGAGCTTGAAGCTCTTGGTGGGCAAGTTAATTTGAGACTTAAAAAGGATGAATCTAATCAGCCTTTAGTTACTGATAATCAAGGATGGATATTAGATGTTAGTGGACTACAGATTAAAAATCCAGCGGAGTTGGAATCAATAATTAATCAAATTCCAGGTGTTATCTGTAATGGTATTTTTGGAAGAAGAAAAGCCGACATATTATTAGTCGGCTCATCAAATGGAGTGGATCGCCTCATTTATTGAGGTAATTTATTTATTCAGGTACGTAACCGCTTGCAGCATCAGCGCCTTCACCAAAGAAATACTTTTCAGTTTGCTTAATGAGGTATTGGCGTGCGCGAGCATCTGCCATATTTAGGCGGTTTTCGTTAATTAGCATCGTTTGTTGTTTTAACCAAGCAGCCCAAGCTTCCTTAGAAACATTTTGCCAAATTTTTTTACCTAGTTCTCCAGGTACTGGAGCGAAATCTAGACCTTCTGCTTCTTTATTAAGTTTTATGCAATGAACTGTACGTGCCATTTAAATCTCCAAATAAGGCGCAAATTAAACCACAAATTGAAAATATTTTTGTTTTTAAAGGTCTTTGATTAGAACCATTGATTTACGATCCCAGTTGTAATGGGATTTTCTTTCGACAGGGAGGTCATCAACGCTTGCTTTAACAAAGCCGCGTTTAAGGAACCAATGTTCTGTTCTTGTTGTCAAAACAAATAATTTTTTTAGACCAATCTCACGAGCGCGAGCTTCAATACGTTTAAGTAAGCGTTCTCCATCACCAGTACCTTGTGATTCAGGATCAACTGCAAGACAAGCTAATTCACCAATTTCTTGGGTGAATGGAAACAGAGCTGCGCAACCGAACAAAACTCTGTCATGTTCTATCACTGAGAAGTGGGAAATGTCACGCTCAAGAATGGCGCGCCCACGGGGTGCTAGAACGCCATCTTCTTCAAGAGGTCCGATGATCTGCAAAATGCCGCCAATATCATCTAGATTTGCTTCTCTAAGATTTTCGATGCCAGAGGCAGCAATCATCGTTCCAATACCATCATGGGTAAATAGTTCTTCTAAAAGAGCGCCATCTCTGTTGTGGGGTAGAAGGTGGACTCGACCAACGCCAAGTCTTATTGCTTTTGCAGCGGTCAATAATAGTGATCTTAAATCCCCATGTTCCAGCGTTTTTTGACCTAAATAATTATCAAGCTGAGCCAGTGTCATTTCAGCAAGCGGTTCATTATCACTATTTTTCAAACTTTCAACACTGGATAGGAAAATGAGTTTATCTGCTTTTAGAGCGCAAGCTGTGGCACAGGCAACATCTTCATATGCAAGATTGAAAGCTTGACCAGTTGGAGAGAATCCAAGCGGGGAAAGTAAAACAATCTTATTTTGATCTAAAGACATCTTAATTGACTCATGGTCAACTTTTCTGACTAGACCCGTATGTATGAAATCAACTCCCTCAACAATACCTACTGGTCTAGCTGTAATGAAATTACCGGAGATGACTGAAATTCTTGATCCAGCCATTGGTGTATTTGGAAGGCCTTGGCTAAAGAAAGCCTCAATATCAAGGCGTAATTCACCAACAGCCTCTTTTACGCATTCCATGGCGGCAGCATCGGTAATTCTGTAACCGAGCATTTGACCGGTGCCATATTTGGCTTCAATATGACGCAGTGCTAATTGTTCTTGAATTTGAGGTCTGGATCCATGCACGAGAACAATTCTCATACCCATGGCATGGAGCATTGCCACATCTTCAATTAAATTTTCTAGATCGCCATCTGTAACTAGTTCGCCAGCTAAGGCGATAACGAACGTTTTGCCATGAAAAGAGTGGATGTAGGGAGCTACATCTCTTAGCCATGTAACAAATGGGAAGGAGTTGTTTTCAGATGTAACAGAGGTATTTTGGCTATTTTTCATGTATTCGCTCAACTTAAGCGAAAATTATAGGGTGCAGAACACTAAAAACGCTACAAATCATATGCCAGAGTTGGAAAAAACTGACATTCACCTTGAATTTCCTGAAGCTTTACCCGTTTCTGGGCAGAGGCAGCTCATTATTGATGCTCTAAAAGCGCATCAGGTGATTATCGTGTGTGGTGAGACTGGGTCAGGTAAAACGACTCAGTTGCCCAAAATATGCTTATCTATTGGTCGAGGTAGAGCAAATGGGACAGGTAAGCTAATAGGACATACGCAACCCAGGAGAATTGCGGCGACATCTACTGCAAAGAGGATCGCACAAGAGCTTCGAACACCAATTGGGCAAGATGTTGGCTATCAAGTTAGGTTTGCGGATAAAACAAGTAAAACAGCATCGATCAAGTTAATGACAGATGGGATATTGCTTGCAGAGACTCAGCATGATCCTTTGTTAAAAGCATATGACACGATCATTATTGACGAAGCACATGAAAGAAGTCTGAATATTGATTTCTTGTTAGGTTATATCAAACAGTTGTTGCCTAAGCGCCCTGATTTAAAAGTCATTATTACTTCAGCAACTATTGATGCAGATCGTTTTTCAAAACACTTTGGTACAGAGTTAAATCCAGCTCCAGTTATAGAGGTGAGTGGTCGACTATTTCCTGTGGAACAGAGATACCGACCATTACTGGAGGTTGGACAAAAAGAACCTAAGGAGTTGAGTGAAGGCGTTATAGATGCGGTTAGTGAGTTATGGCGTGAGGGAGCTTCGGGAGCTGGAGATGTTTTGATCTTTTTGCCTGGAGAGCGGGAGATTAGAGATTGTGCGGAAGCGCTAAGGAAAGATCATTTTCTAAATCAAAGATTTCACCCAGAGATTTTGAGTTTATTTGCTAGGCAGTCAGTTGCTGAGCAAGAGCGCGTGTTTCAGTCCGGAAATGGCAGGCGCATTATTTTGGCAACGAATGTTGCAGAAACTTCATTAACAGTTCCTGGTATCCGTTTTGTTGTAGATGCAGGTTTAGCTAGGGTTAAACGCTACTCATATCGCAATAAAGTTGAGCAATTACAGATTGAGCCAATTTCACAAGCAGCGGCAAATCAACGTGCTGGTCGTTGTGGTCGAGTTTCAGATGGTATTTGTATTCGTTTGTATAGTGAGGAAGACTATAAATCTCGCCCACCTTTTACTGATCCAGAAATTCTTCGAAGTTCTTTGGCGGCAGTTATTTTGCGGATGGTTTCGCTTAAGCTTCCTAAGATTCAAGAATTTCCATTTATACAGGCTCCTTTGGGAAGGGCAATTAGTGATGGTATTCAGTTGCTCGAAGAATTGGGAGCGATGGAATCGATTGAAGGAGTAGCGGGGAGGGAGGCTCAATTAACCCCAATTGGAAAATCTCTAGCGGCATTGCCACTTGATCCTCGTATTGGCCGCATGTTGTTGGCGGCAAAAGAAAATATGTCCTTGCGTGAGGTTTTAATTATTGCCTCAGCATTATCAAGCCAGGATCCAAAAGATAGGCCAATGGATCAGGCTGCAGCAGCAGATGCGGCTCATAGAACATTTGCTGATGAGCGTTCAGAGTTTTTGAGTTACGTTAAGTTATGGGATTGGTACCAAGATGCGCTTAAGCATAAACAGAGTAATCGCCAATTAGAAAACTTATGCAGAACTAAATTTATTTCTCCAAGGCGCATGAGGGAATGGCGAGATGTACATGGTCAGTTACATCATATGTTGATGGAGCAAGGTTGGAAAGAAAACGAATTACCTGGGACATATGAACAGGTTCACTTATCTTTATTGACTGGTTTATTGGGTAATATTGCCAAAAAATCAGAGGATGAGAATATTTATGAAGGTGCTCGAGGTATTAAGTTAAATATTTGGCCTGGCTCAACATTGGGTAAAAAGGCTGGCGCATGGATATTGGCTGCAGAGTTGGTTGATACAAGTCGATTATTTGCTCGAACAATCGCAAAGATAGAGCCCCAATGGATTGAGAAGGTAGCAAGTCATCGACTAGTTAAATCTTGGAGTGATCCATTTTGGGATAGTCGCAATGGTGAAGTAATGGCTCATGAGCGTGCCACTTTATATGGGCTCCCAATCTATCAGGGTAGAAAAATTCGTTTTTCCCCAAAAGATTCTAAGGAAGCCAGAAGATTATTTATTCAGCATGCTCTAGTTGAGGGGGAGTTATTTGGAGCTTCTGATGTTGGTGCAATTCAAAAACAAACAGGTCAACTGTATTCATTTTTTTGGCATAACCAAAATTTGGCAATGCAAATAGAAGCCCTAGAGCATAAATCTAGAAGACAGGATGTATTAGTTGATGACGAATTATTGTTTGCGTTTTATGACCAAAAATTACCTGAGGATGTTCTTAGTAGAGCTAGCTTAGAGATTTGGTTAAAGCAAGATTCAAAGAATTCATTGCAATTAAGGTTGGATAAGCAAGATCTCATGAGGCATGAGGCAGCGGGTATTACGGTTGATCGTTATCCAAAGCAAATGGTAATGGCAGGAGCTGAACTTCAATTAACTTATCATTTTGAACCTGGCAGCCCCAAGGATGGGGTTACTTTAGTGGTTCCATTGGCTTACTTAAATCAAATTGATTTGAGACGTTGCGAATGGTTAGTGCCTGGTTTATGCGCAGAAAAAGTCCAATTGTTTCTAAAGTCGCTTCCGCAGAAATTGCGTAGAAATTGCGTACCACTACCTGATTATGCGAAAAATTTTGTTGAGCGAGTTGAGAGTGAAGGTCGCTTTGGTCAAGGAGACTTATTAGAGGTATTGATTGCGGATATACGTAATCAAACTCAGGTTTTAGTTCAAAGGGCCGATTTTAGGCCTGAAAATTTGCCGCCGCATTGTTTTATGAATTTCAGGCTGGTTGATGAACATGGGCGTCAATTAGAGCTTGATAGAAATTTAACTCAATTAAGAGTGCAGTATTCGAAGTTGGCCAGGGAAGTTTTTCAGGATGTTGCTCAGTCTGTGGTTGGTCAGGCTGTAGGTGATGCTCAGAAAAAAAATACCATATCGACAAATAGCCAGTCAATGACCTCAGTTACCCAGTTTCAAGGAAAGATGGATGGTCTTAAAGAATGGACTTTTGGAGAGCTTCCAGAAATGCTTGAAATTAAGAAAAATAATCAAACATTTTTTGGTTATCCTGCCTTGGTTGATAAGCAAACACATTGTGATATTGAAGTTTTTGATGATCCCGCCTTGGCAAGGCGCCAGCATAGATTGGGTTTGCGTCGATTATTTTCGATACCTATGAGGGAGAATCTTAAGGCATTACAAAAGCAATTACCTGGTGCTCGAGAAATTGGGTTGCTATTTATGCAAATTGGTAATGCTGAAGATGTGATTACGCAAGTTCTCGAACTTGCACTTGATAGGTCTTGCTTATTTGACCCATTGCCAATTAATGCTGAGCAATTTAAAGCCCGCTTAGTTGCTGGTAAACCTAAGTTAAGTTTGATTGCTCAGGAAATTGCCCGTCATGTACTGGCGAGTTTGCAGGTGTATGCAGAGTTGCAGAAGAAAATTTCGCAGGCAAAGTCATTGTCTCCTTCTGCTCATGCCGATATAACTAATCAAATTAAGCGACTGATTCATTCGAAGTTTGTAGCTCAAACCCCTTATGAAAGCCTTGTGCATTTACCTAGATATTTGAAAGCTATTACTCTTAGAATTGATAAGTTAAGGGTTAATCCTGCAAGAGATGCTCAATGTCAGGCAGATTGGCAATCGGTATCGAACCCATTGGATAAGCTAGTTCAGGCACAAAGGGCTCACGGGGGTGAGATAGACCCACGATTGGATGATATGCGATGGCAATTAGAGGAGTTAAGGGTTGCTTTATTTGCTCAGGAACTTAAAACGCCAACTCCTATGTCTGTAAAGCGTTTACAAAAGATTTTGGAGAGTTTAAAGGCGTAAAATCTTATTTAATATGAAAAATACTAAATTAATAGCCTTATTAGGGATGCTAGTTATTTCGACCTTTTCGGTTGCGGATGAGGCTAAGTATCCTAAGACAGCAATAGTACTTAATTCTGGTTCTGCATCAGTTAGTTTGATTGATATGGCAACTAGAACTGTAACTAAAACGTTTCCAATTGGTAAAGAGCCTCATCACCTGATGATCACACCTGATCAAAAAGTGGTTTTGGTGGCAAATGCTGCTGGTAATGACGTTGTTTTGTTAGATTCTGCAACTGGAAGTTATATCAAAACAATTCCAAACATTATTGACCCGTATCACATTGGATATTCCCCAGATAAAAAATGGTTTATTGCTGCTGGTAATCGTTTAGATAGGGTAGATATTTATAGCGTCAAAAATCAAGAGTTAACTTTGGCCAAGGTATTAAAGTTACCTAAGACGCCAAGTCATATTACGTTTACAAGCAATAGCAAGACAGCATTTGTCACTTTGCAGGATTCAAATGAATTGGTTGCAATAGATTTGGATACTCAAAGCGTCCTATGGAAAATGCCTACTGGAAAATTGCCTGCTGGTGTTTGGATGACTCCCGGAGATAAGTATTTATTGATTGGGCTCACTGGTTCAGATGGTGTGCAAGTTATTGATTGGAAAAATAGATCCGAAGTTAAAGTTATTAAGACAGGTAAAGGCGCTCATAACTTCAGGCCATTAGGCGATAAGCGTCATATATTCTTAACTAATCGAGTGGACTCAACTATTAGCCTTATTGATATGGAAAAACTTGAGAAAGTTGGTGATATTACTGGGCTGCCATCTGGCCCTGATTGTATGGACATAACGCCTGATGGAAAAGAACTTTGGGTTACTTTTAGGTTTTCTAAAAAAGTTGGTGTTATTGATATTGCATCTAGGAAGTTATTAACAACAATTGCTGTTAATAAGAGCCCTCATGGAATTTTCTTTACGCCGAATGCATCTTGGGAGTAGATGTGAGATTCGGTTATCTTGCACTTAGTTTTTTGATCGCAGGATTTGCACATTCAAAAACTTGCGATAAAACTATATATCTCACATTTGATACTGGCAATATGGCTGTCGCTGAATATGTTGCTGAAACTTTAAAGAAGCACGATGTCCGAGCGACATTTTTTTTGGCCAATGAAAAAGCTAAGCGTGGCGGATATGCTCTAGATGATTCTTGGAAAGCTTATTGGCAAAATCTGATTAAACAAGGACATGTCTTTGGAAGTCATACATATGACCACACATATTTCCAGGGGGATGTTGGTAAGGACTTAGTAAAAGTTAGGTCCCAGTTTGGTAAAAATGCCGGGAAAGATCGCATATTAAATTCTCGAGAGTATTGTGAAGAAATTTTAGAAAGCGACACTAAATTTAAAGAACTTACTGGAACTCATTTGAGCAAGATTTGGAGGGCCCCGGGTGGTAAAGTTTCTCCTAGATTAGTATCAATGGGGCAATCTTGTGGATTCAATCATATCGGTTGGGCTAAAGCTGGATTCATGGGGGATGAATTACCTTCCTCGACTTATCCCAATGATTTATTGCTAAAACAGGCCTTAGAGCAATTGAAAGACGGAGATGTCACGATGGCTCATCTAGGTATTTGGTCTAGAAAAACACCATGGGCGCCTGAGGTTTTAGAGCCCTTGATTATTGGATTGAAGCAAAAGGGATTTTGCTTTGGAACTATTGATCAAAAATTGGCGGGCAAATAATAATGCTTGATTTATATGGTCTATTGCAAGAGTGGTTAATGCAGAGCATTGTTTTGCCAATTTTGTACGCGTTTGATGGAATGGGCTATGCGGACGATGCGATTAATGCTTTAGATTGGTTTTTGTTAGGTTTGGCGCAAGTTTTTTTAATAGCATTTGTTCTTAGGCCTCTAGAAGCAAAAGATCCCAACTGGATTGGGAGTTCAAACCGAAAGGTTATTGGGGTTGATATTTTCTATACCTTGATACATAGGTTGGGGCTTGTGCAACTGATTATTTTTTTTGCTTTTTCCCCAGTCTTTTTTTGGCTTGAGTCAGAGTTACATGACTTGCGTTTTGTACGATGGAATGTTGAAAGCTGGTGGCCGGGTGTGACATCTATTCCTATTGTTAGTTTTGTAATTTATTTAGTGGTTTTAGATTTCGGGGAATATATTTACCACCGAGCTTCACATCGATTTAATTGGTGGTGGCAATTACATGCATTACATCACACTCAGCGGTACATGACCTCATGGACAGATAATAGAAATAATTTTTTAGATGATATTGGCCACTCCGCGGTATTTTCATTATTGGCATTAATGATTGGGGTAGAGCCCATTGAATTTTTATGGTTAGTAGTTGTGAGTCAATTTATTCAAAGTTGGCAGCATGGTAATTTTTCAACTGACCTAGGTATTGCTAAATATTTATTAATTTCTCCAAGGTTTCATCGATTGCACCATGCTATTGGCATCGGCCATGATGCTCCAGGTAAGCCTGGAGTTCTTGGCGGATGTAATTTTGGAATTCTATTTCCTTGGTGGGATATGATTTTTGGGACAGCCATTTTCACAAAACAGGTTTATCCAACTGGAGTAACAGATTTGGTCCCATCCAATAATATTTGGACCCAACAATGGCAGGGTTTTAAGCACTCTATGTATTGTTTATTCCGTAAAGGTTAAGTTATGCAAGATGTAATGCGTGCACTTGGTTTGGCAATAACTGGAGTTTTTCATCCAAGAATGATTTGGTTAAGTTTTCGACCATTTCTCATTGCAGCCTTAATATGGGGCTTAGCACTTTGGTTTCTTTGGGATCCTTTTCTAGATGTTGTAAAAGATTTTTTAACAACATCAATCTTTACTTCATGGATTCAAGTGGTACTGGAGCAGGTAAATTGGCAAGGGGCGCGTACTTTTATTTCCCCATTTTTTGCGGTTGTCATGCTAGTGCCCATGATTATCGTTTCATTGCTGGTGATTGTTTCATTTACATCGGTCGATGGTGTGGTTAAACATCTAAGCCGCAAGAAAACTTATTCTGATTTGAAAGAATTACATGGAGGGAGTTTATTTGGGAGTTTCATGTATTCGATCTGGTCAAGTTTAATTTGTCTTTTATTGTTATTAATTACTCTTCCAGCTTGGTGGGTGCCACCATTTTTTGCAGTCATTCCTCCAATTCTTTGGGGTTGGTTAACAATGCGTCTAATGTGTTATGACGTTTTAGCTAGGCATGCAAGTGAAGAAGAGCGTACTAACCTAATTAATACATATCGATGGAAGCTCTTAGGTATGGGAATTATTTGTGGGTTGATTGGTGCGCTTCCTAGTTTTTTCTGGGCTTCTTCAATCGTTCTTTTAGTTTTATTTCCAGTGATTTCAATTTTTATGATCTGGATCTATTCAATTGTTTTTATTTTTTCATCACTATGGTTTGCGCATTACTTATTAAAAGCATTAAAGAACATGAGGCAAATAAAAGGGGATTTTTATGCTTGAAAAATCGCGAAATATTGGGTTAATTGTTATAGGTGATGAAATTTTGTCTGGAAGAAGAACAGACAAGCACTTGCCCAAATTGGTTGAATTATTAAAGTTGCGTGGTTTGCAGTTGAGTTGGGCGGAATATATTGGCGATGATCCTGAACGCATTATTCAAACTTTAAAGCGAAGTTTCGAATCTGGTGATGTGGTCTTCAGTACGGGCGGTATTGGTGCCACTCCCGATGATCATACGAGGCAATGTGCAGCAAAGGCGTTAGGTCTTCAGATTGCACTTCACCCAGAGGCTGAAAAACTGATTGCACAAAGAATTATTACGATGGCAGAGGGTGACCCTGTTAAAAGTGATTTAACGACTCCCGAGAGTAAACAGCGAATGAGGATGGGAGAGTTTCCTGTTGGTTGTGAAATTATTCCAAACCCGTATAACCAAATTCCAGGATTTAGAATTCGTGATCACCATTTCTTACCTGGTTTTCCTGTTATGGCTGGACCGATGATGGAGTGGGCATTAGATACTCACTACAGTCATTTATTTCACGCCACTAATTACGTGGAAAAAAGTTTTATTGTTGGTGGTGCGATGGAGGCTACATTTACTCCATTAATGGAGTCTATTGAACTTGAGTTCCCTGAAATTAAGGTATTTAGCTTGCCCTCTGTAGGAGATCCTAGTCGCGAGGGAATCTTTGCGAAACGCCATATAGAGCTGGGTGTAAAAGGACCACTTGATTTGGTCGAAATTTCCCTTTCAAAACTCAGAAATGGGGTTGAAGCATTGGGTGGCATCACGTATGATTTAGGGTAACCTGAATGACATTCCCAAAATGCACCATAATGGTGCATTTTGATTCTTTAGGGTCTTATTTGTTTGTTTTAATAAACACATTGGTAAGACATTAATTTGTTGACTTCCCTTTTTTAGGAGATATACATGGGTAAGAGCGTCGCTGACGTAATGAAGTTAGTCAAAGAGAAAGAAGTAACTTTCGTTGACTTCCGTTTCACAGACACTAAAGGTAAAGAACAGCACGTTTCTGTTCCTATTTCTGCTTTTGAAGAAGATAAATTTGAAAGTGGTCAAGCATTTGACGGTTCTTCAATTGCTGGTTGGAAGGGTATTGAAGCATCAGATATGTTGTTGATGCCGGACCCTAATACTGCATATATCGACCCATTCTATGAAGAGCCAACCTTGGTTCTTACTTGTGACGTTATTGAACCTTCAGATGGTAAAGGTTACGATCGTGACCCACGTTCTATCGCTAAACGTGC
>CAZEHN010000038.1:0-10940 GCA_964511855.1 uncultured Polynucleobacter sp. | reverse complement strand
CCACGCCAAGTTTCAAAAGCTTCGGCAGCTTGCTCTACTAGCATACCCAAACCATCTAAAACCACCCCACCAGCATTTTCAACCTGCTGCATAAAAGGTGTTTGCTTTCCATAAAGCATGTCATAGCCAACCGTTGCTTTTGATTGAACTAAGCCCTTAACTTGATCGTCAGTTAATGGCGATAGAGATGAAAGACCACTCGCCGTTGCATTAATTATCAGATCGACTTTTTCTAGGTTAGATAGATTTTCTAGACTAATTGCTTGTAGCTGCACTTGTTTTTCTTCGGCAGTTTTCTGGAATTTACTAACAAGCTCTTGAGCTTTTGAAGTTGTGCGATTTGCCACAATAATTGCTCTTGGTTTTTGCTCCATTAACGGCAATAAAACACCTTGGGCAGCTCCACCAGCACCTAATATCAATATTTTCTGATTTTCTAGTTTTACTTTAGAACGCTGCAAGTCCCTAACAAGTCCAACACCATCGGAATTATCTCCAAATAGAATGTTGTCTTTCATCCACAAGACATTAACGACACCGGCGGCTTTTGCACGATCTGTTAATTGTTGACACAAATCATATGCCTTCGATTTAAATGGAACGGTGACATTAAGTCCTTTTCCACCTAATTTGAAAAACTCTTTTACAGTCTTTTCAAATTGATCTTCTGAACTCCACAACTTGCCATAATGAATTGCTTGGTTCGTTTGCTTAGCAAACAATGTATGTATCTGCGGTGATTTACTGTGTGCAATCGGATTTCCAACCACGGCATAAACATCCAACCCAGGATAGTCCTGAGGATTAGTATGTGGCTGTTGATTAGATTGTTGCTTATCCATTTTTGATTTAATTTATTTCAAGTTTATTTTGATTTTATTAATCAGGTATTAGTGAGTATCTCTCAATTCGAGGCGAGTTGGTGCGCCACCACCTTTTACAAAATCAAATGTTGTAATCCAATCAATCACATCCAGCTGATTTGCCATCTGCGCTGGAAAATACCCAAATGGCTCACACGCATTAACAATCGCAATTGCTTGCCTGTCTAACTCAGGATTGCCTGAGGATTTTTTAATCACCGGCTTTGAGATGATTCTACCCTTAGAGTTCACACTTACAAGAATAACTAAACTCCCATACAAAGGCGTTGATGATGCACCAGAACCAGATCTCGGAAAATATTTAGTACCGTAATTTTCAACTTTTCTGCGCATCGCATCGTAATACTGCGCATACACCACTGACTTTGCACTCGTGGCTGTAAAAATTGCTTTCTTAGGGGCTTTCCCTTCCCGAATTAGGCGATTATTAAGCTCAGCCTCTAATGGATCCACTTCTGTTTTAGCGGATTGGCTTTTACCAATAACTGTAGTTGCAGCATTTTCTTGCTTTTGTCTAAGTGAAGATAAAAGTCTAGTTTGTTCTTTTTGCAAACTCTCTAATTTTTGCGCCACACCTTGATCAGCCTGCTTTAATGCAGTCGCATCTTCTTTGGATAAGCCGCCACCATTGAGGTCAGCTTGAGCTAAACGATTTGCTTTAACTGGTGGAACATTTCCATGGGAATTAAGTAATACAACTGATAAAGGCGTCTTCAAACGTTTTTCTCGTTCCGAGGTTTCTTTAAATTTAATGGCAAGAAGTACGCCGTGAACAATTAAAGAAATTCCTATAGCAATTAAGAGGGGCCTCTTCCACCATTGTGAAGAATTTTTCTCTTCGTTGATTTTGTAGTTTCCCACTAGAGCTATCTTTGAATCAAAGGGACGCATCTTCCTCGCCACTTTGTTGATTTGAATTTGTCGTCTCTGTCATTTCTACTGGCGTAGTCTGTTCTTTAATTTGAATAACTCGAACAGATGCACTCAGTTCCAATAAATCAACTTTGAGGATTTCGATTTCTACACTAACACCTCGAGCTTGTTCCGCTAATTCTGGGACATTTAGCCTTAATGGGATTTGCTCGAGTCGAACTTGCCCCTCTTTTAAGGTTCTAACCATGCCACGCCAAGGCAAACCTTGCTGCTCAATCCAACGTAAACACCAGTGCTTCTCTAGTACATTTTGGTGTTCACCATATGCGCTGTAAGTTGCATCAAAATCTGCGGCAATGGCCATTAACTGGCTATCTTTTGCCTGAAAAGGCGCGGCAAGCTTAGCCATCACGCCATTTTTTGCAAGCGCGATTAACTGCCATTGATTAACCAAATCCGCATATCGCCTTAAAGGAGATGTACACCATGCATAATTTTCTACCCCTAAACCTTCATGGCGACATGGGCTAGTTTGCATTCTTGTTCTTTGAGCACCCCAACCTTGTTGCGCTCGATAAATAGCTGGAATATCTTGCTTTGCAAGTAAACCACCCCAAGTACTGTTACAGAAAATCATCCATTCGGCAACAATCGTATCAATGACTGAACCTCGTTGCCTTGGTTCAATCGCGACTTTCCAATCTTTATCTTGAATATGCTGGCTATCAGTCAAAATGCTTCTGACAGGTTGATTGTTGTCATCAAAAATTTCAAAATTAAAGTCGCGCGCTAGAGCTGTTGGATCAACTGGGCCAAGTTTTTCTTCTCGCTGTCCATTTTCAATACGCTTTGCTTGTCTGTTGGCATGAAATGTTTGAGCGCATTTCCATAAAACACCAAGTTCATGATGAAACGGAATTGCTTTTGAATTACTTGGCTCCGCCAACGATTCATCTGTGACTAAATGCTCAATCTCATGCAATCTAAGATTGGCAGCCATCGGCACACATTCAACTTTGGTGACGAAATTACTTTCATCATTAGCCTGCAATTGGCCTTGATCATCAACAACCACATATAACGACAGAGCCGGTCTAGCAACCCATAATTCAGGATTGTTTTGATCTTTAGCACTTTCAAGTGAAAAAATATTAATGACTGACTCAGGCAACATCGTAATCTTCCCGCCTGGGAAATAGGCTGTCGATAATCTTTTTCTAGCAACCTCATCGAGTACATCATCTCTTGTAATTGCTAAGCCCGGGGCTGCAATATGCACCCCTATTTGATAATGGCCATTTGGTAACTCCGTGACTGAAAAAGCATCATCAATTTCAGTGGTTGTTTGATCATCAATAGAAAAAGCTAAAACATCTGCTCTAGGTAATTCGCTTGCAATTTTTTTCCACGACGCAGAGTCTATCGTTGCATTTGCAGGAAACTGAATCCCTTTTGCAAAATGCTCTCTCAAAAAATTACCTTGATGAACTGCCAGTGGTGAATTAATCGCACCAACCTTAATCAACAAAGCTGTTGTACTAATACCTAATTTTTGACTGGCTACATTTAGCGCTTTGTAATGAATACCATTTTTATCTGGCGCAAATAATAGTTGCTGTGCGATTGACTCAAATACTTCAGGTAACTTACCTTCGATTAATTCGTTTTCCCACTGTGATTGAAGTAACGCTTCTACTTTTTTTCTTTCAACAGATAAAAGCGCAGCTTTCAATTGCTCCTTAGGTGCCTTTTGAAAATTACCTTTTCCTTTACGGCGGAAGTAAATGGGTGAACCTTGCAATGCCATCGCAAGTGCTGCTAACTGATGAGTTTTAACACCATCACCAAAATATTCTTTTGCTGCAGCTTCGAACTGAAACTCACCTTCTGGTGAACACTCCCAAAGCAGGTCTAAATCAATTTCGGGGATTAAAGCACTAGCTTGTTCGATTAATGTTCCGGCAGCTGGCTCATTAAATTTCATCCAAACATCTTTGGCTCGTAACTTGATTCGTTTACCAAAAGGTGTTTCGACCTGCCAAGAGTCAGCATTTGAGCTTGCTTCTCCAAGTAAGGTGGCAGCCTTTACCTCACCACCTTCTTCATACAAAAAATGCATGCTTATGCAAGCGCCTTAAGAATTTTCTGATGCACACCACCAAAACCACCATTACTCATCACAAGAATATGGTCGCCTGGTTTTGCTTTACTAACCACTGCTTTGACAAGTTCATCAATCTGATTAAACGCTTGAGCCTTTTCACCAAGAGGAGATAGTGCTTCAGATAAATTCCAACCCAAGGCATCCTTACCTTCAAGTGCGCCATAACCAAACACCAAATCAGCCTCAACGAGACTTTGTGGCAATTGGGTTTTCATAACGCCTAATTTCATAGTGTTTGAACGAGGTTCTAATACGGCAAGTAACCTTGCATCTTTTTGATTGGCAATTCTTCTACGCAATCCATTAACTGTCGTTGTAATAGCGGTTGGGTGGTGAGCAAAGTCGTCATAAACCGCAATATCTCTCACTCGACCAATTAACTCCATGCGTCTTTTAACGTTTCGGAATGTGCCTAGGGCTTTTGCAGCATCTGCAATTGATACGCCAACATGATGTGCAGCAGCAATTGCAGCTAATGCATTTAATTGATTATGACGTCCAGATACACATGCATCTTCATCCCAAACAACTTCCCCCGCTAGCTTACCTTGATGAAGAATGACAAAACCATCTTTTTCACGAGACTCTAATGCCCACTCAAGTTGTGGCGATGCACTGTGGTTTGGCTGCCCTACTTCACCAAAATTTTCAACAGGTGTCCATGCACCCTTTTTAATGACGGCAGCAAGACTCTCTTCTGCAGCATTAACAATTAATCTGCCATTTGCAGGAACTGTTCTCACAAGATGATGAAACTGGGTTTGAATCGCAGCTAAATCTGGAAAAATATCTGCATGATCAAACTCTAAATTATTCAGAATCGCAGTACTTGGCCTGTAGTGAACAAACTTACTGCGCTTATCAAAAAATGCAGTGTCATATTCATCAGCTTCAATTACAAATAATGGCCTCTTTAAATGACTTGGTTTCTCACCCAACTTTGCCGAAACATCAAAATTATTTGGGACACCGCCAATTAAATATCCCGGATTTAATCCATTTGCGTGCAAGATCCAAGTCAACATTGCTGTTGTTGTAGTTTTGCCGTGCGTTCCTGCAACCGCTAATACATGTTGCGAAGATAAAACCTGCTCACCTAACCACTGTGGGCCAGAGACATAAGGCAATCCTTCATTCAGAATTGCCTCCATTAAAGGATTCCCCCTTGAAACAACATTACCAATGACAAAAAGATCCGGCTTGATGGACAATTGATCTGCAGAAAATCCTTCAATAAGTTTTATACCCTGTGCTTCAAGTTGGGTGCTCATTGGTGGATAAACATTGGCGTCGCAGCCAGTGACTGTATGACCCGCTTGTCGGGCGATGGCGGCGATACCTCCCATGAAAGTACCGCAAATGCCGAGTATATGTAAGTGCATGCCTAGATTTTAGCTAAGGAAGAAGAATGACTGAACAATTTAAATCAAACCCTAATCAAACTAAGAAAATTCCTTTGATTTTGATTTTGGCAATTGTGGGACTCTTGAGTCTTTTATTGGGATGGGGAGTCGGTAATTATTTTGATAAAACCAATCTTTCATCAAAATCTGTCGTTCAAAACTCCGTTTGGGCAGAATTTATTGCAACCCAATGGAAAGCTCCAGATGGGCAAGAGATTGATACCAAACCTTGGGCCGGAAAAACTGTTGTTGTGAACTTTTGGGGATCTTGGTGCCCACCATGCGTAGAAGAAATGCCAATGTTGGCGCGTTTAAGCGATGAATTAAAGTCGAAAAATGTCATATTTGTTGGCATCGGTATCGATTCACCATCTAACATACGTGAATTTCTTAAAAAAATGCCAATTCCTTATCAAATTGCTATCGGAGGGCTTGATGGTAGCAACTGGGCTAAACGATTAGGCAATGAAACCGGGGGGCTCCCATTTACCGTAATCATTGCACCTGATGGCTCATCAAAAATGACCAAATTGGGAAAAATAAGCGAAGAAGAGATTAAAAACTCGATTAAAGAATTAAATTAACGTTTTTTAAATACATTTAAATTAATTTAATCGATCATTTTTTACAATTAATTCCACATTAAAAGACCCTTTTAGGGTCTTTTTTTCTTATATTTTGAGAAATTTACCCTAATAAGTAGTGTTCAAATTCTAGGAGGGTTATACTTAAACCCGTACTGATTGATTTAAATAAATAGCTTGAATTTGAAAAAATCGACGAAGTTGCATACAAATAACACTAAAAAGCCAATTTTTATGCTCTTGATAGATTTATTGCTTATTTAGGGATTTATTAAAATCGATTTAACCTCATTGGCCAACCATTAGGAGATCGCATGGACCTCAGAAAACTCAAAACCCTTATTGATCTAGTTGCAGAATCAGGCATCTCAGAATTAGAAATGTCAGAGGGCGAGGACAAAGTAAGAATTGTTAACCATCAAGTTAGTTCTGGAACAGTTCAACAAGTCATGATCCCAGGGCCAGCAGTACATGCTGCTCCTGCTGCAGCTCCAGTTGCGGCAGCAGCGCCTGCTGAAGCTACTGCCCCTTCAGCTCCCGTCGGTCATGCAGTTAAGTCACCAATGGTTGGAACTTTCTACCGCGCACCAAATCCTGAATCTCCTGAATTTGTAAAAATTGGCGACACAGTAAGAGCCGGTCAAACACTTTGCATCATCGAAGCGATGAAGTTACTTAACGAAATCGAGAGCGATAAAGATGGTGTCGTTAAAGAAATCTTGGTTGAAAACGGCCAAGGCGTCGAATTCGATCAACCGCTATTTATTATTGCCTAAGCAAAAGGGGCAAATCGATGTTTGAAAAAATTCTAATCGCTAACCGCGGTGAAATTGCCCTACGTATTCAACGGGCATGTCGTGAGTTAGGCGTCAAAACTGTTGTCGTTTATTCAACGGCAGATAAAGAAGCTAAATACGTCAAACTTGCTGATGAAGCTGTTTGTATTGGACCACCACCTTCTGCACAAAGTTATCTGAGCATGCCTGCAATTATTTCTGCAGCAGAAGTAACTGATGCACAAGCGATTCATCCTGGATATGGCTTTCTTTCGGAGAATGCTGATTTCGCTGAACGTGTAGAAAAATCTGGCTTTACATTTATTGGCCCAACACCTGAATCAATTCGAATCATGGGTGATAAGGTTTCTGCTAAACAAGCCATGATTAAAGCAGGCGTTCCATGCGTTCCCGGCTCAGATGGCGCATTACCAGATAATCCAAAAGAAATTATCGCCACAGCAAAACGTGTTGGCTATCCAGTCATCATTAAAGCTGCAGGTGGTGGCGGTGGACGCGGCATGCGCGTTGTTCATACTGAAGCCCATTTAATTAGCGCAGTCAATATGACTCGCGAAGAAGCTGGCCGGGCTTTCGGCAATCCTGAAGTTTATATGGAGAAATTTTTGGAGAACCCACGCCATGTGGAAATCCAAATCTTGGCCGACACACATAAAAACGCTGTTTGGCTTGGCGAACGTGACTGCTCAATGCAACGTCGACATCAAAAAGTTATTGAAGAAGCACCTGCTCCTGGTATCGATCGTCGTTTAATTGCAAAAATCGGTGAACGATGCGCAGAAGCATGTCGCAAAATTGGCTATCGCGGCGCAGGCACATTTGAGTTTCTCTACGAGAACGGTGAATTTTTCTTTATCGAGATGAATACCCGCGTTCAAGTGGAACATCCTGTGACAGAACTTATTACCGGCATTGATATTGTTCAAGAACAAATTAAGATTGCCGCAGGTCAGAAACTAGAGTTCCGCCAAAAAGATATCGAATTTAATGGTCATGCCATTGAATGCCGCATCAATGCAGAGGATCCATTTAAGTTCACGCCAAGCCCTGGGAAAATCCAATCTTGGCATATGCCTGGCGGCCCCGGTATTCGTGTTGACTCGCACGCCTACAGTGGCTACGTTGTCCCACCTACGTATGACTCAATGATTGGTAAATTGATTGCTTACGGCAAAACCCGTGATCAAGCTATTCGTCGTATGCGCATTGCTCTCTCAGAGATGGTTGTCGATGGTATTCAAACAAACATACCTTTGCATCGCGAACTCATGCTTGACCCTAAATTTGGCGAAGGTGGCACAAGTATTCATTACTTGGAACATCGCTTGGAAGAGCAAGCTGCTAATCGCGTTAAAACTAAGTAATCAACTTTTCAAACCTCACCTAGGATTTCATGGCTTATCGCGAACTCGTTTTTAAAGTATCTGCCGATATAGCTGAATCCTTAGGTGATGGCTTAATGGAAATTGGCGCCCTATCGGTATCTGTTTTAGATGCAAATGCTGATACTGATGAAGAAAATCCACTTTACGGAGAACCTGGCATGACCCTTGAGCGCCACGCCTGGGATCACTCGCACGTTCAAGCTTTATTTAATGAAGAGTTATGGGCCTCTAACCCAGATCTTTCTAATGAAATCACTGCAATGCTTCGCGATGCTGGATTTGAAGTTGAAACTCCATCTGAAAAGGTGGTTGCCGAACAAGATTGGGTCCGACTTACTCAATCGCAATTCGAGCCTATCCAAGTTGGTAAACGAATTTGGGTTGTTCCTTCTTGGCATGACGCACCAGCAGACGCAAAAACTCAGAATGCAATCTGCTTAGAAGTAGATCCTGGACTTGCATTTGGCACAGGAAGTCATCCAACGACCAAACTTTGCCTCCAATGGTTAGAAGAGTTAGCTGATCAAAGCATTCTTAAGGATAAATCTGTACTCGATTACGGTTGTGGATCTGGAATTTTGGCAATTGCTGCAAAAAAATTAGGTTCTGGCCAAACTTGGGGTGTGGACATCGATCCGCAATCAGTTATTTCTGGCAATGAAAATGCCACCCAAAACAAAGTAGATATTCAATTTGATCTACCCGAAGCTGATGATACCTCTAGGCTACATGACATCGTTGTTGCAAACATTTTGGCTAATCCGTTACTTGTTTTAGCTCCTGCACTTTGTCAAAGAATTGCTCCAGGAGGTAGATTGGCCTTATCAGGAATCCTAGAGCGTCAAACTGAGATGGTGATCGAAGCTTATAAGTCATGGCTAAACCTCTCGGTTTGGCAACAAATGGATGGCTGGGTCTGCCTCACTGGTCAAGTTAGTAATAAAAGCTAACGAATTACTCAGTACTCAATGAATAAATTGTGGGTCCGCTTAGTTTTTGCATTTGGTTTAACTCTAGGCGCAATTTATCTCGGTTCAATACTCTTTAATAATTGGAAATTAATTCCTCGCGAAGATTTTGATGCTTGGAAAATTGAATACGCCACAATTAATTTAGATCAAGGTCAGAAAACTGATTTAAAACTTCAAATAAGGGTCGATAGCGCGTTTAAATTTAAAAAGAATGCGTTACCCCACATCCTCATTAATTTAATGAACGCTAACGATGAAATAATCGCTTCTCGATTAATCTCTCCAAATCAATGGCTGCCTTTAGAAGACACCACAAACTCTGAACTACTACTTCAAGGAATCGATAGCGGTACAGAGATTACTTCAAGTATCCCAATTGAAATTCCGGATGAAGCCACCGGTTATTCTGTTCGAATTATTTTTCCACCAAAAAACTTAAATTAGGAATTCATATGTCGTCACTTATCTGCGGATCAATTGCTTATGACACCATCATGTCATTTGAAGGTCGTTTTCAAGATCAAATTCTTCCAGATCAAATCCATATCCTTAACGTCGCCTTCCTCGTGCCTCATATGCGCCGTGAATTTGGAGGCTGCGCAGGTAATATTGCATACAACCTCAAATTATTAGGCGGCGATCCATTAATTATGGCTACTGTTGGCGGTGATGCTGGCCCGTATTTTGATCAACTTGCCAAATATGACATTAGCGCTGACCATATTCGTGAACTTCCAGATGCTTTTACTGCGCAAGCCATGATCACTACCGATCGTGATAACAACCAAATCACAGCCTTCCATCCAGGCGCAATGTCTGAATCTCACCTGAATTCTGTTTCCGATGTGGTTAAAGCTAAACAATCAGCAATTAAAGTCGGAATTGTTGCGCCAGACGGTCGCCAAGGTATGACTGAGCATGCAAAAGACCTCGCTAAGAATAAAGTGCCATTTATTTTCGATCCAGGACAAGGTCTGCCTATGTTTGATGGCACCGAACTTTTAGAGTTTATTGAGTTAGCAACTTATGTCGCGGTCAACGACTATGAAGGAGAAATGCTGAGTCAACGTACTGGCCTAACTTTAAGTGAAATAGCAAAAAAGGTAGATGCCTTAATTGTGACCAAAGGTGCTAAAGGCGCTGAAATCCATACAAACGGAAAAGTGATTGAAATTCCACCCGTCAAAGTTGAAAAAGCTATTGATCCAACTGGTTGTGGTGATGCATTTAGAGCCGGATTACTTTATGGGATCGAAAAAGGACTTGATTGGGAAGTTACTGGCAGAATCGGTAGCCTCATGGGCGCAATTAAGATCGCTAGCCAAGGCCCACAAAATCATGCGCCATCAATTGAAGAAATCCAATCTCAATATAAAGCAGCTTTTGGTCAAAACTTCTAATAAATAAGTTTTTGATCGAATTTTTCGTTCGCCCATAGAAAAACCCGCCAAGTTTTAAAGCAAGGCGGGTTTTTTACTTCAGTTGCTAAAAGCAGTTTCCTTTCGGAAACCGTCCAATTATGGACGGCTACCGGTAGGGAAAGGCCAAGCAGCAGCTGGATTTAACGCTGTTTGCGCAGAAGCTTTCGCAACTTTAGCAGCAGGTTTTTTCGCAGCAGGCTTTTTGGCCGCTGGCTTTTTACTTACTTTTTTTTTACAGCTTTTTTAGCTACTTTTTTTGCTGCTGGTTTTTTTGCAGCTTTTTTAGCTACTTTCTTAGCAGCTGGTTTTTTTGCAGCTGGTTTCTTAGCTGCTTTTTTAGCTACTTTTTTAGCTGCTGGCTTTTTAGCTGCTGCTTTTTTAGCTGCTGGCTTTTTAGCTGCTGCTTTTTTAGCTGCTGGTTTCTTAGCTGCTACTTTTTTAGCTGCTGGTTTCTTAGC
>CAZEHN010000037.1:0-10965 GCA_964511855.1 uncultured Polynucleobacter sp. | reverse complement strand
TTAACGCAAACCGCAGCTGGGCCATAGATCTCAGTCAAACCATAAACGTGCGTTAAATCAAAACCCAATTTTTCCATCCCCTCAATCATTGAAGCTGGAGGAGCAGCACCGGCAACCATACCTTTTACGCCTTTAGGTACACCCTCTTTTAACTCATCATTTGCATTAACCAACAAGCCATGCACAATCGGTGCCGCACAATAATGCGTCACACCATGTTCTTTAATAGCAGCAAAAATATGTGGTGCATCTACACGTCTTAAACATACATTTACACCTGCTCGCGCAGCAACCGTCCATGGAAAACACCAGCCATTGCAATGGAACATTGGAAGTGTCCACAAATAAACCGGATGCTTTGGCATATCCCATTCAAGAATATTTGATACAGCATTTGTAGCCGCACCACGATGATGATAAACAACACCCTTCGGATTACCAGTTGTGCCTGATGTGTAATTTAAACAAATGGATTCCCATTCATCATTAGGCATACGCCAAGCATAATCAGGGTCACCTTTAGCTAGTAACTGTTCGTAAGTTAGTGATCCGAGTTTTTCACTTGCGCCTTGATATTCTTCATCTTCTACATCAATAACGATAATATTCCCAGCTTTTGATCCAGGCTCAGCCTTAGCTAACTCAATGGCCTTTTTCATCATGACACTAAACTCAGGGTCAACAATCACCGCCTTAGCTTCACCATGGTTAAGCATGAACGCAATTGCCTCTGGATCAAGACGTGTATTTAATGAATTCAAAACAGCACCCACCATTGGGACGCCAAAGTGAGCCTCTACCATTGGTGGCGTGTTAGGCAATATAACCGCAACTGTATCGCCAACACCAATACCCAATTGACTTAGTCCGCTAGCAAGCCTTCTGCAACGAGCATAAGTTGTTGCCCAATCCTGCCTTAATTTTCCATGAACAACTGCTAATTTTTTTGGATAGATGCTCGCTGTTCTTTCAATAAAAGTCAGCGGCGTAATCGGCGTATGGTTCGCTTGATTCTTATCTAATCCAACATCATAAATATTTGACATTCAATACCCCTATTTAAGTTTCTAAATTTCTGCTAGCTCTTTAATATGAGCAACAACACTTCGTGCCAAGGCCGATAAGTTATATCCGCCCTCTAAACAACTCACAATTCTTCCATTTGAATACTCTTTTGCAACATCCATGATTTGACGAGTAATCCAAGCATAATCATTTTCTGTTAATGATAATTGACCCATATCATCTTCTCGATGCGCATCAAAACCAGCTGAGATGAAAATAAACTCCGGCTTAAATTCGCGTAAGCGTGGCAACCAACCCACATCAATTAATTCCCGAATAGCTAAGCCATTGGTATAAGCTGAGACCGGCAAATTCACCATATTCGGAACAGCATTATCCGTCCCTGAATATGGGAAAAATGGATGCTGAAAAAAACTACACATTAATACTCTTGCATCACCAGAGAAAGCTGCTTCCGTTCCATTACCATGGTGCACATCAAAATCAATGATTGCTACTCGTTTCAAACCATGATGCTCTAGGGCATGCTTTGCTGCAATAGCAATATTATTAAAAAAGCAAAAACCCATTGCTTGAGAAGGTTCAGCATGATGACCTGGGGGTCTTAGACCACAAAAAGCATTCGATACTTCACCAGCCATTACAGCATCCACTGCGGCAATAGCACCGCCAGCAGATCTCAAAGAAGCCTGCCATGTGAACTGATTCATGGATGTATCACCGTCAATCTCATAATGCCCACTTTGAGGACTGTGAGATTTTATGAACTGGATATGCTCTTGGGTATGAACCAAGGCTAATTGCTCTTCACTCGCCAAAGGAGGATCTATCCTTGTTAAAAAGGAATCAATACGACTCAAAATTAATTGGTCCTCAATAGCCTGAAGCCTTTCAGGACATTCTGGATGAAACTCACCCATTTCATGGCGCAAACAATCTTGATGACTTAAGTATCCGGTCGCCATTTAAGTTAAATTCTCAATATTGCTAATTAATCACACTATTTTTCTAAACCACTTCATGATTTCAAGAAAAACAACTTTTGCCCTCTTTGTTTCAGCTTCACTAAGCCTTACAGCCTGCCAAAGCCAAGCCCCAAAGGTAACTCAGGCTAGTTTAAACCCTAGTGAATCTAAAACAAACATCAATGAACCAAACAACTCCAATCAACCTAACTCATTGATTAATTTGGATAATTTCTTAATTGGCGTAGCTCAAAGAAATTCAATACCTTTGGAAACGCTCAAAGATGGCTTTTCAGATATTAAACCCCAGGCTAGCGCTCGAAAACTAGTATCTCCCCCAATCTCAACTGCCAAGAAAAATTGGAGAGGTTTTAGGAAAAATTTTATTGAACCAGTGCGCTTAAGCGCTGGTCAAAAATTCTGGGAGGAAAATCGAGCATTTTTAGAAAAAACTGAGAAAGAGTCAGGAGTACCTGCTGAAATCCTAGTTGGAATTATCGGTATTGAAACAATGTATGGCTCCAATATGGGCAACTTCCCTGTTCGCGATGTTTTGGCGACCTTAGCTTTTGATTACCCCCCTGCACCTAACAAAGAAGCTCGAGAAACGATGTTTCGAGGTCAACTCGAAGATCTAGCCATCTATTGCTGGAAAGAGAGCGCTAAATCTCAAAATCGAGTGGCCTCTTTTAAGTCATGCTTAAAACAACCTAGCTCCTTTGCTGGTGCAATTGGGATGCCTCAGTTTATGCCAACCAGCATTTTGAAATACGCCAAAGATGGGGACGGTGATGGCGTAATTGACCTTAGAAAAAGTTCCGAAGACGCCATCGCTAGCGTTGCTAGCTTTATGGTTGGTCACGGATGGAAAAGAAATGAACCAATCTTCCTAGAAATTTTAAATACCGATACAGCACAAGCAAATGCCAAAAATCTTGCCGATGGAAGTCCAGACCCCAAATACACATTAGGGCTAATGAAGCAGCAAAAAATTATTGATGGATGGCCAAAAACTTTGAAAGAAGATAGCCCTGCCCTCATCGTAGATTTGCCAACCAATGATAAAAACGGGGATAGTTATATCGACTATGTCGTAGGTTTAAAAAATTTCGAGGTCATTACACTTTATAACCGGAGTTTTTTCTACGCAAAAATAGTTACTGACTTTGGGTACGCAGTAGGCCAACGCGTCAGAAAGACTTCCGCTGAAGTCAAAGTGTCAACCCAAACTTCTGCGAAAAAATCTAAGCAGGGAAAACACCTGTAGAAAGATAGCGATCACCTCGATCGCAAACGATAAAGACAATCGTGGCATTCTCGATTCTTTCAGCCAATCGAAGTGCCACCACTAAAGCACCTGCGGCAGAGATTCCACAAAAAATTCCCTCTTCTTTAGCTAATCTGCGGCACATCTCTTCCGCATCTGCTTGCGTGACATATTCTAAAGAATCAACTTTGTTTGCATCATAAATCTTAGGCAAATACTCTGGAGACCATTTACGAATCCCCGGAATTTGCGAACCATCTTCTGGCTGCACACCAATAATTTGAATATTAGGATTTTGTTGCTTTAAAAAAGTTGATACACCGGTAATGGTTCCAGTCGTCCCCATTGCCGAGACAAAATGAGTCACTTGCCCGTGAGTATCTCTCCAAATCTCAGGGCCAGTCCCTTCGATATGAGCCAAAGGATTATCTTTATTACCAAATTGATCAAGAATTTTCCCGCGACCTTCACGCTGCATTTGCAAGGCAAAATCGCGTGCATATTCCATACCGCCAGAAGCAGGTGTCAAAATTAATTCCGCACCGTAAGCAGTCATACTTTGCCTGCGCTCTAAACTCTGGTTCTCTGGCATCACCAATATCATCTTATAACCAAGAATCGCAGCTGCCATTGCTAAAGCAATTCCCGTATTGCCGCTTGTAGCCTCAATTAGCGTATCCCCAGGAGCAATGTCTCCACGTGCCTGCGCATTCTTAAACATTGATAAGGCTGGTCTATCTTTAACTGACCCTGCCGGATTATTCCCCTCCATCTTCCCAAGAATGACATTGTTTCGAAGTACATTTCCTTCGCCGGGAATTCTCTGTAATTTCACTAGAGGTGTATTACCCACAATTTCAGCAATTGTTGGATAGAAGATAGTTGAATTTGACATGGATAAACTCAAGTGATTGGAGCAATTATTAAAAGATTAATGCAATCTTATATGTAAACGCCTATTTTAGTCCTGTTAAAAAGATTCGTCCAAATAGGACGAATCTCGAATGCATCTAGAAACTACTGAACTTTAGCTCGCTGTCTTTGTTGACTAGCAACTTCTTGAGACTGATTTGATTGTGTCGACTTAGCACCTGAACGACTTCTTGAGTTTTTTGAACCTCCACTTGAACCGTTAGATTCAAAGGTTAAACCTTGCTCCTTCAATTTAGCGATGGTTTTATCTCCAACTCCCTTAACTCTACTTGTTAAATCTTCCGGGCTCTTATATGCACCGTTTTTATTTCTTTCCTCAACAATTAATTTTGCTCTTGTAGCCCCAATACCCTTCACCCCTTCAAGCGCCTCTTGTGATGCTGAATTAATATCAACAGCTAAAGCAGCACCTCCAAGAACAACACCCGTAGCTAATGCAAGACTTAATGAAAACTTCCCCAATTTTTTTGCTAGCTTTTTAGAAAGCAGGAAATTTCTAAAAGCCTTATTTTTTGCACGACGAAATAAACTAAATGATGTTTGCATTTTTTCTCCATAAAATAAATCGACCTGAGACAAATGTCACAGGTCGATCTTTAACGAGAAATAAATTGTTTAGTTGACTAAGTTTTCGTGATTACGATTGCACCGCAAGGAAATCAGCATTCTCTGACAACCAAGCCACATAACGACTTACACCCTGCTCCACAGTTAAGAAGTCCTCTGCATATCCTGCAGCCCTTAAGTTATCTAAATTTGCTTGCGTGAAAGATTGATATTTACCCTTTAATGCTTCCGGGAAATCAATGTATTGAATTTTCTTGCTTGCAACTAATTGCTCAAGAGTTTGGTCAACATAACTCGCACCCTGCTTGGCTTTCGATAATCCATTAACAACACTTCGAGCCACGTCATTAAAAGGTTGAGCCCTACCTGAACCTAGATTGAAAATACCACTCTTATCTGGGTTATCTAAGAAATATAAATTAACTTTTACAACATCTTCAACGGATACAAAATCTCTACTTTGCTCACCTTGAGCATATCCATCATACGCACCAAATAACTTAACTTCACCTAACTGATTAAATTGATGAAAATGATGAAAAGCTACCGAAGCCATTCGCCCCTTATGAGATTCTCTTGGACCATAAACGTTGAAATATCTAAACCCAACTACTTGAGCAGTTGTCGCTTTTTCAGCAAACTTACGACGCATGACTTGGTCAAATAGAAACTTAGAATACCCATAAACATTAAGCGGCTTCTCATACTCACGCTTCTCAATAAAAACATCTGAACCACCATAGGTTGCTGCAGAAGATGCGTACAACAAAGGTACTTTTTGGTCAGTACAAATTTCAAGTAAATCCGATGTGTAACGGAAGTTGTTGGCCATCATATATTGACCATCAGTCTCCATCGTATCTGAGCAAGCTCCTTCATGGAAAACCGCTCTTACCTTGCCAAAACTAGCCTTTTGAAATCTTTCTAAAAACTCTGATTTATCTAAGTAATCCGCTATATCTAAATCGGATAAATTGCGATATTTATCAGCCTGAGTTAAATCATCAACAACAATAATATCTTTCTCACCACGCTGATTGAGGGCTTGAACAATATTCGCTCCAATAAAACCAGCAGCACCAGTTACGATGTATCTCACAGCAATTCCTCCCAAGAAATTGTGGCCGTTCCCAATTTTCCAACAACAATACCGCCGGCTCGATTTGCAAGCGCCATCGACTTGGTCATACTCCATCCAGCAGCTAAAGCAACTGCCATAGTCACAATAACGGTATCACCAGCACCTGACACATCAAATACTTCCCTCGCTTGAGCCTTAACATGCTCAACACCATTCTTAGTAAATAGTGACATACCATCTTCTGAACGGGTTAATAGCAAAGCCTCCAAACCCAATTCTTCTCTAAGATTTTGCGCTTTTTCAGTTAAATCATTTTCATCACGCCACTTACCCACTACCTGACGCAATTCACTACGATTAGGCGTAATAATCGTTGCTCCACGATATTTTGAATAATCACTTCCCTTTGGATCAACTAATACAATCTTGCCAGCTGCTTTAGCAGTAGCAATCATTTTTTCAATATAGGTCAATGCACCTTTACCGTAGTCAGAAAAAATAACTACTTGATTATTCTCTAATAATGAATCAAACATCGCCAACTTAGCTGTTAAGGCATCTTTTGCGGGCTCTTGCTCAAAATCTAATCGAATTAACTGTTGCTGACGAGCGATTACTCTTAACTTAACAATAGTAGGTACGCTTGGATCAATTTGCAAATGACTATGGACACCCTGCTTTTTAAGTAAAGCTTCTACTTCTCTACCTGGCTCATCATCACCAACCAGCCCAAGCAAACTAAGTTGAGCACCTAAAGTTGCACCGTTTCTAGCAACGTTAGCTGCACCTCCAAGGCGCTCATCCATTCTTGTAATTTGCACAACAGGAACAGGCGCTTCAGGAGAAATCCGTTCTGTATCACCAAACCAATAACGATCAAGCATTACATCGCCAACAACCATGACGTTGGCTTTCTTAATAGCGTCCAAATCTGCCGGTGTTAAATGCGCTGTAGATTCTAAATTCATACTCATTGCTTTCTAAAACAAATATGTCGTTTGTTTAATTATGGCGACCAATACCATGATACTCAACACCTAGCTCCCTCATTGCTTCAGGATCATATAGATTACGTCCATCAAAAATAATTGGCATTTTAAGATTACGTTTTAATGCATCAAAATCTGGACTTCTAAAAGCCTTCCATTCGGTGACTATTATTAAAGCATCAGCACCAATGGTTGCGGCCATCGGATTATCAACTGTACTTATTCTTTTCAGTAACTCTGGAGTATCTTTAAAGTCCAAAGCTAAACTTCTCATTGCTTCTTCTGTCGCAATAGGATCGTGAGCAACCACATTCGCGCCCAAACGAGTCAACTCTTGAATAACGACTCTACTCGGCGCTTCTCTCATATCATCTGTATTGGGCTTAAATGCCAAACCCCAAAGCGCGAAAGTCTTACCACTTAAATCATTTCCGAACTTTTTAAGAATTTTATTTACCAAAATTCTTTTTTGAGATTCGTTAACCTCTTCCACTGATTTAAGAATTTTTAAATCAAGGCCAAAATCATTCGCAGTTTGGGACAAAGCTTGAACATCTTTTGGAAAACAGGAGCCACCATAGCCAGTTCCAGCATATAAAAATCCATAACCAATGCGACTATCAGAACCAATACCTTGTCTTACTGCCTCTATATCAGCCCCTACAATATCTGCAAGATTAGCTAACTCATTCATAAAAGAAATTCGGGTTGCCAACATTGCATTGGCAGCATATTTAGTTAATTCAGCACTTTTTACATCCATATAAAAAGTTCGCTCATGATGTCTATTAAAGGGTGCATACAACTTGCGCATAGTTTTTTTAGCATTCTGACCCGGCTGATCATCATCCGTACCAATCACAATTCGGTCTGGACGCATAAAGTCTTCAACCGCAGCGCCCTCTTTTAAAAACTCTGGGTTAGAAACAACAGAAAATTCAATTGCTGATTGCTGACGTTCTTTTAATTGCTCTGCAATGGCTTGTTTAACTTTCAGAGCCGTGCCAACAGGCACAGTTGATTTATCAACAATGACCTTAGGTGAGCTCATATACTTTCCGATATTTTTTGCGGCAGCTAACACATACTGCAAATCAGCAGAGCCATCCTCGTCCGGAGGTGTACCAACTGCAATAAATTGAACCTCACCGTGTGCAACACTTGCAACAATATCAGTTGAGAACTTGAGTCGACCAGCCTGCATATTGCGAGATATCATTTCTTTCAATCCAGGCTCATAAATAGGAACACCGCCTGAATTCAGGATATCAATCTTCTTCTGATCAACATCCAAACAAAATACTTCATTCCCCAATTCGGCCAAGCAAGCCCCAGTCACCAGACCTACATAACCACTACCGATAATTGTGACTTTCAATGAAACCCCCGAAATTTTTACAGGTAATATTTTTAGCTAATTAAGTTAGCCTTACATGGAAGGCCCACTAGGAGCCACTCCTTCACTTCGCTTAGGAGAGTATGCATCCCAATTATTACAACCCGGACACTGCCAATAGAATCTCTTTGCTCGAAAACCGCAACTACCGCAGGTATATCTCGCAAGCGAATTTGTTTTTTGTTTCAATAAATCTAGAGTAACTTGCAAATCCGTAGAATTCGTCTCATCATTCTTTGCTTGAGCAATTGCCTTACGAGCCTCAAGACGCTTACTTAACGCTGTTAAACTCGGTGAATAACGCATCACTTCAGCCACCAATTCTTCTGCTTGCTCCGCCCCTTCTAAGCGCATTGTGTGCTTAAAGACAATATCAAGCAACTCGCCACTTGCCTGCTTAGGCAAGTTAGATTTAAGTCGATTTAAGCCTAAAACCTCGAAGCCAATATCAGCATGCGCACTCATCCATCGATCCGCAATCAAGGGGAGATACATCGGATGGTGGGCTTCGATTTCTGCCCATGTTGAAATTGCTTCTTTAGGGCGCTGTTGTGCAATTAATAAATCGCCCTTTAAGATCGTTCCACGAATATGCAAGGGAACTGCCTGAAGTGCTCGTTCAATCGCCTCCTCTGCCGCGATGAGATCTTTTCTACGTAAAGCCTCTTGCGCAATCTCACAATAGAAATGGGCTATTTGGTGATGGCGACTATCTTTACCCTCAGACTCTTCTAACTCCGTTGCCGAAACAATCGATTTACGCCAATCTTTTTCAATTTGATACATCTCCAATAGCGCAATTTTTGCAGGCGTATTGAATTTACCTGGCCCAACTCGATTAAGAGATACTTCTGCACGATCCAACAAGCCAGCACGAAGAAAGTCTCTTCCTAGCTCGTAAGATGCATGATCCCTATCTTTTTGCGAAATATCCTGACGATTAGCCAAGTGTTGATGCACACGAATTGCTCTCTCAGTTTCGCCTCGACGTCTAAATAAACTACCTAAAGCAAAATGCAATTCAGTTGTCTCACTGTCCATTTGAGCCACTTGCACCAAAGCATCAATCGCTTTATCTGGTTGCTCATTTAGCAGAAGATTTAATCCTTGAAATGTGGATTTTTGTTTTAACGATTGCTCAGCTTCATTTTCAGCTTGCTCTAATCGCTTATCCCACCTTGCAGCTATCCAGCCTAAGCCAAATGCCACTGGGATTGAGATGAGCCAATGTGGCTCTATCTGAATCATTTGACTTCCTTTTTACCTCTCGCCAAAAAGGCAATAGAAGCAATCAGAATGCCAAGTAAAAATGTAACTAACAACAATAGGATAAGTGGCACTTGAGCACTTAAACCTGGAAACCAATTAAATGTCACTAACTGACTATTTGTAGCAGCAATAACAAACAAGGATAGGAAAACAACAACACGACCTGCAATCAATACAAATCGCCAAATTTTCTTTAACAATGTTGTCATTCAGACTTGCCAGTTGGTTGATTATCAGCTTTTACAGCCTTGTAATCGACCCGTTCACGCAACTCTTTGCCGGGTTTGAAATGAGGCACTTTCTTTTCAGGGATAAGCACTTTTTCACCAGACTTTGGATTTCGTCCAGTTCTTGATGGACGATGATGAAGAACGAAACTTCCAACCCCTCTGAGCTCAATACGCTTACCGTCAGCCAATGCTTTAGTCATCGTATCCAACAACGCTTTAACTGCCAACTCGACATCGCGAGGCAACAATTGAGGGAACTGTTCAGCTAAACGCTCCACTAACTCTGAACGAGTTATGGACTGCTCTAGCGCAGCTTTATCTAATATTGAACGATCTGAATCAGTCATATTTTGATGTTCCTGAGTAGGCAAGTTGCCGCTACCCTTAGGTAGCGGCTTCTAGAGTATTACCCTTGATTATCGAGTTTAGCTTTCAACAAGGCACCAAGGTTAGTAGTACCTGCGCTGGCATCATTTTGCAATTTATTAATTGCTTGTTGTTGGTCAGCACTGTCTTTTGCTTTAATCGACAAGTTAATGTTGCGTGATTTACGATCAATATTAATGATCATTGCATTCACAGCATCACCTTCTTTAAGAACATTTCTTGCGTCTTCAACACGATCAGTTGAGATTTCTGAAGCACGTAAATAGCCTTCAACCTCATCTGCCAATTGAATGACAGCACCCTTCGCATCAACACTCTTCACAGTACCATTGACTAAAGAGCCTTTGTCACTTGTTGAAGTGTAGTTATTGAACGGGTCGCCAGACAATTGTTTCATGCCTAAAGAAATGCGCTCTTTTTCTACGTCGATAGCTAATACAACAGCTTCAACTTCATCACCTTTCTTGAATTTCTTCACAGCTTCTTCGCCGGCTTCATTCCAAGAAATATCTGAGAGGTGAACTAAACCATCAATACCGCCAGCTAAACCAATAAACACACCGAAGTCTGTAATTGATTTGATCGCGCCAGAAAGTTTGTCGCCCTTGTTATGCGTACGAGCAAATTCATCCCATGGATTTGCTTTACATTGTTTCATGCCCAAGCTGATACGACGCTTGTCTTCGTCAATGTCAAGAACCATAACTTCAACTTCAACACCCAATTGAACAGCTTTGCTTGGGGCGATATTTTTGTTAGTCCAATCCATTTCAGAAACGTGTACCAAACCTTCGATACCAGATTCGATTTCAACGAATGCGCCGTAATCAGTCAAGTTGGTTACTTTGCCGAATA
>CAZEHN010000036.1:3706-11094 GCA_964511855.1 uncultured Polynucleobacter sp. | reverse complement strand
GCATGGGGTGCAAGGGGTCGTGTGTTCGAATCACACCGTCCCGACCAATCAACATTAGGCTTTTATTAGTAGTGCTTACTAATATCTTATGAAGCCATTTTTCAATTTTCTACCTGATTTCGCTTATAAAAGCTCAAATTGGTTGGGTTGAGGTAAAAATTAAATTTGAACTACAACATTACCTATTGCTTTACCACTTTCCACAAGTTCATGTGCCTTTGCAATCTCATTAAGTTCAAATTTAGCTGCAATATTGTGGATTAACTTATCTTGTTTAAGTAAGTCATTTAATGTCGAAATAGCTTTTTCTCTATCTGCTTTAGATAGGTTGTAGACAATAAAGAACTTTAATTGAAGGTTCTTTGCGATTAACGGAAAGAAGGGTAGTTCAAAAGGAGTGCTTCCACTTCCATAAGCAACACATTCTCCACCGAGCTTGAGCATTTCAACATCGGCAGTGCCGTTTGCACCAATATCCATTTCAATAATTCGATCGACGCCTAAACCTTTGGTTATTTCTGAAACTCGGTTGACTAGATTTTCATTTTTATAGAATACAACCTCATCTGCGCCTGCAGCTTTAGCCAGTGCAGCTTTTTCTGGGGTGCTGACTGTGGCGATCACCTTTGTTGCACCAAGAAGTGAAGCCATTTGAACAGCATAATGACCTACAGCACCTGCGCCACCTGAGACTAGAACTGTTTTTCCGGCAACACTGCCATCCATGATGACAGCATGCATGGCAGTTAGCGCTGGAATACCAAAGCATGCGGCTGCTTCGTCATTTACATTATCAGCAAGTGCAACGGCTTGTTCTGCAGGCAGGCAGATAAATTCAGCAGCAGTTCCATGCGCTCTTCCCCAAGCACCATTCCAAATCCAAACACGCTGACCAATAGATAAAGAATCTACTCCTGCGCCTAAAGCATCAACAATGCCCATACCATCACTATGAGGAATCACTCTAGGGAAGGGCATCACTTTGCTGCGAAGACCTGCACGTGATTTGCAGTCTGATGGGTTAACGCCTGACCATAGTAGCTTAATACGAACTTCACCTGCTTGAGGTTCGGGTTTATCAATTTCACCGATTTTTAGAACTGAAGAAGCTAGTCCTATTTCTTCGTAATAAGCTGCTTTCATGAGGTCTCCTGAAATTTTTGTTATGGGTTAATTTTAGAGGAGAACAAATTTTTGCGTTTAATACTGGGTTAATAAATACCTAAATTCTTAGCATGTAATCTGCTCAGGCCAAAGAGGGCATTAATGAAAGGGGTTTGTATATTTACTTTTTGACCTAGCTCATGAACAGCGCCGATGAGGGCATCAATTTCAACTTGTTTTTTAGCTTGAACATCTTGGAGCATTGAAGTTTTGAAAGCTCCCATCTTTCGAGTGATGTTATGTCTATCTTCAGGTGATTGATCTATTTCAATGCCGATCTTTGCGCCAATCTCTTTAGCTTCGAGCATGATGTTGGATGCAAATTCACGCACGAGATCATCGCCCATGATTTGATCAGTAGTTGAGTTGGTTACAGCGCTAATTGGATTAACAGTCATGTTGCCCCAAAGTTTGTACCAGATATCTTTTTGGATTTGAGGTGATACATTAGTTTCAAAGCCAGCTTGGCTTAATAATGTTTCTAGATCTGATACACGATTTGTATTGCCACCAGAGGGCTCTCCGATAATTAATTTATTACCAAAGTGATGGTGGATCTTGCCAGGTGCATCTGTCGAGCAACTTGCGTGAACCACGCAGCCAATCACTTGATTAGCTGGAATTGCTTTTTGAATAACGCCAGCCGGATCAACTGACACTAGCGATTGGTTTGCAAGCGAATTCCCAAAATTATGTAAGAACCACCATGGGATGCCATTCATGGCAGTCATGATGACGGTATCTTTACCGATGAGTGGTTTGATTTGTGAAGCTAGACCTGGAAGTGAAGGGGCTTTTAGTGCAATGACTACTAAATCTTGAATGTCTAATTCTTCGGCATTATCTGAAGCACGAACTCTGGCAATCAACTCAGATTCATTCTCTAAAAGCTGAAGTCCATGCTCTTTGATATTCGCTAATGTTTGATTCCTAGCTAGTACACTAACTTGAGCACCATTCTGGGCTAGCTTGCATCCAATCCAACCGCCAATAGCGCCAGCACCTACAATGGCAATTTTTTTATATTGTGTCGTCATTAGACTTCATCCATTTATGTCTGTTTAACCTCATTTTAGAGTAGTATTCCAGCTTTAGCCGTCCTATATTAATTGGTAAAAAGATGGATATCTTCACAAAAACACTTGCCAACGAACTTTGTCAGTACTACAGAAATCTAGCAATTGGGCATAGCGTTGTGCCTAAGGTCTTCTCGATGGTTAATGTCGATGGAGATCAGTATTTATTTTTTACTGAGGATCTTGGTTTGGATGATCAGGAAGAATCCAATTTCTTAAATGCAATTATTGAAGAGCACGGTGCTATTTGTTATGGCAAAGGTACCTTGGTTGTTACAGATGATGAACAACGATTTATAGAGATTGCGGTGATTGATAAAGATGATCCGATGGGGCTTTGGTGTTCAGCAACGCTGACAGTTGATGGTGATGGCAATCCAGTTGAATTGAGTGACTTTACACAAACGCCCGTAGAAAAATCAAAGTTACATTTCAGTTGGTTGTTTGATGTGCATCCAATGGATCTTGATCTTAGGGCAGGGTATTTGGCTGCTTGGGATGAGATCAAAAACCATATTCTTCACCGCGAAATGTTCGCAGACTAACGAATCTTGCTCCACATTAGGGAAAATACTTAGGCTAAATTTTTAGCGCTCAAATCCCTAAAAACCACATCAAACCCCTTTAAATAAGGGGTTTTTGTCTTTTTGGCTAATTGATTCACTGACTTGACATGATCTAAATTTCGTAGATAATTCAATAAACCGTCTGAACGGAATATTTATTCGAATCATTAATCGGAGAAGCGAATGGCATTAATTAAAGAAAAATTAGCAGATACGATGGATTTCCCTCCAAAGATTGAAGGGGCAAATGTGTTCCCAATTCGTTGGGATCGTAAGCTCACTAAATTGGAAGAAGTTTGGGATGCGTCATTAAGAGATGCATGGGATCCAAGAAAACTCCCTTGGGACACATTAGACGTTTCTAAGTTCACTTGGGAGCAACGTGAAGCGATTGCTTATTGGTGGTGCTTGCTTGGAGTGTTTGATGGTTCAGGACCTCCAGTATTTGCTTCTGCTGTTATCAAGACTTATGAAGATAGGGAAGATGATTACGTGCGTCGCGCATTCTTCTCCATTGAACGCGATGAATTAAATCATGAAGTTGTATGCGGCATGATGGTTGAGAAATTATTGGGTGGTGTAGCAAGTGCGCTTGACTATGAGCCTAAGACTGACCTTGGTCGTCGCTTACAACGTAATGTGCACTGGTTGTATCACAATGGTGCTAGATACTGGAATGGTTACAAAAAAGCAGTTCCTAAGTACAGCTTGGCTGTATTGTTCTCTTCATTCATGATGGGTGAAATTGCTGCGGCAACGATCTTCCATCAAATGGCTGCTGGATGTAAAGAAACTTTATTTAAAGAAGCGTTCAGAAGTATTGGTCGTGATGAAGCGCGTCATATGGCAATTTGTATGACAGTGATGGAGCGCGATTATCCTAAATTACCAAAAGAAGATGCTGAAATTATTACGAAGCAAATTCGTGCAGGTTATTTGTTCTTATCAGCAGTCTTGTTTGAACCACCTCCAGAGTTCTGGGACTTGCCTGAAGATTTCATTGCCACACAGCGTGAATCAGAAGCAATTGCTAGAGCAGCAGGGTTCTTTATTCCTGATTACGAGCAGAAGAAAGAAAACTGGAAGAAATCAATGCTTAATTTGAAGGGTGTATTGGATAAATACGGCATTGCATTCCCAGCGATTCCTGAAGTTGGTATTGATGGAAAAGAAATTTCAGACATTGATTGGGATGACATTATTCCTGTTTTCTAAATCAAGTTTGAAGATGAAAAACTGGCGATATTCTCGCCAGTTTTTTTTAATCAAAATCCAGTAAATTCATAAAACAATAATTCATAAAAATGTTAACTAATTACTCCAAAAGCACTGTAAACATTGGGTTTTCCCCTAGTGAATAATAGTTGACCGTCCGGATGGAACAATTTATATTGGATCGGTAATTTTGATGAAATCACAGAAGTAATCGTAAGTAATTTAAAGGAGATGAAATGAAAAGACGTAATCTTTTGAAGTTGGTAATTGCCTCTGCGGCAGCGACAATGGTTGGTATGACTTATGCTGCTGATCCAATCAGAATCGGTGCAATTGTTTCAGCCACAGGGCCTGCCTCAACTTTGGGTGAACCACAATTAAAAACATTGGAATACAGTGTTGAGAAAATCAACAAAGTTGGCGGTGTGTTAGGCAGAAAAGTTGAATTAGTTGTTTATGATGATGCAAGTGAAGCAGCTAAAGCGAATGGTTTTGCAAAACGCTTAATTGAAAACGATAACGTTGATTTAATTATTGGTGGCACGACAACTGGTGCAACCATGAGTATGGTTCCATTGGTCGAAAAAGCAGGTATGCCATTTATTTCTTTAGGTGGTGCGGTTGTGATTGTTGAGCCTGTAAAAAAATGGGTTTTCAAAACACCTCATACAGATCGTATGGCGGCATCGCGTGTATTTGATGACATGAAAAAACGTGGCTTAACCAATGTGGCTCTATTAAGTGACACGGGTGGTTTTGGTCAATCAGGTCGTAAAGAATCAATCGAAGAAGCAAAAAAACATGGTATCAATTTAGTGGCTGATGAGACATATGGCCCTAAAGATACTGACATGACAGCTCAATTGACAAAAATTAAAGGTACGCCAAATGTACAAGCAATTTTGGTCTTTGGTTTTGGTCAAGGTCCAGCAATTGTCATGAAAAACATTGCACAGCTTGGTATTAAAGTACCTGTATATCAAAGCCATGGTGTATCTAGCGATGAGTTCAAAAACTTAGCAGGACCTGCAGCTGAAGGCGTGCGTTTGCCATCACCAGCGGTATTGGTATTTGACAAAATTGCTCCTAGCGATCCACAACGTAAAGTCGTAACTGACTATGCGCGTGAGTATAAGGCTTACACAAAAGCTGATCCATCACCATTTGGTGGTTATGCTTACGATGCCTTGTTGATTGCTACGGATTCTATTACTCGTGCTAAATCAACTGATAAAGCAAAAGTACGTGATGCCATTGAAAAAACTAAAGGTTTAGTCAGTGTTAGCGGTACATACAATATGTCTCCAACTGATCATATGGGATTAGGGGCAAATGCTTTCAGATTGCTTGAGGTTAAAAACGGCGACTGGATTATTATTAACTAATCTTGTTTGAAATAAGAAGGGGATATTCAACCATGAATATCCCCTTTAATAATTTTTATTGATTGTGTTTATGGTCGCTGATTTATTACAGTTTATGTTTGCAGGGTTGACGATTGGAGCGATGTACTCCTTAGCAGCTCTTGGTTTTACGCTTATTTACAACGCATCAGGTGTTTTGAATTTTGCCCAAGGCGAATTTATTATGCTTGGCGGTATTAATACAGTTTTATTAATGGCATTTGGCTTGCCTATGTTTGTGGCAATTCCAGCGGCAATTATTTTGGTGATGGTAATCGGGGCTTTAGTTGCTAAATTTGCCATTGAACCTGCAGGTAATGCTGAATCGATTACGCTTGTGATTATTACGATCGGTGCCTCTTTAATCTTAAGAGGGCTGGTTCAGGTTTTTGTTGGTAAGAAAACATACGCTATTCCTCCTTTCTCTGGAGAAGCGCCAATTCATTTCTTTGGGGCGACGATTTTGCCTCAGACTTTATGGGTATTGGGGATTACTGCCGTTATGGTAGCCATCTTGGTTTGGTTTATGAGTAAAACATGGCCAGGTAAATCACTATTAGCAACTTCTCAAAATAAATTAGCAGCGAGTTTTGTTGGGGTTAATACAAAGCGAGCACTCTTGCTAGCCTTTGCATTGTCTGCTGGACTTGGTGCTGCTGGTGGTATTTTGGTTGGACCGATAACTTACGCTAGTTATGACATTGGTACCGTGCTTGGTTTAAAAGGATTTGTGGCGGCAGCGCTCGGTGGAATGGGGAGTGGGCCCGGAGCAGTGGTGGGTGGTTTATTGCTCGGTGTACTTGAATCATTAACTGCTGGCTACATTTCATCTGCTTACAAAGATGCTATGCCATTTGTATTAATTTTGTTGATATTTATCTTTAAACCTGATGGTATTTTAGGTAAGAAGTCGATGGATCGGGTTTGATGTATGAATAAGAAAAATTTAGCTTTAGGTGTTGTACTGATCCTACTTATTGCTTTGCCATTTTTAATTACTAATCAGTATTACTTGGATGTGGTTATACGGATTGGTATTAATGCTTGCGTAGTGATTGCATTAAATTTAATGGTTGGATATGCGGGGCAGATAAGTTTGGGGCACGCTGGATTCTTTGGGCTTGGTGCTTACTTTAGTGCTGTTATGACGACTCGTTATGGATGGTCACCAACTTTAGCAATTTTAGTAGGTTCAGTCATGACTGGATTGTTGGCTTTTGTAATTGCTAAACCTATTCTGAAGCTCAAGAGTAATTATTTGGCGATGGCAACACTTGGCCTGGGCATTATTATTTCGATTATTTTAGCCAATGAAACAGGTATTACTGGTGGGCCTGATGGTATGGCTGTGCCCCCATTAACATTTGGTGATTTTGCTATTTCAGGTGCGCAAGAATGGTACTGGCTAATCCTTGGTGTACTTTTGTTAATTACTTTGCTAGCTAAGAACCTGATTAATTCTCCTTATGGTAGAGCCTTACAAGCCTTGCATGGTTCTGAGGTTGCTGCAAAAGTAGCGGGTATTGATGTACCCAAGATTAAAGTATCGATTTTTGTGATGTCTTCGGTGGTGGCAAGTTTTATGGGAAGTTTGTATGCCCATTATCTTGAATTCATTACACCAGGTATTTCTAACTTCATACATTCGATTGAGCTCATCACCATGGTGGTCGTTGGTGGTATGGCCTCAATTTTAGGTTCGATTGTTGGTGCGGCATTGTTAACGATGTTGCCGCAATTATTAGCAGCTTTCGAAGGATGGGAAACAGTTGTTTATGGTGCTATCTTGGTTGTTACTATGGCATTTCTTCCAAAAGGGCTAGTTCCATCGATTGCCCAGAAATTATTTGGGAGAAGCAAATGATTCTTCGATTGAAAAACATCACCAAAATTTTTGGTGGTTTAAAAGCCGTTGATGATGTTAGTTTTGAGATTGAGCAAGGTGTTGTTTACTCTGTGATTGG
>CAZEHN010000036.1:0-3606 GCA_964511855.1 uncultured Polynucleobacter sp. | reverse complement strand
CCGTTGATGATGTTAGTTTTGAGATTGAGCAAGGTGTTGTTTACTCTGTGATTGGCCCTAATGGCGCAGGTAAAACAACGCTATTGAATTTAATCACTGGTATTTATGTTCCAACAAGCGGTCAGATTGAATTTAATGGAGAAGAGGTTACTAATTTAGGACCAGATCAGCTTGCTAAGCGGGGCATGAGTCGAACATTTCAAAATTTACAAGTTTGTATGAATATGTCGGCTGTTGAGAATGTCATGATTGGTGCACATTTGAAACTTAATCCAAATCCAATTGCGGGTATGTTTAGATTGCCATCCATCGTTGCTGCAGACAAAGCTTGTAGGGAAAAAGCATTAGAGTTGATCGAGTTCGTTGGCTTAGAGAAGTACAAAGACTTCAATGCAGATCAACTTTCTTATGGAGTTTTGAAGCGACTAGAAATCGCTAGAGCGTTAGCATCTGAACCTCGTTTAATGTTGTTAGATGAACCTGCAGCAGGATTAAACACTTCTGAGAAGCGTGAAATCGAAGCGTTAATTGTAAAAATTGCTAAAACTGGCATCACGATTGTGCTTGTAGAGCATGACATGAAGATGGTGATGAATATTTCAGATAGGATTTTTGTATTGGATTATGGTCATAAGCTAGCTGAAGGAACGGCTCAAGAGGTTCGTGAAAATCCAGATGTGATTGCAGCATATTTGGGAGCGGGCGCATGAGTAAGATTGCTTTAGAAGTGCGTGGCGTATCTTCCAAGTATGGAAAGATTACTGCACTAAAAGATATTAATTTAGTGGTGAATGAAGGTCAGTTAGTATCTTTAGTGGGCTCTAACGGGGCTGGTAAGACAACCTTGCTACGTTGTATTTCAGGTGCTGTTCCACTTTCTGCTGGCGATATTTATTTTGAAGGTGAAGCGATTTCATCGATGCCGGCTCATAAGCGAGTTGAGCTTGGCATTTGCCAGGTGCCTGAAGGTCGACAAGTTTTTCCATCAATGACGATTGAAGATAATCTTTTAATGGGCGCTTACGTGCACCGTAAAAAAGACTTTAAGCCTGATCTTAAGAGAATGTATGAGCTATTCCCAATCTTATGGGAAAAGAGAGCATTACTTGCTGGCGCTTTATCGGGTGGGCAGCAACAAATGCTAGCAATGGCTAGAGCCATTATGGGACGTCCAAAAGTTTTGCTCTTGGATGAACCATCGATGGGGCTTGCACCATTAATTGTTGAAGAGATCTTTAGAGTTGTTCGTAATTTAAAAGCTCAAGGCGTTACTATTTTCCTCGTTGAGCAGAACGCACATGCAGCACTTCAAATTGCTGATTATGGATATGTGCTTGAAACTGGAAGTATCGTTTTATCGGGAACAGGTGATGAGTTGTTGAAAAACGAAAGTGTTAAGCAAGCTTATTTAGGGATGTAAATATCCAAACTGAATGATCTCTTTAATTAAATAAAACCAAAAAGAAAACGTAGTTAAGTAATGGCTAGAACTAAATCGGAAAATTTTGAAGATATTCGTACAACGATATTGAATGCGGCTGCAAAGTTGTTTGCAACAAAGGGTTTTAAAAACACTAACATTATTGATATTGGTGAGGCTTGCCAATCTTCAAAATCGAGGATGTATCACTATTTCTCATCTAAAGAATTAATGTTAGAAGAGATGTTGATTGACCACGTCAATGGTTTATTGGTTTTGGCGGAGAAAATCACAAAAAAACCAGGAACACCAAAAGAATTATTTTCTGAATACATCTATACGCACTTAAAGTATTACGAAGAAGGGCGTTATCGACATACGGTATTGATTGAAGATCTTGGTTATGTAGGTGAAGATGCGAAAAAGAAAGTTAACCAGGCTCAATCAACCTTGATGGGTTTTTTAAGTGGGTTACTTCAGAAAGTTAATCCCGAAAAGTTTTCTGAAAAGCATTTAGCTTCAGCCTATGCCATGTTGATTTATGGGATGCTGAACTGGACCTATACCTGGTACAAGCCTTCAGGAAAATTGAGTTTGCAGATGTTGGCAGATGAAGCTGCGGATTTCTGTTTGAATGGCTTGAGTTTGCCAGGTTCAAGTAAAAAGTAATAAGTAAAAGTAATGAATTGAGGATAGTCTTAACCCTTTAAATACAGTCACTAAGACGGCATTAATCGGGTTAATACTAGTGTTGATAAAACTTACTCTATATATAATTCGTCTAGACGGAAAACTATTTAGATCTATAAATTTGGAGACATCGTGTCATTTTTAAATCGATATTTTGATGAGATCGAGGTGGGAGAGAAGTTAGTCTCTCGAGGTCGAACCATTACTGAGACAGATATTGTTCAGTGGTGTACCTTAACTGGTGACATGTATGTTTTACATACGGATGCTCAGTACGCGCAAAAATCTAAATTTGGTCAACGTATTGCTCCAGGATTATTAGTGCAAGCATATGCTGCAGGTTTAGGTGTGCCGCCAGATGCCCCAGCCATCATTGCTAATTATGGAACGGATTCCCTACGTTTTACTGCGCCTACATTTATTGGTGACACTTTGCATCTTGAGTCAACAGTTCTCTCAAAAGAAACTAAGCGAGAAGGTGTGGATGGAGTGATTAAGCTTTCTTGGAACATGGTGAATCAGAATGGCATCACAGTCATGATGAGTGATTTACAAATCTTGATGGCATTCAAAGGGAAATAATCATGTCTAATCTTCAATCAATTATTGTCAAGATCGAAGCAGGTATCGCAACAATTGAACTTAATCGTCCGCAAAAGAAAAACAGCTTACCGGTTGAAGGTATGTTGGAGATTCAGGCAGCTGTTGAAGAGTTGCAAACAAAAGGCGATGTTCGAGTGATTCGTATTAAAGGGTCGGGTGGTAGTTTCTGTGCTGGCCGAGATTTGTCAGGTGTTGATCCGCTTAAAGATGAAACCCTAAAAATACTTAAAGAACAAATTAACCCTGTGTTGGACACAATACGTCAATGCTCTATTCCGACCTTTGCACAAGTTGAAGGTCCTGCATTAGGTTTTGGTTTTGGTTTAGCGCTTGCTTGTGACATTGTCTACGCAGCTGAAAATGCCATTATGGGAAGTCCTTTCAGAAACATTGGACTTGTCCTTGATTCAGGCGGTCATTTTTATATGCAGGAACGTCTTGGACGAGCAAAGGCAATTGAGCTCATCTTTACATCGAAAATGCTTTCTGGAGTTGAGGCTGCCAATCTTGGTTTGATTAATCGATCGGTTGCAGCAACAGATTTGGAGGAGGCTTCTTTGAAGCTCCTCAAATCAATTGCAACTGGCCCAACATTAGCTTTTAAAGAAACAAAGGCAATTCTAGATACAGCAAAGTCCTATGAAGAAGTTGCTGATATGGAAGCGGTTGCACAAGCAAAATTAATGTTGACGGCAGATGCTAAAGAGGGTTTAGAGGCCTTCCAGCAAAAACGTAAACCAAAATTCAAGGGATGCTAAGTATGAGTCATCAAGTATATGTTGCTGGCGTAGCAATGGTTCCGTTTTCAAAACCTAGTGCAGGTATTCCTTACACAGAGATGGGATCAAAGGCTGCTCAATTAGCGCTAAAAGATGCGGGTGTGGATTACAAGC
>CAZEHN010000035.1:0-11765 GCA_964511855.1 uncultured Polynucleobacter sp. | reverse complement strand
AGAACGACGTCAGCTTGCCCGAATTCACTATTGATATCTTCCATTTCGAAAACTTGATCGTATGGAACTTCAGCTTCTGCTAAAAGTACATTCATGTGGCCAGGCATACGTCCAGCCACTGGGTGAATAGCGTATTTAACAGTAACGCCATTGTGTGTAAGTTTCTCTGTTAATTCTTTAAGGGCATGTTGAGCGCGAGCAACTGCTAAACCATAGCCAGGAACAATAATGACAGTTTCAGCATTGCTCATTAAGAATGCTGCATCATCAGCAGAGCCACTTTTCACATTACGCTGTTGTTGATCGCCTGCACCACCAGCACTTGATGTGTCACCGCCGAAGCCGCCAAGAATGACATTGAAGAATGAGCGGTTCATCGCCTTACACATAATGTAAGACAGAATCGCTCCTGATGATCCAACTAAAGATCCAGCGACAATTAACATTGAGTTATTCAATGAGAAGCCAATTCCGGCGGCTGCCCAACCTGAATAAGAATTCAGCATTGAGACAACCACGGGCATATCAGCGCCACCGATTGGGATAATGATGAGTACACCAAGAATGAAAGCAACTACTGTCATTAATACGAAGTAATTCCATGCAGGTTCAGCACCTGGGGCAATGGCAAACATCACGCCGGAGCCAACCATAATGATGGCGAGGACAAGATTTAATAAATGCTGACCAGGGAATGTAACAGGTGCTCCTTGGAACAAACGGAACTTATATTTTCCTGAAAGTTTCCCGAAGGCGATCACTGATCCAGAGAAAGTGATCGCACCTACAAAGGTACCGATAAATAATTCAAGTCGGTTTCCTAAAGGAATGGCGCCGCCTTTAGCAACGATATTAAATGCATGTGGTTCTGCAACTGCGGCCACAGCAATACATACTGCTGCTAAACCAATCATGCTGTGCATGAAGGCAACTAGTTCAGGCATTTTTGTCATTTCGACACGTTTTGCCATGATTGCACCTGCACCGCCACCAACCACTAGACCACCTAATACGTAGATCATGCCGCTTGCTAAAGTTTCTTGAGAAAGCATAGCGATAAGTGCCACGGTTGTGCCGATTGCGATTGCCATACCAGTCATACCAAAAATATTGCCTTTGATAGAGGTGGTTGGATGTGAAAGTCCTTTAAGTGCTTGAATAAAAAAGATCGAAGCAACTAGGTAGAGAAGTGTGACTAAATTCATACTCATGCTTGTTCTCCTGATTTAGCTTTTTTATCTTTTTTCTTAAACATTTCAAGCATGCGTTTAGTGACTAAGAAGCCCCCGAAAACATTAACAGCAGCAAGTGCGACTGCAACTGTGCCCATCGTTTTCCCGAGAGTATCTTCCGTGAGTGCTGCAGCAAGCATAGCGCCCACAATAATGATGGCTGATATTGCATTGGTAACAGCCATAAGTGGCGTGTGTAATGCAGGAGTAACGTTCCAAACTACGTGGTAACCCACATAAATCGCTAGAACAAAAATAATAAGGTTGTATATGCCGTGGCTAATTTCCATGATTTTTCCTGAATAGATTAGGCGTTCTTGCGAATTGCTTGACCGTTTTGACACATTAAGCAGGCTGTCACAATGTCATCATCAGTTGGTATTGAGAGTGCTGCATCTTGATTGATGATGAGTTTCATGAAGTCGAGCAAGTTACGTGCATAAAGGGCTGAAGCATCTGCAGCAACCATGCCTGCTAAGTTTGTGTAGCCAATTAAAGTGACACCGTGTTTAGTGACGACTTTATCAGTTTCAGTGAGTGGGCAATTGCCTGCACCATTTTCACCTTTACCGGCTGCGATATCGACCACCACAGAACCGGGCTTCATTTGTTGAACTGTTTCAGTATGAAGGAGTGTTGGCGCCTTGCGTCCGGGGATTAACGCAGTTGAAATAACGATGTCTGCTTGTTTTGCACGTTCTGCTACAAGAGCTGCTTGACGTTGCATCCAAGATGCAGGCATTGGTCTTGCATAGCCACCAACACCCTGAGCGATTTCACGTTCTTCATCGGTTTCAAAAGGAACGTCCACAAACTTGGCACCTAAGGATTCAATTTGTTCTTTTGCTGCAGGACGAACATCAGATGCTTCAATCACTGCGCCAAGACGTTTTGCTGTTGCAATTGCTTGTAAACCTGCTACGCCAGCGCCAAGAATCAAAACGCGAGCCGCCTTTACAGTCCCAGCTGCAGTCATGAGCATTGGCATAAAGCGTTGATAATGATGAGCCGCGACCATCACAGCCTTGTAGCCAGCAATATTTGCCTGGGATGATAAAACATCCATACTTTGAGCGCGGGTTGTTCTGGGAGCAGCTTCAAGAGCAAAGGCTGTAATGCCTTGTTTTGCCATAGCCTCGATATTTGCGTTATCAAATGGATCAAGCATGCCTAGTAAGACTGCACCTGGTTTCATTTGTGAGAGTTCAGAAGCTGATGGGGCTCGAACTTTTAAGACAAGTTCGGCGCCAAGTGCATCTGCAGCTGTTCCTATGGTCGCGCCTACGGCTTCATATGCTTCGTTAGGAACGCTAGCTGCAACGCCTGCGCCACTTTCTACAACGACGGTGTGTTTTGCCGCAATGTATTTTTTGACGGTTTCCGGGGTCGCTGCAACGCGAGATTCGCCCGCTAATGTTTCGAGCGGAATTCCAATGCGCATGCTTTTCTCCAATTAATTAGATTATTAATATTAGCCTATAAGTTTATGCCGACTTTGAAGAAAATACCTCCTTTAGCAGTAAAAACCCCTAAAGATCTACAATTGAGACTTCTATGAGTGAATTTTCGATCCAATCCAGTCCTGACAACTACCAAGTGGTGGCTCCGCCGGCCAGGGTAGTGATTGGTATGTCTGGTGGTGTAGATTCATCCGTTGCTGCTTGGATACTTAAACAGCAAGGCTATGATGTTGTTGGACTTTTCATGAAAAATTGGGAAGATGACGATGATTCTGAATACTGCTCAACCAGAGAAGATTTGTTAGATGCGGTTGCTGTAGCTGATCTCATTGGAATTGAAATAGAAGCAGTAAATTTCGCTGCAGAATACAAAGATCGCGTTTTTGCTGAATTTTTACGGGAATATTCAGCTGGTAGAACACCGAATCCCGATGTTCTGTGTAATGCCGAGATTAAATTTAAGGCTTTCTTGGATCATGCAATGCGTTTAGGTGCTACGGCGATTGCTACGGGTCACTATGCGCGTGTACGAAAAACTGATCAAGGTGTTGAGTTACTAAAAGCGATAGATTTAACTAAGGATCAAAGTTATTTCTTGCATAGATTAAATCAAGCTCAATTAAGTAGAGCGATGTTTCCATTGGGTGGAATGCATAAAACTCAAGTTAGGGAAATTGCCCAAAAAATAGGACTTCCCAATGCTAAGAAAAAAGATTCTACTGGGATCTGTTTTATTGGCGAACGCCCATTTAGAGAGTTTTTAGGTCGTTATTTACCCACTAAGCCTGGCCCAATGAAAACCCCTGAAGGAAAAGTCGTTGGCGAACATATTGGTTTAGCTTTTTACACGCTCGGTCAACGCAAAGGTATCGGTTTGGGTGGAAGTAAAAGCGGTAGTGGAGATGCTTGGTATGTTGGTGCGAAAAATATTGAGACCAATACATTAACGGTTGTTCAAGGACATGAGCACCCATTGCTGCAAGCTAAAGTTTTAAAAGCTGGGGAAGCAAGTTGGGTAGCAGGCAAGCCGCCAGTAATGAATTCCGGTCTTTATGCTGCAAAGACTCGGTATCGACAATCTGATTCAGTTTGTGAGATCGAATATTCTGCTGAAGATGTAGAAAACTCTATTTTTCAATTACGATTCCAAGATTCTCAGTGGGCGGTAACGCCAGGACAATCTGCAGTTTTATATCAAGGAGATATTTGCCTTGGTGGCGGGATTATTCTTTAAGAAAAAATCATCAGAACTTAAACGAAAAAAGGGAGCATTGCTCCCTTTTTATTTAACAAATTAACCTAACAAAATAATTATTAAGCTGGGGGCATTGTTTCTACGAATGAAGGCCTTTTTGCTAGTTTTTCGTAAAGTTTTGCTAAATTTGGATATTGAGCTTGCCAGCTAATTTGCGGAAACCTAAAGAGTAGGTATCCTAGAGCGCATCCAGTGGCAATATCAGCTAGGCTGTAATGGTTGCCAAAGCACCATTCAGAATCTCCTAAACCTTTTGACATTGCAGCCAGGGATACATTGATTTTGTCTAACTGACGATCAATCCAAGCCTGACTGACGTTAGGGGCTCTTGGAGCCCAAGCTGCCTCCATGCGTGCCAAAATCGCAGCATCCAATAAGCCGTCTGCAAGGGCTTCCCAAGTCTTCACAGCAGCTCTTTCTTTGCCGGTTGGAGGGATTAATTTACCCACTGGGCTTAAGCTTTCGGCATATTCAACGATAACTCTTGAGTCAAACATGGCGCCACCATCTTCCATAATGAGGCAAGGGACCTTACCAAGAGGGTTGCTTTCCATAATCTTGGTATTTGGGCTCCAAACGTCATCGAGGACAAGTTCTGCCTCAATCTTTTTTTCCATAAAGACAATGCGTACTTTGCGTACATAAGGGCTTGTAAGGGATGCAATTAACTTCATAAAATTTCCAAAATTTCGTAAGTAAATGGGTTTAATTCAGAAACATTTAAAATAATAGCTTCAAAAATAGAATTGGACACAACCGTGGCATCCACACTCTCTACTTTAAGTGCTTTATCACCCCTAGATGGCCGTTATTCCTCAAAAGTTGACCTTTTGCGCCCTTGGTTATCCGAGGCGGCTTTTATGCGTCAACGTGTCGCAGTTGAGGTTCATTGGCTAATTGCATTGTCAAAATCAGGTTTGGCGGATATTCCGACCTTTAGTAAGGCTTCTGAAGATACTTTATTGGGTTTAGTAGCTAATTTCTCAGATGCGGATGCTCAAAGAATTAAAGATATTGAAGCTGTTACAAATCATGACGTTAAGGCAGTTGAATATTTCTTGAAAGAAAAGGTTGCTGGTCATGCTGAGTTAGAGAAGGCAAGTGAATTTATTCATTTCGCTTGTACTTCAGAAGATATTAATAATACTTCTCATGGTTTGATGCTCAAGGGCGCCAAAGAAGAAGTAATTTTGCCTAAACTCAAAGAGTTGCATGGGATGCTGGTTAAGTTGGCTTTAGATAATGCACGCATTCCAATGTTGTCTCGAACACATGGACAGCCAGCTTCTCCAACAACACTCGGAAAAGAAATGGCGAATATCGCAAAACGTTTGGAGCGAGCAATTCAAGTAATTGCAAATGTGCCATTGTTCGGCAAGATGAATGGTGCAGTTGGTAACTACAACGCTCATTTATCTGCTTACCCCAACTTCGATTGGGAAAATTTCTCAAAAGATGTAGTTGAGAAACGTATGGGTTTAACTTTTAATCCTTACACCATTCAAATTGAGCCACATGATGCGATGGCAGAATTGTTTGATGCAGTCGCTAGAGCTAATACGATTTTGCTCGATATGAATAGAGATATTTGGGGTTATATTGCTTGGGGGTATTTCAAGCAAAAAACTAAAGCAGGTGAAATTGGTTCATCAACTATGCCTCATAAAGTAAACCCAATTGATTTTGAAAATTCAGAAGGTAACTTAGGTATTGCTAATGCATTGCTTAAACACTTGTCAGAGAAATTACCTGTATCACGTTGGCAGCGAGATCTAACAGACTCAACAGTACTTAGAAACTTAGGTAATGCCCTTGGTCATAGTTTGTTGGCATATGAGAGCGCGATGCGTGGTCTTGGTAAGTTAGAAACTAATCCACAAAGATTGGCTGAAGATCTAGATAATTGTTGGGAAGTATTAGCGGAGCCAGTGCAAACAGTGATGCGTCGCTTTGGAGTGCCTAATCCGTATGAGCAACTCAAAGAGTTGACTCGTGGTAAGGGGATTACAAAAGAAGCCTTGCAAGAATTTGTTGCTAAATTAGAAATTCCAGCAGATGCTAAAAAACTTCTTATGGAAATGACGCCAGCCAAATACATTGGTAAAGCTATTGAGTTAGCTGAGCGATTGAAGTAATTCAAACATTCGGCATCAATAATGACTCAATCTAAAAACTCCGGCAATGTATCAAGTCGGAGTTTTTTATTACCTACTGTTTATTGGATATATCAATTAGGGTGGCATTTAGCACTTCCATTTGTTTACATTCGTTTATGGTGGCGTGGAAGAAAAGAGTTGGGTTATCGGCTTCATTTGCTAGAGCGTATTGGCTTTTATTCTCGAAGATTTCATGGTGATCGCCCGGTATGGATACATGCTGTATCCGTAGGCGAAACAAGAGCAGCTATTCCATTGGTTGAGAAATTATTGGCACAGGGTCATTCCATACTTCTCACGCATATGACGCCAACAGGAAGAAAAACAGGCGCTGAAATTTTTAAAGCTGCAATTGAAAACGGGAAATTAATTCAAGCCTATTTGCCGTATGACTTTTGTTGGCCTGTGTCTTATTTTTATCGTTATTTCAATCCGAAAGTTGGCATGCTAATGGAGACTGAAGCTTGGCCTACTTTAGTTTTTTCTGCTAAGAAAAATAAATTGCCATTGTTTTTGATTAATGGTCGTTTATCAAATAGAAGTTTTAGACGTATTAAGAAGTTTGGTGAATTAGGTTCTAATTTGTTTCAAAGTTTTTATCAAATTCTTGCTCAAACAGATAGCGATCAAGAGCGCTATCAGCAATTAGGTGTATCTAATATAGTTGTAACTGGTAATTTGAAATTCGATGTTGCTCTAAGTAAAGAATTAATTGAGCAGGGTCTTAAATGTAAGAAAGAGGTTCTGGGGGTAAGGTCAGTTGTGACTGCTGCAAGCACTCGTGAAGGTGAAGAGGAGCTTATTCTTCAAGCTTGGGCAAAAATTGATAAGACTAATCACCCCTTGTTAGTCATTATTCCGAGGCATCCGCAACGTTTTGAGGATGTTGCTAAATTAATCGCTTCACACGGTTATCAATTCCAACAAAGAAGTCAAATTAGTTTTGGTCGGGCTTCATTTGATGGGGTTGATGTGTTGATTGGTGATTCAATGGGGGAGATGCCGTTGTATTACGCTTTGAGTGATTTAGTTGTGATGGGCGGAAGTTTGCTACCTCTTGGCGGTCAAAATTTGATTGAGCCTTGTTCAGTTGGGTGTCCGGTCATTCTTGGCCAACATACCTTTAATTTTTTAGAAGCGAGTCAAGATGCATTGAGTATGGGGGCGGCTTGGCGATTGCAAACTTCAGATACTAATGAAGTATTAAGTAATGAGTTGGCTCAACTGCTTAATGAGCTGTTGAGTGATCATGCTTCAGTTAAATTAGCCTCAACTGCAGCGAGTGCGTTTGCAAAAAAATACCAAGGTGCCACAGAAAGAACGATCCAAGAAATATCAAAAGTTCTTTGAAGACTTCAATTTGATGATAAATTGATAGCAATTAAATGAGTAAATCTAATTTATGAAAAAAATTCTGATCATGAATGGCCCTAACTTAAATTTGTTAGGAACTAGAGAGCCTGAAAAATATGGCACAACAACCTTAGCTGAGCTTGAAAAGCAATGTAAGGACTTGGGTGAGCGCTTAGGTTTTGAGATTGAGACTTACCAAAGTAATCATGAAGGTGCATTGATCGACAAAATTCATGAAGCTGGGATTGCTTTTAAAGCCGGCAAACTTCAAGGAATTGTTTTTAATCCTGGTGCTTATACTCACACTTCTATCGCTTTGCATGATGCGATCGTTGGTATTGGGGGATTGCCATTAATTGAGGTCCATATTTCAAATGTGCATGCTAGGGAGCCTTTTAGGCATCATTCCTATGTTTCCCCAGTCGCACAGGGGATTGTGATTGGTTTTGGTACCAAAGGTTATTTATTAGGGATTGAGCAGTTGGCAGCCAATAAATAGCAGTAACGAATAGTTAAATATGCTCAAAAACCTGCCTTTTCGGCAGGTTTTTTTTATGGATTTCGGGTAATCCCTAATTCGTCATTGTTAAATTGATTTGTTAATGTTAAATAAAATTGCTATCATTTAGCTAAATTAGGCAGTTATTTAACGAATCAAACAATCTTTAAGGGAATTAGTCATGAGCAAGAAATTTGCATCTCAAGCGGACTTGGAAGAGAAAAAAGTAAGTTTTGTTCAGTTATCCGAGCATGCTTGGGCTTATACGGCAGAAGGAGACCCAAATACGGGCATCATTATTGGCGATGACTCAGTGATGATCATTGATGCCACAGCAACGCCAGTAATGGCTCAAAACGTGATTAAAGAGATTCGTAAGATCACCGACAAGCCAATTAAATATGTTTTATTGACGCATTACCATGCAGTTCGTGTTCTAGGTGCTTCAGGATATAAATCTGAAGGTCTGGAGCAAGTTATTGCAAGTCGTGACACATATGACCTCATTGTTGAACGTGGTCAACAAGATATGGATTCAGAAATCGGTCGCTTCCCAAGACTTTTCCAAGCGGTTGAATCAGTGCCAGGTTTGACATGGCCAACCTTGACATTCAAAGGCGAGATGAGCATTTGGATGGGCTCATTGGAAGTTCAAATCAAACAAGTAGGTAGCGGACATACGAAGGGCGACACGATCGCTTGGTTGCCAAATGAAAAAGTATTGTTTTCGGGTGACTTAGTTGAATACGACGCTGCTTGCTACACAGGTGATGCACATTTGGCAGATTGGCCACAAACCTTGGACAACATTAAGATGATGGGCGCTCAAAAGCTTGTCCCAGGAAGAGGTCCTGCATTAACTTCACCAGAAATGGTTGAAAAAGGTTTGGCATATACACGTGATTTTGTTTCTACTTTGTACCAAAGTGCACAAGAGGCTGTTAAGCAAGGTATGGATTTAAAAGCAGCGATGGCACATGTGCGTAAGCAGATGGATCCAAAGTTTGCTCAAGTATTTATTTACGAACATTGCTTACCTTTTGATGTAACAAGAGCATATGACGAAGCAAGTGGTATTAAGCATCCACGTATTTGGACAGATGTGCGTGATCAAGAAATGTGGCATGCATTGCAACAAGACTAAGTGAGGATTCGTCATCATGTTGAGTACTTATCAATATCCAAAATTTGAATATCGTAAGCCTGTTGAAGTTGGTCAGATAATCAAGCGCAAAGTGGTTGTAGTTGGTGCTGGTCCTGTCGGCTTGTCAGCTGCTATTGATTTAGCTCAGCAAGGCTTGGATGTTCTGCTTTTAGATGATGACGATACAGTTTCGGTTGGCTCTCGAGGGCTTTGCTATGCAAAACGTACTCTTGAGATCTTGGATCGTATTCATGTTGGTCAGGCCGTTGTAGATAAGGGTGTTTCCTGGAATATCGGAAGAACCTTTTTAAAGGAGGAGGAAGTTTACAACTTTAATCTTCTTCCGGAGCCTGATCATGAACGTCCAGGGATGATTAATCTGCAGCAATACTATTTAGAGGAGTATTTGTTAAATAGAGCTAAAGATTTAAAGAATTTAGAAATTCGTTGGAAGTCACAAGTAAGTAATGTTCGACCTGATGATGACAAAACTCTTATTACTGTCGAGACGCAAGATGGCAACTACGACATTGAAGTTGAGTGGTTGATTGTTGGAGATGGGGCAAGATCAAACATTCGTCGTATGTTGGGATTAGATATTGAGGGTAAAGTTTTTCAAGATCGATTCTTAATTGCTGATGTTGTAATGAAAGCTGATTTTCCTGCTGAGCGTTGGTTCTGGTTTGACCCGCCTTTCCATCCTAATCAATCAGTTTTATTGCATCGTGAAGCAGATAATGTTTGGCGTATCGACTTTCAGTTAGGTTGGGATGTTGATCCTGAAGAAGAGAAAAAACCTGAAAAAGTAATTCCACGAATTAAAGCAATGCTTGGCGATAAGTCAGACTTTACGCTTGAGTGGGTGAGTATTTATACATTCCAATGCCGCAGGATGAAAGATTTTCGTCATAAGAACATCTTCTTTGTAGGCGATGCTGCACATCAAGTGTCGCCATTTGGAGCACGTGGCGCAAACTCTGGTATTCAAGATACCGATAACTTGGTCTGGAAATTAAATCTAGTGATTAATGGACAGGCGCCAGTATCTTTATTAGATACCTATAGTCAAGAACGTGTTTATGCGGCTGATGAAAATTTGATGAACTCAACACGTTCAACGGATTTCATTACACCTAAAAGTGCGGTTAGTAAGTTGTTCAGAAATTCAGTATTGGAACTAGCAAAAACATTGCCTTTCGCTCGATCATTAGTTAATTCTGGTCGCCTATCAGTTCCTTCTTATTTGTATCAATCAAGCCTAAATACCCCTGACATTGATCAATTTTTAGGAACAATGATTCCTGGAGCACCAATGGATGATGCACCGGTAAATGTGAATGGTAAATCTGACTGGTTGTTAAGAAACGTGGGCAATCAGTTTGCAGCCATTCTGTATGTTGATGGCCCTGTTGATCAAGGTCAGTTGAATTTAATCACCCAGGCAAGTGTTAACAATATTTCAATTGAACCAATTGTTGTGTCATCGGTTGAGCAAGACAATTTGTCAGTCAAAGTGCTGCATGATGTTAAGGGGCTATTTAAAGCTAGATTTGATGCTCAACCTGGAACAGTCTATTTGGTTAGACCTGATCAACATGTTAGTGCAAGATGGCGTAAATTGGATTTAGGCTTACTTAAAGCTGCATTAGAGCGTGCAATTGGTAAGGGAGCAAAATAATGACTTTAAAAATTGACCCAAATTTTCATGAACCAAATAAAGTATCTTTCCGAGCATTTAGTGCTGGAGATGATTTTTATGAGGCGTTGATTAATGCACATCAAGATTTAACGGATGAGCAGAGTCAAGAATTGAACGCAAAATTAGTTTTAATTTTGGCTAATCATATTGGTGATGTATCAGTATTACGTGAAGCATTAAATTTATCGCGGCAATCTGTTGTTAGTAAGAGTTAAAAACGAATGACCGATAAAAAACGTTCAATTCAGTCAATTGAAATTGGCGGGCAATTACTTAATGTACTTGCTAAAGAGTCTAGACCAATGATTTTGAAGGACTTGGCTGAGATGGCTTCGATGACGCCATCTAAGGCGCACCCCTATTTAGTTAGTTTTGGAAGGTTGGGGTTGATTGAGCAAGATGCATATGGTCAATATCGATTAGGCCCTGCAGCATTGCAATTAGGTTTAAGTTGCTTAAATCAATTAGATCCATTAAAAGTTGCAACTCCGATTGTTGAAAAGTTAGCCCTTGATATTGAACATTCTGTGGCAATCGCTGTTTGGGGTAATTTGGGGCCAACGATTGTTCGCATGTTTGAATCCAGAGAGCCGATTCATGTCAATATGCGCACCGGTACTGTAATGTCTGTTTCTGGGACAGCAACTGGAAAAATTTTTGCAGCGTTTATGTCGCCAGAAAAACTAAAAACTCTTAGAGATCTTAATTTGGGTCACCGAGTAAGTCATGGTGATGTCGATATGAAGCCGGACTCACAATTGACAGAACAAGAACTAAAGCAAATTAGGGCTGACAAAATTGTTAGTGCTGTTGGTAAACCAATTCCTGGGGTAAATGCGCTTAGTTCTCCAGTTTTTGATCAGTCTGGGCAGTTGGCTTTAGTGATAACTGCACTTGGACCTGCTGTTAGTTTCCCGTCGGATAGAGATGGCTCAATTGCAAAGACTTTATTGGCCTGTGCAAATGA
>CAZEHN010000034.1:10252-13025 GCA_964511855.1 uncultured Polynucleobacter sp. | reverse complement strand
CTTAATAGTAGTGATTAATGATAGTTAATAAAAATAATTAACTTTCCACTCGAATAAATCGACCGTCGAGCATCTCTGATACTGGTCTAACCCAGTAAGTCATATTGGATAGGGCCTGATAAACATATGCATCTACAAGAGTAGCCTCGATTTTTGCGATGCAAACGATTTTATAAAAGCCACCAGTTTTTACATGTTGTACTTTTTCGCCTTCACGAAAAGGTGTTTGATTTGTCATTTTTATCCTAAGTAAATAAAGCCTCGTCAGCGAATATAGAGACGCTATCGTAAAATGGCATTGTAAAGAATAAAGAGTAAAGAAAATAAGGAGTTCAGATGCCATTGCCACAGCCAGTAGATAGAGAATTACAACATACGCGACAAGTCACATTTAAGGGATTTAAGCGTGCTGATGGCTTGTGGGATATTGAAGGGCAAATGACGGATATCAAAACCTATCCGTTTGAACTTGATAGGGGCACATTAAATGCGGGTGAGCCTATTCATAATATGAGTATCCGATTAACCTTGGATGATTCATTGACTGTAAAAGATATTGCAGTATCGATGGATGACATTCCACATGGAGAATGTCCTAAGGCTCAGGCCCCAATGGATAAAATGATTGGTTGCTCGATTATGTCTGGCTGGCGTAAATCGATTGATCTTAATTTGGGGGGTGTACATGGTTGTACTCATTTGAGAGAGCTTTTGTATACGATGGCAACAGCTGCTATACAAACGATACCTGCCAGTTTTGCTGTTCCATCTGGTCGTCCACCGATGCATTTAGGGAAATGTTTAACATGGAGATTTGATGGTGAGGCGATTAAGATTCATCATCCTGAATTTGTTAATTGGCAGGACAAGCCAAAGGATAAATAATACCCATTTGATTAATGGGCTCATTTATTAGTGATCTAAATCATAGTGTTATGAAATAGATTTAAAGGTATTCTCCTTTGGTTTAATATCTCTAACAAGGTATTAAAGCTAAACTAAATAAATATGGATAAACACAAATAGAATTCAGCATCAGATAAGTCTTGATGAAAATGAATCGTTAGGAATGACAATGAAAAGCAATGAACTACAAGATATCTACTTCAGATTTTTAAATCTATTCAGAGCAATTGAGGATCTACCTGGATTTCCGGTGCTTGATAGTATCGAGAAGGCCTTGCTTGATGAGTTGTCGCTCAATTGGAAGATGGGTAAAAACATGTTGGTAAGTCAAGCGATTAACTTACCGGAAATTGGATCTCCAGCAACTTTACATGCTCGACTTAAAAACTTGCATAAGCAAGGTATGATCGAATATGCAGTTGATACAGATGCGCGTAAAAAATATATTCAGCCAACTGAAAAAGCTTTGCAGTATTTCAATCAGATTTCTGAGTGTATGAATAAAGCTATTGCCGCTAAATAATTAGTTAGGCAATACCTTGCCTGGATTCATTAAGTTATTAGGATCCAGCGCTTTCTTAATTTGACTCATTAAGTTAAATGCTACTTCGCCACGATGTCCAAGTAGAAGGTTGGTTTTAACTTGTCCGATACCATGCTCAGCTGAAATAGAGCCGTTGAATTTATCTACTTGGGAATAAACAATTTCTTGTATTTGTTCTGCGTGGTTTTTCATAAACTCACTCGCATCTATGCCTTTTGGAGCGGCAACGTTGTAATGCAAGTTACCATCACCTAGATGGCCAAAGTTAATCATCCGAATATTTGCATGATATTGCTCGAGTAATTGATTGGTTTGTTTAACGAAGGTATCAATACTTGAGATCGGAATCGTAATATCGTGCTTAACGTTTGCACCATCTTTTGCTTGGGCTAGGGTGATATGTTCCCGCATTGCCCAAAAGTGTTTGGCTTGACTTAGGTTGCTGGCAATCACGGCATCGATAGCAAGTTCTTTTTCTAATGCTTCGCTCAGAATAGACTCCATTAAAGCTTGGGCATGAGCCTCGCTCTCAAAATCAGAGATTTCAACTAATACTGTAAAGGGTGCAGTTGGGGTTAGTGGATTATTTAGTTCTGGGAAGTATTCTGTTAATAAATCAACAGAAGCTTTAGACATGACCTCAAATCCTGTCAGACCAGATGAGGCTTTTTCTTGAAACAGGCCTAATAAATCAACGGCGGATTTAAAACTTTGAACGCTGATAAGGGCGGTCCAACGTACAACGGGCATTGGGAAGAGTTTAAGAACCGCAGCAGTAATAATGCCAAGTGTTCCTTCAGCCCCTATAAACAGATCTCGTAAATCGTAGCCAGTGTTATCTTTGCGAAGGGTGCGAAGTCCATTCCATATTTTCCCGTCTGCAGTAACAACTTCCAATCCTAAGCAGAGTTCGCGCATATTGCCGTAGCGAAGAACAGCTGTGCCGCCAGCATTCGTTGAAAGATTGCCGCCGATTGTGCAACTGCCTTCTGAGCCAAGACTAAGAGGGAAAAGGCGATTAACTTGAGCTGCCACATCCTGAGCTTGTTGCAAAATGCATCCAGCTTCAAGTGTCATGGTGGAGTTATCGGGATCAACTTGACGCACTTTATTCATGCGTTGCAGGCTTAAAACAATCTGCTTACCTGAATTATCAGGCGTTGCGCCACCGCACATACCTGTATTGCCACCTTGAGGAACAATTGATATCTGATGCTTGATGCAAGCCTTAACAAGGGAGGCGACTTCATCGGTTGAAGCAGGTCTCACAACTGCAATTGCATTCCCAATATAACGACCTCGCCAATCGGTGCAGTAAGGCAA
>CAZEHN010000034.1:0-10152 GCA_964511855.1 uncultured Polynucleobacter sp. | reverse complement strand
CCTGTCAGCCATTGACCAACACTGCCATCTAAAAAGTATTTAAGTGGGGCGGCCATATTGCCAAATCGAGTGGGCGAGCCAAGTGCTAAGCCATCGCAGGACTCTAGGTCGCTATATTCAGCATAAGGTGGGCCGTTATCAGGTATCCCATTTTCTACGGCTTCAGTTACTGCAGAGATATTAGGAACAGTGCGCAGAACTGCAGTTGCTCCAGGTACGCGTTCAACACCCTCGGCAATCAGTTTTGCAAGCTCCCAGGTGGCGCCACTTTTTGAATAATAGAGTACAAGTATGTCGACTGTTTTCATAACCCTTATGATATGAGTAATTTAGAAATTTAGACAAATTACTTGTGAATATTAAATCGGTACCGGTTCGAGTTTATTTGAAAGCGCTTTTTGCCTATTGGCGAAAGCGCTTTGGAGAGGCTCGCCTGAATCAGGTATCGGCTAGTTTAGCCTTTACTACCACGTTGGCATTAGTGCCAATGCTCTCCTTGGCAACGATGCTATTTAGTTATATGCCTAGTTTTATCAATTTAAGGGCAGCGTTTCAAGCATGGTTGTTATCGACCTTAATGCCAGGTAATTTAAGTCAGGGTATTGCTTCATATTTAGCCAAAATATCAAGTAATGCGAAGGGATTAACAATTCTTGGTTTGGGCGGGTTGTTTGTTACAACTTTATTAACCCTTATTACGATTGAGCATGCGTTTAATCAGGTTTGGGGGGTCAAGAACTCCCGAAGTATTTTAAAAAGATTCTTTTTGTATAGTGCTGCGACTGTTTTAGGCCCGGTTTTTCTGGGTTTAAGTATTTATTTGACCTCTATCTTGGTGAGTGCCTCCAATGGCTGGATTAAAAACTTGCCTTTTAGGCTTGAGTTATTAGCAGCTTTATTACCGATGTTGCTGACAGCGTTTACCTTTTTATTGGTCTACAAAATGGGTACAAGTGCTGTGGTTAAGTGGAAGGATGCGCTGATTGGTGGACTTTGTGCAGCGGTGATATTTGAGTGCACCAAGTTGGGATTCACATTTTTTGTAGCCAAAGTCCCTGTTTATAAGACCTTATACGGGGCTTTTGCAGTTTTACCTCTATTTTTGCTTTGGATTTATCTAACCTGGTGGGTTACGATGGCCGGAGCCGTGCTCACGGCAAGCTTGCCGCATATTCGGGCAGGACTGGGTTTACAGAGTGGAAAAGTCGTAATAGACTAGATCAAACCAATTAAAAAGGAGGCGATGATGAAGGTAAGCGATATTCTTCGAGTAAAAGGTAATACTTTATTTACGGTATCACCAGATACATCATTGTCGGCGGCGGTGCATATCATGGCGGAGCATGACATTGGCTCTTTAGTTGTGATGAAATATTCTGACTTGGTCGGTATTCTGACTTTCCGTGAATTAATTGGCACTTTGGCTCATAACCATGGAAGCTTGGAGCAAGTTCAAGTTGGTACGGTCATGGATGAAGCCCCGCTAACATGTACACCGGATACTGACCTTGATGAAGTGCGCCGAATGATGCTTGATCGCCATGCACGTTACTTGCCTGTATTGGATGGCAAGGTATTGATGGGCGTGATTTCATTCTACGACGTGGCTAAAACAGTAGTGGAAGCTCAAGGCTTTGAAAACTCCATGCTCAAAGCCTATATCCGTGACTGGCCTCAAGAAACCGAAGAAACTAAATAAGCTTTAAGCTTAACAAGCAAAAAGCTTCATTTAAGCTAAGGCTGATCTTGTAAAGAGTTGTATTTTTACAAGATTTGCCAGTGTGTTCCCACACAATGCCATAATGTAGGCTATGGCTGGAAGCACACTAGGACACCTTTTTAGAGTAACGACATTTGGCGAATCCCATGGACCTGCAATTGGTGCTGTGGTTGATGGTTGCCCTCCAGGTTTGGAATTGTCGATTGAAGATATTCAACCGGACTTAGATCGCCGCAAACCTGGCACATCTAGACATGTCACGCAGCGTAAAGAGCCGGATCAAGTAGAGATTCTTTCAGGTGTATATCAAGGTAAAACAACTGGAACACCAATTGCCTTACTGATTCGCAATACCGATCAGCGTAGCCAAGATTATGGCGATATTGTTGATTCATTCAGACCTGGTCATGCTGACTATGCGTATATGCAGAAATACGGCATTCGTGATCCAAGAGGTGGCGGAAGATCTTCAGCAAGGTTAACTGCACCTGTCGTTGCAGCAGCTGCTATTGCAAAAAAATGGCTGGCTCAAAAATATGGAACAACCTTTACGGGCTATATGACTCAGTTGGGTGAGATTGAGATTAAGAATGAAGATCTCTCTCAAATTACGAAGAACCCATTCTTCGCCCCTAATACTTCCCAAATTGATCAATTAGAAGCGTACATGGATGAATTGCGTCATGCAGGTGATTCATGTGGAGCGAGATTAACCGTTAGAGCAAGTGGTGTGCCTGTTGGTTTGGGCGATCCATTATTTGATAAGTTGGATGCTGATATTGCGCATGCCATGATGGGTATTAATGCCGTCAAAGGTGTTGAGATCGGAGATGGATTTGCAACAGTTGCGCAAAAGGGTAGTTACCATGGTGATGAGTTGCATAAAGATGGATTTGCATCGAATCATGCAGGTGGAACCTTGGGTGGTATTAGTTCCGGTCAAGATTTAGTTGTGTCGATTGCTATTAAGCCAACTTCAAGCATCATGACGCCTAAGGCTTCGATTGATGTGAAGGGTAATGCGGTTGAAGTACAAACCAAAGGTCGACATGACCCTTGTGTAGGTATTCGTGCAACGCCAATTGCCGAAGCAATGCTAGCTTTAGTTGTTATGGATCATGTATTGCGTCACCGCGCACAATGTGCGGATGTGCAGGCGCAAACCCCAGTGATTCCAGCAAATCGCTCTTAGAGCGAAAACGAAAAATATAGAGAGTCAATGTAGTTTTGTATGAGTAATACATCAGGCTTTTCTAAAAGTCATTCTACGTTTGCAATTTTCTTTTTTGTCTACTATGGCTTTTTGGGTATTGTTACTCCGTACCTGAGTCTTTATTTTGATGACATTGGTTTTGATGCGATTCAAATTGCGTTACTGATGTCAATGTTACAAATCACTCGTATCATTGGGCCTTTTGCGTGGGGATGGTTAGCTGATCATCGACAAGATCGCATTGGTATTATGCGACTAACTTCTGTAGCGACAACACTGATTTTCACGGGTATTTTCTTTTCTAATAACTTTGCAGTCCTCATGGTCTGGATGTTTATTCTTAACACTGTCAGTAGTAGTTTGACGCCCTTAGGAGAAGCTGCAACCTTACATGCTCTTAGTAAAGAAAACGCCTTTGAATCCAAATATGGACGCCTACGTCTATGGGGCTCAATTGGTTTTATGGTGACCGTATTACTTGGTGGATATTGGTTTGATTACTTTGGCGTTCAAACTCTACCTTGGTTAGGATTGGTTGCGCTTAGTTTAGTGACATTACTCGCATGGCGTTTGTGGGAACCGCCAATTGAAGGTCATGCGCCTCAAAGAGGGCAGTTACGATCGACGCTTAAGCAAAAGGGCGTTGTATTCTTTTTCTCGTCCACGTTTTGGATGGTTTTTGGTCATGCAAGCCTGTATGTTTTTTATTCTCTTTATTTAGAAAAGCTCGGTTACGACAAAAAAATCATCGGATTATTTTGGATGTTGGGCGTAGGAGCGGAAGTGATTTATTTTTACTTCCAAAAACTGGTATTTCAAAAGTACTCTGCACAAAAGATATTACCGATTACTTTTTTAATTGGTGCGCTTAGATTTGCAGTGGTTGCTTATTTGCCATACTTCTGGCCACTCTTATTGGGTCAAGTCTTACATGCGTTCACATTTGCAGCTCACCATAGTGCCAGCATTAAATATATGCAGGGTTGGTTTAAATCAGGTATGCAAGCGCGTGGCCAAGCTCTCTATACCTCAATCTCCTACGGATTAGGCGGAACGATTGGCGGGCTTTGCGCAGGATGGGTGTGGGAAAAATTTGGGCCGAACCATGCATTTGGCATGTCGGCCCTAGCGTGCTTAATTGGTTATTGGTCAATTAAGCGTGCGAATCAATTGCATTACATGCCAGAGTAATTCGGTCCGCCTGTTCCTTCAGGTGTTACCCAAACAATGTTCTGTGTAGGATCTTTGATATCGCAAGTTTTGCAATGAACGCAGTTTTGTGCGTTGATTTGTAAACGTTTGATACCGTGATCGTCCCCGACAAACTCATAAACACCAGCAGGGCAGTAACGTTGCTCTGGACCATCATAGATTGCTAAGTTAGTGTTTACTGGAACATCGATATTCTTCAATGTTAAGTGTGCAGGTTGATTCTCTTCATGATTTGTATTTGAAATAAATACTGAAGAGAGGCGATCAAACGTTAACTTGCCATCTGGTTTTGGATAGTCAATTGGTTTGTGTTGCGCAGCGGGTTCAAGATATTCGTTATCTTTGCGGGTAGTGTGAAGCGTCCAAGGTGTTTTACCACCGAGAAGTTTTTGCTCGATACCAACCATAAGTGTGCCAAGGTATAAACCTTTAGCCATCCATGGTTTGAAGTTGCGCGCTTTTTTGAGTTCAGTGTGTAACCAGCTTTTCTTAAACGCTTGTGGGTAAGCGCTGAGCTCATCACCAGAACGTTCGCTAGTGACAGCATCAAATGCAGCTTCTGCTGCCATCATGCCAGTCTTGATTGCAGCATGACTACCTTTAATGCGGGAAGCATTGAGGAAGCCAGCATCGCAACCAATGAGCGCGCCGCCAGGAAATACTGTTTTAGGAAGGCTGTTAAGTCCGCCAGCAGTAATTGCACGAGCGCCATAACCAATACGTTTTCCACCTTCAAAGAAAGTGCGAATCGCAGGATGTGTTTTATAGCGTTGGAATTCTTCAAACGGGCTGAGATAAGGATTTTTGTAACCAAGACCAACAACAAAACCAACCGCAACTTGATTATTCTCTAAGTGGTATAGGAATGAGCCACCATATGTGTCTGAAGTGAGTGGCCAACCTGCTGTATGGATAACAAGACCTTCTTGATGTTTAGCTGGGTCGATTTCCCAAAGTTCTTTAATGCCGATACCGTAGCTTTGAGGATCAGAGTTTTTATCTAAGTCGTATTTAGCGATTACTTGTTTACCTAAATGACCACGAGCGCCTTCAGCAAATAAAGTGTACTTGGCACGAAGTTCCATACCGAGTTGGAAGTTTTCAGTTGGTTGACCATCTTTGCCAATACCGAGGTTGCCAGTAGCAACACCAACGACTTCACCGTTTTCACCATAAAGAATTTCAGCAGCAGGGAAGCCTGGGAAAATTTCAACGCCAAGATTTTCAGCTTGTTGACCTAACCAACGAGTGAAGTTAGATAAGCTGATGATGTAATTGCCATGATTTTGGAAGCAAGCAGGCAACATCCAATTAGGAGTTGTCACAGCTTTGTCTTTGGTTAAGAACATGAACTTATCTGCTTTAACTTCGCAGTTAAGTGGGGCACCTAGTTCTTTCCAATTAGGGAAAAGTTCGTTTAGAGCGATTGGGTCCATGACTGCGCCTGACAAAATATGGGCGCCAACTTCAGAACCTTTTTCTAAAACGCAAACTGAAACATCTTGACCTTTTTCTGCAGCAAGTTGTTTTAAACGAATGGCGGCAGATAGGCCAGCAGGACCCCCACCTACGACAACAACGTCATAGTCCATTGATTCTCTTGGTCCGAATTCTTCTAATAGTTTGCTATCCATATTGTTCTCGTTAGTTTTGTATTCTTAAATGTCTGAGGTTATGCCCCATTGTGGGAATTTATTAAAGAAAATATCTTACAAATTACCTTACTTGTGGCATTAGTTTAGTAGATACCGCACTTCACTTTGTATCATTAGATAACAGTATTAATAAATAAACTATAAATCGGAGCTCTAATATGTCGTTTGTCATTGATTTAAAAGGAAAAATTGCTTTTGTAACGGGTGCTTCCAGCGGTCTTGGTGCGCAATTTGCTAAATCTTTGTCAGATGCTGGTGCAACCGTTGTACTTGCAGCCCGTCGTTTAGAGCGTTTAGAGCGGTTAAAGAATGAAATTCAGGCAAAGGGTGGAAAAGCTCATGTTGTGGCTTTGGATGTGACTGATATTGCTAGTATTGAAAAGGCAGTCGCACAAGCACAAACAGAAGTCGGTCCAATTGATATTTTGGTGAATAACTCAGGTGTATCTACTACTCAACGTATTGTGGATGTCACTGAAAAAGATTACGACTTTGTATTTGATACTAATACGAAGGGAGCATTTTTTGTAGCTCAGGTTGTAGGGCGTCAAATGATTTCAAGGGCTAAAAAGGCTCAGGAAGCTGGGCAAGAGCCGCCAGCGCAGCGAGTGATCAATATTGCCTCGGTAGCCGGCTTGAAGGTGCTTTCTCAAATTTCTGTTTATTGCATGAGTAAGGCTGCAGCCGTTCAGATGACTAAAGCGATGGCACTAGAGTGGGGGCGTTACGGTATTAATGTCAATGCAATCTGTCCGGGCTATATTGAGACAGAGATTAATTCAGAGCATTGGGATACAGAATCCGGCAGAAAGCTTGTTCAAATGCTCCCAAGGAAACGGATTGGTAAAGCAATTGATTTGGAAGGCTTATTGGTCCTTTTAGCGAGTGAAAACTCAGGTTTTGTTAATGGCGCGATTGTGGCGGCAGACGATGGTTTGGTCATTCAGTAAGGCATATTAAGTGGCATACCGTTGAAAACGGTATGATGTTGGAATATTAGGTAAATTCAGTTCAAGGAGTGGTAAATGAATAAGGTTTTTGGATCGGCAAAAGAGGCGTTAGCCGGTGTCATTAAAGATGGTCACATGGTGGCATCTGGTGGATTTGGTTTGTGCGGTATTCCTGAAGCATTAATTGATGCATTAAAGGCATCTGGCGCCAAAAACCTAACATGTATCTCTAATAACTGTGGTGTAGATGGTTTTGGTTTAGGTAAGTTACTTGAAACACGTCAAATCAAAAAGATGATTGCATCTTATGTTGGTGGCAATCAAGAATTTGAACGTCAATTAATTGCGGGTGAACTTGAAGTAGAACTAACGCCACAAGGCACATTAGCTGAAAAGCTTCGTGCTGGTGGAGCAGGTATTCCAGCATTCTTTACAAAGACGGGTGTAGGTACAACAGTTGCCGAAGGTAAAGAAACGCGTGAGTTTGACGGAGAAACTTATTTGATGGAACGTTCACTTGTTCCTGATGTTGCATTGGTTAAAGCTTGGAAAGCGGATAAGTCAGGTAATTTGGTGTATCGCTTAACAGCACGCAACTTTAATCCAAATTGCGCAATGGCCGGTAAGGTAACAATTGCTGAAGTAGAAGAGATTGTTGAGAACGGTGAGTTGGATCCGGATGAGATTCATACACCGGGTGTATTTGTTCATCGCCTTGTATTAAATGCAACGCCTGAAAAGCGTATTGAGCAACGAACAACTCGAGAAGCTTAATTGCTTGTTACAGAATAAATATCAAATTTAACGAAATAGTTTAGGAATTAATCATGGCTTGGACGCGCGATGAAATGGCTGCAAGAGCAGCAAAAGAATTACAAGATGGTTTTTACGTCAACCTTGGTATTGGTTTGCCAACATTGGTAGCTAACCATGTGCCTAGCCACATGGAAGTGTGGTTGCAATCAGAAAATGGCTTAATGGGTATTGGCCCTTTTCCGACAGAAGCTGAAATTGATGCCGACTTAATTAATGCAGGTAAACAAACGGTTACGACATTACCAGGCTCATCTATTTTTTCATCAGCTGATTCATTTGGCATGATTCGTGGTGGCAAGATCAATATTGCGATTTTGGGTGCGATGCAAGTCAGTGAAACTGGTGACTTAGCCAATTGGATGATTCCAGGCAAGATGGTTAAAGGCATGGGTGGTGCCATGGACTTGGTGGCAGGTGTTAAGAACGTAGTTGTCTTAATGGAGCACGTCGCTAAGAAAAAAGATGGTTCGATTGATTTAAAAATTCTTCCTAAATGTAATTTGCCATTAACAGGCGTTGCAGTGGTTGATTTAATTATTACTGACTTAGGTGTGATTGAAGTAACGCCTAATGGTTTGAAATTAATTGAACTTGCACCTGGTGTCACAGTGGATGAAGTTGTATCAAAAACTGGCGCCAAACTAGATGTGAGTGCTGTAAGTTAATAGCTAAATAAAACTCAGCAAATACGAATGGGACAGTCTCATCACTCGCACGGACATCACCATGCGGCATTTCATGCGCATAAAAAGGGTGATGCTCAGCATTCGCATGTAAGAGAGAGTTCAAGTCAAAAGATTTTGTTTATAGCCCTAGCGTTAACGCTAGGGTTTTCTTTTGTGGAAGTGGCTGCAGGTTTTTGGGCTAATTCTTTAGCGTTGATTTCAGATGCGGGTCATATGGTGACTGATGCTGCATCTTTACTATTGGCAATACTGGCGCAGTACATAGCAAAACGACCGCCATCAGCTAAACATTCATTTGGATTTGGAAGAGCGGAGGCATTAGCAGCTTTTGTTAATGGCCTTGCGATGTTGTTGCTGGTGGTCTGGATTGGGTACGAAGCAATTACCCGTTTTTATAAGCCTGATGTTGTCGCAGGTTCCACGGTTACTTATGTTGCTTTAGTTGGTTTAGTCGTCAACGTAATTGTTGCTTACACACTATCGCACGATAAGAAGAGTGTTAACACCAGAGCTGCCTTAGTTCATGTTATGGGTGACATGTTAGGTTCTATTGCTGCTTTAGTTGCAGGTCTAGTTATTCAGTACACAGGTTGGATGCAAATTGACCCATTGCTCTCATTGGTGGTTTGTCTTTTGTTGATTAAATCAACGATTAATATTCTTAAAGAGTCCTATCACTTCCTGATGGAAGGGGTGCCGCTACATATTGACTATATTCAAGTTGGAATTGATTTAAGAGCGACTCCGGGAGTACTTGCAGTTCATGACTTGCATGTTTGGGAGATGACGCCAGGTTATCCGGCACTCATCGGTCATATTGAGATCCAACAAATGCAAGATTGGCCAGAGATTATGGAGCGGATTCAGAAGATGCTCATAGAGAGTCATGGGATTGACCATGTCACCTTGCAGCCGGAAATCCACGAATAATAAAGACTTTCATTAGCTTTTCCCCTAATGAACAAAGGGGCAAGAGTGTGTTCCAATCGATACATATTTAATTAATTTCAATTGAGGGGTTGTTATGTTGAAGGGTAAGGTTGCTTTAGTTACTGGATCTACTAGTGGTATTGGTTTAGCGATGGCGATTGCTTTAGCTAAACAAGGCGCAAAAATTCTATTAAATGGGTTTGGTGACCATGAAGGTCCTTTAGCTCAAATTAAAGCTCTCAATGTCGATGTTGACTACCATGGTGCTGACATGAGTAAGCCTGAGCAAATTGCAGAAATGATTGCTTTTGCTGAAAAACGTTTTGGCGGCATTGATGTGCTTGTTAATAATGCAGGTATTCAGCACGTAGCCAATGTCGAAGATTTCCCGATTGAGCGTTGGGATGCAATTATTGCGATTAACTTATCTTCTGCTTTCCATACGACGCGCCTTGTCATGGCGCAAATGAAGAAAAAAGGCTGGGGTCGTATTATTAATGTAGCTTCTGCCCATGGTTTAGTGGCTTCAGCACAAAAATCAGCTTATGTCGCAGCTAAGCACGGTATTGTTGGTTTAACCAAAGCGACTGCGCTTGAATCAGCTACAACAGGTGTTACTGTGAATGCAATTTGTCCAGGATGGGTATTAACACCATTGGTGCAGAAACAAATTGATGCGCGTGCAGAACGTGAAGGTGAATCACAAGAAGTTGCCAAAAAAGCGTTGCTCAGTGAAAAACAACCTTCACTTGAGTTTGTAACGCCTGAGCAATTGGCAGGTTTAGCGGTATTCCTATGTTCACCTGCTGCTGATCAAGTACGCGGAGTAGCTTGGAATATGGATGGCGGTTGGGTTGCTCAATAATCTTTTAGATAACGATACCCAGTAATAATTTTTGTAGGTGCTTTATGTCTAATTCATCAGGTTTCTTTGGAAAGCTTAAAAGTCTCATAACGGGAGGGCAGTCAA
>CAZEHN010000033.1:0-13953 GCA_964511855.1 uncultured Polynucleobacter sp. | reverse complement strand
ACAAAGTTCAAATTTTTAGTAAATAAAAAACCACTCCAAAGAGTGGTTTTTTATTTTGGTGGGCCCTCGCGGACTTGAACCGCGGACCAAAGGATTATGAGAGCAGAAGGCCTAGATAAAACTTCATAAACAGGGGGTCTACAGCTGATCAGTGTCGGTGTGTAGTGAAATGTGCAGCATTTTTTAACCTACTTATATACGGGCATCTATACACCACGTATCTACATCAAGCAAATAATGACGCATTACTGCCGGTTTATTAAAACTTAATCTCGGCTTTTTTGAAGATCATTTAAATTGCGATCAGTATTAACAACAAAAATATAGTTGCCTTGTTTTACTAATTTGCCGCCAATCTTTTCTGGCAACAAGGTAATTTGTGGCGCATCGCCAAAATATCTATTTGTCAATACAACATTAGTATTAGAAGTATTTTGTGAGTCGTTCTGATCTTCTAAGACGTTATCAGAAAGAAGAAGAACCTCACCCCCAAAGCTTGTAGCTCTATGCGTTCCGTCACTATATGCAACTTGATTTTTAGGTAACGGAATAAACGCTGCCGTTCCACCCTGAACCATAATTTGTTGGAAAGTCCATATCCCAGTTGATGGCGTTGGTGTAGGCGTAGGTTGAGGCGTCGATGAGAAAGTAAATATATTTGTTAAGTTTGTGCCCAAAATACCGTTATAGACTGAATTCAATTGGTAATTGGATATAGATGCGGAACCGGATACGCCGTTCAATGAAGTAATGTAGTTATTACTGATAGGCGAAGCACTAGCAACATTCAAACTACTTACACTCAATGTTTCTCCATTTTGCAATCCAGTTAACGTATAACTCGTGGGCACGATAGTGACCGCCCCATTCTCTACGCCAACAGCACTAATGCCCAATGGCGCAGGTGTCACACTTAGCGTGCCATTGGTATAACTCACGTTATAGTTTGCAGCCAAACCGCTTGTAAAGTTTTGGGAGCTTCCAGTGATATTTGAAGACTGCCCTGCAGCTGTAGTTGAAGTTGCGGTTGAACTAACAGTGGCATTACCCAATGTATCGCCGTTATACAAGGTTCCAGCTGTTAAAGTCACAGCATCCGATGTTGGATTGGCTGCCCCATAAGAACGACTAAGATTACCTAGTGCAACAGTAATATTGGCTGGTGTTACCGTTAGCGTGCCATTGGCATAACTGATATTGTAGTTACTCGCCACAAAACCATTGGCACCTATCGCACTACTACCTGAAATGTTGTAACTACCAGCATTAGCAGTTGCAGCGCTTCCAGTACTCGACAAAATTACCCCTGTTAGAGTTTCACCATTTACAAGACCTGATGAACTAAAAGCAGTAGTACCTAAAGTAGTTCCTAGGCCATATTGAGTACTAGTATTGTTTGCGGTGATAGTTAAAGGTGCAGCTGTGATTACTCCATTCGTACCGGAGAAACTCGTACCTCCGCTAAGGTAATAATTTCCAGCACTTGCGCCATTTAATGTTAGGCCGGAAATGTTGTAGCTAATATTAGAACCCACATTAGCCTGACCAAATGCACCGGCGCCAGATGCGCTAACAATATCCCCAGGAACAATAGGACTCAAACCAATATTTAAACCCACCATTGATGTCGTGCCATCGTAGACTTTTGACACATTTGAAGTGCTTGCTGTTAAGGAAACAGCATTCACAGCACTGGAGCCGGTGTAGATTGCCGTACCGTTAAAGTTAGGGCTAGTTTGACTAAAATTACTTCCCGTAATTTGGTAACCACCAACATTTAAGTTGTTGCTAGCGCTATACGTAGCATTCGCCACCCCAAGGGTAAATGTAACGGTGCCGCTACTACCATCAGCATATGTAAATGTATTTCCAGAATGGCTAGCAAGAGTTAAGTTTGCAATTGTCATATTTCCGTTCATATATTGAACAGTTGGATCGGCATAGTTAATTGCTGCCCCATATGACGTATTCGTACTTGTAACCTGAATCAATAATTTATTTGCAGCAAGAATATCAAAACTACCATTGACATTAGTTATGTTGTAGTTCGCAGAAGAAAATCCCGTTGGGGAAAGTGTGTAATTTCCAGCGACTGAACTAGTAGCACTATTTGTAACAGTACCAATCACAATTCCGGAAGTGTTAGCATTTTGCCCACCAACAAATCCGGTGTAACTAACGTTATAAACACTTGGAATTGTCTGAGTGGCGAAAATTGCCGAATTATCAGCTGTTACCGTTAAATTAGCTTTAGCCATTGTGAAAACGTTTGTTGTGCTCGTATTCGCAACAGCGTTATATGCTTGCGTTAGTTGGTAATTAGCTAAATTAGCTGTACCATTAGTAAGACCTATAGCAGTAACGTAGTTAGCTCCATTAGAGGAAACATTGGCATTGTTAACTGAAAGTGATGAGATGCTTGTAATAGTTTCACCATTCATTAAGCCCGTAAGACTGAATGCACTTGGAATGACAACCGTACTTCCACTGTATGTGCCATTCGCACTTATACCCAATGGCGCTGCGGTAATGCTCAGCGTGCCATTGACATAACTAATATTGTAGTTACTCGCTGTAAAGTTACCACCGGAAGCGCTAGCAGGAGTAATTTCATAACTGCCAACGTTAGTAGTGTTAGCCGTTCCACTACTTGCCAACACGACACTACCAATTGTCTCGCTATTTTGGAGACCACTACTACTAAAAGCTGTTGTGCCAAGCGTAGTGCCTAAACCATACTGTGTACTGGTGTTATTGGCAGTGATAGTTAAGTTTGCCTGAGTAATACTCAAACTACCATTGGCGTAAGTAATGTTGTAATTACCTGCAGAGCCACTAGTAAATATAGCCGAGCTTGGAGTTAAGTTAACCGTCTGTCCGGCATTAGTGGTAGATGTGGCTAATGAAGTAACAGTAGCATTACCTAATGTATTGCCGTTATACAAGCTACCACTTGTAACAACAACGGTATCGGTTGTTGGATTACTAGAGCCATATGCACGAGTGAGGTTTGTTGCTGTTAATGTAATTGGTGCTGCGGTAATGTTTAGCGTACCATTGGCATAGCTAATGTTGTAGTTACTTGCTGTAAAGTTGCCACCAGATGCGCCAGTTGCAGTGATGTTATAGCTACCTACGTTAGTAGTGTTAGCAGTTCCAATACTTGCTAATACAACACTGCCGATAGTTTCACTATTTTGCAAACCACTACTACTAAAGGCTGTTGTACCAAGCGTAGTACCCAAACCATACTGTGTACTTGTATTGTTAGCCGTGATGGTTAATGGTGCTGTAGTAATCGTAACTGGAGCACTACTTACATTTAATATACTTGGCAACTGGTAATTGGTGGCCAAACCACCCGCAGTCAATGTAGCGCCACTTTGATTGGCAAGAGTAATTGCTGTTATGTAGTTTGCACCATTATCAGCTACACCACTACTATTAGCAGTTGCTGCACTGTAAGTCAGCGTTTCTCCAGCTACACCCGTCGTAATTGTGACGTTGGTTAATGTCACACTTCCACTATAAGCCTGATTAGCACTCAAGCTCACTGTTCGTGGAGTGATATTACCCGTAACTGATGTAGGCTGTGTAATGTTGTAGTTATCAGCATCAGTGCCGCTAATAGTATCGGACATTGCAACCGAAATATTTGTTCCAACGTTCTTGCTACTGAAGTTACCGCTAGCAGACAAATTAACTACATCGCTAACACTGCTAGTTGAATTGCTTAATACGCCAACTAAAGTACCATTACTACTAAATGAAGCTACCGTATTATTGTTATAAGTTGTATTGGCAACTTGGGTGCCAGAAACAGTCAAATTAGCTCTTGTAATTGTTACCGTGCCATTTGAGTAAGTCGGCGTGGCATAACCTAGATAGTTTGCAACTGTTGCGGGAGTAATGTTGGCAGTGTGGTTGCCTACCGTATAAAAGCCTGCAGTCGATGTCGTACCATTTATAGCAACGACTGGCACATTAGCAGCACCAAAGATCTGCGTCATCGTATCGCCGTTTACAGCGGAAGAACTCAATGTATTATTTGTGCTGGTGCCATACACTACCGATGCATTGACGGTACTAATCGTTAATGTGGGTTGCTCACGATAAATAGCATAGACACCCGTATTTAACGGTGCTGCTGTCGTGTTGTAATTCGTTGCCGATTCATCACTGTTATAGCGGAATCGGCCTGACCCACTACCCAACAGTGCTGTTAAGCCTGTGCTCCCCGCAACACTACCCGTATAAAGTGTTGCCCTTCCTCCAGCGCCAACCGAGATCGAACCAGGGAGGGCCGCATTACCCGATACCAGAATGTTTCCGCCAGTAGCCGTACCCGCGGTTGCCCCCGCACCTGCATTTAACTCCACTGCACTACTTGATGTATCTGTCGTGGTAATCGCTTCAGTCAAACTGATATTGCCTGAGTCAACCGTAATGTTCACAAGACCAATTGCAGCAATACCCGTCGGGTTAACAGTGCCAATCGTAAGATTGCCGGCATTCTTGAAAGCAAGGCCACTGATATTCTGAGCAGCTAGCGTGGTGATATTGTTGGCCACACTCGTTAACGAAACATTACCACCCATCAGCGCCAGACCTGCACTTGTTAAGATGCCGCTAGCATTCTGAGTAATATTGGTATTAGCGCCTAAGCGAATAAAACCACTCGTGGTTGTCAGGCTTGTATTGAGGGCAATATTGCCACCATACAAATTAGTCGTACCGGCAATACTAATAGCCGTGCCATTCACCGTGAGATTGGCATTAGCCGCGCTAGTGGCGTTACCAATCGTTAAACCAGTTAACGTATTAGCAAAGGTATAGTTGCCCGTATAGAAGGCACTACTAAATGCGCTGCCATTGGGGTCAATAGTTACGGTGCCGTTTCCTGCAAAACCACTTGTTTTAGGGGCAACGCTGTAGGCAAAAATGACGCTGCCATTATTAACGGTAGTGTTACCAGTAAATGTTGCTGAACCAGTCAGCGTGGTTGTACCCAGTCCAATAGAAGCAAATCTACCTTGGCTTGAGACAGTGTAGTTTTGTACGGGTATGTCTAATCTAACGTCATCGCTATGGTTGACAACAAATAACCCGTTAGTCGCAATGCGAACTGGTGATATATACAGCGAGCCCGCTGTGCCCCCGTCTCCGAGCTGAAAAGTGCCATTCAATATATCGACGTTACCGTTAAGATTACTCATACCGAGAAACGTCAGAGTACCCCCACCATTCACAGTCAACACGCCATTGCCAGACAGATTTGCGCTTAGGGTAGTTGACCCAGTACGGTTAAAAGTTAAATTACCGTAGGCAACAATCTCGGAAGTGCCCGCTATTGAGCCATTGGCCGTGCCATCGCCAATTTGCAGCGTACCAACCCCAATTGTCGTATTACCGGTATAAGTATTCGCACCTGTAAGTGTCAAAGTACCGTTCCCAGTTTTGTTGAACTCACCCGAGCCTGCCATAACCCCGGAGAATGTTTTACTAGAATCGTCACCGAAAGCAGTTAGGGTGTAGCCATTGCCTAAATTAATTCTGCCCGCACCCGAAAACGAGCCAATCGTATCGCTAGACGACACGTTATAGATCGCTCCACTGGAAACATTGACACTTGTGCTATCCGAGAGGCTGCCATTAATTTCGAGCGTACCTGCTGAGACTGTTGTTGTATTGGCATAAGTGTTCGTCCCAGACAGCGTCAGTGTACCCGTTCCTTGTTTGGTGAAACCACCCGAGCCGGTGATGTTGCCTGACAGTGTTGTCGAATTATTGTTGCCGCCAGCCGACAAGACATAACTCGCAGTGCCGATATTCACATTACCCGCACCTTCAATCGAGCCGACTGTTTGTGTGGCAGTGACATTAAATGTAGCTCCATTGGATACGTTTACTGCCGTAAGCGCACCAAGATATGATGCACTGAGCGTACCCGCCGTGATATTGGTACTAGAAATATTCTGGTTTGCCGCGCTGGCACTCGTACTTGTTAGCGTTAATGTGCCACTACCACTTTTTATCAACCGCGTACCCGCACCATTAATGGCGCCGGCAAAACTCGTGCTGCCACTCTGGTTAACCGTCAGCGAACTACTAGAACTCAAGGTAATGTTGTTGGTACTTGTAGCCCCAACAAGATTACCTTCGATGTAAATATCGCCCGCCCCCGCGGCAGCATTCGCCGTGGTTATGTTCTGACTTAGGGTGATGTTGCCACTGTAAAGATTAATCGATCCACTGACATTTAATAATGCATTTACGGATATATTTAACGCATTACCTGATTTGCCCAACGTAAAGTTACTGACGCCACTACCCAACGAGAACCAGCTAGTATTTACATAATTCTGGACGTTTGTGAACGAAGCACCTGTCGGTTGAATTATGACCGCACCCGTTGTATTAAACGAGGGCTGTTTTCCACTTACCCAGTTAAAATAATCAGTGTTAACGGTAATATTGTCAGCCGTTAAAATGGGCACTGCGCTACCTGTAATGAGCTGTTTCCCAGATAGCACTGTCAGAGAAATATTCCCCGCTGCAGATGTCAGATTATTACTTAAAGTAATATTGCCGCCATAGATATTGATTGAACCACCATTACTGACATTACTATCAACGTTTATCGCGCCTGCATTACCAGTTTTACCAACTGTTAAACCAGAGATCGTACTAGCAAATGTGTAATCGCTCGTAGACAGCGCACTGCTAAAGCTTGTCGAAGGTTGAATAGTTACATTACCTGACCCGATGAAATCCAGAGTACCAGATGCTGGTGTAGGGGGCGCGTTATTAGTAAAAACAACACCACCCGCAGACACATTTACACTACCTGTCTGAGTGTTTAACCCAGTAAATGTGGCGGTATTGTCTCCAAGTTTTAACAAGGTGCCCGAACCACTGATATTCGCGCCAAAACTGAAGTCGCCGCTACGGTTAAACGTCAACGTGGTGCCCGAACCTAAGTTGGTAGAACTTACGCTATCGAGCGAGCCGCCATTACCGACCTGCAAAATGCTGCCCGATGTTGTTATATTTGCAGCGCCAGTGAGCGTGCTAGCCCCTGTCAATACCAGCGTACCGGCTCCGTCTTTCAAAAAGTTTCCAGCGCCGCTAATTACACCTCCATATGTCAGCGTCGTTCCGGAACTTGTATATATTCCACCATTTTGACCTGACGAAATGGCAATTGAACGGCTGGAGTTCAGCGTAAAACTAGTCGTAGTGAATAAAGCACCTCCACCACCGAGTGTTATACCACCTGTAGTTGCGCCAAGTTTAGAATCTGACGAAACTCCAAGACTTCCACCCATAACACCTGTTCCACCAGTGTAAGTGTTAGCGCCTGTTAAATATGTGGTACCAGCGCCTTCTTTGGTAAATGTCACATTATCGGTGAGTGCACCACTATAAGTGCCTGAGTCTGCTGATGTATTAAAGGTAACCCGTAGCAGACCAGAGGTGCTACCGATATTCCCAGCTCCAGAGATTGAACTATTTGCTTTAAGAATTAAGCTTGTTGTCCCGCCTGAAGTCTTTGAAATATCTCCGTTGATCGATAAAGTACCTGCAATAATGCCATCATGAGAGCTTCCCCAAGTTTGAATTGTGACGTCATTGCTGTTCAAGCTTGTTGATAGGGTAGCGTTATTTACGTTATTGTAAGGATACGTATCGGTGCCATAGGTTTGCGAACCATTACTGATAATTATGTTTAACGGATCAAGCAGCCACTGCCCACCAGCGCCAGCCTCTACTCTTGCAGAACCGTTCACACCTAAATAGTGACCTGAAGTTTCGATCTGACCACCCGCGCCGTTAGCTCCTTGCGCTCTGATCGTGCCATCAACTTGCGTAATCGAATTGGCGTTGGTGACATCACTCCACAGCACCACCTTGCCACCATTGCCGTTGTCTGTGGCACTGGCGTCAATGGTTGCGTTTACACCGATGTAAACGGTAGTTGCCTGGTGGGTACCATTACTTCCTTGCCAATCGCCACCCACCAATAAATTGCCACCACCGGTGGCACCACTTACATCAATGGTGGTGTTGCCATCTAAACTAATGTGGTCACCCAAAATGGTGACGTTGCCACCTTGTCCATTTCTGCTGCGCGAACTAATACCTGTTAAACCAGTTAATGCTGCCGTTAGCGGTGACGTCGGAGAATTAAAGGGATTATTAAATGGGTTGGTGATTTGTGTATTTGTTGCAACTACTTGCACCTCACCGCCTTGTCGATCTCCATCTGCATTGATCGTGCTATCAGCAATTGCAACTTGACCGCCTGATAACTGCACCTGCCCACCACGCTGTGAACTACTAGCATCAATAGTTACGTTATTAACGCTTAAATATTGCGTTGCTTGTACTTTTAAAGTGCCACCTTGCACTGGACTCGTAGCAACAACTCGACCAGAAATTGATACCGCCTTGCCGTTAATAACAATCGTTCCAGCTTGTGCAAGATCACTAGAAACATCCAAGCTACCAGTATTAGTAACCGTACTGCCTTCTAAAATAATTCTGCCGCCTTGTTGCGACATCCCTTTGGCTTCTATAGAACCAGTATTGATCACACTAGCTGCCAATTGAGTAGCAGCTCTCGCAGATAAAATGACTAAACCATTTGGTGCTTTAATGGCTTGACGGTTTTCAATTAAAGCGTCTAGATTTGCAGCAGTAACAGTAATGCTATCTAACTTACTTGTTGGGCCGAAGTTCAGCGTAATCGATTCACCAGCGGCTAACGCTACCGTACCTGATTGCGCCAATAGCAAACCACTGTTACGCACTTCTGGAGCTAGCATTGCAATATAGCCATTCAAACTAGTTTGAATGGTGCCTTCGTTAATTACTTTGCCAGTACTACCGTTGCGATTAAACGTTGTGCTGCCCGCCATAAAGTCTGCATCACTCATGCTCATGGTCGTAGCAACAATACCCCCAACGTTTACCTGTGCTCCTGGCGCAAAGTAAACTCCTGAAGGATTGATCAGGTACACCTGACCATTAGCACTCAGGCTACCAAAAATCTGGCTAGGGTTTGCAGAGTTAATACGGTTTAGCGCAACCGAACTACTACTTGGTTGCACAAAATTAACAGAAGCCGCAGATCCAATATCAAAGCTATTCCAATTAATCGCAGCACGATTAGATGACTGCGTTACAGTCATCGCGTTTCCGTTTGTAGCAATTGCTGCGATACCTGCTGCAATTTGTCCATTTGTTGGCAATTGATTAACTGGTGGAGCAGCTATTGCAGCTCCACTCGTCATCACCGCAACAGTCGTGATAGCTCGAGTGATTCGCGTAATAGACTGTTGCTTACCGTTAGATTTAGTTGTTTCACTAACAGCAATCCAAGTCATCCGGACTTTACTCCAGATGACTCGATAGATGCGGTTGAGCGATTTATTCATTAATCAGGTGATGTCTTAAAACAGAATGGAGCCAGTTATCCAAAAGCGATTTGGGCTAAGGCCGCCGTTTTGAGAGAGGTAAGTAGAAGCCGCTTGACTGAGTTGACCAGTACGTTGCGCCCAAACTGCCTTAAAACTAATACCATGCGGACCAAACCAATTCACTCCAAGGCCATAGCCTTGTAAGGTGTAATTGTTATAAGCAAGATTTTGAGTGTTGAACTTAGTGACCTGAACATTACCCAAATCATAGAAAGCCACTAATTGCGTTTGATAAGGTAAATTTTGACGAAGCTCAACAGTCGTTAAATTCCCTTGACTTGCACCACCTTGCCCAGAAGAGTATGCGCGAACATTCATAGGACCACCCAGGTAAAGTTGCTCTGAGCTATCCATATTCTTACTAGCAATCTGACCAGAAATGCCCACATAAAAACTCAGGGTTTCTGTTAACGCTTGATTGCGATTAGCGGCATAACGTAGTTTTGTAAAACCTCCATCGACCCCATTAGCTGAAGTGTTTTTTTGAATAGTGCCAGAAGAGGCAATTAAAGATCCGGTATTCAGTCCACCGCCGAATAATCCATCTATCAAATTACCAGATGCGCCATATTGGGCTACATTTGAATCGTAACTATTCTCTGGAATGCTAGTACCGTTACTAAAGTTACGAAATTGGTTGTAGTTCCAATTGAGAACACCAACTAAATTCATTGGTCGCGTCCGGATAAATGGATAAGTTACCTCTACACCACCTGTATTAGCAAAACCATTCACGTAAGCACTTTGAAAATTACTGTTCAAAATGCGATAACTCATCGTGCTGCCATTAATGCCCACACGCAAACCATCACTACCCACTGGCAATGTATAACCCACACGACCATAACTATTCCCTTGTGAGTACATACCGTATAAAGTAAATTGATCTCCTATACCAAATGGAGAATTAACACTAACTAGTGCAGACGCACGTGCTCGACCACTATTGCTATCTCCATAGTTATCTGCAGTCACCTGACCATTAATCAATGGCTTATCGGTAACTGTTAGCAAAAGTACAGTCTCCCCTGGCTTTGCGCCTTCCTCTAATGTTCCTGCAACAGCAATATCCGGAAAATCATTTAGCGTCAGTAGCGCTCTATCCAAATCACTTAAGGACAGTTCTGACGCTTTAGGAATCGCTCCATATATCCATGACTCAACACGCTCATCACTTACCCGCTTCGATTGGTTATCAATCTTGATACCCCCCAACTTAGCTTCAATAATTCGGATCGTTACCGTACCCTCAGTGACATCTTGTTGCGGCAAGATAGCTCGTCCAAGCCATCCTTTTTGATGGTAGTACTCCGTAATGACATCGGTAATTAATTTCAAATCATCGTAGGAAACATTCTTGCCAATAAAATTGCTAACAAGTGACTGCAATTCATCATTACTAACTTTGGTATTGCCCACAAAAACAAACTTCTTGGCAACAAAGTTGAGTTGGCCAGGCTTAAGCTCTAAGGGCTTAATCTCGCGAATTTCTTTCTCGCGTGTAACTTCGGGAAGGACGGGTGGTTGCGGCTCTAATTCGCGATTTTGCTGCAATAATTGACCAGCTGAAGGCTGGGCATAAGCAGGCATAGACAAGCCCAAGTCGAATACTAAACATAGGCAAGAAATAATGATGGCAACAGGGGAAATTCTAGGCAAAAACAACCGAGGTCCTTTTCGTTAAAAAGCATAGCTTTTTACCAAGAACTAATTATTTTTTCCTTCAATATCCTTCAAATTACTTTAATTAGGTAGCACTGTTATCGGTAGACAGAATTGATATCCCCAATTTCGAATAACCTTAATCGAGGATTCCGATATACCTAGCAGACGAATTTTTTTTCTCAAGCGAACAATAACAAGCTCTACCGTAGCCAATGGGTTTTCAGCCGCACCTTTTCCGAGCGACTCGATTAACTGCCATTTTTCAAGTCGACGGTCTGGAGAAAGCGTAAACGCAGCTAAGAGTGTTGCTTCGGTAGAGCTCAAGTCAACAGAGCTCCCATGAGAACTTTCCAGCGTCAAGCTGGACATACTGAGAAGTAGCGAACCACCTGTGGCAATCCCCTTTAAACGACGACTTAAAGACAAGATTGCCGCGCTTAACTCTGAAAGAGAGACTGGCTTTGTAAGGTAAATATCTGCACCTTTAACGTAACCCTCTTCTCTTTGGCTGGGTTCAGATCTTGCTGTAGTAATAATGATGCCAACATCAGGATGGCTTTCGCGGATACGCTGCGCCAATGAAAGCCCATCCTCCCCTGGTAAATTAAGGTCAATAACAACGAGGTCAACTAAAGTAAGTGCCGCTTGCTCAGGCATTGCCTCAGCACAATCGAGACCAAGCACTTTATGCCCCTGATTGCGTAAGGCATCTACAGTGGCGGCTCTTAAATCGTCGTTATCTTCTACAAGTACAATATTTAATTGGGTAACCATAACTCAAACTCAATGCGGCTTTCTGCTGGACGATAAGTAACCTTACCACCCAACAGATCGGCGATGCCTGCCGTTAAATAGAGTCCAAGTCCTGAACCGCTCTTTCCTTCAGCTTTCTTCGCACGATAGTATTTTTGAAACACCTTGTCAGCATCTGGTTTACCGGCCTTTCCAATTAAATTAGAGACAAGCAAAGAAACGCCTGATACACCTTCACGCACTTGCTTACAAATATACACTTCAACCTCTGAGAGATCTGGGGAATATTTCAAAGCGTTATCAAGAAGGTTAGCCACAACAATACTAACTAACTGTAAGTCTGAATTGATAAAAACATTATTTCCTTCAAAAACCTTCACTCTTTGTGGCGTTTCTAGCATATCAATGCACTCAAAAATAGCCTCGCGCAAATCAAATAGCTCATTCCTTACTTCAAAACGGTGTCCTTCAAGAGCATCACTAATCCGACATCGCTCCACAACATCATTCATATTTTGCAAAGCTCGCTGAATACGATCGTATTCCACCCCTTTTTTACTAATGGCATCCAAGCTTAATTTAGCAACGCTAATTGGTGTCTTTAACTCGTGAGTTAACATAGCAATAAATTTAGATTGCTGCTCCCTCTGATCCTTTTCTTTGTCCAACATTTGACGCGTAAGTAGAGCCTCTGCCTCTACAAGACTCTTTTGACGACTTATCCTAAAAGACCGAAGCATCAACATAGTTGCCATCAAAACAGAGCTAATAATAGATACATAAACAGCTAGAGTCAGAGCAAAATCTTTTACTTTAAGTATGCCAACGTTTGGCAATACAACCCAATATGCAGCTAAAAAGTAAAAAATATAAAACCCATACAACAGATTTCTAGATAGCAACGGAGGTTGTTTATCAGGAAATAGATTGTTATTTGATCTAGTTTTCGATACTAAAAATAAAAATATTAAAGGCGAGATCAGCGGCAAATACATATTAATTTCAAGTCCCAATGATTCAAATCCCGCCATAAAAAGTACTAACCCGATAACCCATACAACCAAACCTAAGCAGGCATAGTAAAAATAACGTTTGCTTGATAAAAAATAAGACAGAAAGATAATTTCAAATAGGTAATAAGCCCCAACGTATGTGAAATTATTTATTTTTACAAAGCTATCGATCCATATCCAATTAGCACTCCCTCCAAATATCATTTTCATGAAGCCAAGATTTGTAATACCAAATGCCAATACAACCATTTGCTTAATAGCAAATAGCGCCAACAAACTTTCACGAAATATTAGCCACTGCATTACGGCCCAAAAAACAAAAAATACTAGAATAAATATGAAGCCGCTTGAAATGACGAGTTGCTTACGATCCTCTTCATAAGCCTTAGAATCCGGAAGTAAATCGAGACTTACCATTCGAGTCGTATTTGTTTTAATGCGCAAGTAAATATTACGTGCCTGATCTGAGGTATAAATCTTAAAGCCGTGATTTATTGACTCATAACCATTTGAATTCATCGAAAATCTTTGGCCAGAAAACCCATCAGGGCGCAATGGCTCATCAATATTCTTTAAATTTTGAGGGTCAAAAAGAGCAATCTCCCCTAAGTAGGTAGGGCGAACTTTAAGAATAAAGTCCTTATTAGCTGAGCTATTATTCACGCTAGCAGGTACACGAATTTTTAACCAAAGATATTCGCTACCATAACCAAGATTAAGTACACCTTGATATGGGGTGAATGATTGAGAATCAAGTTGGCGTAAAGAAAAGATTGGCTGACTTGTTAACAAATAACCCTGCGAATCCAACGACTGAGTATATGCACTAGCCGGAATTAAAAAGCAATTAGCTAGAAATATTACGATTATGAAAAATTGTTTTTTTAACATTTTGAATACGCTATTTGCATATGTAATACATTTTAAGCTCAATCACTCACCACAAAAACAAAACCCTCACCATTTCTGGTGAGGGTCTGCATTTTTGGTGGGCCCTCGCGGACTTGAACCGCGGACCAAAGGATTATGAGTCCTCTGCT
>CAZEHN010000032.1:9687-14566 GCA_964511855.1 uncultured Polynucleobacter sp. | reverse complement strand
GCACATCGGGCTAATGCTAACCCATCAGAATTATCCGGTGGAGAACAGCAACGCGTCTCTATTGCAAGAGCATTAGCCAATAGACCGCCCGTCATTTTAGCCGACGAACCGACAGCTCCTTTAGATAGCGAAAGAGCCTTAGGAGTGATGGGGATCTTAAATCAGATGGCCAGCCAATATCAGACTGCAATTATTGTGGTTACCCATGATGAAAAAATTATTCCTCTATTTAAGCGAATTTACGCTATTCGAGATGGGCAAACTATTGAGGAATCTAGATAGGGATTCATGATTAATTTCCGAGGCAAGAAAATTCACCTTAGGTCGTTATCCCCAGTTTTCCAAACGAGCGTTACTTAAAGTAACGCTCGCAATGCTAATAAAAGAACCCTTTGGAGCAACGAAGTGTTAGATGGTTGCTCAAAAATCCTTTGGTTTTGAAAACCAAAGAGTGAACCAGCGTTTCTTGCGATCTCGTTAAATTAGTCACACAAACGCTTATACACCGATAATCGTGCGGCGTAAGCTCTTGAAATCCTAGTGGTTTTCTTTGGATGTCTGCTCTCATAATCCTTTGGTCCGCGGTTCAAGTCCGCGAGGGCCCACCAAAAAATAAAATACCAACCTGAGGGTTGGTATTTTATTTTGGGTATTTAGCAGATAATGAATTCCTTAAATGAAGATGCAATTAGCATATCTATGGCTAAAGCTAGATCAAAATCTTTTTGCGTAATTCCACTTGCATCGTGAGTCCATAGCCGAATACGTAGTTTCGTATATGTTGTCAGAATCTCTGGGTGATGATTTTGACTCTCGGCAAGTTTGCCCACTTCATCGATAAATCTTAAGACTGATTTGAAATCTTTAAATTGCCACTCTTTTGAAATGTAAGCGTATTTAGGCTCAATTAGCCAGTTGTCCAGTTTTTGGATGAAAAGTTCTATTTCAGTAGAGTTTAGTTTTATATTTTGCATAAACACGCTTATATAAAATCAAAAATAACAATAAGTAACTTGTCGTTAAAAATATTGTAAGGCTATTAAAATTTATTTGCAGGCCCCATCGAAAAATCGATATTTATGGCAATATTAAAAATGGCGTCATTTAAAATAATTTCAAAAATTAATTTTGATAATAGAAAAATAAGGAGACACAATGTTTAACCATGTGATGGTTGGAGCAAATGATATAACTGCTTCAAAGAAATTTTATGATGCAGTATTAGGCGCTTTAGATATTCCGCCAGGTGTTTTTAGTAGTGAAACGCGTTGCTTTTACCGGAGTCCTATTGGAAGTTTTTCAATCACTAAACCTCTAAATGGTCAAAAAGCTACACCAGCAAATGGGGGGACGATTGGGTTTGTAGCTAAGTCAGAGGATCAGGTTCACGCATTTCATGATATTGGCGTTGCAAATGGAGGGGTTAGTTGTGAAGATCCTCCTGGTCAACGTGTTGGCCCTATAGGAACTTATTACATAGCTTATTTAAGAGATCCAGATGGTAATAAGATATGTGCTTTATATAGGCCTGCTAAAACTTAAGTGCCTTAAATTAAATTTGCGCAAAATAAAAAACCAACCCTCGGGTTGGTTTTTTATTTATTTAATCCAAGATATAAAGTGATCTTTATGTCTTCTAACCTTTTTAAGGTTGAGCAACCAATCTTCATCAGCTTTACGATAGCCTAAAGGAAGTAGAACAACGCTTCTGAGTCCTTTTGCTTTTAGATTAAGGATTTCATCAACCTCTGCAGGATTAAAGCCTTCCATTGGTGTGCAGTCTACTTGCTCGTATGCGGCAGCAATCAATGCGGTGCCTAAACCAATATAGGCTTGTTTAGCAGCGTGATTGAAATTGGTTTCAGCATCTCTTGAAGGGTAAACTTTTAAAAGCATTTGACGATAAGCTGTACCTGCCTCGCTTGTGAAATTACGAGCTTTTTCAGTCATATCAAAACAATCATTGATGCGATCAGCAGTGTAGTTATCCCAAGCGGCAAAAACTAATAAGTGTGAACCATCGGTAATTTGCGTTTGATTGTTTGAAACAGCTTTGATTTTTTCAAGAATCTCTTTGTTTGTAACAACGATAACTTCGTAAGGCTGAAGTCCGCTTGAGCTAGCAGTTAGTCTGATTGCTTCAAGAATTTGCTCAACCTTTTCTTGCGGAACAACTTTGGTTGAATCCATTTTTTTGGTTGCATAGCGCCATTGTAATTTTTCGATTAGGCTCATTTATTCCTCTAACATATTTATCAAAAACAACAATCAGTTTAGTTCAACTTTGAATTATTTGTTTGTGATGGCTATTTCATGATCGATGGGGTTTAATTATTAGTAAGTTGGGTAATTTATTGGTTAATCAGTGTGCTGGCTATGCAAAGGACGGCGACGAAAGTTAGCTGAATTCGAAGTGGTAGGTACCACGGAGGTATTTCATTTGCCACGATCTTTTTTAACAAAATATCTTGCCAAAGGTTTGCTAAATATCCAGTTATCAGTATTAAGGCGAATGAGGCAGGATCTAAAAGAATAGAAAACCATACCGCAAGTGGTGGAATAACACTCCATATATAGCGAATATTTCTTTGGCTTTCAGAAAGCGACTGAAGGAACATAGCAAAACCCCAGTGGAGTGCTGCAATAAAGCTCAAGATAATTGCGGCGTAGTAGAGTAATCCAGATTGGGCAATATCAGTTGGTATAACTTTGAAAAAGTTAATTAGGGCTAATCCGATGAATGGAATTAGTCCGCCATATCCAAGAATTTTTACTACTGTTGGAGTCTGTGAAGAAGTATTCATTTTATTGAAAGGGAAGAAGGTTTATTAATTTCAACCATGATTTCGTTTCTACGAAACATTGGAAGAGTCCATGGGGGATCGTACCTTGATAACTGTGGTGCGCTGATGGCTTTTAATCCCTGCTGATTTATCCAAGCAATGGTTTGATTGGATTTATCTTGTACTCGAGATTGGGTATTGAAGCCTGAGTAGCTATTAATCACAAAGTATTTTTCAGGGATTTGTTTTAATGTTACTTGTGAATTGTTTGGTTTTGGGATGTTATTAAGGTTGTATTGACTTGGCATGACAAAATTAACTCGCCATTGACCAGCTTTGAAGTCATCGCCTGATGGTGAAATTGTTACCGGCGTTGTCATCTCAATTTTTTTCGAAACGGGTTCTATCGTGACGGGAGCTGTCATCGATATTTTTTCATTTTCAGACTTGCCTGCGACTTGATTATTGCCAAAAATATAATCGGCAATAAGACGAAAGCCTTTATTAGAAGCTTGATCCATATCGCCATCAACAGTGACTTCTGCAATTAGCATTGGGGCATATTGGCGTATTTCAAATTCATCGCTTTTAACCAATACTTGGTATTTTGGTTCTTCGTAGGCCATAGCGGTAGGGGTAAAAAATGAACCTATCAATGAAGTGATTATTGAGATGAGTGCGATTTTTCTATGCATAAACTATCTTTCATAGCTAGATGCTTTAGCATATACGATTACTTCAGAGTTTGCAGGGAGCAAAGACTTTAATTTGTTTTGATTGCTCTAAAGGTGAGGTTAATGCGTGCTTCATTAAATCTTTTGGTTTTTGGCAGGCTGTGGTTCCAGAACTCTTGAGTTGGTGGGTGCATGATTAATGCACTTCCATTTTCTAAGAATATCGAAACTAGAGTTTTATCTTGTTTGTGTTTGAAAGAGAATTTTCTGCCTTGACCTAAACTAATTGAGGCTATTGGGGCAGTTTCAACTAATTCAGGTTCGTTATCCGAGTGCCAGCCCATTCCCTCATTTCCGTTATGGTAAAGATTGAGTAGGCATGAGTTGAATTTCATGCCCGCAAGTTTTTCGACCTTATCTTTAATTACTATAAGTTCTGGTATCCATGGGCTTGGATATTTTTTTACACCTGAATATGTGTAGTGGCAGTTTGGATCACCTACCCACGCTACTTTCCTCGATGTAGTAATTCTTTTTCCAAACATAATGAGTTGTTCTGGTTGCCAATCGACACTTTCGAGTAGTTTTTGAAAATACTGTTCACACTCTGTTGAGCTAAGTATCTGCGAGTGATATGTAGCGTAACCATCCTTTGTCAGAATCCTTGAGTTTGGATCGGATGTTCCTGGATCAGAAATTTCTGTTTGCATAAGAAAAATTCAAATTAGACAATGAAATAGAAGGGTGAGTGTTTATTAGACTTATATAACTGATATACATACTTAAAACAGCTCACAACTGCTTACGGCCTCCAAAAATCCAAGTAAATTTTTAATTTACTTATCCGTCTGTACAAAATTATTGCACCGAATCAATTTTTTCAAGGCGTAACGCGAAAAGTAGTTATGTTCCTCAGTTAATGGGGCATATAATTCTTTCATACATATTAGGGATTTTTATGAAGATTAGTCGCCATCTATTGGGATTGTTATTTGCGGTAGTTAGTATTAATTCCAATGCTCATGAAGGTCATCGTCCAAGGATTGGAGCCCCAAATCAGCAAACTCCGACTGGCGCACCTGAAACTTGGGGTACTTATTGTGTAACGGAGTTAGCACCTCTTTTTCGTGAAGCATTAAGTGTCTACAAACAGGATAATCAACTCATTGACAAGCCATATGGCGGTCAATTTCCAAGCGTAAAACGATTCTTAGATGGCAAATCTAAAGATGAACCCATTTTTAGAGCAGCAGTGTTGCCGAAAATTCCTTATTCCCCGATTCCAGCAGCTGAAAACGGTGGTGGAAAAATTACCGTATTTACCGCCAAGAAAATCGTCACGATGGATCCAGGTTGGCCATATGCAACTGCAGTAGCGGTTCGCGATGGGCGAATTCTATCTGTTGGCACATTGGAAGATTT
>CAZEHN010000032.1:0-9587 GCA_964511855.1 uncultured Polynucleobacter sp. | reverse complement strand
TGATGCAGCAGGCTGGCATTACGGCAACGGGTGATCAATTTTATGGTGGCGTTAATCTTGAATTAGAAAATGAATTAGTCAATAAAGTCTTTGGTCAACCGGACTCAAAAGCACGTATTGTTCATGTCGCTGACGGAATTACGTTTATGGGCCTATACGGTAACAAGGCGATTGACCAAGCGATTGCATTAAGACAGAGTGGTAATGATCAAATTATCTTTAATGGCGTTAAATTTTACGCAGATGATGCCTACTTAAGTTTGGGGATGCAGTTGGAGTGGCCTGGGTATATTAATCCTAAAGAGTACAAGGGACTCTTTATGTTTAATAACAAGCAGGATTTCTTAAAAGCGATGCGACCTTGGTGGAATACTGGCTTCCAGATACATGTGCATTCCAATGGGAGTGGCGGTAACCAAATTACATTAGATGCGTTAGAAATTCTTCAAGCGGAACACCCTCGTTTTGATCACAGATTTACTTTCGAACATTTCGGAATATCAACTGCAGCACAAGGAAGAAAAGTTAAAGCACTTGGAGCGCTTGTCAGTACTAATCCATATTATGTGAGCGATCGAGCTGACATTAATGCAAGCCAAATTGGAACTGATCGTGCATCATTGGCTGCTCGTATGGCTTCACTCATTGATCAAGATGTTGTAGTGGCATTGCATTCAGATACTCCAGTTGGCGTCCCGTCTCCATTATTAGAAGTTTGGATTGCTGTGAATCGAATTGGTAACCAAACCGGAAAAGTTCATGCGCCTTATGAGCGAGTAAGAGATGTGAATAAAGCAATGAAGATGGTGACCATCGATGCGGCCTATGCACTGGGCTTAAATGATCGACTAGGAAGTATTGAAACTGGAAAGTTAGCTGACTTTGTGGTCTTAGAAAAGGATCCACAAGACGTCAATCCGATGAAGATCAAAGATATTGGTGTAGTGGCAACTGTTTTAGGCGGCAAACCAACTTTGACAAGTGAAACGCGTCATCCTGATTGGAAATAATCGGTTTTAAAATTAAAAATATATTATGAAAATTACAAAAAAATATTTAGTCGGACTAAGCATACTCTTTGCTGTAAAAGCTTTTGCAGCTTCAACGGTTTATTTCAATGGTGATATTTTGACCATGGAAGGTGATAAGCCTCAATACGTTGAAGCTGTTTTAGTCAAAGATGGAAAGATCGCCTTTACTGGAAATATGCAAGAAGCGCTGAATAGAGCAGAGGTTAATCCATCGTTATTTGATTTGAAAGGTCAAACATTACTTCCTGGATTTATAGATGCTTGGGGGCATTTCACATTAATTGCACAAAATACATTAGCCGTTAATCTTGCTTATTTCTCAGACAAGCCGCCTCAAACAACCAAAGAGCTAATTGACCGCTTAAAAGCTGAAGCTAAGCCATTTAATGGTTGGATTATCGGGGTGGGTTATGCAGATGCATTTTTAAGGGATGGGCCTTTAACAATTGCGCAATTGGACAAAGCATTTCCTAACCAACCGGTATTTTTAAACAATATTTCAACTTTAACTGGAATAGTTAACTCAGCCGGGTTAAAGAAATTGGGAATTACCAAATCTACTAAAGCAGAGCAGGGTGTCATTGCTAAAGATCCAAAAACGGGCAATCTTACTGGCGAATTAATTGGCATGCCTAATGTAGCTGCGACTGCTAAAGTCTTTGGTAAATATTCTCCAGAATTAACGCTGCAAACATTCCGAAATGCAGAAAAAATCTATACCTCAAATGGATTTACAACTGCTCAGAGTTACGAAACAACTCTTGATGACATTCGTAATATGCGTCAAGCTGTAGAGAATAAGGTTGTTAACCTAGATCTGATCGCATTGCCAACCTATCAAGTGGTTGATCAATTATTGGCAAGTAATCCAAAGTATTCATTTGGTACTTACAGTAATGGTAACAGGGGATTTAAAGTTGCCGGAATTTTAGTCTCTACTGATGGTGCTCCTCAATTGCGCTTCGCTTATTTTTCTAAGCCATATACAGATACCACTGGGCTCCCAAAAGATTGGCGGGGCATGGCTTTTGCATCTCAAGATTTAGTTGATCATTACGCAAAATTAGCTTACGAGAAAAACATCCAATATTTTGGTTACTCAAACGGTGATGCTGGGATTGATATGGCGCTGTCGGCTATCAATAAAGCGATTAGCCAAACTGGTATTAAAGAAGATCGTAGAAGTGTTATTGCACATTCGTTTTTTGTCAGAAAAGATCAGTTAGACCAATACAAGGACAACAAGATCATTGTTCAATTTATGCCCAATCATATTTGGATGTATGGGGATGTATATAAAAAAATCCTAGGTGAAGATAGAGCTAACAATATGGTGCCGATGGCTTGGGCGACTCAAAAGGGACTTGTGACTGGAATTCATAACGACACGCCTTCCTCCGGTCCAAGCGCATTATTCTCTATTTGGACAACCGTTAATCGCAAGACTTATGCAGGCCAGACATTGGGCTCTGATCAGAGGGTAGATCCTTATACTGCGCTGAGAGCCTTCACTTATGTTCCGGCATATCAATACAGAGAAGAAAATAACAAAGGAAGTATTACTTCAGGTAAGTTCGCAGATTTTGTTATCTTGGATCGTAATCCCTTAAAGGTTGATCCGATGGACATTAAAGATATTCGTGTGATGAAAACGATTAAGGGTGATAAAGAGCTTTATTCCCGATAATAATTTTGATGCATAAAGAACAAACCCCAGTTACAGATAACTGGGGTTTTGTTTTTATCTTTCAATGATTTAAGTCTTTGCTTTAGACAGCAAATTGGGGATAATTTGCAGATGAACTTTCAGCGATTTTTCCTTAGCTTTTTATTTCTAATATGTGCGTTCGTTGCCAATGCTAATGAGCCGATTGGGGATAGATCATGGGTTGAAGATCCAAGCGGAAAAATGACGCTTGAAGAGGTTAAAACTGCTGAGCAAAACCCACTTGAAGGAAAGTTTTTCTCCAGGGGATATAGTCAATCAACATTTTGGGTGCGCATCCGAATTGACCCTAGTCGCTTTAAATTAATCAATCCAGATGATCGCCTCATAATCCGAATTCGTCCGCCTTACATAGATAATATTGAGTTATTTGATCCACTCGATAATTCAGAAAAGAAAAGAATTACTGGCCAATCTCATGACTGGAAGCATGATGAATTGCAGTCGCTTAATCTGAACTTTGTTATTCCAGTCGGAAAAGAGCCTCGAGATATTTGGTTGAGGATCAGAACAGATAAAAGTACGATGGCTGTCATTGAACTTATGTCTGAAGCTGAGGCTCGAAAGATTGATCGGAGTCAAGAGTTTTGGACAATGCTTTACATCTCTTTGTTAGTAGTTTGTATGGGATGGGGGGCATTAAGTTGGTTGGGCCGACCTGATAAGTTGGTGGGCATTTATGTTATTCGACAGGTGTTAGCAATTGGTTATGCGGTTTGTTCTGTCGGTTACTTGCGTATATTTGCCTCTAATTTAGGGGTTGCTAGCTGGACTGATATTATTTTTCTTAATATTGTTTGGGTCTTTGTTGCATTTGTTGTTTGGTTTGATTCGCAATTATTAAAAGAGTTCAAGCCAAACCGTTGGTTGTTAAAGGTATTTTATGTCCTATCTTTTGGATTAGTCATAGAGTGGGCCTTATTAATCTTTGATAATGCTTTCATGGCAACCATGGTTAATTCCTACATTGTGCTGGCAGCTATTCCACTTGTTTTGATAGGCGTACTGACAACAAGTATTTGGAAAGAAGCTCATTTACTTCCAGAGGATCAACGTCCGGTTATTTCTAAGGGATTGTTGTTTACGATTTATGCAGTGACCATTGTTGCAGTTTTGGTGAATCGTCTACCCTTTATGGGGCTTATTGAAGCGCATGAAGGCTTTTTATATCTAAATTTAGTCTATGCAGCATTGAGTAGTGTCTTAATGATGTTCTTGATTTTGGTGAGATCTGCACGGATAAGTAAACGTCAGCAAAAAATTCAGCAGCATTTAGCTGTTGTCGAAAAAGAAATTGATCAAGAGCGAATGTATCGAGCTGAGCAATCAGACTTTCTAAAAATGTTGGCGCACGAGATGAGAACATTACTCTCTGTTGTTCGAATTTCAGTAGGTAAAGATCAGTTGCCTGAAAAAGCCAACAACAAAGTTGATCGAGCTGTTAATGAAATGAATAGTTTGATTGAGCGATTGTTAGAGGTTGAGCGATTCAATGAGAACGAAGCTAAAGTTAACTTGACTGAGTTTGAAGTTGCTCAATTAACTAGAGAGCTTGTTGCAAACTTAGCTGGTGATCGTTTGGTTAATTTTGAAAATTCAGGAAGTACTGCGATTCGATCCGATATCCACTTTGTAAGAATAGTTATTTCCAATTTAATTGATAACGCTTTTAAATATGGCGCAAACGACAAATCAATTTTGATCAAGGTAAATGGATATGAAAGCTTTGTTGAGCTAGTGGTTCAGAATCAAGTGGGTGCGGCTGGCCTTCCTGATAAGGATAAAATATTTCAAAAATATTATCGTTCTCAAGGTGCTCGTGAGCGCGCTGGATCAGGGCTTGGCTTGTATTTGGTGAAGACCTTGATGAATAAGTTAAAGGGCCATATTGATTATGACGAATCAAATAATGTTGTTAAATTTAGCGTGCGTTTCCCGCGCTAGTTAATAAAAATAAACAGCGCAATCACTAATGTTTAATAACTAATCTGTAATAACTCATGAATATTATTGTTGTAGAAGATCATTTTGATTTACGTGATGCCTTTGTCGACTATTTGAGTGACGAAGGTTTTAACGTTGTAGGTGCAAGTTGTGGTGAGGAATTAGATGAGCAACTTGCATTAACTACGACTGACCTGATTATTCTTGATGTTAATTTACCTGGTGAATCTGGATTTGATATTGCTAAACGATTGCGATCTGCGCATCCAGAAATTCATATCATTATGTTGACTGCGTTAGGTGCAGAAAGCGATCGAATTACTGGATATGACCATGGTGCTGATTTATACCTAGTAAAACCAATTTCTCCATTGGAATTAACGGCAGCTGTTAAAGCAGTCAACCGACGTATTGATTCTGCGGTAGACAGAAGCACAGAGTTGACACTTAATTTATCTGCAATGACACTGATTTCTGCTGTAGGTGGGATAGATTTGAGCGCTTCAGATATCGCGTTAGTGAAGGCATTATCTTTAGCGCCAAGTCGACGATTGCCTTATTGGAGACTTTATGAGGTCACGGATCGTCCCCAAGAAGAATCATCAAAAGGGCAGTTAGAGCTTCAAATTTTCAGATTACGTAAGAAATTTATTGAAATCGGGGTGTCGGATAAGATTATAAAATCCATAAGAAATGAAGGCTACCAGTTGACATTGCCGATTCGAATTGAAAATTAGTTATTAAAATCAATAAGTTATATTAAAGATGGGCTAATTGTTGTAAAAATACAACAATTAGCCCTAATGGCGTATTTGAAAGTTTTGGAAAGTTTCAAAACAGCTATTTTTTTAAAATCGCGCGTATGCGCGATATATATAGAAGCCCTCTCGTTTTACTGATATTTGCCCTGTGTTTTGGCATTTTGCTAGTTTTGGCTAAGCCAACGCTTGCCCAAACTTCAGCTGGTCAACTTTTACAACAAAATAAAGAATTTGAGCCTTCACCGAATATTTTGCCGGAGGCTGTTCCCAATCCTTCGTTAAAAGAGATTGCTCCTAGTACTCCAAAGCCTGGACAGTTTACTTTTGTCGTTAAAGAATTTGTTTTTACTGGTAATGTAAAAATCTCAAGTGCAGATCTACAAAAAGTACTTATCGAGTTCATTGGTAAATCTGTCACCTTTGATGATTTGAATGCAGCAGCTGATGCTGTAGCTGAATACTATCGTCAACAAGGCTGGTTAGCGAGAGCTGTATTGCCGCGTCAAGATATTACTGATGGCAAAGTGACGATTCAGATTATCGAGGCAAAGCTAGGTGGAATAAAAATCGAAAATAAATCTAAACGCGTGAGTGATCAACGTGTTGAAGATTGGATTTATGGACGTATTCCTAAAGACGGTGATATTTCGTTAAACGATTTAGATCATGCGCTACTGACTCTGAACGATTTACCTGATGTGATGGTCACGAGTACCTTGCAAGGTGGCGCTAAGCCAGGTGAAACAATTCTTTTGTTAGTGGTCGAAGATAAGCCGTTATTTAGTGGCCAAGTTTCAGTTGATAACTATGGAGATAGAAATACTGGAATTTTCCGTGGTTCAGTAATGGCCAATGCAAATGGATTATTCGGAATAGGTGATCAGCTCTCTTTCTATGGATTAACTTCTGCGGGGAATAACTATGGTCGTTTGAGTTTTAATGCCCCTGTTGGTGTAAATGGTTTGCGTGTGGGTTTGAATGCCAGCACGATGGCTTATCGAGTGTTGAATAGCAGTTTTCAAAGTTTGAATGCCAATGGTATTGCTAACACCGGAGGTGTTGAGGCTAGTTATCCACTGATCAGAAGTCGACCAGCAAATTTGGTTTCGGTTTTCAATTGGAATTACAACGAATTTAAAAACTGGACAATCGCTGGATTAAATCAAGATCAAAGTTATAACAGTAGTGTTGCGCAATTTGGTCTGACTGGTAATTTATTGGATGGTATCGGAGGCGGCGCATTAAATAACGGCTCCGTCATGTTATCCATTGGTGACATGGGTCGTGATGCGGGTGGGACATATAACCAAAATTACAACGTTGCGGGAACCTTTGCAAAATTCCGTTACTCGTTTAGTCGTAATCAAGCTTTAACAGAAAGCTTATCTGCTTATTTATCTATTTCTGGCCAGGTAGCAAGCAAGAACATGGATAGTTCGGAGCAGCTTTACTTAGGCGGTCCAATGTCTGTTCGAGCTTATGGATCTGGTCAAGGTGCTGCTAGCCAAGGTAATTTAACAACGATTGAGTTAAGGCAAAACTTGCCATATCAAACGCAGCTTTCCGCTTTCTATGACTTGGGTAATGTCCAAACTTGGAAATTTAATAACCCGACAATTAATGGAGTTGCTAACAACTACCCATTACAGGGTCTTGGGTTGAGTTTTTCATGGATAGGTCCATATAACTTTAACTTCAAAGCAACGTGGGCTCAACGTACGGGATCTTTACCCTCAAGTGTTTCAAATTATTTAACTCAAAACGGTGGCTTAAGTCCAAATCGATTTTGGGTAACTGCAACTGTTCCTTTTTAAGGTAAATCTATGACTATCAAAACAAGAACTCCATCAAAGACTGCAGCTAAACCTGTAAAGAAAGTTATTGTAAAGCCTGTAAAGAAAGTTACAGCTAAAGCAGTGCCGACCAAAACAGTTGCAAAGAAAAAAATAACAAAACGTGAGGAAGTTATGAAATTAGAAGCTGAACAAGTTACTGAGGCTCAATCTCAAGGACAAGCTGCTCCACAGAATGATCAACCAATCACTGGTCGTGGTGTATTTGCTGTGCGTACTTTAGGCGATGCAGTTTCAGTAGAAGCAGCTTTTCTTGCAGAAGATGGCAATGTATTGCGTTTGCCAGCAGTTTTCCCTAATCGTGAGTATGCGCTTCAGCAGATTGATGAATTACGTCAGATTGTGAATAAGCATTTTGATGATCTAGGTAAGTAAGCAAGTAATAAAAAAATCTATTTAGTAATTAAATAAGAAATCTAACTGCCGTGAATCATTCGTTAAACCGCATCTTTAAAGTAATCTGGAGTAAAGTCCAGATGACTTGGGTCGCCGTTAGCGAAATCACAAAGGCAAATGGTAAGCAACAATCAGTTACTCGTATTACTCGAAGTCTGACAACTGCGGTAGCAGTAATGACAGGTGGGGCTGCAATTGCTGCACCCCCAGTTAACCAATTGCCGACAAATGGGCAAATTGCAGCAGGTATTGCAGCAATTGCTACTAGTGGTAACACAATGACTGTGACGCAGTCATCTAATCGTGCAGCGATTAATTGGAATACCTTTGATATTGGTAGCCAAGCGCAAGTTAATTTTGTACAGCCTAGTGCTAATGCTGTCGCATTAAACAGAGTGACATCTGCAAATCCTAGTCAAATTTATGGTCAGTTAAATGCAAATGGTCAGGTTTATTTATTAAACCAAGCGGGTGTGTATTTTGCGCCAGGTTCTCAAGTTAATGTTGGCGGTATCGTTGCTACCACTCATTCAATGAGTGATGCGGCATTTATGGCGGGCAGTACAACTTTCGATAGAAATGGCAGTACTGGCAAAGTTGTTAACGAAGGTAATATTCAAACGAGCTTAAATGGTTATATCGCCATGCTCGCACCAGAGGTTCGTAATAGTGGCCTGTTGCTTGCCCAAGCTGGCACGATTGCAATGGCGGCTGGTGAAACCATTACTTTGAACTTTGGCCCAACCAGTAAATTGGAAAGTATCAGTGTTACTGCTGGTCAATTGGATGCCCTAGTTGAAAATCGTTATGCAATCAAAGCACCAAATGGATTAGTGATTTTGTCAGCAAGGGCTGCAGGTCAACTTGCTGCAAGTGTGGTTAATAGTGGAACGATAGAAGCAAAAGGTGTCACTCAAAAAGGTGGTCGAATCTTACTTGAAGGTTCGACTGTCACAAATACTGGAACTCTAGATGCATCTAGTGATACTGCTCAAGGTGGCACGATTGAGATCAATGGTAAGCGTATCAATTTAAGTGGAAACATTGTTGTTAATGGCGCAACGCTTGGCGGAACAGTTAAAGCATTAGCGACTGAGCAAGTTAATGTTGTTAATGCAAGTGTTCAAGCGAAAAGTAATTCGCAAGGTGGCTCTGTTCAGATTGCGGCAAATGCTGTCAAGGTTGATAGCAGCAGTATTGAGGTTGATGGTGAAAACTTGGGGGGTACTGTCAAAGTCACAGGTGCAAGTGGTGCGCGATTAGCTCAAACTTTAGGTAGTGATCATCCATTTAATGATCCATCAATACCGACTGGTCCATCATCAACTTCACTGATTGAAACTACATCAGTGAGTGCAAGAAGTCGTCGAGGCAAAGCTGGCGAAGTTGAAATCACAGGGGATGACATTGTCTTAAATGACAATACGATGATTGATGCAGCAGGTGCAACGGGTGGCGGTAAAGTTTTAGTTGGTGGTGATTGGCAAGGAACTAATGGGACTTATCAAGCAACAACCGTTTACATGTCACAGAATGCAACGATTGATGCAAGCGCCACTGACAATGGTGATGGCGGTAAGGTTGTTTTGTGGTCGGATGTTAATAATGCGAATAGTTTTACAAATGCTCACGGTACTGTCTTTGTTAAGGGTGGTATCAATGGAGGAGATGGCGGAAAGATTGAGACATCGGGTTACCAAGTAAATATCAATAATTTTAGGCCAAATACTTTTGCAGCCGTTGGTACTTCTGGGGAATGGTTGCTTGATCCTTATGATTACATTATTGATGCATATTCAGCCGGAGTTATTAGCGCATCGATTGCCTCTGGTGGTATGACAACTATTAGTACTGCTTACCATTATTGGAATGAGGG
>CAZEHN010000031.1:0-16915 GCA_964511855.1 uncultured Polynucleobacter sp. | reverse complement strand
TTACCGAACAACCAGCAATTAAAGTAGCTGCTATTGCAACTGAACTTAATTTGACACAGCGAGCATTTAAATTTGCTGATTTTTTTAACACAATTTCACCTTTAAATTATCAATAAAAAATGCCGCTTAAGAACCCCTAAGCGGCAATCGGAGTATTACCTCATTTTACAACTCAAAATGACTTGAGTACCTGTAAATTAGCTTGGTATGAACTATATACCCCTCCAAGTACTGTTTGAAGGACTCCAGACAACTTAAATCCATTACCTAAAGCCATTTCATTAACTTTTAGCTTAATTAATCCTGACACATAGGATGATTGGGCAACAGGTAACTCAAAGCTATAAGTTGTCGTTCCATTTGTTGTTGCTGCCAAATTCTGCTTTGCTGAGAGATTGCCAACCACCCCTACTGACAAAGTTAATGGTGAATTAGCCTGTCCTGGTTGCTTTTCTAAGAAATCATAGGAAGCTCCAAGGACAAATGGAATAGCGGTGTAATTTAAACCCGCAACATTCAATGCAGCATAAGAAGTTATTGGAGCACCACCACCCGATGTAGCAACACCCGACTCATTAAATGCACCGGCGCGATATCCCAAAACGCCTAATTGTGCGTATGCTGAAAGTGGCTTAGCAATTGCAGAGAGAGGCATAGCCAATTTTCCTTGAACACCAAACCAACTGACATTTGAAGTACTACTTAGAGCTTCATTGGCATTAATTGAAGTTCCGCTGAAATACGAATTAGTTACATTTCTTTGAAGTTGGTTACTTCCTGAGCCATAAACCAACATACCGACATAGTTCGCATCAGCAATATTGCCAGAATTGTATAAACCGAATTGGTAAGTATTGGCAGTATTGCTTACCTCACCACCTGCACTCATGCCGTTATAACTATAACCACCAATTAAGCCAATTTTGCCAAAGGATTCTGTTTTACGATCAATGCCAATAGAAATACCACCAATGTTGGAATTTAATTTACCCGCAGCAATACCGGCTTGATTTACATTACTTCTTTGATAAGCAACAGCTACTTTCAAGCCTTCTGACTGATCAGATTGAATAACATCCATCGCCAAACCTGTTAATAGGTCCGTTGATTGCAATGCCGAAGTCAATGGGGCCGCAATACCGCCAGCTGGAATTTGATTAGCAGCACCAGCATTAGTTAGGTAATAACCAGTTGATGGCGCTAAAGCAGCTGAAGCAGATGTTGAGCCAGTTGTCGGCAAATAAGTACCAAAGGCTAATTGGGTAGGATTTGTTGCACCCGTTCCACTTACATAGGTGCCTGCTGGAGCTAAAGTGGGGGCACTTTGACCATATTGATTTACATAAGTTCCTGCAGGAGCAAGAATCTGACTATCTGAGGCTGCAAACGGCACATAGTGCCCAGGCTGCGCCAGCAGTGCACTTGTTTGACCAATACTTGGCTGATATGAACCTGGGCTTGCAGGGGTCGCTTCTGTAGCACCAGTGATAGCAACGTAATAACCTGCGGGAGCTGGAGTACAAACCGTGGAGCCTGGCGCACCATAATCTCCATAATTACACAATGAAGGAGCAGCTTGCAGCAAAGAATTTGAAGAAACTGCCACCAAAAACATCGAGGCTTTTATTGCTGTTTTATTGTTCATAATCTGATTATTGTTATGGATGGTTTACATTTAGAGATAATGGCTAACTATATACGAATATCCTTTAAGATCCAAAGAGTTAAGCACCATTAAAGAGCCTGTCGGTGAATACCCTAATTAATCAAGCACTCGAGAAACATCGCAATGGCGATCTAGAAGCCGCTTACGTACTTTATGCATCTCATCTTAAAGATTTCCCAGATGATTCATTAGCACTGTACGGGGCTGGAACAATTGTTCTGCTCAGTGGAAATTTAGAAGGTTTAAAACTTTGTGAACGAGCAATTTTTGAACTATCTCACCCCCAATTTGATAAGTCATTAGCTTCAGAATCTACCCTACAAAATTTAATTCATATTCGCCAATACGATAGTGCTCTTGCATTCTTAAATAAATGTCTCGATCTAAAAATCTCTATTAACAATCAAAGTTATTTTGAAGGATTTTTAAAATTACCTTCTCACTTAAAACCAAGCCACTTTGATCATCAGCTAAAAAAAGAATTACATCGATATCGCCCATTAGAAAGTGAACGATATGTATACGCAATCGATATTGTTGGCGGCTGCAATTTACGCTGCCCTACTTGCCCTGTAGCAAATCAAGGTAATATCCCAAAAGGATTAATGTCAATTGAGCTTTATAAAGATATCCTAAACAAGATCAAAAATGAACAAGGTAATTTAAATCCTGATATCTGGCTGTTTAATTGGGGAGAACCACTCTTACACCCACAAATTGATCAATTCATTCTTGCAACAAAAGAATTCGGCATGACTTCATTTATTTCAAGCAATCTCAATCATGGATCTCGCTTGGAAGCTCTTATGAAAGCCTCACCCGACAGAATGAAAATTTCATTATCTAGCCTTAATCAGGCCATTTATGAAAAAACACATGCGCGCGGGAAAATCGATCATGTGATTGATAATTTGCATGAACTCGCCAGACTCAGAGATTTGTATCATGCACATACTCAGATATGGATTGGCCACCATCTCTATAAAAATACCGTCAATGAGCAAGCTACTATAAAAGAACTAGCGGATAAATTAGGGTTTGGCTATGCGCCTTCTTTAGCAATTTTGGCACCAATTGAGTCGATTATGAATTCACTCGACAGCGATAGTTCGAATAGAAAGAAATCTATTCCAATATTTCAAGATATAAGCCAACAATTTCTTCATAACCCATTAGAGTTTCCCAAAAATAATGCCCTGCATCGAAGTGGGACAAAAGATTGCGAACTTAGATTCAATATGACCACCATTCAGTATGATGGTGCGGTCAACCTTTGTTGCGGAACCACTCAAACAATAAGTGACTCTCCAATATTTTTTCTGGATAAAACTTTTGAAGAAATTGAAGATCTCAAATACAACAGTAGTTTCTGTAAAAAATGTATGGAAATGAATCTTCATTTAACAATACCCGATCAATAAATTAGCATGCCCACCGATCAAAACCTTCTTAGTCAGGCTCGACAATATTTAATTGCAAATCAATATGAGCAATCTGCCAACATTTATCAATCTTTAATCCAGAAAGATCCGACTAACGCAGAGCTCTATCTTGAATTATCTAGTTGCCAAATATCTTTGGGACAACTAGATGAAGCAATCGTTGTCATCAAGAGCGGCATGCACTTTGCTAGCCCATCAATTTATAAGGCATCAGAGCTACAACTAGCACAAACATATCAAAAACAGGGCCGAAATGCAGATGCAGCAAATTTATTTACAAAACTATTAAATCAAGATCCACTTCACCTTGAAAGTGCTATAGGCTTGTCATCCATTCATATCCTAGAGGGATACCCCAATAAAGCAGTGGATGTTCTTGCGCCGTTGTACGAAAAGTTCAAAAACAATGAAAACTTTATAATTAATTACAGCATCTCTTTATCTGCCGCAAGACAAGGAGAAAAAGGTCTTGGATACCTCATCGATTGCTTGCGTAAAGGTAGCAAAAATGCATCGATATACTCAAATGCAATGTTGCTTGCCAATTATTTACCTACGCACAATCTAGCCATCTCTGAAATAAAGCGATTCTCTAAGCAGGTTTTCCCATTTCACTCGAATAACTCCTCTCGTAAATCAATAAATCCTGATGGAAATACCCCACCAATAAGGGTTGGATTTATTTCGGCAGACTTTAATATGCACCCCGTTGGCTATTTCATTAAAGGTCTAATGCAGGAACTGAAAGTCTTAGGATTAAAACTATTTGCATTTAGCAACAATCCCAAAGCCGACATTCTCACCTCTGAAATCAAGAGTTCTTGCGAAGAATTTGTACAAATTTCATACTTAAACGATCAAGAAATTAAAAAATTAGTCGAAGGATGCAATCTAGATATTCTTATAGATCTTTCAGGCCACACCAAAGGTAATAGACTGGATTTATTTAACCAACGATTATGCTCAACTCAAGCGACATATTTAGGTTTTATGGAATCCACCGGAATATCTGGAATGGACTACATCATTACAGATAAAGCGCATGCGCCACAATCAGAAAATAACTTATACACCGAGAAGGTAATCTATTTACCAGGCACAAGGTTTAATTTTTCAAAACCAATTTTTGATGCAAATATAAGCGATGCTCCATTTATAAAAAATGGATATATAACTTTTGGATGCTTCTCAAATACAAATAAATTAAGTGATGAATGTCTTCAACTATGGGGATCCATCCTCATGGTAATTCCTTCAAGTAGACTGAAATTAAGACACCAAAATCTTTCCGATCCAAAACTAAAATCCGGAATTTCAGAATCCTTTTCAAAACTAGGTATTGCGCCAGGCCGAATCGAGTTTTACCCGAATGAAAAATATGATAGCTACCTAAATGCCTATTCAGAAATTGATGTGATGCTTGATACACTCCCCTTCACTGGAGGAACCACTACCTGCGAATCCCTTTGGATGGGCGTACCTGTTTTAACCCTTAAAGGAAATTTCCCTGCGGCACGTCAGACTGCAAGTATTCTTGAAAGCATTAATGAAACACTTTGGATTGCAAATTCAAAAGATCAGTATCTTGACATCGCCAAAAGAATTTCAAATCAACCAGCTGAATTTGTTAATTTCCGTAAGAATTGCAGAGAAATTATTGCTAAATCAAGTTTAGGTAACAGCAAACTATTCGCTAAAGACTTTTTTGATTGCCTTTTAGAAATAAAAAACCTCGATAGCCACAAGTGATATCGAGGTTTATCAAAGCACAAATTATTAATTAATAGGGATATAGCTTTGTGGCTTATCTAAGTTATAGAACTTGATTTCTTTTACATTTGGATCAATTTTCTTGAAATCAAATGCTTGAACGTTTGTTGTTTCAAACATTTTGACGTAGTAAACAAGATTCTTAGTGTCAGCTACGACAGTCCACTCGGTAATTTCAATACCGCCCGCGCCACCACCGTAAGCATTTGTTGCCGGCAAGCTAATCGCACCTGGTGGAATATCAAAGCTACCTAAGATATGCCATGCTGCATTGATTTGTTGATTAGTCGTATATGAAGCAGGAACTGACTTCGTCAAGAAAATCGCTCTAATAAAACGATTAGGACTTAAATAATCCCCTGGCAAACCTTGCAAGCCACTCCCTGAACTTGGTGGGGCAAAGCTTGTACCGTTAATAACAACACTACCCTTTTCTACATTTGTAAGATTTGCATACTTACCAATGCTATTTAATTGGTCTCTAAATGCAGGATCATTTGTCATTACACCTGTTGGGTTATCAGTAATAACAAGTTCACCCTTCAAATACTCAATCACAATACTTTTACCTGATGCATCATGCAAAGTCATACGTACAGGTGCTGATTTATTGTTGTATGCAGGAATCGTTGAGCGATTAACCTTAATTTTCTGAAAGCCAGCTTTAACTTCTTCTACAGTCGCAAAGTTAGTCAATGCGTAAGTCAAGATTTGAACAGAAGCAATACTATTAGCAGAATCAGCAGGTGCAACCGCTTGATACTCAGCAGTATTTGGCGCATTTAACAATCCGCCTACCAAACCTTTTTCATTCATACCATCAAGAAGTACTGGCAAACCCAAGCCATTCATACCAGCGGCAGTATATTTAGTTGTCCAATTTAAGCCAGTACCAGGTTTGCCATCAACACCCACACCAGGCATTGCAAAATTTTTAGGGATCACCGTCAACTGAGATTTAAGCGCAAGGCCAAACTCCATAGTACGACCATATACATTTCCCTTATCACTCCCTTTTAATAGAAAACTAGTACAAGCAATACTAGTTAGAGGCGTCATAAAGAATGACAAAGATAAGGATGCGGCTAACAACTTTTTAGCTGATTTAATTTTCATAATTGACACTTTATATTGGTTAATTCCATACAAATTATATAAGAATGCTGTATTTATCTGATTTTATTAAGCATTCTGAAACAAAGTATCTTTCATAAAAGTTTCATCATCTTTTAGCAAAATTTTCATAATTCATTTTTAGTATTTACCCTAAATATCAATGGTCATTAATGATTGAATAGGAGTTACAAATGACAACAAATCATAATTTAAATATTTACTGCAGATATACAACACTGGTTAAAAAAATTAACCACAAATATGGATTAACTGACCTGCAAAAAGCAATTTTTGATGAAATATCAATCGCTTGCGAGAGAGGTGATCGATTAACGGTGAGTGAAATCTTGGAAATGAATCAACTCGCCTCACACACAACCCTTCATGCAGCTCTTAAGCAACTCATTGCAAAAGGATTAATACGTCGCGAGATTGACATTGATGAACGTATTAAGCTTCTTAGCTTAACCGATATTGGACTTGAGCGATGCCAAGAGATATCCAATTCTTTAGCAGAATGTTTGGCGGCAGCCTAAGTATTTTCTGAGAACTAGCCTGATGAATTATTTTGAATGGAACATTCAATTAATAAGCATCAAAATAGCAAAAACAAAGCGTAATATTCAACGTTAGTTCATTACTATTGGAGATATAAATGCCTTACGCCATCGATGTTAAAGCAGGTCAAGAATACTGGTTATGTGTTTGCGGCAAAAGCGGCACTGGACTTTGTAACGGGTCACATAAAGATACTGATAAAACACCTAGTCAATTTAAAGCAACTAAGGATGAAACAATCTATGTTTGCGGCTGCACCAAATCAAAAAACAGCCCTTTCTGTGATGGTTCTCATAACGGCTAATTGCATTAATAAAAAGCCACCTTCGGGTGGTTTTTTCTATTAAAACTGCTTGTAGACATATTTGATATTGCAAATCAAATTACCAACATAAACTTTAGCCCTGCAATATCTTACACAAAGCTGATTAACCGTAAACTTTAATTAGTTGCGCTTCATCTGCTTTTCGATAAAGCGTTTTTCCCATTCAGGATTAAATCCTCTGATAAAAGTGCGGTATGCATGCCACAATAACCCTGCACCCCAACCAATAATTACCCACATAATCCATGGCTTTGATGGCGTTTTGAGATAGTTAAAGACGCCCAAAGCGGCAATAATCAAAACAAACTTAATTAGATGATTGTAAAAACTCTTTACGCGATTCAATCTCGAATAAGCCAACAACTCGTCCAAACTTAAACCTGAATTTATTTGAGCAATACCAATATTCTTACCCACGACTTTCTCCTCAGTTTTTAATTCATTGAAATCCATCTCAAAAACAGAGGCCAATGCTTTTAAAGATTCATTACTGGCAGATCCACCCTTTTCAATTCTCTGAATTGTTCTGACATTAAGTCCAGATAATTCAGCTAATTGAGTTTGAGACCAACCTCTTTGAAGTCTTAATTTTTGAACAATCATTTTCTTCCTCGTATTTTTTGGTAATTTTGAAGTGAATTCTTGAGCTTGGAAACGACTTTTATATGACACATCCAGGACATTTATGTGAAAAAGTGAATATCCCTTGATATTCAGCTATTTAATATTTATGTAACATTTTTATGAATAATTTGTGACAATAAGCTAAATAACAGCGAAGACAAGCGAACACTTAATGGAATTTATCAATCATATAGACCTAAATTCACTTGCTGATACTACCGTTAGCCTTGTGACGGCTTTCATCCTAGGTGGACTTATTGGCATAGAGCGTCAATACAGGCAACGTACAGCAGGATTAAGAACAAATGTACTTGTCGCTCTAGGCGCTGCCATATTTGTAGACATGGGCAATCGTTTAACCGGGCACGACGGCGCTATCCATGTAATTGCTTACGTAGTCTCAGGAATAGGCTTTCTAGGTGCTGGCGTGATTATGCGAGAAGAAGGCAATATCCGAGGACTCAATACGGCTGCGACTCTTTGGGGATCTGCTGCCATCGGCGCAGCTGCAGGCTCAGATCTAATACTTGAAGCAATACTTGGAACTGCTTTCGTATTGATGGCAAATACGCTTCTAAGACCTATTGTTAACCAAATTAACAAACAGCCAATTGATATGAATCGCAGTGAAGTTACTGCCACTATTTATATCATCGCGGATCGAGGCCGTCAAAAATTGGCAATGTCAACATTGACCAAACACTTAAATGAGATCGCATATCTAGTCGATGATTTAGATATTCATTCTTTTGGGAATAACGAGGTTGAAATTGAGGCAAAAATGATTGCAACCAATATCGATAACCATTTACTCGACCATGTCGTCCACGAAATGGTAAAACTAGATTTCGTAAGCCAAGCATTTTGGACCCCAAGCACTTCAGAATGATTAAGACTTCGCTTCGACCAAATCCAACTAGGTTATGTTTGAATGATTGATTCGATCAACGGACTTAAACAATCAGAAGTTGAAAAACTTCGAACTCAATATGGATTTAATGAGCTCCCAATTAAAGATAAAAAGAATCTTGCTCGAACATTGTTTCGCATCCTCTCCGAACCAATGTTTGCATTGCTTTTAGCGACGGCTTTTATCTATCTACTCATTGGCAGCCTTGAAGACACCCTTCTACTTAGTGGTTTTATCGCTTTATCAATTACCATCACGGTATATCAGGAAAATAAAAGTGAAAAAGCCATCGCGGCCTTAAAAGATCTTTCTAGCCCTCGAACATTAGTCATACGTGATGGACAATCGTTTCGTATCCCGAGTAGAGAGCTTCTGGTTGGAGATCTTATCATCCTAGAAGAAGGCGATCGAATTGCTGCTGACGCCAAATTAATTCAATCTAATGATCTATTACTGGATGAATCCTTACTAACAGGAGAGTCAGAACCTATTGGTAAGAATGTAGATCAATACATCTACTCTGGCACCATGGTAGTAAGAGGCGGTGGAATTGCAAGAATTAATGCTATCGGTCTTCAAACTGAAATTGGCAAAATTGGCAAAAGCCTCGATCAAATTGACAATTCAGAAAGCCCCCTTCAAAAAGATGTACGCATTCTAATTAAGCGATTTGCTTTTTTTGGAATTATTCTTTCTTTAATCGTCTGTCTTAGTTACGGCATTTTTTATCAACAATGGCTAACAGGTGCATTAACAGGCATTACCCTAACAATGGCACTACTTCCTGAGGAATTTACCGTTATTTTGACGGTATTTATGGCTCTTGGTGTATGGCGCATATCACGTCAACATGTTCTAACAAGGAGAGCTTCTGTCATTGAAACTCTTGGTAGCATTAATACGCTTTGTGTAGATAAAACTGGCACTTTAACGATTAACAAAATGTCACTTCAAGCATTAGTGACGATGAATCAAACTACTGATTCCCCGCTATTACCAACCCAATTAAGCCAAACTCAAACAGAATTACTCAGTTATACAGTTTTAGCAAGTGAGATCGATCCATTTGATCCAATGGAAAAAGCCTTCTTGGAGAGTAATTCAAAATTAAATCCGGACTATAGGGAACTCTATGCAAATCTCAAACTTGTTCATGAATATGGCTTAACTCCAGAACTACCGGCAATGACACACCTTTGGGAGCCAACATCCAAGCCCAATGAAATAGTAATTGCAATCAAAGGCTCTCCCGAAGCAGTGATGCAACTTTGCAAACTTAGTTCACAAGAACAGTCACGAATTGAAGAACAAATTAATACCATGGCCTCTAATGGCTTAAGACTCTTAGGCGTTGGAAAAGCTAAATATACAAAATCAGGTAATGAATGGCCTAATAGCGTCTCCTCGTTTGAATTCGAATGGTTAGGCTTAGTTGGACTTAAAGATCCACTTCGACCTGAAGTTCCTCAATCAGTCAAACAATGTCACGACGCCGGAATTCGGGTCATTATGATTACAGGAGATCATGCAATTACTGCTAAAGCTATCGCAACTCAAGCCGGCATTAATGCTACACAAACACTTTCCGGACGCGATATTGATCAACTAGGGGAAGCTGAACTCCAATCAGCAGTTAAAGAAGTTAATGTTTTCGTGCGCATCAAGCCGGATCAAAAATTAAGGCTTGTTAAGGCACTTCAGGCGACAAATGAAATTGTTGCAATGACAGGCGATGGTATTAATGATGCGCCAGCACTCAAAGCCGCCCATGTCGGTATAAGCATGGGGCAACGAGGTACTGATGTTGCAAGAGAAGCATCCTCCCTCGTTTTACTTAATGACGATTTCTCATCCATCGTCAACACCATCCGTCAAGGCAGGCAAATTTTCGACAACCTCCAAAAAGCAATCATTTATGTTGTTGCAGTCCATATACCCATAGCAGGTGCCGTATTTATACCCCTCCTTTTTAATGCACCACCTCTTTTAGGACCAATACATATTCTTTTTCTTGAAATGATCATTGACCCTTCTTGTGCCATTGTTTTTGAAGCAGAAGCTCCAGAATCTAATGTCATGAAAAGACCTCCCAGAAGCCTTGATCACAAAATTTTTAGTTTGAGTAACCTCTCCGTTGCTATATCCCAAGGAGTTGGACTACTTCTGATTGTTCTAGGTCTATATTTAGGACTTATCTGGCACGATCAGTCAATTGCATTTGCAACAACCATCGCTTTTGGAACATTAGTATTAGGCAATCTTTCATTGGTGATTGTGAGCCGCTCACTTAAAGATCACTTTTTCAATATCCTTAAAAAACCTAACCTACCCCAATACTGGATCATCGGATCAGCAAGTACAATTTTTGTTCTATTTACTTTAATCCCATTTTTTAGAGATCGATTTCATTTCACTAACCTCACTATTGACAGTATCTTCATGATTACCATAGCAACAGTGATAGGTATCTTCTGGCATGAAATTATCAAAGCTTCATACAGACGAATAAAGAATCCGCAATTTATCTAAAAATGCTTAGATTGATATTCCAACCTAATTGGCATAAACTCGTTGGAGAAACACTAAATTTATCAAGGAAGACTAGTCATGAAAATCCTATTACCTATCGACGGCTCTAAAGCATCTCTCAATGCTGCTAAATATGTCGCTAAATTTGCGAAAAATTCACGTAGCCCAGTTACGGTGACGCTAGCAAATATTCATGATGATGCTGGCTTGAATCATGTAAAACAATTCGTAGCAAAAAATGTTGTTGACGATTATCTAAGAGAAATTAGTGAAAAAGAATTAAAGCCAGCTCAAAAGGTGTTAGATGCGGCCGGAGTAAAACATACAATGGTTATTAAACGCGGCCATATCTCAAATGAAATCATGGCACTTGCCAATAAAGATAAAGTTGATTTAATTGTGATGGGTGCTAAAGGCCGCAGCGGCTTACTCGACATCCTAATGGGATCAGTAGCTCAACGCGTATTAAGTTCAGCAAAACAACCCGTACTCTTAGTTAAATAAGCTTACTTAAATAAGTGGAGAAATAAAAACCGCCATCTGGCGGTTTTTATTTAATCTTTGCATCTAAATTAATGCTTATTTGCACCATGTCCTGCAGGCATATCTGGCATTGCATTTACTGGAAGTTTAATTTCAACTTCTCCAGCTTTAGCGAATTTCAGTTTTACGGGAACCATTGTTCCGGCCGCAAATGGCGATTTAATGCCAATAAACATAATATGCAGTCCACCTGGTTTTAATTCAACTGAACCATTTGCCGGCACATCAATTGCATTGACTTGACGCATTTTCATTACATTGTCTTCCATCGACATAGTATGTAGTTGCAACTCTTCGGCAACAGGAGTACTTCCTAAAACCAATTGATCAGCAGCACCTTGATTAGAAATCTTCATAAAACCGCCTGCCACTTTTTGCCCCTGCACTGTTGCACGCGTATAGGCACCATCAATACTAATGTTCCCAATTTTAGCTGACTGTGCATTAGCAAAAGCAGCACTAAGCATCGCCAAACTTACAAGTGTTAATTTTAATAATTTCATTTTGTTTCCTTTAATAATATAAAAAATTTATTACGCAATCTAGATCGTCAATCACCAACTCATTGTTTTAGTTCCATCTTTAAATAAGGCCTCACCAGTTACTTGTGGCCCACCCAATTTAACTCCTGGCAATAAATCAGCTTCAGTAAAGCCAGCGTTTCTTAGGCACATAGGGCAAACAATCACCAATCCTCCTTTAGATACTATTTCTGCAATCTCTTTTTTCTGACTTGGGTATTTGTCAGCCCCCGCTTTAACACCAAACATAATCGCCTTATCATTCAAGAAAATACTTAGCGGATGTCCATTTGCAAAATGATGTTTTCCAAACGTAAGAGCCATTGTTGAACGAGCAGAATCATCCGTCGTTAAGTTGATAAATAGCGGGTCGGTAGGCCCCGCATATGCTTGCAGAGAAATAAGTGCTAATACAGTAATAAATAATCTTTTGATTTTCATAGTCTCACCTTTGTTAAATTAAAAACTTGCTTGCAAACCCAATGAACCCCAAGTGCCTGGCATTGGATAACCTTGTCGATAGCTATATTTCTGATTAAAAATATTCTCGACCATTAGGAATACTTCTCCCTTCTTACCCAATTCTGGAATAGGGTAAGAAACTCGTGCATTAGCTATTGCAAATCCATCAATTTGCTGAGTATTTGGAGTACCGTCCCTATTTGAATTTAAAGCAAAGAAAGTCGACTGATATTGCCCATCAATTGAGATTCGGAATTTATTAACATATCCGGTAATGGCTAAATTAAAGGAATTTTTTGGAACATACGGTAAATTAACCGTACTGTTATTACTCAAGTATGTCCAACCTCCAAATAATGTTAAGTTAGGAATGATCTCACGTTGAGCCGATAATTCAGTGCCACGAATCGTGTAGCCGCCAGAGTTATACCAATATCCAGTACCACCCATCCAATTTAGACTTGAAACATAACGATTAGTAATTGCATCTTGAAATAAACTTAAATCAATACGAGATTTGCTGTCAGGCAAAAACTTTCCACCAATTTCTAAATGATTCATTTCTTCGGCTTTTAAATTTTTCCAAGATTGCCCAAGATTCAAGCCAGTTCCAGCTGCCAAAGCTGGTCCCTCTAATCCAGGATAGTTAATACCCTTAGAAGCATTAGCAAAGAGCGTCACCGTATCAGATACTAATGAAATACCACCATAAGGAGCATTTTTTGAACCATATTGATTACTTTGATAATTACGCAATCCTGCAGAAGGCACTAAAGACCATTTTTCATCAAGTTGAATCGTCTGATTGAATCCAATATATGGCGAAGTCATGATGAAAGTTGGCATCTGTGTTTTAGTAGTAACACTAGAAAGGGTGTATGGAGCACCCCAAGCAAGAGGGGTCGTAGTAACTGTTCCAGTTGCCTGATCATAATCAAGCCCCATTACCAAATTACCGCCCTTCCACGTATTAATACTTTCCTTCCAACGCACACCACTCATCTGAAAGGCATTTAAACTGTTCCCCCAGCCATATTGCTGGACATCATTGTTTAAATTTCCCTTACCCGTGTTTACATATGCCCTAATCTCACCTTCTACTGATTCATATGCGTGCTTTAAATAAACGGATGCCATCTGAGCAGCACTGTCATATGTTGCAGCAATAGGCAACGGAGGTAATGTGTTATTTCCGGGATCTTTAGCATTATTGTTGATCGCCATCCCACTTACGCCAACGGACCAGTTTTCATTGATCTTGTAACCCAATGAACCCATGACATTTGCTAATTGTCCGCTTGCATTTGCACGATGCCCATTCGAACTAGAAAAGCCTTGTGCTAATGAGAAATCAACATCATTAACCCTGCCAACCAAGTCAGCTTGCTCAATTACAGTATTAAACATGCCATACGAAATCCGAGCATTTCCGGTGACGCCAGCTTTGGATGCAGTTTTAGTATTTAAATTGATTGAGGCAAAGTTATTACCATTAATTTGAGGCTGAGGACTCTTATAAATCGTGATATCCCGCATGCCATTGACTGGCAATAGGTCTAGCAATGCATGATTCCATATCGGCATATACATTGGAACGTTATCGATATAAGTCTTGATTTCACTACCTGGACGACTCAATCCCATACCACGAATAAAAATCGCCCCACCCTGATCACCACCAAACGAGCCAATTGGGTTATATCGAGAAATTTGAGTGCCAGGGGTATTTCTTAAAGCAGACGCCAAATCCGCAGCGTGTAAATCACGAATAGTGTTATCCGTTACAACTGCAGACACGCTTGAGAATTTATCAACTTCAACTTCTGCTATATCAGGCCTAGCAGTAACCTCTACAACTGGAATGCCTTCAGCCATTACTGCGCCACTAAAGAGTACTGATAGCGCTAGTGATAATTTAGTTTTATTTAATTTCATAATTATTCCATTCAGTTAATTTGTTAATCATTCGATATTGGGCTATCTGGAACCCTTAACATCTGAAGTGATCGGGACAAGAATTAACTCAACACCCTGATTAACACCAACGGATGAAACAAATAAATAACTCATGCATAAAAGCAAAGCACCTAAACTAATAGACAAGCCAGCATACAAAAATAGAAGTGCGCGCATCAAGCGCATATTTGAAAACATAATTCCTCCAAAATCCTTAGATGACTTAATCGTCATCAAACATAGCGATTGCTATAAGTTACATAGCGATGGCTATAACCTATGTAGATTTAGGAGTTGGCTGGAGGAGCTCTAGAAGGAAGTCGAACCCAAGCAAAGAGTGGCTTAGGTGATTGATAAAAAAGATAAGGATAAGAACTTAGATTATTGGGTGTAGCAAATACAAGACTTGTATTTAATGGAATAGCATAGGCAACATGAGCTAAACAATATGGGCAAGGCTCACTAGCTTTTGCTTGATCTTGGTCATCTTGCATCACCTGGATAGTTTTAACCCCATCCGTGGAACAGATCTCCATTGAAAAGCCATGGCCACTATTAGCAATTGAAACTGCTTGAGAAATCGCCGGCGCAAGCGCACTCATCAAGATCGCTAAGATAGCGACCCAGTGGATAAGGCGGTTTTTGCAAGAATTGATCATTAGGCGCAATTCTACCTTTTTTCAGAGTGATCGCCCTAAATTTAACTTCTTTTTAGCCTTTTTCAGCCATTTTTAAACAATTCAGCTTAATTAGGATTTAAGTTCGACAAGCTGATCGAGGGCTATCCCCCACCCTTGCTCAAACCCCATCTTCTCATGAGTAATTTTTGAGGCCTCATCCTGATGCATCAGGTGTGCACTATATCTTGTAAGCCCCGAAGGGAGTTTCTCAAACTTTAGATCAGCTACAAACAAAAAACCTGATTGAGGGTCTGCGCTATTTGGGCTTGGTCTAAATTCTGGACCTAGAACATTGGTCCAGATAAGTCGTTCACAAGGCTCAACCAGCAAATAAGTGCCAATATTCTCGGGCAAATTAATGCCTTCAGGGGATTGCATTGTGTTTTTAAATAATCCGCCAGGTCTTAAATCGATTTCACAATCAATTACTTTCCATGGTCGCGGACAAAACCACTTAACAAGCGTTTCTGGATTAGTCCAGCCATCCCAAATTTGTTCTTGGCTTAAAGCGACTTCTCGCTCAAATTTCAAATCAAGTTGAGGATTAAATACCATCATAGAGTTTCAATTATTTGAAAAATTAGCACTTTCACCAAAAAAAACGTTTAGCAATCTCTGGGTCTAACAAGAGCTCACAAGCTACATCAACAATTTTTGCATCTAATGAAATCCCTGATTCTTGCTTGATTTGATCAATAGCCAACTTAAGCCCCTTCGCAGGACGATACGGTCGATGGGATGACATAGCTTCTAAAGTATCCGCTACCGCAAGTATTTGTGACTCAATCAGAATTTGATCACCTTTAATTTTCATAGGATAACCTGAACCATCCAATCGCTCATGATGTTGATGAACCATCTGCGCAATCGGCCAAGGAAATGGAATGTCTTTTAGTATTTGATACCCGGCTTCAACATGACCTCTCATTAATTGCATCTCTAAATCTGTCAATTTTGTTGGTTTTGTCAAAATTTCTGCAGGTATGGCGAGCTTACCAATATCATGCACCATTGCTGCAAGGTATAAACCCTCTATTCGATCATCTGACCAACCCATTTTTTTAGCTATAGCAACAGCAATATTTGCCACCCTTCTTTGGTGCTCCGCCGTATAAGGGTCCCGCCACTGCATTGTGCGCGACATTGCTTCAATGGTCGCCTCTAATGACTGCGCTAATGCGATTTGAGCATCTTGTCTTTCTTTAGATTCCTTAAATAATTTAGCTTTATCCTGTAAAGCAATTAATCCAACTGAAAGATCACTTGCAAGACTTTTAAAAAGTTTAATCTCTATTTCAGTAAATACATCGGGTAACGATGAATAAACCCCTAAAGAACCAATAGGTTGAAAATTTCGATCAACAATTGGTACTGCTATGACTGATCGAATTCCAAAAGCTTGGGCGCGATCTTTCCAGGGGGCAAAACGTGGGTCGGTATCTGAATCCGCAATCACAACAGTTAATCCAGTTCTAATACAAGTACCCACTGGGCCAAGGCCCAAAGGAGTTTCTGCTGACCAACTGACCTGAAGACCACGCGCATAATTAGCTGCCAAGCCCTCAACACCTACAACCTTAACCGTCTTTTGTTCATCGTGTTGGGCAAAACCCACCCATGCAACGATATAAGGCGACTGAACAACGATTGCACGACAAATACCATTAATAAGATCAGTTTCAGTTTTGGCATGCAACATCACCGCCGCTGAATCTGCATGTGCCATCAAGGCCCAATTTTCACGTTGAAGCTTAAGACTGGTTAAATCAGAGTTATTGGTCTCTTGGTGATTCATATCGTTCATATGTTGACT
>CAZEHN010000030.1:17822-19511 GCA_964511855.1 uncultured Polynucleobacter sp. | reverse complement strand
GCAATTGGTTCAACAATGACTGAAGCAATTTTGTCACCAAACTGCTTAAATGCATTCTCTAAGGCAGCCACATCGTTATAAGGCAATACAAGCGTGTGCTTCACTAAATCTTGTGGAACCCCGCCTGAAGAAGGTGCATTTTTAGCAAGATCAACCGTTTGATCGGCAAAAGTTAATAAACCAGAACCCGCCTTAACAAGAAGACTGTCAGCATGGCCATGGTAACAACCTTCAAACTTAATGATTAAGTCTCTTCCAGTAAAGCCTCTAGCTAAACGTAAGGCACTCATTGTGGCTTCTGTTCCACTCGATACAAGTCTTACTTGCTCAATACTTGGTACAAGTTCACAGATTTTTTCTGCCATGATAATTTCAGCTTCTGTTGGAGCACCAAAGCTAAAACTATTTTCTGCGGCTAATTGAACAGCCTTGACCACTTCAGGGTGTGCGTGTCCAACGATCATTGGCCCCCATGAGCCAATACAATCTATATATTTTTTACCCTCAGCATCCCAAAAATAAGCCCCTTTAGCTTTTTCAATAAATCTTGGTGTGCCACCTACCGAACGAAAAGCTCTCACAGGAGAATTAACTCCTCCAGGAGTGGTTAATTGTGCACGTTCAAAGAGAGCTTCATTCTTAGCCATGATCATTCCAAATTCTGATTCGATTAATTCTATTAAATACTGCTTAATAACTTATTAACTATTAGTGTCGTTAATTAAAACGCCATCATTTCAAAGTCTTCTTTACGTGCACCGCATTCAGGACATGTCCAGTTCATAGGAACATCTTTCCAAAGTGTTCCTGGAGGAATACCTTCATCCGGCACACCTGCTTCTTCGTCATAAACCCAACCACAAATCAAACAAATATAAGTTTTGTATTCCATAATGACTTCCTATTTAACAAATTTAATTTCTTAGTGCTTTTTGCTTAGTGCTTATTTTGATTATCCAATGCCCGAATATCAAATCTAAATAAGCGGCATTCAATCGCACCATTAAACAATGGCGTGCGTTTAGATTCTTTCATGCGTAGCTGACCTGGCAAACCCATATCTGCAGTTAATACATCAACTTGCCAGCCGCCAAACTCAGTCTTGAGATGTTTGCCAAAATTAGCTAAGAATTCAACAAATTCAGGATCCGAGATATTCTTAGGTAATGGATCTCTAGCACCACGAGAAGACTTCTCTCCTTCCATGCCGTCTCTTCCGCCTCTATCACCTCTGCCGCCTTTGATTTCGATACGCTCACCATAAGGAGGGTTAAACAGCATCACGCCAGGTTCAGCTTTAAATGGAGATCCAGCTGACAAAGCATCAATCTGTCGAATCACAGGCAATCCTGGAAGTTTTGCTTTTTTCCAATTACTCCTACAAATTGCAACCATCTTCTCATTAATATCGGAGCCTGCAATTTTTAAAGTTCTGTTTGAGCTCGCCTTCATGACTAAATTTGCATACTCGCAAATTGATTTCCAAAGCTTAAGCTCTCTTGCAAGCTGATAGGGTTTTAATCTTAAAAATCCAAAGCCCTGCAAACTTGTCACTAAATCCACTCGAGTTGGTTTATATACACTTATTTTTCTAGACGGCTTCTCTACTTTTTCTTGAGCTTGAATACTTTTTACCGGTCTAGCAATCGGTGGGTTAACAATACCTGTATGAATAGGCTTGCCTGTTTC
>CAZEHN010000030.1:3569-17722 GCA_964511855.1 uncultured Polynucleobacter sp. | reverse complement strand
CCGGTCTAGCAATCGGTGGGTTAACAATACCTGTATGAATAGGCTTGCCTGTTTCAACAGAAATTGGTGCTTGCCAAACTGGTTTTTCAGGAACCTGATCTAACTTGGGTTCTAGCACGGCTTCAGAATTTGACTCAACTTCGTCTATTACCTCTTGTTCAACTGCGGTGGCTTCTGACTCAACTTCCTGGTGTTGCTCTATACCTGTGCCGTCTAATAATCCAGCTCTAATTGCACCTGGAGGAATTTGAAGTGCAATTTGAGCTGCTTCAATTAAGAATGTGCCACTACCGCACATCGGATCAAATAATGGTTGATCCGGTTGCCACCCAGTTAACGCCAAAATTCCTGCCGCAAGATTTTCTTTTAAAGGAGCGGCACCTTTTTCATCACGCCAGCCACGTTTAAAAAGAGCTTCACCCGAGGTATCCATATAAATCGATACATGTGTGGCATCTAAATAGGCGCTTACTCTGACGTCTGGTGTTGCTGTATCAATACTTGGTCGCTCACCTAAAACTTGCCTCATACGATCACAAATCGCATCTTTGATTTTTAGAGTTGCGTAATTAAGACTTGTTAATGGCGATCTATGAGAAGTTAAATCAACTCGCAATGTTTGATTGGGCTCAAACCAGTCTTCCCAAGCAATACCTCTGGCAGTTTTATAGATATCATCTTCTTTGCGATAGGGTGAAGTCACCAAAAGTGTTAATACACGACTTGCAATTCGAGAATAAAGGTTGATTGCCATCGACAAAGCAAGTGGGCCTGCAACTTCAATACCGCCTGTTGCTTTTACAGGTACCGGAGAAATCACAACTGCTTTAAAGTTATTGACTAGTGCTCTTGCATCATCAGAAGAAAGCCCAGCCTCTTCAAGTTTATTAATACTTGTATAGGTTTTAACTAAATCAGTTAACTCAGCATGAAGAGGTGCTTCTAGCCCTCTTGGACATACGACAAAGTACTTCAAAATGGTTTGAGTACAACAATAATTGTAACGATGGTTAACAATACTACCGGCACCTCGTTAAACCAGCGGTACCAAATATGCGAATAATTGTTTTTGCCAGCATGGAATTTTTTGAGCAACAACCAACAAGCATGGTGATAACCCAGTATTAGTAGTACAAAAAATAACTTAGCATGCATCCAGCCTGTACCTGGGCTGCGGCCAACGCCAAAATAAGTCCACATTACGATACCCAACAATACAGCAGGCACCATCAAGATAGTCATAAACCTAAATAAACGCGATGCCATACCAAGCAAACGCTCTTGAACTGCAGGATGATTATCCTGAGCCAAATTGACATAGATTCTTGGTAAATAAAACAAACCAGCAAACCAAGAAGCTACAAAAATAATATGAAAGGCTTTAATCCAAGCGTATCCTGTAGCACCCATTAGCTATCTCCTATTTGTTGCCCCAACCATTTAGGTCAATCTCGCATTAATATTATCTTTACTTGAACACAATATTCTTGGCTGATTAGGTTCTTATAGAACCATCGCCACGAACGATATATTTCAATGAAGTTAATCCTTCTAATCCTACTGGTCCACGAGCATGCAACTTGTCATTTGAAATACCAATCTCAGCACCAAGGCCATACTCAAAACCATCGGCAAAGCGTGTACTTGCATTGACCATTACGCTCGCACTGTCTACCTCTCTTAAGAAACGTTTAGCATTTTCAGCGTTTTCAGTCATGATGGCATCAGTATGATGACTTCCATAGTCATTAATATGCTCAATCGCTTCATCCATAGTTTCAACCAACTTAATGGAAAGTATTGGTGCCAAATACTCTGTATGCCAGTCCTCTTCTACAGCATCCACCAACTTACTCATGCCATCAAAACCTGCTGCAGCTAAAACACCTTTGGTTTTTCTGCAAACACGAAGCTCAACACCTTTATCTTGATAGATTTTGCAAAGTGGCGGCAAAATGCGTTGCGCAATCTTGCTATTAACCAACAAGGTTTCCATTGTGTTGCAAGGCGCATAACGTTGTGTTTTTGCGTTATCACAAACAATAATCGATTTAGATACATCGGCAAATTCATCTACATAGGTATGACAAATACCATCAAGATGTTTAATCATTGGCACACGACCATCTGCCATCAGTCTTGCAATAAGACTCTTGCCTCCACGCGGCACGATCACATCAATAAATTCTGTCATGGTGATCATTTCACCAACGGCTGCACGATCAGTTGTTTCAACTACTTGTACACCCTCAGAAGGCAAACCTGCTTTAGCTAAACCTTCTTGAATGATTTTTGCTAATGCCGTATTAGATTCAATTGCTTCAGAACCCCCGCGAAGAATCGTGGCATTGCCAGACTTAATACATAAAGCTGCTGCATCAATTGTGACATTAGGACGTGATTCATAAATAATGCCAATCACACCTAAAGGCACACGCATCTGACTAATTTCAATACCAGTTGGACGTTGACGCGTATTTAATATTTCTCCAATTGGATCATTTAATGCAGCAACTTGCTCTAGTCCTTCTGCCATGGTTGCAATTGTTTTATCAGTCAATGTCAGACGATCGATAAATGCTGCATCTTGACCAGCGTCCTTTGCTCTTTGAACATCTCTAGCATTAATCACTTTAAGTTCTTCCGCTTGGGCACGAACTAAACCTGCCATCGCAATTAATGCTGAGTTCTTTTGCGCAGTACTAGCTCTTGCCATTGCTCGAGAAGCTGCCCTAGCCTTTTGGCCAATTAGGCGCATTTGCTCGTGTATTTGTTCCTTAGTTTGCTCTTGGTTTTGATCTGACATAGTAACGACTAAATAAATATCTAAATTAGATTAGCAATTCTTCAATTTTCCACCATTTCAATGCGAATTTGTGGAAATCAACAAATATGACTCATCTTAGGCTAAAGATCCCACCGATTCTTCTTAAACCATCCCAAGGGTCAGCAGGTAATTCTGGCACTTGTAAGCCTTTAACTTGCCTGTCCATTTGACCAATAACTTCAAGCGCTCGATCCAAAGCCGGCAAGCTCAATCTAGCCAATGCTCTAGGGATTAACTGCTCTCTCTTACCCCAAATGCGCTTGGATTTCATGAGCATTTGTACATTTTCACCCTGAAGGCTTGCACGCTTTAACTGACACAAAGTACGAATCTCTTCAGCAATCGTCCAAACTATTAGGACAAGTGCTTCACCTTCTCCTTTAAGGCCATCCAACATTCGGTTAATACGCGACATATCTCCCTCAAGATAAGCTTCATTGAGTTGGAATACGTCATAACGAGCAACATTAAGGACAGATTCACGAATATGTTCTTCTGTTAACTCACCCTCAGGGTAAAGCAAACCTAGTTTCTGGATTTCTTGATGAGCTGCAATTAAATTACCTTCAACTTGTGTCACCATAAATTCAAGGGCACGAGCACCTGCTTCACCTTGAACAACATGTTGATTTTGACGTTTTAGTCTTTCAGCAATCCACGCAGGTAATTGAGTTCTGTCAATTGAGTCAATTCTCACAGCTAAGCCTGCATTATCTAAAGCGGTAAACCAAGCTGATTTTTGAGTCTGACCATCTAATCTTGGCAAAAAGATACATGTCACAGCATCCGGCTCACCCTTAGGAGCAGCCTCAATTTGCGCTGTAAATTGTTTTAAAGCATCCGCACCATCTTTCCCAGGTTTGCCTGTCGGTATTCTAAATTCGACATATCGCTTATCACCAAATAAAGACATTGATTGACTAGCATTTAATAAACTTGCCCAATCAAAGCCTTTTTCATGCATCAACATATCTCGTTCTGTGTATCCTCTTGCAACCACAGCAGCCCGTAACTTATCTTGTAATTCCATCATTAACAATGGTTCATCTGTACTAATGATGTAAAGCGCTCTTGGAATTTCACTTCCCTTAGCTACTTTAGAGATATGCGTTTGAAACGCATCCAGTTTGATCATGGATCTAGACTTCTAAGCTTTATTTCGCCTGCACAACTGGTGCGTTCTTTTGTAGTGCCGCAATACGACGCAAGATCTGATTAATAATATCTTGACGCATACTTGAATTAAGTTCTGCTGTCATCAATTCTGCAGCTGTTGGTGATGAAATTGAGAAATCCATATCCCGCATCATATAAACATCAGAGTCGGGAATAATTTCATTACCATCTTTATCAATCGCATTAAATTTAACCAACATAGTCAGACGATAGCCTGTGATTTGTCCGGCAATGTTGTATGTCAGAATTTGTTGAGTTGCCTGATCCAAAAGAATATTGATCGTTAGATCTGCTTCTTTAGGATCTTTAGTGATCTTAACGTTAGAACCAACTTCAATTGCTCTTGTTAAACCCTGACGAAGCTCAACTGTCATCGTGCCAACAATTAAAGCTGTCTTATATGGCAGATTAATTGCGCCACGCATTCTAAAACCACAAGCAGTTAATACTGAAATAGCTAACAATGACAAAATTGCCATTTTTAGCAATTGCTTTTGATTAAAGAATGAAGTCAATGTCATAGTGATGTTCAGTTTACGCCACAATATTAACGAGTCGACCAGGTACAACAATGATTTTCTTAGGAGATGCTCCAGCTAATGCTTTTTGTGCAGCTTCGGATGCTAATGCAGTTGCTTCAATTGTGGCTTTATCTGCCGTCGCGGCAACTAAAATTTCACCACGCAATTTACCGTTAATTTGAAGCATCAAAGTTATTTCATCTTGGACTAGTGCTGTTTCATCAACATTAGGCCAAGGCGCATCCAAAAGTTCACCTAATTCATTGGCGTAGCCTAACTGAACCCAAAGATCATGCGTAATATGCGGAACGATTGGGTACAACACTCTTAACAAGATACTTAAACCCTCAGAAACAATTTCTGTCGATACATCTTTTGACTGCTCAAGTGCATTTAGCATTTTCATCGCTGCAGATACAACCGTGTTGTACTGAATACGCGAATAGTCAAAATTAGCTTGCTTAAGAATCGTATGAATTTCTAAACGCAGTGCTTTGTTAACTTTTTCGTTTCCAGCATTATTAGCAATGCCTTTTTGCTGTTGCGAAAAATTCCATAAACGTCTCAAGAATCTTGATGCGCCTTCAACGCCTGAATCAGACCATTCCAACTGTTGTTCTGGAGGCGCAGCAAACATCGTAAACAATCGTGCAGTATCAGCACCATATTGATCAATCAATGATTGAGGATCAATACCATTGTTCTTACTCTTGGCCATTTTCTCGACACCGCCAACCTGAACTTCTTGACCCGTCTTAATCAGTTTTGCACTAACTGGACGACCTTTGTCATCAGTCTCGAGTTCAACCTCTGCAGGATTAACCCACTGCTTCTTACCGCCTTCAAGATCAATATAGTAGGTTTCATTAAGAACCATGCCTTGAGTCAGGAGATTTTTAAAGGGTTCATCAAATTTAATTAAGCCTAAGTCACGCATCACCTTTGTCCAAAAGCGTGCATATAACAAATGCAGAATGGCATGCTCAATACCACCAATGTATTGATCCATTGGCATCCAATAGTCATTGCGTGCATCTACCATTGAACTTGCATCTGGACCCGTATACCTCATGAAATACCAAGATGAATCCACGAAGGTATCCATCGTGTCTGTTTCACGGCGAGCAGGCTTACCGCATTTAGGGCAAGAGCACTTTAAGAAATCTTCACGTTTATTGAGAGGATTACCAGATCCATCTGGCACACAATCTTCTGGCAGAACTACTGGAAGATCTTTTTCTGGAACAGGAACCTCTCCACAATCCACACAATGAATAATCGGAATTGGTGTTCCCCAATAGCGCTGACGAGAAATTCCCCAATCTCGCAAGCGATAAGTAACTTTCTTCTCACCGATATATTTAGCAGCAAGATCATCCGCTACTGCACTCACTGCTTCAGCATGATTTAAACCATCATACTTACCACTATTGATTGCTTTAACTTGCTCTTTATCACCATACCAATCTTGCCATTGTTTTGCATTAAAGGTCTCACCTTCTTTATGCATGACTTGTTTAATTGGCAAGTTATATTTAAGTGCAAATGCGAAATCTCTTTCGTCATGAGCAGGAACGCCCATTACTGCACCATCACCATAGCTCATGAGTACGTAATTACCCACCCATACCTCCACCTTTTCTCCGGTGATTGGATGAGTTACAAATAAGCCAGTAGGCATACCTTCTTTTTCTTGAGTAGCAAGATCAGCCTCAATCACGCTGCCACGCTTACACTTCTCAATAAATTCTTGGAGTTTAGCGTTACCACCATTTAATGTTGCTGCATGAAGTGCCAATGGATGTTCAGGTGCAACAGCAGCAAAAGTAACGCCCATGATCGTATCTGCACGTGTCGTAAACACATACATACGACCATCGCCAATCAACTGACCCTCATTATTTTTAATGTCATGTGCAAAAGCAAAACGCACACCAAAACTCTTACCAATCCAATTTTGTTGCATTAACTTAACACGCTCTGGCCAACCCAATCCGTCTAGACCAGAAAGTAGCTCTTCGCCATAAGATGTAATGTTGAGGTAATAACCTGGTATCTCACGTTTTTCAACTAACGCACCTGAACGCCAACCACGACCATCAATGACTTGCTCATTCGCTAGAACAGTTTGATCAACTGGGTCCCAGTTCACAATTTGAGTTTTACGATAAGCAATACCTTTTTCTAGCATTTTCAAGAATAACCATTGATTCCAACGATAGTATTCAGGGCTACAGGTTGCAAACTCTCTTGACCAATCGATTGATAGACCCATCGCTTTCATTTGCTTTTTCATGTAAGCAATGTTGTCGTAAGTCCACGCTGCTGGCGGCACATTGTTATTCAGCGCTGCATTTTCAGCAGGCATACCAAAGGCATCCCAACCCATTGGCATCAATACGTTGTAACCCTGCATGCGCAATTGACGAGCCATCACATCATTAATCGTGTAATTACGGACATGCCCCATGTGCAACTTACCTGATGGGTAAGGCAGCATTGAGCATGCGTAAAACTTAGGCTTGGCTTTGCCATCTGAACCAACTGCGTTTTCAGAAACGCGATAGGCGTCTTTTGATTCCCAATGTTTCTGAGCTTGCGCTTCTACTGCGCGGTGATCATAGGCTTGCGTCATGACGATTTCTTAAATTTCTTTTTTTACTTAATAATTCAAATGGCGATTGATTGTGGGAGTTAAGTTTGACAATTAAATTGTCAAACTTTTCAGTCCAAGTACATCTTGCATATCAAACAATCCCGTCGTTTGATTTTTTAGGAAACGAGCGGCTCTCACTGAGCCTTGAGCATAAGATAGTCGGCTAGCAGACTTGTGAGTAATCTCAATACGCTCACCATCACCCGCAAACAATACAGTGTGGTCGCCAACAATATCGCCTCCACGAATCGTTGCAAACCCAATCGTGCCTTCTTCTCGTTCACCGGTATGACCTTCACGTGCATAAACTGCACAATCCGCAAGATTTCTTCCTTGCGCTTGAGCGATCACTTCGCCCATCTTTAGTGCGGTGCCAGATGGTGCATCTACTTTATGCTTATGGTGCGCTTCAATCACTTCAATGTCATACCCTTGATTAAGGATCTTCGCAGCAACCTCAAGCAATTTAAAAGTGGCATTAACACCCACACTCATGTTTGGGGCAAATACCAATGCAACTTTTTCGCTGGAAGCTTTTAATTCTGCTTTTTGAGCATCTGTAAATCCCGTGGTACCAATAATCATTTTCACACCACGCTCACGTGCCGCTGCCAAATGAACCAATGTACCTTCAGGTCTAGTGAAGTCGATTAAGAATTCAGCATCTTTTAAACCAACCGCCAAATCAGACGTAATCGTCACACCCGTTTGAATACCTAAACTTGCACCCGCATCTTGGCCAATTGCAGGACAACCAGCAATATCAAGTGCACCGACCAACCTTGCATCAGGAGTTGCCAACACAGTTTCGATCAACATTTTGCCCATGCGACCTGACGCACCTGCAATTGCAATTTTTAAAGTAGGGTTATTCACGCTAAAGATACTTTCTATTAATACAAATCATTATCGAGTTCAGGAATTAGTTACTTGCATCCTCACGATTACCACCTTGAGGGATACCAACTCCTGAAGTTGGATTGGGCACAGTTGGCGCCATATCAATTTTTGGACCCGTCACTACAAACGGTAAATTTGGCTTAGTCGTACCCCTCAAAGCATCAATCTCTTCTACCAAGCCCTGCTCAGTCGGTAATGGTTGAGCATCAATTTTCTTAAGAACTAGGCCATCAAAGTAAAGAATCACTTTACGCTCTTCAACCCTACCAGTATTGCCAGCTTTATAAACAAACACATAATCCCAGCGATCAGCGTGGAATATGTCATTTAATAAAGGCGTGCCTAGTGCTTGTCTAACTTGCTCCTTATACATTCCTGGACGAACCATCTCAAGTTGTTCTTTAGAAATGAAATTACCTTGAACCACGTCAGGACGATATGGGTTAAAAATTCTGGTAACAATTTGATACTCAACGGGTGTGTGCTGTGAACCACCAACTGAACACCCTGACACGGACAAAATAGTGGCGCCCGCCACAATTGTTGCAGTTGCGATTTTTTGAATACGCGATAGGTTTTTTGAGCAAGAGTGCATGTTAAGTCGTATTATGTTGGAATCTCATTTTAACGCTTAATTAAGCCTAAATTAGCTAGATCATCAACAAAACCATGAATCCGACATCTTCTTCGATTAACCTCAGAAATATTGGCCTCAAAGTCACTGCGCCTAGGATGAAAATCCTCGAGTTTTTCCACCAAAATGCGGGGATGCACTTTAGCGCGGACGATGTCTATATGGCCCTATCCAAAGAGGGGTTAGAAATCGGTCTAGCAACTGTTTACAGGGTTTTAACCCAATTTGAGGAAGCTGGGATCCTCCTTCGCAACCATTTTGAGTCAGGAAAAGCTGAAGGTAAGGCCATTTTTGAACTCAATGAGGGTATTCATCACGACCATTTGGTTTGCCTGGACTGCGGTCATGTTGAGGAATTTGTAGACTCAGCCATTGAAGCCCGCCAACATGAAATTGCTGACAAACTTGGATTCAAACTTCAAGATCATGCTTTAGCGATGTATGGCAATTGCACCAAAAAGAACTGTAAAAACAAAAAGAAATAAGCCTTTCAAAGAAATTCCAAATGCTAAAAAGCCTGGAAATTTTAAGATTTCCAGGCTTTTTTAACCGATTTAAGTACTGATAACTTATTTAACAGCCATTAACGCTTCAGTTGCATTCAACATTTGGCAGCTATAGCCCCATTCGTTGTCGTACCAAGAAAGTACTTTTACTAATTTACCGTCTTTAGAGACACGAGTTTGAGTGCTATCAAAAATACTTGGCAAAGGATTATGATTAAAGTCCACAGATACAAGTGGCAATGTGTTGAAAGCCAAGATACCTTTCAATTCGCCTTCGCTAGCTGCTTTTAATGTTTGATTAACTTCATCAACCGTCGTTGGACGTGAAGCGATAAATGACAAATCAACAACAGAAACGTTAATTGTTGGTACGCGCATTGCAAAACCGTCAAACTTACCTTGTAAAGCTGGCAATACCAAGCCAACCGCTTTAGCTGCGCCAGTTTTAGTTGGGATCATGCTCATTGTTGCTGAACGCGCACGACGCATATCTTTGTGATAAACATCAGTCAACACCTGGTCATTTGTATACGCATGAATCGTTGTCATTAAGCCTGATTCAATACCAATTTTTTCAAGCAATGGTTTAACTAGCGGTGCTAAACAGTTAGTTGTACAACTTGCATTGGATACAACCACATCACTTGCCTTTAGAACGTTATGATTTACACCATAAACAATCGTTGCATCTACATCATCGCCACCGGGTGCTGAAATCAATACTTTCTTAGCACCCTGAGCAATGTGAACCATTGCTTTTTCTTTTGTCGTAAATGCACCAGAACATTCAAGGACAACATCAACTTGATGCTCACCCCAATTAGTTTCTAATGGATTACGTGTTGAATACATCTTAATACGATCACCATTTACAACGAGGTAATCTCCATCAACCGTTACAGTCCCAGGAAAACGTCCGTGAGCTGAATCATATTGCGTCAAATGTGCATTGATATCAATACCACCAAGCCCATTAATAGCAACGACTTTAATGTCATGCTTCTTCTCTTCATAAAGAGCACGCAATACCATGCGTCCGATACGTCCATAGCCATTAATGGCAACACGAATAGTCATAAAAACCCCTTACTAGTAAATTAAATTCTTCTCAAATACGTATTTGTTAATCAAACTAAAGCGCGAACTGTTTTAGCTAAACTATCTGCTGTTAATCCAAAGTGCTCATACAAGACAGGTGCTGGCGCTGACTCGCCAAAAGTATCAACACCATGCACAGCAGCACAACCATATTTCCACCAAAAATCCGTCACACCGGCTTCAATTGCCACTCTTGGAATACCTGCCGGCAATACTGAAGCTTTATACGCAGCTGTTTGTTTATCAAATGTTGTTGTTGATGGCATTGAAACTACGCGAACTCGAATACCTTCATTTGTTAATTTCTTAGCAGCATCAACAGCAATCGCTACTTCAGAACCAGTAGCAATAATTACGGCTTGTGGATTTGCAACATCACTCAACACATAAGCGCCTTTTTCAATCGCAGCAACTTGTTTTGCTGTTCTTGGCATAAATGGGCAGTTTTGGCGACTAAAAATTAAGCTCGTTGGGCCATTGTGACGACGCACAGCATGCGCCCAAGCAACTGCTGTTTCTGTAGTATCTGCAGGACGCCAGACATCCATATTTGGAATCAAACGTAAGCTTGCCACATGTTCAACTGATTGATGGGTTGGACCATCTTCACCTAAACCAATTGAGTCATGAGTAAAGACAAACAAACTACGAATTCTCATGAGTGCTGCCATACGCAATGCGTTACGACTGTAGTCAGAGAACGTTAAGAAAGTACCGCCAAACGGAATATAGCCGCCGTGCAATGTAATACCATTCATGATGGCACTCATTGCAAACTCTCTTACACCGTAGTTAATATGATTACCCCAACTGTCAGCGCGTACAGGTTTACATGTACTCCAATTGGTTAGGTTTGAACCTGTTAAATCTGCAGAGCCCCCCATGAACTCAGGTAAGCTTTTTGCTAATGCTTCAATTGAGTTTTGGCTAGCTTTGCGAGTCGCAATTGTTTCAGCTTTTGTAGCACATTCAGCTAAGAGATTATTAACAGCTTTATCAAAATCAACCGGCAATTCACCAGTCATACGACGTTTAAATTCAGAAGCTTCTTTTGGATATGCTTTTGCATAGGCTGCAAATGCTTTATCCCACGATGCCTGAGCTGCAGCTCCACGTTTTTTTGCATCCCACGCTTGATAGACATCACTTGGAATTTCAAATGGTTCGTAATTCCAACCAATCGCTGCTCGTGTTGCGGCAATTTCATTGGCACCCAATGGAGATCCGTGAACTTTATCTGTTCCAGCCATGTTGGGAGAACCTTGACCAATTGCCGTTTTACAAGCAATCAAAGTTGGCTTGTTATTGTTAAAACCTTTTGCTTTAGCAATTGCGGCTGACACGGCATTCGCATCATGTCCGTCAACATCGCGAATCACATTCCAACCATAGGCTTCAAAACGTTTAGGCGTATCTTCTGAGAACCAATTAACGACCTTACCGTCAATCGAAATTCCGTTGTCATCCCATAATGCAATTAATTTACCCAAGCCTAATGTACCAGCTAGTGAGCATGCTTCATGGCTAATACCTTCCATCAAACAACCATCACCTAAAAATACATAGGTGTGATGATCAACAATGTCGTGACCTGGACGATTAAATTCTTCTGCAAGTAATTTCTCGGCTAAGGCCATACCTACTGCATTCGTAATACCCTGGCCTAATGGACCCGTTGTTGTTTCAACACCAGGTGTAATGCCATATTCAGGATGGCCAGCCGTTTTACTATGCAACTGTCTGAAATTCTTAAGCTCAGACATCGGTAGGTCATAACCCGTCAAATGCAGTAACGCGTACAACAACATTGAGCCATGTCCATTTGAAAGTACAAATCGGTCACGATTCATCCAATGTGGATTTGCTGGATTATGTTGTAAATGTTCATCCCAGAGAGCAACAGCAATATCTGCCATACCCATTGGCATACCAGGATGACCAGAATTAGCTTTTTGGACCGCGTCCATGGATAGCGCACGAATGGCATTGGCCATTTTGAGTTTTTGTGGGGCTGCTGTCATAAGGGATTTGAAATCTTTGAGAGATAAATTACGGGACTATATAAGTCGTTTATTTTAACATTGGGGTATGTCTCAATTTTATCTGCCAGGTCCTTGGACTTCTGACCCTATTCCGGCATCGGAATCTCTTTCCCATCATTTGCGAGTAAGGCGAATTGATGAGTCTGAAACCATTCAGGTTTTTGATGGCGCTGGCAAAGTAGCCAATGCCCGCATTGCCTCCACTGAGGGCAAAACGCCCCTCCTAGCCTTAAACGACATTCGTGAAGATCTTAGTAGGGAACCCAATTACCCCATCCACCTTGCTCAAGGCATCGCGGCCAACGAAAAAATGGACTGGGTGATTGAAAAAGCAGTGGAACTAGGTGTTACTGACATCACCGCACTTGCCTGCGAAAGAAGTGTTGTGCGTCTAGATGAAAAACGAGCTGAAAAGAGACTAGCTCATTGGCGTGGAATCATCATTGCAGCTTGCGAACAATCGGGCCGAACAGTTCTTCCTAAACTTCACCCAATTTCTTCACCAAATCAATGGGTTAAGACAAGCAACAACGATATTGATCCACTAAAAATTATCCTTTCCCCCAAAGGACAACTTGGTCTCATCAGCATTCTGAGGAGAGCACCAGGACAAGGAATTACTCTAATGATTGGACCTGAAGGTGGTTTTAGTGATCAAGAAGAGAAAATGGCTGAGCATGCGGGCTTTAGCCCAGCACTTCTTGGAAAACGTATTCTAAGAACAGAAACGGCCGGCATCGTTGCGATGTCAGCCGTTCATACAGTCTGGGGTGGTTTTTAATTCTGTTTAGTAGTTACGCGAATGCGTAGAAAACACGATAAGGTACTCGTCTTTCAGCCCAGAACTCGACAGCGTCTCGGAAAACATCTAACAATGTCTCACGTGCTTCTTTATCGAATTTTTGGGTACAAGGTAAACCTTCTAAAACCACAACGAAACCAGGTTGAGGGCCAGACTTATCAATCAAAGTCGTTAAAGCATCCAACAATGGATCGTAATTTTTAGCTTGTTGCTTAGTAAAGTGGTATGCATTAGCAATTGACTCCAATACTTCACCCTTAGTGTAAGCATGAGCGCAATTTGCATAGATAAAGTGTTGACCTAACTCTGTCGCGGCATCTGCTAAATCCTGCGTACGGAATGCACGAATCGATTGCACAATATTTGTGCGTACGCTTCTTAACATGGCAGGAGGACCGCCTTCACGAACAGCCAAAGCAGCGCGCCATGAAGGTGGCTGTTTTTTAGGGCGAATCGCACTTAGGTTCTTAATGTAATTACCTTGATATAGCTCTGAACTAGACGAAATAGTTCCGCCAACATCGTTGCTATTCGATGGTGCTACGCGGCTGTGATCGCTGTTTTGATCCTCTTCCCAGCCTGTCATTGACATAATCTCTGGAAGGTTTGTAATCATAATGGTGAGAGATTACCTTTTTCCGTCGATTTTGGCAAGTATTTATCCGGGTCTAATTTCTTAAGTTATTGTTTTTATTGATATTTTAAAAATGTAAGTGCAAGCTAACTTAAATAGAAATTAGATGAGTTTTTACTCATAATCCTATGAAATTATAGGGTTTTCACCAATATTGTATGCAAAACATGAGATTGGCCCATATAGGCATTTAATTACCTATATGGGACCTTAATCAGTTTTATTTGATCAGCCCAGCAGCTTCAACCACCGCCAAAGTTGTGACATTCACAATACGACGAACTGTCGCTGATGGCGTAAGGATATGAACTGGTTTTGCAGCGCCTAACAAAATCGGTCCAATCGCAATTCCGTTAC
>CAZEHN010000030.1:0-3469 GCA_964511855.1 uncultured Polynucleobacter sp. | reverse complement strand
ATATGAACTGGTTTTGCAGCGCCTAACAAAATCGGTCCAATCGCAATTCCGTTACCCGCAGAAGTTTTTAGCAAGTTATAAGCAATATTGGCCGCATCAATATTTGGCATGACCAATAAGTTTGCTTCACCCTTCAATGTCGAATCCGGCATGATAGATGCCCTCATCGCTGGATCAAGCGCACAGTCACCATGCATTTCACCATCAACTTCAAGATCAGGTGCAATCTCTTTCAGAATATCCAAAACCTTACGCATTTTTTCAGATGAAGGAGTTTGTGCACTACCAAAATTTGAATGTGACAACAATGCCACTTTCGGAACAATGCCAAGGGAACGAAGTTCTGTTGCTGCAAGCTTAGTAATTTCTGCCAACTGTTCTGCCGTTGGGTCATAGTTAATATGCGTATCAACAATAAAAACCTGACGATTTGGTAATACCAAACCATTCATTGCTGCATAAACAGTTGCTCCAGGCTCATGCCCAATGACCGTATCAATAAAATGTAAATGCGCTGATGCACTTCCAACGACTCCACAAATTAATCCATCGGCTTGACCTTTGCGTACCATGAGTGAGCCAATCAAGGTATTACGACGGCGAACTTCTAAACGGGCATAGGATTCAGTGACCCCTTTACGCTTAGTCAAACTATGGAAAGTTTGCCAATATTCTTTATAACGCTCATCTTTTTCTGGGTTAACCACCGTAAAATCAACATCCTTCTCAAGCCTTAAACCAAAACGCTCAATTCGTCTCTTGATAACATCTGGTCGGCCGATCAAGATTGGTGTGGCAATTTTTTCATCAACAAGCACCTGAGCAGCTCTCAAGATCCTCTCATCTTCACCTTCACCAAAGACGATACGTTTTTTGCTTGCTGCTACTTTTTTAGCCGCCGCAAATAATGGCTTCATCAAAGTACCTGAGTGGTACACGAATTGTTGCAATTGATCTTTATAGGCAGCAAAATCTTTGATTGGGCGCGTAGCCACCCCTGAATCCATCGCAGCTTTAGCTACTGCTGGAGCAATGATGGCAATTAAACGTGGATCAAATGGTTTTGGAATCAAATACTCGGGACCAAACGAAAGCCCTGTTGATCCATAAGCTGAAGCCACAATGTCATTTTGCTCTGCTTGAGCTAGTTCAGCGACCGCTGTAACAGCAGCCACTTCCATCTCGCGAGTAATCGTCGTTGCTCCAACATCCAATGCACCCCTAAAAATAAATGGGAAACAAAGCACATTGTTGACTTGATTTGGATAGTCAGTGCGGCCAGTTGCAATAATGGCATCGTCACGAACTGCTTTAACTTCTTCTGGCAGAATTTCTGGTGTTGGATTTGCGAGTGCAAATACCAGAGGATTTTTTGCCATCTTTTTAACCATATCCTGCTTAAGTACTCCAGCAGCAGAAAGTCCTAAAAATACATCCGCACCTTCAATCACTTCAGCAAGCGTTCTTGCATCCGTCTTCTTAGCAAATACTTCTTTATCAGGGTCCATCAACTCTTTACGTCCTTGATAAACGACACCAGCTAAGTCAGTTACCCAAATGTTTTCAATTGGCATACCAAGATCAACGAGTAAATCTAAACAAGCTAATGCTGCAGCACCTGCTCCTGAAGTTACTAATTTCACTTTCTTAAGGTCTTTACCAACCACCTTCAGGCCGTTAAGAATTGCTGCACCCACAACAATGGCTGTTCCATGTTGATCATCATGAAAGACCGGAATCTTCATACGATCACGCAATTTGCGCTCTACATAGAAACAATCCGGTGCTTTAATATCTTCTAAATTAATGCCGCCAAAGGTTGGTTCTAAAGAGGCAATAATTTCAACCAATTTGTCAGGATCGGATTCATTAATCTCAATGTCAAATACATCAATGCCCGCAAATTTTTTAAATAAAACAGCCTTACCTTCCATCACTGGCTTACTTGCCAATGGACCAATATTGCCTAAACCTAATACCGCAGTACCATTGGTTACAACACCAACTAAATTAGCTTTTGCTGTATAGCGCACCGCATTAGCCGGATCAGCCACAATCTCTTCGCAAGCAGCAGCCACCCCTGGTGAATACGCAAGGGCTAAGTCTCGCTGATTGGTTAACTGTTTCGTTGGAGTAACAGCAATCTTGCCGGGCACTGGAAATTCGTGATATTCCAATGCTGCTTTTCGTAAGGCTAATTTTTGCTGTTCTTTTGTATCTTTAGTGTCTTTTGTCATTCTTTATTACCAATCAATACTTATTTACCAATTTACAGGTCAGTGTTTGTTTTGTTATTTTTCCATTACTTTACGCCTTTTTTGAATTGATACCCTACAATTAAGTCATGCCTACTGATACTGCGAACTCTCCTGGCGAGTTTGATCTCATCGAACGTTACTTCTCACGCCATAAAACAACAGATCTTTCGGAGCAAAACACTGCCGAAGGAAGTATCAATTTTCTTCTAGGTGTTGGCGATGATTGTGCCCTGCTATCCCCACCAATGCTGGGAGATGTACTCGCAATCACAACAGATATGTTAGTGGAATCAAAACATTTCTTCCCTAATACAGATCCAGAAAAACTTGGGCACAAATCCCTAGCAGTCAATTTATCGGATCTAGCTGCCATGGGAGCAAAGCCCATAGCATTTACCCTAGGTTTAGCACTTCCCAAATTAGATGAGACTTGGCTTCACAGTTTTGCCAATGGCATTTATGCCTTAGCCGATAGTTTTAATTGCAAATTAATTGGTGGGGACACTACATCTACAGCTGGCCCACTAACCATTAGCATTACCGCTTTCGGCGACGTCAATCCCCGGCAAGCTTTAAAAAGATCAAATGCGATCGCCAATGATGACATTTGGGTTTCTAATGTCGTTGGTGACGCACGACTAGCACTTGGATACCTTCGTGGTGAGTGGTCTTTACAAGAAGATGTCTTCAAACGCGCACAACTTCGCATGGATAAACCAGAACCAAGAATCAAACTTGGCATGGCTTTACTTGAAATCGCTAATGCAGCAATTGATGTTTCGGATGGATTGTTAGGTGACTTACGTCATATCCTTCGCGCTTCAAAATTAAACGCTCAAGTATTTATCGATGAAATCCCTGTATCTAAAGAGTTAGGAAATAGTTCTGTTGAATTAAGACGCTTATGTTCGCTTAAGGGTGGGGATGATTATGAAATCTGTTTCACCGCTCCTGAATTTAATCGTGATGCAATTGCAGAACTCTCTCAATCATTAGGATTACCACTTACTCGGATTGGCAAAGTTCTTCCTGCGGAGAATGGTTTCGGGCATATTCAGTTGCTTGATAAAGATCATCAAGTTTTAGATCCAGAGCTTACAAATCGATACTTAAGTTCATTTGATCATTTCAAAAATAATTAAGGTTCAATTAAATTGAGCACCTTGCCTAACCCAACACCAAATATAAGTCGCGAGACTAAACCGCATTGG
>CAZEHN010000029.1:0-20058 GCA_964511855.1 uncultured Polynucleobacter sp. | reverse complement strand
GATTAAGTAATGGAGTTCGCATGGCGACCGGAGTTGTTAAGTGGTTCAATGACGCAAAAGGTTTTGGTTTTATTAAACCTGATGATGGTGAAGAAGAATTGTTTGCTCATTTCAGCGCAATCACAATGAGCGGTTTCAAAACCCTCAAAGAAGGCCAAAAAGTAACATTTGATATTACTCAAGGCCCTAAAGGTAAACAAGCTACCAATATTCAAGGTGCTTAATTAGCTTTAAGACTTACCCTCCAACTTGTTGGAGTATAAAAACCCCAGATATTCTGGGGTTTTTTATTGACCATTTTTTATGCAATAAAAGATGCACAAAAAAGTAACTTAACTCATATCTCTTGGTTTAGAGAATGCCGTAAACTAGGTCATCATTTGTACAACAAATGAAAAATATACAAACAATTTATCCATTATTTAAAAATGTCTAAAAAATTAATTCCTCTACTTATCGCCACTTTTTTTGCTGCTCAAGCATTCGCCCAATCAGCACCAGCCCCATCACCTACTCCAGTAGCACCTGCGGCTTCGCCAGCAGCCCCGAGTTCTGCACCAGCTGAAGCTGCAGAGAAAAAACAAGATAAGAAGGCTAAGAAAAAAGCAAAGAAAGACGCTAAAAAAGCTGAAAAGAAAGCCAAGAAAAAGGCCAAAAAAGCTAAAAAAGCTGCTGAAGCACAGTAATTAGCATTTTCAGGTAGGTCTGTATGATCATAAATCGTCTTAAGCACCTTACAGCTTTATTTGCATCGACATGCTTTGTGGTAATGATGGGCGCAGTAGTTGCCGCGCCCCTACCCACAATTGAATTGCGTGCAGGGCAAGAAAAAATCCAAGCGCAAGTAGCTAGTACGCCAGAATCTCAGCAATTAGGATTGATGTATCGTAAATCAATGCCTATCAATGAAGGCATGCTCTTTGTTTTTAATATCAAAGCAGGCCACTGCTTCTGGATGAAAAATACTGAAATGCCATTGTCAATTGCATTTATCAGCGATGATGGTCGAATAGTTAATGTTGAAGAAATGCAAGCACAAACAGAGAATAATCACTGCCCACTAAAGCCAATTCGATTCGCTTTAGAAATGAATAAAGGTTGGTTCTCAGAAAAGAAATTAGGGCCTGGAAGCCTTATCGAAGGCCTACCAAAACCCTATTAACAACTACAAATAGTATTGCGAATTTTTTCGCAATACTATTGAGTTAATTATCCAAAGTGGCACACATAATGCACTGGATCTTCAGCGCGAATAATGAAGTATCCGCCCGCTTCTACTGTCCATGATTGACCTGCAGGAAATGCTTTCTCTGGCTCACCATTAATCGATACATGAGCCGTTCCATCAACCACTTCCATGATTTCACGTGTTGATAAATCAAAACGTAAAGTGCTTGGCAGAATAACGCCCACTGATTTACGTGTGCCATCTGGCAAAGTTACTGTATGAGACACACACTTACCATCAAAAAATACGTTTGCTTTTTTACCTACTGATACGCCATCAAATTGCATCATTATTCCTATTGAATGTTCTGTTAATTTTTATTTTATGAATCACTTACCGCGTTTACGCATTGCATTTTCAGCGATACGCATACGAAGGGCATTAAGCTTAATGAAGCCCCCTGCATCTGCTTGGTTATAAGCACCACCGTCATCATCAAATGTTGCAATCGTTTGATCAAACAAAGTATTTGCTGAATCTCGAGAGATAACTGACACAGAACCTTTATAAAGTTTCAAACGAACTACACCGTTAACATTCTTCTGAGTATGATCAATAAGCGTTTGCAACGCAATGCGCTCAGGCGCCCACCAATATCCGTTATAAATCAAACTTGCATAACGCGGCATCAAATCATCTTTCAAGTGAGCCACTTCGCGATCAAGCGTAATACTCTCAATGCCACGATGCGCTTTCAACAAAATAGTTCCACCAGGCGTTTCATAGCAACCGCGGCTCTTCATACCAACAAAGCGATTTTCTACTAAGTCGAGACGACCAATACCATGCATGCCACCCAAGCGATTTAACTCAGCTAGCAATTCATGTGCCTTGTACTGTTTACCATCAATAGCGACAGGGTCACCTTGACGGAATTCAATTTCAATAATTTGAGGCGCATCAGGCGCTTTTTCTGGCGAGACTGTCCAACGCCACATCGATTCTTCAGCTTCGGCATTTGGGTTTTCTAAGTGACGACCTTCATAACTGATGTGCAATAAGTTGGCATCCATTGAATATGGTGATCCACCTTGCTTATGCTTCATCTCAACTGGAATATTGTGCTTTTCAGCATACGCCATCAATTTTTCACGCGATAACAAATCCCACTCGCGCCATGGAGCAATTACTTTAATCCCTGGCTCCAATGCGTAATAACCCATCTCAAAACGAACTTGGTCATTTCCTTTACCAGTTGCACCATGAGAAACCGCATCCGCACCTGTTAATCGAGCAATCTCAATTTGACGCTTTGCAATCAAGGGACGAGCAATCGAAGTGCCTAATAAATATTCGCCCTCATAAATCGTATTTGCGCGGAACATTGGGAATACAAAATCGCGAACAAACTCTTCACGCAAATCATCAATAAAAATATTCTCTGGCTTAATACCAAATTGAAGTGCCTTAACACGCGCTGGCTCTAATTCTTCACCTTGACCCAAGTCAGCTGTAAAAGTAACAACTTCACATTGGTAAGTATCTTGCAACCATTTCAAAATCACGCTGGTATCCAAGCCACCAGAGTAGGCTAATACAACTTTTTTAATATCTGACATATCTATTTCAACTTAAATAAAAACAATTAATCCAACTTACCGCAAAGAAGAAACTCCATTAATGCTTTTTGCACATGCAAGCGATTTTCAGCTTCTTCCCAAACAACACTTTGAGGGCCATCAATCACAGCAGCCTCAACCTCTTCACCTCGATGCGCTGGCAAACAGTGCATAAAGATGGCATCTGATTTAGCAACCGACATCAACTCTTGATCAACCATCCAATCCTGGAATGCTTTTAGACGATCTGTATTTTCATCCTCAAAGCCCATACTTGTCCAAACGTCTGTTGTTACCAAATCAACACCTCGACAAGCTTCCAAAGGATCAGCAAATACAGTTAAGCAAGCTCGAGCTTCAGGGGTAATTAATGCATCGTCCAATTGATATCCTGGAGGCGCAGAAAAATTCACTTTGAATCCCAAAATCGCTGCAGCTTGCAACCATGTGTAAGACATATTATTGGCATCACCAATCCAGGCAACAGTTTTGCCTTCAATTGGTCCACGATTCTCAATGTAAGTAAAAATATCCGCCAAGACTTGGCAAGGGTGATATTCATTGGTTAATCCATTGATCACTGGAACGCGAGAGTTCGCCGCAAAACGCTCAATGATCTCTTGTCCAAATGTGCGAATCATGATGATGTCGGTCATTCTTGAAATCACTTGTGCCGCATCCTCAACCGGCTCACCTCGACCCAATTGCGTATCGCGAGTATTTAAGTAAACCGCATGCCCGCCCAACTGATGTATCCCTGCTTCAAATGAGAGCCTAGTTCTGGTTGAGCTTTTTTCAAAAATCATGGCCAATGTACGGTCATGCAAAGGATGCCAAGTTTCGTACTGCTTAAACTTATCCTTAAGGATCTTCGAGCGTTTCAATAGGTAGGCATATTCATCTGCCGTAAAGTCGGAGAATTGAAGGTAATGCCTAACCGGGATCTTGCTATACGCCATACGTAAGAATTTATTGCAAAACCTCTATTGTATTGAATTTACTAAGCAAATCCCGAATTTCTTATCCAATTTGGGGTAATTCATCAAAATTTGAAAAAATACCCCTCTTGGTGCATTTTTCATCGAGGTAAAATCAAAATAGGATATATTCGGGTTTTCCCGAAATTTATCTTCGGACTGCATTAATTAATCGAATTACTTTGAGCGCTAAACAATTCTTCATCCAAGGTGCCACACATGATGGCAAAACGTTTCGCCCCAGCGACTGGGCAGAGCGTTTATGCGGTGTAATGTCACAATTTCGCCCACCTGAAGATCGAGGTGACCCCAGATTTACTTACTCCCCCTATGTTAGACCCGTTGTAGTTGCAGGCCTTAAATGCGTGATTATTGATACTAGGCTAGGCGATATCGATCCAAGAGCTCTCGATTTTGTCGAAAACTTTGCAAAAGACAATGGTTTGCCAATGGTCGAGGCCTGCGAAATCCCAACGAAAGCTTAAATACGTTGTTTTTCTAGAGTTTCTTTAGCTTTATTAGTTTTATTCAATAGTTTTAGATAACAAAAAACCCGCTAGAAGCGGGTTTTTTTAACAATGATGAACTAGCTATTCGCTAATTAAGCAGCCATTGCTTTAATAGCAGCTGACAAACGTGATTTTTGACGTGCTGCAGTGTTCTTGTGAACAATTTTCTTATCAGCGATTTGGTCAATAGTCACTTGAGCAGCTTGGAATACTTTAGCTGCAGCAGCTTTATCACCTGCGTCAACAGCCTTACGAACAGCCTTAACAGCTGTACGCAAGCGTGAATGCAAGCTTGAGTTATGTGCGTTTTGCTTAACGGCTTGACGGGCGCGTTTGCGGGCTTGTGCAGTATTTGCCATATAGTTAAATCTTTCTAAAATCTTTTAAAGTACCGACTACGGGTTATTTTCTCAAACCCTTGTCAGCGTAATACTTGAATTGGTTGCATACATGGGTAATCTCACATTATAACCTAGCATTAAAAGAATAACCATACTTATCAAAATAAGCGAAACTAACACCTGTGAATCTATTTTCAGCCGCCGCCAAAGTTAGCAGTATGACCATGCTGTCCCGTATTACGGGGCTGCTAAGGGAAACACTGATCGCTCGAGCCTTTGGAGCCTCGGAGATGACCGACGCTTTTAATGTTGCTTTTAGGCTACCCAACCTATTACGTCGCTTATTTGCAGAAGGAGCATTCTCTCAAGCATTTGTGCCGATTTTAGGCGAAGTTAATGCAAAAAACGGCAAAGATGCCAGCAATATCTTGATAAATGCCGTTGCGACCCTATTATTCTGGAGCCTTATTTTGGCAGTTTTAGCAGGGGTTATCGGAGCACCTTGGCTAATTCTATTCATCGCTTCAGGACTAAAAGGCACTCCAGGCTTCGATATTGGCGTCAATCTAACGAGAATTATGTTCCCCTATATCGGACTAATTTCTTTAGTCTCACTCGCTGCCGGCATCCTAAATACGTATAAACGTTTCATGGTACCCGCAGTCACCCCAGTATTACTCAATATAGGAATGATCGTAGGCGCAATGTTCATCGCCCCTTATTTTGAGACCCCAATCTATGCGCTCGGCATAGGAGTGATGTTAGGCGGTATCGCCCAATTGGCTATCCAAATACCAGCGCTCAATCGAATTGGGATGCTTCCTAAAATTAGCGTTGGCTGGCAAGCAATTAAAGCTGCCTCACAAAATCCAGATGCGCGCAGAATTTTGAAACTAATGGGCCCTGCAGTTTTTGCCGTCTCTGTTGCTCAAATTTCATTAATCATTAATACCAATATCGCCTCACATTTAGCTGCAGGAAGCGTTTCTTGGCTTTCATTTGCAGACAGATTAATGGAGTTTCCAACTGCGTTATTAGGTGTTGCTGTGGGCACTGTTTTGCTACCAAGTCTGAGTAAAGCTAATGCCAATGGCAATCCAAAAGAAATCGGTGAACTACTCAATTGGGGACTTCGCCTAACTTTCCTACTCTCTGCGCCAGCTGCAATTGCATTATTTATTTTTGGAACACCGCTTGCCGCAAGTTTGTATCACTATGGAAAATTTGACGCACAAGACGTAGAAATGACTCGTCAAGCTTTACAGTCATATGGCGTAGGACTAATTGGCCTGATACTTGTAAAGATACTGGCCCCTGGGTTCTATGCCCGTCAAGACATCAAGACACCCGTCAAAATTGGCTTGATTGTGATGGCATTTACACAGCTTGCGAATTTAGTTTTTGTTCCATATCTTGCTCACGCAGGTTTAGCACTATCTATTGGTCTAGGCGCCTGCCTTAATGCAGCCATGCTTTGGATTGGCTTATCCAGGAGAGGACTTCTAACTCATGGCAAAACTAATTGGGTGAAATTTTTATCGCAATTGATTGCAGGATTAATCTCGCTTGGTGGCGTTCTATATCTTGGCGCACAAACTCATGATTGGATAGCTCTTCAAGCAACACCACTTTTAAGATTAATCCTACTCTTAGGATGGGCAATGGGTGCTGCCATTATTTATTTTGCAACTCTATGGATTTGCGGTGTAAATTTCAAAGAATTAATCCATCACAAGGTTTAATATCTAACTCATATGCCAACAAGACAATTAGATTATTTCGCTTCACTTGTCGCAGATGACGAACACTTCCCTTTAACGGAAGCAGCTATCGCTGTCGCTCATCACGCCTATCCAGATTTAGATGTACAAGAGGTTCTTGATAACATTGATTTAATGGTTGAGAAACTCAAACAACGCATTACCCACGATATGCCGCACTTACAAAGATTGCAGCATTTAAAACATTTTTTCTTTAGAGAACTTGGGTTTGGGCCTAATCAAAATGATTATTACGACCCAGAAAATTCTTATTTACACAGCGTCATCAAAACAAGACGCGGCATTCCGATCTCGTTAGCACTGCTCCTAATAGAAATGGGCAATCAACTTGAATTAAATATTCGAGGCATTTCATTTCCGAATCATTTCCTTGTTCGTATTTCATTACCGCAAGGTGAAGTTGTGATGGATCCGCTAACAGGTGCATCGCTTTCAAAAACAGAATTGCAAGCTATGCTAGATCCCTACCTAGATGCTCAAGGATATCGTGGCGAATTAGCACTACCATTAAGTGCTTTTTTAAGAACATCTAGTCCCAGAGAAATTCTTTCTAGATTTTTAAGAAATCTTAAATCAATATACTCGCACGAGGATCGTTGGGAACGACTCTTGGGAATTCAGGAACGCTTAGTGATCCTACTTCCTGACTCCATTGAAGAAATTAGAGATCGCGGCCTAGCTTTGGCACAACTAGATTATGTCCGCCCCGCTATCGCTGATATGCACAAATACATTGAGCTTCTACCCGAAGCACAAGATGCAGATGAAATTCGCAGTCATATCGCCGATTTAGAAAAAAACACAAAACTCCATTAATTAGCGACGACTTGTTTAAAAAGAGAAGCGAGACTTCTCTCTTTTATTTTTTACCGGTGAGATGTTTAAAAAACTTCCAAAGCGCTGCAGATGCTACTGGAATTGCAGCAGCAAAAACGCCAACTAAAACAATCACATTTAAATTATCTCGAATGAATGGCAAATTTCCAAAGAAATAGCCCGCAACAGTTAAGCTGATAACCCATAACGAAGCGCCAACGACGTTAAATAATTGAAATTTTGTAAATGTCATTTCAGATATACCCGCGACAAATGGCGCAAATGTTCTGACAATTGGTAGAAATCTTGCAAGGATGATCGTTTTACCGCCATGTTTTTCATAAAACGCATGCGTTTTATCTAAGGCGTGTTTATCCAACCACCGAAATTCTCGTACATTAAAACGACGTCCTAAATATCGGCCAATGAAATAATTTACCGTATTACCAATTACGGCTGATGCAATCAAAGTGACATTAAGAATTATCAAATCCAAAGAGCCTTTTGCACTAAAGGCCCCTGCAATAAATAATAGGGAGTCTCCAGGCAAAAATGGGAAGGCCACCAACCCAGTTTCAGCAAAGACTATTGCATTCAAAATGCCATATGCCCAAACACCATATTGCTGAACAATCAAATCAAGATGCTTGTCAATATGAAGGACTAAGTCGAGTAAAGTAATATTTTCCACGAGTGCAATAGTATCAGGTTACTAAACCCGACAAGTTTCCCCAAGCTTTCTATAATGGTTGCTAATAGTTAAATCATGCCAAAAGAGATTAAAGCCCTTCCCGATAAATTAATTAGCCAAATTGCGGCTGGCGAAGTTATCGAGCGCCCTGCAGCTGTGGTGAAGGAACTGCTTGAAAACGCTTTAGATGCTGGCAGCAAAGCTTTGGAAATTCGTCTTGAAGAAGGTGGCTGTCAACGAATCGTGATAACCGATGATGGGCAAGGAATTAACAAAGATCAACTTCCACTCGCTCTTCAAAGACATGCGACCAGCAAAATTGCAAGCCTAGAAGATCTTGAATCTGTCATGTCCTTAGGATTTCGTGGTGAAGCCTTGGCATCTATCGCCTCAGTCTCACGCATGAGCATTACTACTCGCACAGCAAAGGACGAGCACGCCTGGAAAATTGAAGGTGGATCAAATTTAATCGAAGCTGCTGCAGGTAACTTTGGTACTAGCATCGATGTTCAAGATTTGTTTTACAACACCCCAGCGCGTCGTAAGTTCTTAAAATCATCAGGAACTGAACTTGGTCATTGCATGGAAGCAATTCGTAGAATAGCTCTAGCAAGACCCGACGTTGCAATTGCTATTTGGCATAACGGCAAACCGAGTGCGAGATGGACAGCTGGTAATCAAATTAATCGTGCCGACGATATTTTGGGCGCAGAGTTTCAAGCGGCACGCCTTGATATTGAAGCTAAACAAGGGGTTATTGGGCTCGCAGGATTCATTGGTGCACCAACAGCTAGTCGCGCTCGTGCTGATCAACAATATATTTTTGTTAATGGACGACACGTTCGCGACAAATTAATTAATCATGCAGTCAGATCCGCTTATCAAGACGTGCTTCACGGCGATCGCCAACCTATTCTTTTACTGTCTATTGAAATCGATCCAACCTTAGTTGATGTAAACGTACATCCAGCAAAGACAGAGGTGAGATTTAGAGATAGTCGCGCAGTTCACCAATTTGTTTATCACGCCATTAAAGATAGATTAGCTAAAGGCGCTGGTCAGCAAGCAAGTGAAAACAATATCACTAATAACTACTCAGGTAGTCTAGGGATAAGACCTCAAGCAGTCTACACACCGAAGGATAACTTACCACTAAACCTTCCGATGTCGACTAAAGAGGCTATGAATCAGCTCTTTGAGCCAAATACCAGCAATTACTCTCGCTTAGATGCTATCCAAGAAGAGAGCTCTCCATCAACGTTAACTGGTGATACGACCCCTGTAAATGTAACTTCAGATAAAGTTGAATATCCTTTAGGCCATGCAGTTGCTCAACTCCATGGCATTTATATCTTGGCGCAAAATCAACACGGCCTAGTACTCGTAGATATGCACGCTGCACATGAAAGAGTTCTTTACGAGCGTTTCAAAACAGATTTAGATCAACAAGTTTCGACTCAGAATTTATTAGTCCCAATGGTACTAAATGCAAACGCGATCGAAATTGCTGCAGCTCAAACTCATCAAGAGGCACTTAGAACTTTAGGGTTCGATATCGCCCCACTTGGTCCAGAGCAACTTGCCATTAGATCCATCCCAAGCCTATTGAGTCGTGCTGATCCTATTCAACTAGTGAGACAATTACTTGAAGAATTAGATGATATGGGATCAAACGACACACTGGATGCAGCTCGTCACGAGCGGCTTGCTACGAAAGCATGTCATGCTGCTGTTCGAGCCCATCGCCTTCTTACCTTGCCAGAAATGGACAGTCTACTTCGCCAAATGGAGGCGACTGAACGCGCCGACCAATGCAATCACGGTAGACCAACCTGGATCCAATTAAGCGTGGGCGATTTGGATAAGCTTTTTATGCGCGGCAGATAATGAAATCAGACGCAAACGATATAGAAAATATTTTAGCGATCGTTGGACCAACTGCCAGCGGCAAAAGTGCTTTATCCATGGCGCTGGCTGAAGCAGCTGATAAAAAAAATCTTCGTATCGAACTCATTAGCATGGACTCCGCTCTTGTTTATAAGGGCATGGATATCGGCACAGCAAAACCTTCCATCGAAGAAAGAACCTCAGTCGCTCATCACGGTATCGATATTAGACAACCTTGGGAAACTTACTCAGCTGCAAATTTTGCAAAAGATACTCAACGATGGACAAAAGATATTAGGGCTCGCGGCAATATACCAGTCATCATTGGTGGCACGATGCTCTACTGGAGAGCATTAACTCAGGGATTAACAAATCTACCACCAGCTGACCCACAACTTCGAAAAGAAATTGAAGATGAAGCTGAAATACAGGGGTGGGATTTTATTCATGCAAGACTAGCTGAGCTTGACCCTATCACCGCTCAGAGACTTCCAGTTGGAGATACGCAACGCGTTCAGCGTGCACTCGAAATTGCATTACTCACGGGCAAACCAATGTCCGAACTCTTGGAGAAAGAACCCTACGGTGAATCAAGAGATAGCGCCAAACTTGCACACCACCTAATCTCCCTAGAACCCGAAGAACGATCATGGCTGCATGAACGCATTGCTCTACGTTTTTTACAAATGATTGATGCGGGTTTTATCGAAGAAATGAAACGCTTGATGAGTCACCCAGAGTTAACTGCTGAATTACCCTCAATGCGTGCTGTCGGATACCGCCAAGGATGGGAGTTTTTGAGCGACTTAATTTCTTTTGAGGATTTCAAGGACAAAAGTATTGCAGCGACTCGACAACTAGCCAAGAGACAACTCACCTGGTTAAGAGCTATGCCATCGCGAGAGGTTTTTGACCCAAGTAAATCGGACAATATGACTGCAGCTCTTAAAAGCTGCCTGTCATACCTAGAAACACATTATTCTTAAATTACGATCGTTTGATGAGCACCTGCTGGACGCTCTTTAATCGCCCCAATTTGCCAAGCTTGCAAACCTTGAGCCTTCAAGCTTGCAATCGCCGCACTTGATTGAGAAGCATCCAATACGATCGCCATACCAATACCGCAGTTGAATACTCGGTGCATTTCATCATCTTCAATGCCACCTTTAGCTTGAAGCCATTGGAATAATTCTGGCATTTGCCATGCGTCTCTTTGCAATACCGCCTGTACGTTATCTGGCAATACACGTGGAATATTCTCAACCAATCCACCGCCAGTGATGTGTGCCATTCCCTTAACAGTCACTGACTTCATCATTTCAAGAATTTGTTTTACGTAAATCTGAGTCGGTTGCATCACAACATCACCTAGAGATTTACCGCCCATGTCATCAGTGGGTTTTGCACCAGCACGCTCAATCACTTTACGAATCAATGAGTAACCATTTGAATGCGCCCCACTTGAAGCAACACCAATAATCACATCACCTGGCACAATTTCTTTACCAGTGATAATTTTTGATTTTTCAACAACGCCAACTGCAAAACCTGCCAAATCGTATTCGCCATCAGGGTACATACCTGGCATTTCAGCGGTTTCTCCACCAATTAGAGCGCAACCAGCTAATTCACAACCTTTAGCAATACCACCCACAACTGCAGCCGCCGTATCAACAGAAAGCTTACCGCAAGCAAAATAATCTAGGAAAAACAAGGACTCAGCACCCTGAACAAGGATGTCATTGACACTCATAGCAACCAAATCTTGACCCACCGTGTCATGACGTTGCCATTCAAAGGCTAACTTCAGCTTTGTACCCACGCCATCGGTCCCAGAAACAAGAACCGGCTCCTGGTAACGCTTAGGCACCTCAAAAAGGGCTCCAAAGCCTCCTATACCGCCTAAAACGCCCTCTCTTAGGGTTTTCTTAGCGAGTGGCTTAATTCGCTCTACAAGCGCGTCTCCGGCGTCAATATCGACCCCAGCGTCTCTATAGGACAAACCAGGTAAATTGCTCGAAGAATCATTTTTTGATGTGTTTGACATATTTTTTCCATGCACTCAGTAGAATGGCAAGATTCTAATTCATCAGGACCATTATGACTGAGATATTAACGCCTTTTCTTGCTGCCTTTATTGTGGCCTATGCTCTAGAGCCCATCAGTAAAAGGCTAAGCACTTGGGGAATACCTCGAAGTTTAGCGGCTCTTTTAACCCTAATTTTGGGTTTACTGATCGGAACAGCGCTTACCCTTTTATTACTTAACTTACTCCAAAATGAAATTCCTTTAATTAAAAAGCAATTTCCTGGGTGGTTATTGAGCGTTCAAGAGTGGCTGGCACCCAAATTAGCTAGCTTAGAAATCCATTTGGATTGGAATGAACTACGTGCACTGGCGACCCAAAAAATAACCTCACAAATCTCAGATAACGCTAATTCTTTAGTTAGCTCTACGATGGGAACAATTTTGGCATCCTCTAGCAGCATCGTTAGTGGATTGACCAACTTTATTCTTTCCCTATTCATTACCTTTTACCTCCTATTAGATTGGGAAAATTTCTTCAAAGGATTAGGCAAACTAATTCCAAATAAATATCGAGCAGACACCTATCAACTTGCCCACGAAGCAGATGATCTTCTTTCTCAATATTTACGTGGTCAAGTACTTGTTATCGCCACCCTAGCTGCCTTCTATTCAATTGGCATGTCAATCATTGGAGTTAAATCAGCTGTTGCTTTAGGCGCATTTACGGGGCTAGTTGTAATTATTCCGTACATTGGATTTTTATTAGGCTTCATTTTGTCCTTAATGGCAACTCTGCTTCAATTTGGTTATGGCTCTGAATTTCTCGCCGTATTAGCTTTATTTGGCGCCGGACAAATGTTGGAAAGCTTTTTTCTTACACCTCGCTTTGTTGGCGAAAGAATAGGCCTACACCCAGTTGCAGTCCTATTCGCTTTATTATTCTTCGGACAACTATTTGGATTTTTTGGGATTTTGTTAGCATTACCAATGGCAGCTATCTGCTTGGTATTAATTCGCTACTTAAAAAACAAATACACCAATAGCGAATGGTTCAAAAAACACTGAAATAGAAATATGAGCGAAGCTCCCCGACAATTTGCGCTAGACATTAGCAAAACGCCTGAACCAAAACTTAGCAATTTCATTTCCCCTAAGTCTGGAAATAGCGCAATTTCAATTATTGATGTTCTAAATAAAATTAGTACATCATGGAGCGACCATACTAAAGTCTCAAAAGATGATTCATGGCTGTATTGCTGGGGGGCAACTGGCTCAGGCAAAACACATTTACTCAAAGCGATGCACTTAATTGCAGTTGAGCAAGCAATTTCATCTATATATCTAGCGGCAAGCGACCATAAAGCGTGGGAATCTATTGAAAAAAATATCAATCAACTTCCAAATGTCATTTTGATTGATGATGCCCAGTCACTTAACACTGAACAACAAGCTATTTTGTTTCGAATTCAAATTGAGACCAAAGATAAACCCTATTTACTGTTCATTACTGGCAATCAATCAATTTCTGGGCTTGAAATTCGTGATGATGTGAAATCTCGCTTAAGCTGGGGATTGAACTTTGAATTGAATGTTCTATCTGATGCTCAAAAAATTATTGCTATCAATCAAGTAGCACAAGAAAGAGGAATCAATCTCTCGGCCGATGTAGCACCTTGGTTGCTTGCTAACTTTCATCGGGATTTGCCAAGCTTACTTAGCTTGATTGAAGCACTCGATCATTTTTCACTCGAAAAAAAGCGAGCCGTTACACTACCGTTACTTCGCGAATTTTTACAATCGAACAATTAACTAAATGACTGCATCTTTATCACTCGCTCTTTTTGATCTTGATCACACACTCCTTCCAATTGATAGCGATCATGAATGGGGTAGATTTTTAGTAAAAATTGGCGTGGTGGATAAAGATTATTACGATCGTGAAAACGAACGTTTTTATAATGACTACAAGGCAGGTAAACTAGATATTCAAGGTTTTTTAAATTTTGCCTTGAAGCCCTTGGCTACCCACTCTCGAGAACAACTCGACCAATGGCATAGTCAATTTATGCAAGAGGTTATTCTTCCCAACATACGCCCTACTGCGATAGACCTAGTAAAGTCTCATCAAGACAAGGGTGATGTATGCTGCATCGTAACTGCAACGAATAGTTTTGTAACTCGCCCTATTGCAGAACAATTTCATATTGACCATCTAATAGCCACGGAACCAGAAACAAAACCAGCCCCAAATGACCGTGAATACACTGGTAACGTGCTTGGCTTGCCTAACTTTAAAGAAGGTAAAGTAGTTCATGTTGAGAACTGGTTAAAAGGACTAGGGCAAGACTGGTCTAGCCTTAAAGCCAGCTATTTTTACACTGACTCAATGAACGACTTACCTCTGCTCGAAAAAGTACAAACCCCAATTGCAACCAATCCTGACGCTAGACTTAAAGCGCTTGCAGAAGAACGCCAATGGCAAATACTTAACTTATTTGCATGATTAAACGTATCTTCCAACGCTTTTTAGGTAAAAAGGCCACACACACAAGCCTTGCACACGGCAAAGCCATTAAGCCGGTTATTGTTCATAAACGCACCCATAAAATCAATCCGCATTTACTTTCTAAAAATGCGGTCAGCGTTACACACACTCTTCAAAAAGCCGGTTATGAAGCTTATGTTGTAGGTGGCGCTGTAAGGGATTTACTTTTAGATATCGCACCGAAAGATTTCGACGTTGCAACAAACGCAACCCCAGAACAAGTTCAAAAATTATTTAGAAGATCTAGACTTATTGGTCGTCGCTTCCAAATTGTGCATGTTACTTTTTATGGTTCAAGAGGAAATCACAATAGTCGTGACAAAGCTGAAATTATTGAAGTTTCAACCTTCAGAGCCATTCTGGAAGGTGAAGGTGCTCATGTAGCTGAAAGCGGACGAATTCTGAGAGATAACGTTTGGGGAAGCCAAGCGGAAGATGCAACTAGACGCGACTTCACAATCAATGCAATGTATTACGATCCTGCCACTGAAATTGTGCTTGACTATCACGGCGGGATGGCTGATATCAAAAAAGGTCTATTGCGAATGATCGGCAATCCTGCACAACGCTATCGTGAAGATCCAGTACGCATGCTTAGAGCCGTTAGATTCGCGGCTAAAACCGGCTTCACGATTGAACCAACATCTTTTGACCCCATCAAGAAATTAGCCAATCTTATCCATGATGTTCCACAAGCAAGATTATTTGATGAAATGCTCAAATTACTCGTTTCAGGGCATGCATGGGCATCACTTGAATCACTCAGAGCTGTCGGGCTTCACAAAGGATTACTACCAATCCTTGATGCGATTCTGGATCAGGACCAAGATATTGCATTCGCAAAACTTGCATTAGAAAACACTGATCGTCGTGTTGCTCAAGGAAAATCAATCTCTCCAGGCTTCTTATTTGCCACCCTACTTTGGCATCAAGTTGAAAAAGGTTGGTCAGAACGTCGTAAAAATAAAATACCACTCATTAGTGCATTACATGAAGCAATTGATGATGTTCTCTCTTCGCAAAGATCTACCTTCGCTATTCAGCGTCGTCATGAGTCAGATATGCGAGAAATTTGGGGACTTCAACCTCGTTTTGAAAAACGAGTAGGTAAATCGCCTTTTAGACTTCTAGAGTCCCCTAGATTTCGAGCTGGTTATGACTTCCTTTGCTTACGCTGCCAAACAGGCGAGCTTCCTCTTGAAATAGCAAAATGGTGGGAAGAATTCCAAAATGCCGACTTACCCGAGCAAGAAAAAATGATTGAAAGCGTTAAAAATACGCCTCTTTCAGGAAACTCAGAGCCTAGCAAATCTAAACGACGCAGAAGACGTGGCCCTAAGAAAAAGGCTCAATTAGAAAATCAAGGTCACGACGAGCAGACTTAAGAAAATTTAAGTACATTAATGCTTATTCAGTGTGACAAAGGTTAATTTGATTTATGGCTAAGGTTTTCCTTGGACTCGGCGGCAATCTAGGGGATGCTAAACAAACGCTCAAAGATGCCATCATTTGTTTAGCCCAAAACCCTCATGTCGAGGTGATTTCACGCAGCTGCTATTACAAAAGTGCGCCAATAGATGCTACAGGAGATGATTTCGTCAATAGCGTGATTGCCATTACAACTAACCTAAACCCTCTAACTCTATTAAAACTATGCCAATCTGTTGAAGATAGTTTTGGTAGAGAACGACCCTTTCCTAATGCACCAAGAACAATTGATATTGATATCTTGACTTACGACAAAGAAGAACACAATCTTCCTGAACTAACCATTCCACATCCTCGCATGACAGAAAGACTCTTTGTTTTGCTGCCCCTACTGGAAATCGAACCCGAAATCAATTTACCAGGATTTGGGCCATTAAAAGACCTTGTTGCAGGCCTTAGCAATCAAAGAATCGAGAAAATTCAGGGCTGCCAGTGCCCTAACTTATCTGGTTATTAATAATTTCTTCCATTTATCTTGTAATTTGAGATACTTTGGGGGATTAATTAATTTTTTACCCCATCTTTACTGAATGAGCTATATCAATCCTACCGACGGCAAGACCAGTGACGTAACCGTTACTCATCTTCAATCTATGAAACAATCTGGCGAAAAAATCGCCGTATTAACTGCTTATGATGCAAGCTTTGCAGCACTATTTGATCGTTGCGGAATTGAAGTTATTTTGATTGGTGATTCACTTGGTAATGTCATCCAAGGTCATACAACTACGATTCCCGTAACCAATGATGACATCGCGTATCACACAAAGTGCGTATCACGTGGTGTAAAAAACTCTCTCATCATCGCGGATATGCCTTTTGGCACTTATGGCGATAAAGCAAGCGCATTAAAAAATGCTGTGCAACTGATGCAGGCTGGCGCCCAAATGGTAAAACTCGAAGGCGGTGCCTGGTTAACAGAAATTGTTACTCACCTTGTAACTCAAGGTATACCTGTATGCGCCCATCTTGGATTAACACCCCAATCAGTTAACACCATGGGTGGATTTAAAGTTCAAGGCAAATCAAAAGAAGCTGCCAGTCAAATGATCGCAGATGCAAAAGCACTTGAAAAAGCTGGAGCACAACTACTTGTGCTTGAAGCTATCCCTGCCACACTTGGTAAAGAAATTACAAACTCACTAACTATCCCAACGATTGGCATTGGCGCTGGCCCAGATTGCTCTGGTCAAGTATTAGTCATGCATGACGCTCTTGGAGCCTTTCCGGGAAGACAGCCTAAGTTTGTTAAGAATTTCATGAACGAAACAAAATCTATCGAAGAGGCTATCAAGCTTTATCGACAAGAAGTTAAAGCAGGCACATTCCCCGCTGAAGAACACTGCTTTAAATCAGCGTAATTTATTTATGCAATAAAAAAGCCAGCGAATGCTGGCTTTTTTACTTTGACCTTCTCAAATTTCTTCTAATTGAAGAAATCTTTTACACGATCAAACCAACCTTTTTCTTGTGGGCTATGTTTATGTCCGCCCGCTTTAATGCTGTCATCGAACTTTTTAAGCAATTTACGTTGCTCATCGTTCAATTTCACTGGTGTTTCAACTTGTACATGAATATATAAATCACCAGGCAAGGCTGCACGAAGTCCTTTAATACCCTTACCTCTTAATCTAAATGTGCGCCCAGTTTGAGTTCCTTCTGGGACATCAAAAGACGCTTTACCAGCTAAGGTAGGCACTTGGATCTCTCCACCCAAACAAGATGTAACAAACGAAATAGGCATCTGGCAATGTAGATCGTTACCATCTCGCTCAAACACTGGATGAGGTCTTACATGAATTTCTACATATAAGTCGCCCGGAGGTCCATTGTTAACACCCGGTTCGCCATTACCCGCTGAACGAATACGCATGCCATCATCAATACCCGCCGGTATTTTGACTTCAAGCGTTTTTTGCTGTTTGATCTTGCCTTCGCCGTGACACTTCTTACAAGGCTTAGGAATATATTGACCCGAGCCATGGCACTTAGGACATGTTTGTTGCATCGAGAAAAAGCCTTGCGACATTCGAACCTGACCCTGACCATGGCAAGTTGAACAAGTCTCAACTTTGCTACCAGGCTCAGCACCAGTTCCACTACATGTATCGCAGTTACTCCAACTAGGCACACGAATTTGAGTATCGTGCCCATGTGCAGCCTCCTCAAGCGAGATTTCCATGCTGTAACGTAAGTCAGCACCTCGATATACCTGAGGACCACCTCTTCCGCCACGACCGCCACCTTGCCCAAAAATGTCGCCAAAGATATCACCGAAGGCATCAGCAAAACCACCGAAGCCTTGCGCACCAGCGCCACCAAAACCGCCCATATTAGGATCAACGCCTGCATGACCATATTGATCATAGGCAGCCTTTTTCTGAGGATCGGAAAGCATTTCATAGGCTTCTTTAGCCTCTTTAAATTTTTCCTCTGCCTCTTTACTATCAGGGTTGCGATCAGGGTGATACTTCATTGCCAGCTTACGATAAGATTTTTTAATCTCATCGTCGCTGGCATTTCTTGCTACCCCAAGCACTTCATAGAAGTCACGCTTATTAGCCAAAACTCAATTCCTTTATTGCCGTTTTACGAACAAACGTTGATTACTTCTTATCAACTTCCTTAAAGTCCGCATCAACAACATTATCGTCTTTTGGCTTATCAGCCGCAGATTCTCCACCAGGTGCTTGGTTTTTCTCAGCCATTGCTGCGTAAACTTTTTCACCTAGCTTTTGGCTTACCTTACCAAGCTCTTCAGTTTTCGCTTCAATTGCAGCCTTATCACCAGCCTTAGAAGCTTCTTCAAGTTCTTTAATCGCTGCTTCGATTTTTTCTTTCTCGTCAGCTTCCAAACTTGCGCCATGCTCTTCTAATGCTTTTTTAGTCGAATGAATCAATGCTTCAGCAGTATTTCTTGCATCCACGGTTTCACGCAACTTGCGATCTTCCTCTGCATTTGCTTCCGCATCTTTAACCATGCGTTGGATCTCATCTTCTGACAAGCCGGAATTTGCCTTAATGGTGATCTTGTTCTCTTTGTTTGTTGCTTTGTCTTTTGCACCTACATGCAAAATACCGTTAGCATCAATGTCAAAAGTAACTTCAATCTGCGGCGTTCCACGACCTGCTGGCGGAATACCTTCAAGGTTAAATTCACCTAACAATTTATTAGCCGTAGCCATCTCACGCTCACCCTGATAGACCTTAATTGTCACAGCAGGTTGGTTATCTTCTGCAGTTGAGAACACTTGTGAGTGTTTTGTAGGAATAGTCGTATTTTTTGTGATCATCTTAGTCATTACGCCACCCAAAGTCTCAATACCTAAAGACAATGGTGTTACGTCAAGCAATAAGACGTCTTTACGATCACCAGACAATACAGAACCTTGGATAGCTGCACCAACAGCAACAGCCTCATCTGGGTTCACGTCACGACGTGGATCTTGACCAAAGAACTCTTTTACTTTTTCCTGAACCATTGGCATACGTGACATACCACCAACTAAGATCACATCATGGATATCAGTTAATGAAACACCTGCGTCTTTAATGGCTGTTTTGCAAGGCTCAATCGTGCGAGCAACTAAATCTTCAACCAAAGATTCAAGTTTTGCACGAGTCATTTTCAAGTTCAAATGTTTTGGACCTGAAGCATCTGCTGTAATGTATGGCAAATTGATTTCAGTTTGTTGACTTGAAGATAATTCGATCTTCGCTTTTTCAGCAGCCTCTTTAAGACGTTGTAACGCTAATACGTCTTTACTTAAATCAACGCCTTGCTCTTTCTTGAACTCTGCAATGATGAAATCAATAATGCGTTGGTCGAAGTCTTCACCACCTAAGAATGTATCGCCATTCGTTGACAACACTTCAAATTGTTTTTCGCCATCAACGTCAGCAATTTCAATAATTGAAACGTCAAATGTACCGCCACCTAAGTCATACACAGCAATCTTACGATCACCTTTTTCTTGTTTATCCAAACCAAATGCAAGCGCAGCTGCAGTCGGCTCATTGATGATACGTTTGACATCTAAACCAGCAATACGACCAGCATCTTTAGTTGCTTGACGTTGGCTATCATTGAAGTAAGCAGGAACAGTAATCACTGCCTCAGTCACTTCTTCACCCAAATAGTCTTCTGCTGTTTTTTTCATTTTGCGCAATACTTCAGCAGAAATTTGCGGAGGAGCCATTTTGCTTCC
>CAZEHN010000028.1:0-22371 GCA_964511855.1 uncultured Polynucleobacter sp. | reverse complement strand
TGTCATTGGTGTCATTTATTGGTCCTAAGCCAAATTTATTAGATACAAACAACATTAACCCTCCAATGCGTTTGGAAGTTAGTCAGCCTGTATTAGATTTTGATGACATCAAGAAGATTCGTCATATTGAAGATTACACAGGCGGCAAGTTCCGTTCGTATGAATTAGATATCTGCTATCCAGCTGTTTGGGGTAAAGATGGCGTTGAAGCACGCTTAGCTTCATTGTGTGCAGAGGCGGTTGATGCTGTTCAGTCTGGTTACAACATTTTGATCGTGAGTGATCGTCAAGTCGGCGCCGATTATGTTGCAATTCCAGCATTACTTGCAACATCAGCTATTCATCAACATTTAGTGGAAAAAGGTTTAAGAACAAGTACTGGCCTGGTTGTCGAAACTGGTACAGCTCGCGAAGTTCATCATTTTGCTTTATTAGCAGGTTATGGTGCTGAAGCAGTTCACCCATATTTGGCAATGGAAACTTTAGTGGAAATGGCTAAAGACCTTCCAGGTGATTTATCTGCTGACAAAGTTGTTAAAAACTTTGTTAAAGCAATTGGTAAAGGCTTACAAAAAGTCATGTCGAAGATGGGTATTTCGACTTACATGTCTTACACTGGCGCACAAATTTTTGAAGCAATTGGTTTGTCTTCAGAATTAGTTAATAAATACTTCAAAGGCACTGCTTCCAATGTAGGTGGTATTGGCGTGTTTGAAGTTGCTGAAGAAGCGTTGCGTATGCATAAGCAGGCATTTGGTGATGATCCAGTGCTTCGCAACATGCTCGATGCAGGCGGTGAGTATGCTTTCCGTATCCGCGGTGAAGATCACATGTGGACACCTGACTCGATCGCTAAGTTGCAACATTCAACACGTATGGGCCCTGAAAAGGGCGGCTATCAAACATATAAAGAGTATGCAAACTTAATTAATGACCAAAGCAAACGTCATATGACATTGCGTGGTTTATTTGAGTTCAAGATTGATCCAACAAAAGCAATTCCATTAGATGAAGTTGAACCGGCAAAAGAAATCGTTAAACGTTTTGCAACGGGTGCGATGTCTTTAGGTTCTATCTCTACAGAAGCGCATGCAACTTTGGCAATCGCAATGAACCGTATTGGTGGTAAGTCTAATACTGGCGAAGGCGGTGAAGATGACAAACGTTATCGCAATGAACTTAAAGGTATTCCTATTAAGTCTGGCGAAACTTTGGCTAGCATCATTGGTGAAAATCTAATTGAAGCGAATATTCCGCTCAAAGATGGTGATTCATTAAGATCAAAAATCAAACAAGTTGCTTCAGGCCGTTTTGGTGTGACAGCTGAGTACCTCACATCTGCTGATCAAATTCAAATCAAGATGGCGCAAGGTGCTAAACCTGGTGAAGGTGGTCAATTACCTGGTAGCAAGGTTTCAGATTACATCGGTAAATTGCGTTTCTCAGTGCCAGGCGTTGGTTTGATTTCTCCTCCTCCACACCACGACATCTACTCGATTGAAGATTTGGCACAATTGATTCATGACTTGAAAAACGTCAATTCAAAAGCTGACATCTCTGTCAAGCTTGTTTCTGAATTTGGTGTAGGTACTGTTGCTGCGGGTGTGGCTAAAGCAAAAGCAGATCACGTTGTGATTGCTGGTCATGATGGTGGTACAGGAGCCTCCCCACTTTCATCAGTTAAACACGCTGGTTCTCCATGGGAATTAGGCTTAGCCGAAACACAACAAACTCTAGTACTAAATCGTTTGCGTAGTCGTATTCGTGTTCAAGCTGACGGTCAAATGAAGACTGGTCGTGACGTTGTGATCGGTGCGCTATTAGGTGCTGATGAATTTGGTTTTGCAACTGCACCATTGGTTGTTGAAGGTTGCATCATGATGCGTAAGTGTCACCTCAACACATGCCCAGTTGGTGTTGCTACGCAAGATCCAGAATTACGTAAGAAATTCTCAGGCAAACCTGAGCACGTTGTTAACTTCTTCTTCTTTATTGCTGAAGAGGTTCGTGAAATCATGGCTCAATTAGGTATTCGTAACTTTGATGATTTAGTTGGTCGTGTTGACTTACTAGATACGAAGAGAGGTGTTTCTCACTGGAAAGCTCGTGGTTTAGATTTCACAAAAATCTTTGCTGAGCCAGAAGTTTCAGAGGAAGTTTCTCGTCGTCAAATCGAAACCCAAGACCATGGTTTAGGTGTTGCACTTGATCATGTGTTGATTGATAAATCTGCACCAGCACTTGAGCGTGGTGAAAGAGTGTCATTTATCCATCCGGTTAAAAACGTTAATCGTACGGTTGGTGCAATGCTTTCGGGTGAAGTTGCTAAGCGTTATGGTCATGAAGGATTGCCAGAAGACACAATTCATATTCAATTGAACGGTACTGCGGGCCAAAGTTTTGGCGCATTCCTCGCTCACGGCATTACCTTTGACTTAGTGGGAGATGGTAACGACTACGTGGGTAAAGGTTTATCTGGTGGTCGTGTGATTGTTCGCACGCCAAATGAATTCAAGGGCGATGCTTCACAAAACATCATCGTAGGTAATACTGTTCTTTATGGTGCAGTTGGTGGTGAAGCCTACTTTAATGGTGTGGCTGGTGAGCGTTTCGCAGTTAGAAACTCAGGTGCGATAGCTGTTGTTGAAGGCACTGGAGATCATGGTGCAGAGTACATGACAGGTGGCACGGTTGTTGTGCTTGGAAATACAGGTCGTAATTTCTCAGCCGGTATGAGTGGTGGTATCGCTTATGTGTTTGATGAAGATGGTTTGTTTGTCAAACGTTGTAATACAACAATGGCCACACTAGAACCTGTTCTATCTAAGGCTGAGCAAGAAGCGCAAATTCCGAAACCACAATGGCATGCACCAGTGAAGGTTAAGGAAGGCGGCGAACGTTTGTGTGACGAAGTTATCTTGAAAGATTTAATTGAGAAACATTTCCGTCATACAGGTTCTGAGCGTGCTAAATCGATTTTGGCCGATTGGGAGAACTCACGTAAGCGTTTTGTCAAAGTGTTCCCTACAGAATACAAACGTGCTTTGGGTGAGCTTTGGGAAAAAGCTCAAGGTGCTTCCGGCAAACAAGCCGCAACTGTTTAATTGAATAGCTAAGGAAAGAAGAAAGCTATGGGTAAAGTAACTGGTTTTATGGAATTTGAGCGTCTCTCAGAACATTATGAGACGCCAGAGAAACGTGTAAAACATTACAAAGAATTTGTAATGGCACTTAATGATGATGAAGCAAAAACTCAAGGTGCACGCTGTATGGATTGCGGCATTCCTTTTTGTAATAACGGTTGTCCTGTTAATAACATCATTCCTGACTTTAATGACTTGGTTTACAAGCAAGATTGGGAGCATGCAATTGAAGTCTTGCATTCAACAAATAATTTCCCTGAGTTCACTGGAAGAATTTGTCCTGCGCCATGTGAAGCTGCTTGTACATTAGGTATTCATGAAGATCCGGTTGGTATCAAATCAATTGAACACGCCATTATTGATAAAGCTTGGGAAAATGGTTGGGTTAAGCCACAACTACCTAAACAAAAAACTGGCAAAAAAGTTGCTGTAGTTGGTGCTGGTCCTGCAGGTATGGCGGCTTCACAACAATTGGCTCGTGCTGGTCATGATGTCACATTGTTTGAGAAAAACGATCGTGTCGGTGGATTACTGCGTTACGGTATTCCTGACTTCAAGATGGAAAAATGGTTGATTGATCGTCGTGTTGAGCAGATGGTTGCTGAAGGCGTGAAAATTGAAACTGGCGTATTTGTCGGAAAAGATGCCATTGATTCACATATCAAAAATTATTCAAAGAAAACTGTTTCTCCTGATCAGCTCTTAAAAGATTTTGATGCGGTCATTATTTCTGGTGGTGCTGAACAGCCTCGTGATTTACCAGTTCCAGGGCGTGAATTAGATGGTGTTCACTATGCACTTGAATTCTTGATCCCGCAAAATAAAGAAGTTGCAGGGGATAAGAAAAACGAAATTCGTGCTGATGGTAAGCATGTTGTTGTGATTGGTGGTGGCGATACTGGTTCAGATTGCGTTGGCACTTCAAACCGTCATGGTGCAAAAGCAATTACACAATTTGAGTTAATGCCACAGCCGCCTGAAGCAGAAAACAAACCTTTGGTTTGGCCTTATTGGCCAACAAAATTACGCACATCTTCTTCGCATGAAGAGGGTTGTGAACGTGATTGGTCAGTTGGTACAAAACGCTTTGAAGGTAAAAATGGAAAAGTTGAGAAGTTAATTGGTGTTCGACTTGAATGGAAAGATGGCAAGATGACTGAAGTGCCAAATTCTGAATTCGAGATTAAAGCCGATTTAGTTTTCTTGGCAATGGGCTTCGTTTCACCAACAGCGCAAGTTTTAGAGGCATTTGGTGTTGAAAAAGATGCCAGAGGTAACGCTCGTGCAACAACTGAAGGCGAAAAATCATATAGTACAAATGTACCAAAAGTCTTTGCTGCTGGTGATATGCGTCGTGGTCAGTCTTTAGTCGTATGGGCTATCCGCGAAGGTCGCCAATGTGCACGTGCAGTTGATGAATTCTTGATGGGGTCTACCGTTTTACCTAGATAAATCAAGAAGCGGGCAGTAAATATTGAGGAGGTTATCGATTAATTACTTTAATTGAACGATAATCTCCTTATGTCTTATATGAATTCAGACTCAATTGTTTCTCTAAAAAACGTAGATTTTTCTTACGGTTTAGGGGAGCGTTTAATCCTAAGTGGTTTGAATATGGAATTTCCTCGCGGTAAAGTGGTTGCCGTGATGGGAGGATCTGGTTGCGGTAAGACAACCGTACTTCGATTAATCGGTGGGCAAGTTCAAGCGAATCAAGGCGAGGTCCTATTTGATCGTTTGAATATGGCAACACTGACATCCGCAGAGTTAATGCAAGCTCGTCGTCGTATGGGAATGTTGTTCCAGTTTGGCGCTTTATTCACTGACATGAGCGTCTTTGAAAATGTCGCCTTTCCGCTTCGCGAACATACAAAACTTGATGACAAGATGATTTCAGATCTTGTGATGATGAAATTAAACGCAGTGGGCTTGCGAGGTGCTCGAGATTTAATGCCTTCACAAATATCCGGTGGTATGGCTAGACGCGTAGCATTTGCACGTGCAGTTGCTCTGGATCCGCCATTGATTATGTATGATGAGCCCTTTGCGGGTTTAGACCCTATTTCCTTGGGAATTACTGCAAGATTAATTCGCGATATGAATGACGCTTTGGGGGCTACTAGCATTTTAGTGACGCATGATGTTCCAGAAACTTTTGCAATTGCAGATTACGTCTATTTCATTGCAGATGGAAAAATTGCAGCACAAGGTTCACCAGAGGATTTGCAAGCAAGCAAAGATCCTTTTGTTGATCAATTTATTCATGCGAAGCCTGATGGACCGGTTCCTTTTCATTATCCCGGTGAATCTTTGCAGGATGATTTTGGGTTGAAGAGTTAATGAATATTAATTGGATTAACTCGAATGATTAATTTTTTAACTAATCGCTTAACCGAGCTTGGTAAATTTGTTCGCCTGAATATTCAGGCGCTTGGATTTGCTAGCAGAATGTTTGTAGCCATTTTATGGCGCTCAGGTGTTGTGGTTAAAAGACCACGATTGGTGTTTGATCAAGTATTTTTCTTGGGCAATTATTCATTTGTGATCATTACAGTTTCAGGACTATTCGTAGGTTTTGTTCTGGGGCTGCAAGGCTATTACACTCTTAATCGTTATGGTTCAGAGCAGGCACTAGGTTTATTGGTAGCGCTGTCTCTAACAAGAGAGTTGGGACCGGTTGTGACGGCATTGTTGTTTGCGGGTCGAGCAGGAACATCCTTAACTGCAGAGATTGGTTTAATGAAATCAGGCGAGCAATTGACTGCAATGGAAATGATGGCAGTTGATCCATTATCAAGGGTTTTAGCGCCGCGTTTATGGGGTGGAATCATTGCAATGCCAATTTTGGCAGCAATCTTTAGTGCTGTCGGGATTATTGGAGGTTACTTGGTAGGCGTCCCGTTAATTGGCGTTGATGATGGCGCATTTTGGTCGCAAATGCAAAATGGTGTTGATGCGATGAAAGATGTAGGTAACGGAGTTATTAAAAGTTTAGTGTTTGGTGTGGCCGTAACGTTTATTGCCTTGTACCAAGGATTTGAAAGTAAGCCAACGCCGGAGGGTGTTTCATTAGCAACAACGAGGACGGTGGTGATTTCATCGTTATCGGTATTGGCATTAGATTTTCTATTAACTGCGGTGATGTTCTCAAAATAGTTCAGAAAAATGAAAAAAAATTCTATAGACCTTTGGGTTGGTTTATTTGTTGCAATAGGATTAATTGCATTGTTATTTCTTGCATTAAAGGCTGGAAATATGAGTGCATTTTCTTTCCAAAAAACATATAACGTAACTGCAAAATTCGATAATATCGGCGGCCTTAAACCAAGAGCGCCTGTCAAAAGTGCTGGTGTAGTAGTTGGTCGTGTTAATTCAATTAGTTTTGATGATGACTCGTATCAAGCGATTGTGACTTTGACTTTGGAAGATCGTTATAAATTCCCTAAAGATTCTTCGGCGAAGATCTTAACTTCGGGTTTATTGGGTGAGCAATATATTGGACTGGAAGTGGGCGGTGATTCAGACATGCTAGCTTCAGGCGGGAAAATTTCTCAAACGCAGTCTGCAATAGTTTTGGAGAATTTAATTAGTCAGTTTTTATTTAATAAAGCAGCAGATAAAGGTGCTGACAAATCGACAGATAAAGGCACATCTGGAAAATAATGGATGTTGGTAATTGGAGCATACTAACTAAATCTCTAAGAAGAATATTCTTAGTGTGTTTAGGTTTGCTATTAGTTGCATGTGCCACTATTCCAGAAGGTGAAGTACGAAGCCCAAAAGATCCGTGGGAATCTCTCAACAGAACTACTTTTGAGTTCAATGAGAAGTTAGATAAATTTGTTATGAAGCCTGTAAGCCAAGGGTATGCATTTATCGTCCCTGAGCCAATTCGTGATGGCGTTTCAAACATAATCAGCAATGTTATGGACGTTCCTACCGCTGTCAATGATCTTTTACAAGGTAAGCCTCAAGATTCTTTGGATGATTTAAGTCGTGTATTTATCAATACAACCATAGGCATTGGAGGGATTTTTGATGTTGCTACTGCGGGTGGTATGGATAAGCGTAGAGAAGATTTCGGACAAACGTTTGCTGCCTGGGGAATTGAAAGTGGGCCTTATCTAATATTGCCTTTATTCGGCGCTAGTTCGGTGAGAGACACTGTGGGGTTGGGTGTAGATATTATGACCGACCCGCTTTTCCAGTTAATTAAGAATAGACCTTTAAATCTCTCAATTACAGCAATTCGGTTTATAGATGTAAGAACTAAATATCTAGAGGGCGGAGACCTCCTCGATCAAATCGTTTTGGATAAATATATATTTACTAGGGATACGTATTTTCAGCGACGCCGTAGTTTAATCGATGATGGTGGTGATGAGCCTAGTTATATATATAACTCAAATTAAAGTAAAAATATTGATAAACCCTTAAAATAAGGCGTTATTTCAATTTTTGGATTATTTTGCTATGTCATTATTTAACGTCTTTAAAAAGACTGGTTTATTTCTAACATTGGCGCTAGCGATTTCTGCCCCCAATTTAATGGCTCAGTCAGCGGATACATCGACACCTGAGGGTTTGATTAAATTTGTTGTGACTGATGTGATGACAAGTGTAAAAAATGACAAAGAGATACAGGCAGGCAATATTTCAAAAGTAATCTCTTTAGTTGACCAAAAGATTGTTCCTTACTTGGACATGCAAAAAACTACCCAGTTAGCTATGGGGCGTAATTGGAGTAAGGCTACACCTGAACAACAAAAGCAAATTACTGCTGAATTCAAAATGCTGTTGATTAGGACTTATTCTGGAGCGATTAGTCAAATCCGCGATCAGACAGTTCAATATAAACCTGCGCGTTATTCTCCAGAAGATGAAGAGGTGGTAGTACGTACTCAGGTGATTAGTAAGGGCGATCCGATCCAGCTTGATTACCGCTTAATGAAAACGCCAAATGGATGGCGCGTATATGACATTAATGTTCTTGGGGCGTGGTTAGTCGAGGCATATCGTAACCAATTCAATAACCAAATTAATCAAAATGGCATAGATGGATTAATTAAGTTTTTAAGCGAACGTAATAAGGCACTTGCTCAAGCAAAACATTAATTAAGAGAATCGTTTCAATGATTAATTTGCCAGAAATAACTAATTTAACTAATGCAGCGCAAGTCCAAGCAGCTGGATTGGAATTTATTCTAGGCAACAATGTTGCTCAAGAAGTAATAGTTAATGCGGGCGCTTTAAAAGAATTTGACTCTTCAATTTTTGCAATTTTATTAGCTTGGAAACGTCAAGTTCCAAATGTTGTAGTTACTTCAGCGCCAGAAAAGGTAAAAGTTTTAGCGCGAGTATTTGGAATATTAGATTTATTCAAATTTAAGGATGTTTCATAAAAATGTCTGCGCTTTCAATTAAATCCGTTGAGAAAAGTTACGGTAGCTTAAAAGCTTTAGATGGTGTTTCCCTGGAGATTGAAGAAGGTGAATTTTTCGGCTTGCTTGGTCCAAATGGAGCAGGTAAAACAACATTGATTTCAATTATGGCTGGTTTATGCCGAGCAGATAAAGGTAGCGTTAAGGTAATGGGTCATGATGTGCAAAAAGATTTTAGATTTGCGCGTCGTCACCTAGGCGTTGTTCCGCAAGAGCTAGTTTTTGATCCATTCTTTACAGTGCGTGAAACTTTGCGTTTTCAATCAGGTTATTTTGGTTTAAGAAATAATGACGATTGGATCGATGAGATCATGAGCAACTTAGATCTAACTTCTAAAGCTGATGTCAATATGCGATCTTTATCTGGCGGTATGAAACGTCGAGTTTTAGTTGCTCAAGCTTTAGTGCATCGTCCACCTGTAATTGTTCTTGATGAGCCAACAGCGGGTGTTGACGTCGAGCTTCGTCAATCTCTTTGGCAGTTTGTTAGTCGCTTAAATAAAGAAGGTCATACGATTGTATTGACGACCCATTATTTAGAAGAGGCAGAAAGTTTGTGTGGACGTATTGCGATGCTCAAAAAAGGTCGATTAGCTGCACTTGATACAACAGAAAACTTATTAGCTAAATACAGACCGGCAGGCATGGCACCAAAAGTACTTGGTGATGATGGTGCTGCCGACTTAGAGGCTGTATTTGTGAAGATTATGTCGGAGAGTCAATAATGTCTATAAAGATTGATCAAAGGCAAAACATTGCTACTTTGCAAAGCGGCTTTATTGCTTTATTTCAAAAAGAAGTAAAACGCTTTTATAAAGTAAGCTTTCAGACGGTAGCAGCGCCTGTATTAACAGCAATTTTGTATTTGATGATTTTTGGACATGTATTAGAGGATAGTGCAAAAGTTTATGGTCAGCTAAGTTATACGGCTTTCTTAGTTCCGGGTCTTGTGATGATGAGTGTTTTACAAAACGCTTTTGCTAATACATCCTCATCATTAATTCAGTCAAAAATTACTGGCAATTTAGTTTTCGTTTTACTTGCACCATTAAGCCACTTAGAATTTTTCTCCGCTTATGTTCTAGCAGCGATTTTGAGAGGACTTGTTGTTGGACTCGGTGTATTTGTTGTGACGGCATGGTTTGCACAGCTTAGTTTTGCACAGCCCATTTGGATTTTTGTATTTGCTATTTCAGGAGCTGCATTATTAGGAGCGCTTGGTTTAATTGCAGGTATTTGGGCTGATAAGTTTGATCAGTTGGCAGCATTTCAGAACTTTCTGATCATGCCCGCAACAATGCTATCTGGTGTGTTCTATTCAATTCACTCATTGCCTTCTTTATGGCAAGCTGTCTCTCATTTCAATCCATTCTTTTACATGATTGATGGATTTAGATATGGATTCTTTGGGGTTTCAGATGTGTCTCCTTGGTTGAGTCTATCTGTGATCTTGGTTGTTTTAACTATTGTGACAATTCTGGCTTTGAGCATGCTTAAGTCTGGTTACAAGATTAGACATTAACTCGCTAATTTAACAACTAAGTTAGAACTACTTTAAAACTAAGTTAATAACCACAAATTAATAAGAGGAAATATGTTACCTACACCTGAGCAAGTCAAAGAGTACATTCAAGCTGGACTTGAATGTACGCATATTGAAGTTGAGGGAGATGGTCAGCATTTTTTCGCGACAATTGTAAGTCCTGTATTTGAAGGAATGCGTTCGGTGGCTCGCCATCAAAAAGTATATGCGGTGCTTGGTGAACGTATGAAAGAAGAGATTCATGCCTTGTCGTTCAAGACTTTCACTCCTGAAGAATTTAAAAAATCTTAAGCTGTTTTTGAGATCTACGATAATTACGCTAATTTCTATAAATATCAGTAAGCACACATATAAACAGCAAAGAGAAGATTCATGGATAAGTTAGTCATGACAGGCGGTAAACCATTAAAAGGCAAGGTCGTTATTGCCGGAGCTAAGAACGCTGCTTTGCCAATTCTGTGCGCCTCGTTATTGACTAGTGAGCCAGTAACTCTCAGAAATCTTCCAGATTTACAAGACGTTCGCACAATGCTCAAACTACTTGGGCAAATGGGCGTGAAGATTACATTTCCAAACCCTGAGGATAAGAGCGTTGTTGTACTAGAAGCCAACAATATTGAAAAGCCTGAAGCAACTTATGACATGGTTAAAACTATGCGCGCTTCGATTCTAGTATTGGGTCCATTACTCTCACGTTTTGGATATGCACATGTTTCCTTGCCAGGAGGCTGCGCAATCGGGGCTCGTCCTGTTGATCAGCATATTAAGGGTATGCAAGCAATGGGTGCAGTTATTGATATTGAGCATGGTTATATTGCAGCCAAACTAGGTAAAGGTGATGAGCGCTTAAAGGGTGCTCGCATTTTGACTGACATGATTACTGTCACAGGTACTGAGAATTTGCTTATGGCTGCGGTATTGGCTGAGGGTCAGACTGTTCTTGAAAATGCAGCGCGTGAACCTGAGGTGACAGATTTAGCTGAGTTGCTTATTAAGATGGGTGCCAACATTAAAGGGTTGGGCACTGACCAATTGGTAATTGAAGGAGTTAAAACTCTTCATGCGGCTGATCATGAAATTATTGCTGATCGAATTGAGGCTGGGACATTCTTATGTGCGGTTGCTGCTATTGGTGGCGATATCACGCTTGAAAAATGTCGTCCTGATACCTTAGATGCCGTGATTGTTAAGTTGCAAGAAGCTGGTTTAAAAATGGAAATAGGAAAAGACACCATTCGAGCAACAATGTCGACTCGTCCCAAAGCAGTTAGTTTTAGAACCTCAGAATATCCTGCCTTCCCAACAGATATGCAGGCTCAATTTATGGCGATGAATGCCATTGCAAAAGGTAACTCAAGAGTGACGGAAACGATTTTCGAGAACCGATTTATGCATGTTCAAGAAATGAATCGACTTGGAGCGAAAATTGGGATTGAAGGTAATACGGCCATGATGGAAGGTGTTGAAAAGCTTTCTGGGGCGACAGTGATGGCCACTGATTTAAGAGCATCGGCAAGTTTGGTTATTGCTGGCCTTGTTGCTGAAGGTGAAACTATTGTTGACCGAATCTATCATTTGGACCGTGGTTACGACCGTATGGAGCGTAAATTAGCTGCGCTAGGCGCTGATATCCGTAGGTCTAATTAATTCCAGTTTTCTTAACTTTCAGGAATTAAGAAACAAAAAACCAACAATTTGGGCGGCTTCTTGCCGCCTGTAGGATAATGTTGACATGTTGACCTTAGCCCTATCCAAAGGAAGAATCTTCGAAGAAACATTGCCGATGCTTGCTAGAGCAGGAATTACAGTTTCTGAAGACCCTGAAACTTCCCGTAAATTAATTATTGGCACCTCTAGTCCTAATCTTAGGGTAATTATTGTTCGTGCTTCTGATGTTCCAACTTATGTCCAATATGGCGCGGCTGATTTAGGTGTAGCTGGGTGGGATGTACTGATGGAGAACGGCCTAGAAGGTTTATATGCGCCTATCGATTTGGGGATTGCAAAATGCCGTATGTCAGTCGCCGTTAAAGAAGGTTTTGACTATGCTTCTGCGGTCAAGCAAGGGGCAAGGCTTAAAGTTGCATCTAAATACGTTAAAAGTGCAAGAGATCACTTTGCCAACAAAGGTGTTCACGTAGATATGATTAAGTTATATGGCTCGATGGAGCTGGCGCCTTTAGTCGGCTTAGCCGATGCCATCGTTGACTTGGTGTCCACGGGTAATACTTTAAAAGCTAATGCCTTGGTTGAAGTGGAAACAATTACAGATATTAGTGCTAGGCTGATTGTTAACCAAGCTTCACATAAGAAAAACCGTAACGAGTTACAGCCTTTATTAGATGCCTTTGGCGCAGTTTCGGTTTAAGCTTTTCATTTGATTGATATAGCCAATGACAAGTAAAGCAACTTCTTGCCCTGTTCGTCGATTGACAAGTTCCAGCCCAAATTTTTCGGCGGAGCTTAAGAGCTTACTTGCTTTTTCTGAAGAAGATAATGCATCTATAGATAGTGCTGCAGCAAAAATACTTGAAACGGTTCGTATTAATGGCGATCAAGCTGTGCTTGATTACACACGCCAGTTCGATCGATCAAATGCACAAAGTGTCGCTCAACTAGAGTTACCAAAGTCAGAATTAAAAGCAGCGCTTGAGGGTTTACCTTCAGGCCAAAAATTAGCGCTTGAAGAAGCCGCAAGAAGAGTGCGTTCTTATCACGAGCGTCAAAAAATCGAATCCGGTTGCCACTCTTGGGATTATGAAGAAGCTGATGGTACAAAACTGGGGCAGCAAGTAACGCCTTTAGATCGCGTAGGACTTTATGTGCCGGGAGGGAAGGCGGCTTATCCATCATCTGTTTTGATGAATGCAATTCCAGCAAAAGTTGCCGGTGTTTCTGAAATCATTATGGTTGTTCCAACCCCGGATGGCGTTAAGAATCCGCTTGTATTGGCGGCTTCTGCGGTTGCAGGTGTGGATCGTGTGTTTACGATTGGTGGCGCTCAAGCTGTAGGCGCACTTGCTTATGGAACGCAAACCATTCCAGCAGTGGATAAGATTGTCGGCCCTGGCAATGCTTATGTTGCGGCTGCTAAACGTCGAGTGTTTGGTGTTGTAGGTATTGACATGATTGCTGGTCCTTCCGAGATCTTAGTTCTTTGCGATGGCAAGACTGACCCTGATTGGGTAGCAATGGATTTATTTTCTCAAGCAGAGCATGATGAATTAGCTCAATCGATTTTGTTGTGCCCTGATGAACAATATTTTGATCAAGTGCAAGCAAGTATTGATAAGTTGTTGCCTCTGATGCCAAGGCAAGAAGTGATTCGTGCGTCACTCACTAATCGTGGAGCAATGATTCAGGTAAAAGATATGGATCAAGCTTGTGAGATTGTGAATGCGATTGCACCAGAGCATTTGGAAATCTCCGCTGAAGAACCAAGAGTTTGGTCTGACAAAATTCGTCATGCGGGCGCTATCTTTTTAGGTCGCTATACCAGTGAATCTCTCGGAGATTATTGTGCAGGCCCTAATCACGTTTTGCCGACTTCAAGGACTGCTAGATTCTCTTCGCCGCTTGGAGTTTATGACTTTATTAAACGAAGCAGCATGATTGAAGTTAGTGCTGCTGGCGCTCAAACACTTGGACGAGTCGCGAGTACTTTAGCCCATGGCGAAGGACTTCAAGCCCATGCTAAGGCCGCAGAGTTTAGACTCAAATAGTTCGGCAATTAAACTAATTTGAAAAATAATGCCCCAAATTTGGGGCATTATTTTTACAAGCTGACCTAATTAACTCAGAAAGTTTTTTAAAACTTCAATGAGTTGATTACATTCTTCATCTTTACCAATAGTGATTCGTAAGTATTGATCAATTCTTGGAAGTTTGAAGTGACGCACGATGATGCTGTGCTCTCTTAAAAAGACAGCTATCTCCGCAGCATCTTTGGTTGGATGACGGGTAAATACAAAGTTTGCTTGAGAAGGGAGCGTTTGCATACCAAGTACTGCTAATTGCTCAACTAAACGCTCTCGAGTTGCTTGAACTTTACGGCTGATTTCAGCCAAATGTGGCGTATCTTCAATTGCAGCAATTGCGCCTGCCATTGCTAATCGATCAATCGGATAAGAATTAAAGCTATTTTTGATTCTTTCAAGTCCCTCGATTAGTGAAGGGTGGCCAACAGCAAAGCCAACACGAAGTCCTGCAAGTGCTCTCGATTTTGAGAATGTATGTACGACTAATAAGTTATCGAATTCTTTGATTAGAGGTATGCATGACTCACAACCAAAATCGACGTAAGCTTCGTCGATGACGACGACGCTATCCCGATTAACCTCAAGTAGTCTGCGAATTTGATCTCTTGCTAACCCACGACCTGTTGGAGCATTTGGGTTGGGGAAGATGATGCCCCCATTTTGTGGGTGGGCGATATAGTCGTCCAAATTGATCTCTAAATCGTCATTTAGAGGGATTTGTTTTGCTGAAATACCGTATAAATTGCAATAAACAGGGTAAAAACTGTAAGTAATATCTGGGAAAAGGACCGGATTTTCGTGTTTTAGGAGTCCTTGGAAGATATGTGCCAAGACTTCATCTGACCCATTTCCAACAAAAACTTGATTCGGCTCAAGCTCATGAATCGAGGCAATACTAGCTTTTAGGGCATCAGAGTTTGGGTCTGGATATAAGCGGAGCGAGTCGTTATTAGCCTGGGATATGGCTGTCAAAGCCTTTAAAGAGGGGCCGTAAGGACTTTCGTTGGTATTTAGCTTGATTAAGCGAGCCATTTTGGGCTGCTCTCCAGGGACATAAGGAGTGAGTCCCTGAACCGTTTTACTCCAAAAGCGTGACATGAATGATGAACCTTGAGTGTAAATATTAAAGAACGAATGATATTATGACGGTATGAGGCAAGTTGAAGTTACAAGAAACACATCCGAGACAAAAATTGTTGTCGGAATCAATTTAGATGGCACTGGAAAAGCGGAGCTTAATTCTGGTGTGGCTTTTCTCGATCATATGCTTGATCAGATCGCCAGACACGGAATGATTGATCTTAAAGTCCAGGCCACAGGGGATACGCATATCGATGACCATCATACAGTGGAAGATGTGGGTATTACTTTAGGTCAAGCTGTTGCCAAAGCGGTAGGCGATAAAGCAGGCATCACTAGATATGGACATTCTTATGTCCCATTAGATGAAACATTGTCACGAGTAGTGATTGATTTTTCAGGTCGCCCAGGTTTGGAGTTTCATGTGCCATTTACCCGTGCACGTGTTGGCACCTTTGATGTTGATTTAGCGATTGAATTTTTCCGCGGTTTTGTTAATCACGCAGGCGTAACGCTGCATATCGACAATATCCGTGGCGTTAATGCCCATCACCAAATTGAAACAGTGTTCAAGGCCTTCGGCCGTGCTTTACGCATGGCATTGGCTCAAGATGAGCGCGCCGTTGGTGTGGTTCCATCCACAAAGGGTAGTCTTTAATTAAATAATCGACGGGTTAGTTCAGTGTCCAAAATAGCAATCGTAGATTACGGTATGGGTAATTTACGCTCAGTCGCTCAAGCCATGATAAAAGTGGCGCCAGAGTGCAATATTGTTATTGCAGATGAGCCACATCAAATTCGAAGTGCTGATAGAGTGGTCTTACCAGGTCAAGGTGCAATGCCTGACTGCATGGCAAATCTGCAAGCTTCGGGTTTGCTCGATGAAGTAATAGAAGCTTCCAGGAATAAACCATTGTTAGGTGTTTGTGTTGGCGAGCAAATGTTGTTTGAACATAGTGCTGAAGCTCGACCAGAATTTGATAGAACACCATGTCTAGGTTTATTGCCTGGACATGTAGAGAAATTTGAATTACTTGGCAAAAACCAAGTAGATGGCAGTCACTATAAAGTTCCGCACATGGGCTGGAACCAAGTGACTCAAGTAAAGGCTCATCCACTTTGGGATGGCATTCCTGATCAAACTAGATTTTATTTTGTGCATAGCTACTATGTAGTTACTACTGATATAAATGACCAAGTAGGCACAACTGAATATGGCGGCACTTTTACTTCGGCTGTTGCCCGCGATAATATTTTTGCAACACAGTTTCACCCAGAAAAGAGCGCGCAATTTGGATTGCGCCTTTATCAAAACTTCACACGTTGGAATCCTTAAATGCTATTAATCCCTGCGATTGATCTCAAAGACGGCCATTGCGTGCGCCTAGAACAAGGCGATATGGATCGTGCCACATTATTTTCTGAAGACCCCGCTGCTATGGCTAAACATTGGGTTGAGCAAGGCGCAAGACGTTTGCACCTTGTTGATCTCAATGGCGCATTTGCAGGCAAACCAAAAAATGAATCTGCGATTAAATCAATTCTGAAAACAGTTGGTGGAGATATTCCAGTTCAGTTGGGTGGCGGTATTCGTGATTTGGAAACAATCGAGCGTTTGTTAGATGATGGTTTGCAAACAATCATTATTGGAACTGCGGCCGTTAAGAACCCAGGGTTTTTGCAAGATGCATGTGTGGCATTTGGTGGGCACATTATGGTTGGCCTTGATGCCAAAGATGGCAAAGTTGCTACCGATGGCTGGAGTAAGTTAACTGGCCACGAAGTAATAGATCTTGCCAAGAAGTATGAAGACTATGGTGTTGAAGCCATTATTTATACAGATATTGGCCGTGACGGTATGCTTGGCGGAATTAATATCGAGGCAACTCTTAAGCTAGCTCAAGCAGTCAGCATTCCAGTGATTGCGAGTGGGGGTCTAACTAATATGAAAGATATTGACGCACTCTGTGAAATTGAAGAAGAAGGTGTGATGGGGGTGATTGCTGGTCGAGCAATATACAACGGCAATATTGATTTAGCCAAAGCCCAACAGTATGCGGATAAGTTATCTGCTAAATAATTATTAATATTCAAAGATATAGTTACTACTTATGTTGGCCAAACGAATTATTCCTTGCTTAGATGTGACAGCTGGTCGTGTGGTCAAAGGCGTTAACTTTGTTGAGTTAAGAGATGCGGGCGACCCTGTGGAAATTGCGCGTCGTTACGATGAGCAGGGCGCCGATGAGCTGACCTTTTTGGATATTACGGCAACATCAGATGAGCGCGATTTAATCTTGCACATCATTGAGGATGTTGCTTCGCAAGTTTTTATTCCCCTAACAGTTGGCGGTGGTGTTCGTGAAGTTGCTGATATTCGTCGACTACTAAATGCCGGAGCTGATAAGGTGAGTATGAATTCCTCAGCGGTTGCTAGGCCGGATTTAGTTTCTGAAGCCTCTAGTAAATATGGTTCTCAATGTATTGTTGTTGCAATTGATGCGAAACAAACTACACCAGGTCGCTGGGAAGTATTTACTCACGGCGGACGTAAAGGTACAGGAATGGATGCTGTCGCGTGGGCAGTTGAAGTATCTAAGCGTGGCGCAGGAGAAATTTTGCTAACGAGTATGAACCGAGATGGCACCAAAAATGGCTTTGATCTAGAACTTACCAGAGCGGTTAGTGATGCTGTACCTGTACCAGTGATTGCCAGCGGTGGCGTTGGAAATCTTCAGCATTTGGTTGATGGTGTTAAAGAAGGTCATGCAGATGCCGTATTGGCTGCAAGTATTTTCCATTACGGTGAATATACAGTTGGTCAAGCCAAAGAATTCATGGCTAAACAGGGAATTGCAGTTAGAAACGCCTAATTCTAGAAAATATATGCATTTATTCACTCTAGGTGGATAACAAAACGTGTGGCAAAACTTACTGCCTCGATTAGAATCAATATATGCAAACATCAAATACAACGAATTGGTTGGAGCAAGTTACTTGGAATGAACAAGGACTAGTTCCTGTTGTTGCCCAAGAGTTTGGTTCAAAAGATATATTGATGATGGCTTGGATGAACCGAGAAGCTCTCCAAGAAACTTTAAAGCGAGGACAGGCTGTTTACTGGTCGCGATCACGTAAAAAGCTTTGGCACAAAGGTGAAGAGTCTGGACATTTTCAGACTGTAAAAAGTATTCACTTAGATTGTGACGGCGACACTATTGTTTTGATGGTTGATCAGACGGGCGGTATTGCTTGTCACACCGGAGCGCATAGTTGTTTTTTTAAAGAACTAGATCAAACTAGTGAAGAACCAGTTTGGCTCGATCATTTTGAAGGGCAAGGTAATGGCAAATAATTCAGCCAATATGACAGATACCTTAAAACGGCTAGCTGATATTGTTGATTCTAGAAAGCAAGATGTATTGAGCGGAAAAGCTGACCCATCTGTTTCATATATCGCTAAATTATTTAGCAAGGGTGATGACGCAATCTTGAAAAAAGTTGGCGAAGAGGCAACTGAGGTTGCCCTAGCTGCAAAAGATTGCCGATTTGCTATTGAGGAAGAGAAGGAACAGCAATCTCAAAAGCAAAAACTCTTAGTTGGAGAGGTTGCTGATCTTTGGTTCCATTGTTTAATTACATTGTCGCAATTTGGTTTACGACCTGAAGATGTACTGGCTGAACTTGAGCGACGTGAAGGAACAAGCGGTATTGCTGAAAAAGCATCTCGTCAACCGTAATCAATTAATAGAGAGACAAATATGAGCCATGATCCAAGTTGTATCTTCTGCAAAATTATTGATGGGCATATTCCGAGTAAAAAGGTATATGAGGATGAAGAGATTTTGGCTTTTCACGACATTAATCCAGCAGCTCCAATACACTTCTTAATTATTCCTAAGAAACATATTCCAATGTTATCGGATGCAACGCAGGCGGATGCGCCATTGCTTGGCAAGATGATGGCACTTGCCCCAAAGCTTGCTAGTGAACAAGGGGCAAGGCCAGGTAAAGAAGGTGGATTTAGGATTGTGGTCAATAATGGAGTTGATGGTGGTCAGGAGGTTTACCATGTACATATTCATGTGATGGCAGGACCAAGGCCTTGGAAAAAAGATTTAGCAGGCTTGTGATTCATTTATAGGAGAAGAATGATGGGTGGAATTAGCATTCAACATTGGTTATTAGTATTGCTTGTGGTTGTATTGATTTTTGGAACTAAAAAACTGCGCAATATTGGGTCAGACTTAGGGTCTGCAGTAAAAGGTTTTAAAGATGGCATGAAGGGCAATGATGAGACTGCTAAAACTGCAGAGCAAACTCAGCAAGTCACTCAACAAACTGCCCAAAATCAAACTGCTGCAAAAGACCCCAATACAGTCGATGTAAATTCAAAGGATGTTCGCTAATTTAGCGAATGAAATTTGAGTGTGATTTTGAATAAAGAGATATTGCTGAAATGATTGATATTGGCTTATCAAAAATCGCACTCATCGCAGTTGTAGCATTAGTTGTTGTTGGCCCTGAGCGTTTGCCGAGGGTGGCAAGAACTGCCGGAACTTTGTTTGGACGTGCGCAACGTTATATGAATGAAGTTCGAAGTGAAGTTACTCGGCAAATGGAACAAGAAGACCTCAAGAAAATGAAAGAGGCAGCCACAGAAGCGCTACGTGGTGTTCAAGATGGAATCAAAGAGGTAGATTCGGCGATTAATAATGAAATTGCATCGACAGTTTCAGAGTTTGATTCGGCATCTATTGTTTATAAATCTAACTCTAGACAAGGGCGTAAGAGTTGGCGTAATAAGAAAGGTGCAATACCTAATTGGTTCAAACATTCAACCGGTATCAAAACGCGTGCCCAATCAGGCGCTGCTAGAGTCAAGCGTTTTCGAAGATCGGCTTCGCAGCATGCGAACCCAAAATCTTTTTTTGGTTAAAAACAAATTTATAAATGTCAGCACAAGAATCACAGCATAGCGAAGAAGGTTTTTTAACTCATCTGATTGAGTTAAGAAATCGCGTCATCAAAGCTGGCCTAGCAGTCGTAATTGCTTTTTTGAGTTTGGTGTATTGGGCGCCAGAAATTTTTCACTTGCTTGCAAAACCGCTGATTGATGTTTTGCCTAGTGATGCGCATATGATTGTGACTGATGTAACGGGTTCTTTCTTTGTACCAATTAAAGTTACTTTTATGGTGGCTTTTGTGGTCGCTTTACCAGTAGTGCTTTATCAGTTGTGGGCCTTTGTTGCTCCGGGTCTGTATCAACATGAGAAGAAGTTAATACTGCCATTAGTCATCAGTACCTACACATTATTTTTACTAGGTATGGCATTTGCTTATTCATTGGTATTTCCAACGGTATTTGCTTTTATGGTTCAGTACAACGCTCCATTAGGAGCGCAAATGAGCACTGACATTGATAAGTACTTGAGTTTTGCAATGACGACATTTATTACCTTTGGCGTTACTTTTGAGGTGCCAGTTGTTGTGGTTGTACTCGTTAAGCTTGGGATGGTTAAGCTTAAGAAACTAAGAGAGATACGACCCTATATTATTGTTGGAGCATTTATTGTGGCTGCTGTTGTGACGCCTCCAGATATTCTTTCTCAACTTTTACTCGCAATTCCACTTTGCTTGTTGTATGAGTTAGGCTTATTACTTGCTAGGCTGTATGAGCCTAAAGTGGAAGATGAAGATTTAGAAGAGCTTTCTAGTTCAGCAAATTAAGCGAAGTTTGCTTTAAGCCACTCGGTTAATTTTTCAAAACGATATCTCCGTTGGCGAAGATTGCCCTCATCAATTAGATTGATATGTTCTTGCTCATGAATATCGACACTAAAAATTTTACTTGCCAGTAATAATGATTTGCGTTGTTCTAAGGTTTCGATTTGTACTAAACGTAAATGTGATTTGGGCATTTCATTTCTAATATCCACAACTACGCAATGTTCATGTTGCATTTCAGAAATATTAACTAGTAATAATTCTGTTTTAGATAGACCAAATTGATTGCCTACAATTATCCTGTGGCACAACGGAACCCATTCTGCTGGTAATCGAATCTGAGATCCTTTGTCTAAGGCCAATTTAGACATTGATGCGAGTTCGTGCCATTCATTCGCTTTGGGGTCAGAGCAGCGGGCTAATATTTTGGGAAGTAACTCAATTGCTTCGGGGACATTCTGTTGTGCGGCTTGCCATATCCAATAGGATGCTTTGAGTTCTGGAATATCAGAACCAAAACGTTCATTTGTTCTTGCACGCTTACGCCAAAGCGTGGCTCCTTTTCTAAATTGAGCTTGCGGATGACCTAGATCAGCAGCTTGATCAAAACAGCGATCGCTTTCTTCAGCGTTATATCCAGAAAACTGTGGGCGCCTATATATGAGAGCTAAGTTGTACCAAGCATTTCGGTCACCTTGTTTTGCAGCAAGTGTTAGCCATTGAACTGCTTTTTTAAGACTTGCTGCACTTGTTTCTGTTTCATTTGATTCAGAAACTTCTCGATTTGTTGTATCTAGTTTCGCTAGTTGTAGGCCCAGAGCAAGTTGAGCTGGAGCATAGCCTAATTCAGCCGCAGACTGAAGAGATTCTTTATTACGTAAAGAAATCCATTCGCTCCATAGTAATTCAATCTTTTCTGAAACGGGTCGTGTCTTATTGATAAGTTCATAGGCTTCATTGGCAAGAACTGAATTAGATTGACACACGCCTTCTAGATAAGTGATTGCTAATTCACGTGTATTTGATTTCAGAGAAAACTTTTCAAGGATTTTTTGGAAGCTAGAAGTTTCTAAATCATTTGTATCAAGCTCAAGCAATGTTTTGCCAATTTGCCATTGAGCATTAATGTCCCCATTGGCTGCAGCATTTATAAAACACTCCCATGCAAAATCAACCACAGGACTATTTAATGTTTCATAAAGATTTAATTTCAGAACTGATCCGATAACTGGATCCAAATTTTCCAAAATTCCCTCAGATTCAAACCCCTTGTAAGCCCTTTCAAGCCAAATTAATGCATTCGCTGGCTGTTTAGGGGTATTAAATTCCCCATTAAGGTAAATTTCACCTAATTTTTGTTGTGAAAAAGCATCGCCTAAGCGTGCTTCTTTCATGGTTTTAAGGAATTCTCTGCTTGCCATGTGACAATTTTGGCATTAGATGGCGATTTGAGCTGGTTTTATGGCAAAAAAACAACGAATTGTTGTCAAGATACAACAAAGCTAGGCTTCAATCAGAAATTCCACAAAGAACCCTAGCTGGTTTAGCCAGTCACGGTGAAATAAGCCGTGTAAAGGAGCAACATTCACCTTGTCCCGAAGTAAATGGGTCGATTATTCCACTTTTACGGAGATTTACGAATGAAAAAATCACTACTCGCACTTGCTGCATTAAGCGCA
>CAZEHN010000027.1:0-23600 GCA_964511855.1 uncultured Polynucleobacter sp. | reverse complement strand
GATAAAAATTTCTTAGATTTTATTAATTACGAATCTAAAAAAGTAATTACAGCCTATCTTGAGCCTGGACTTGCAAAAGCAAATCCCGATGACCGCTTCCAATTTGAGCGTCATGGTTATTTTGTGGCCGATAGGGTTGATAGCAAACCAGGGAAGCCAGTCTTTAACTTAGCCGTCACGCTCAAAGACACTTGGAAAAAATAGTTATTTAAGGCTAAGCCTTAAATAACTATCACTAATCAAAGCTCAGCTCTTCTTAGTTTCTTTTAAAAAACTTTCAACTGTTGGATAACGTAAAGCATATCCAAGTTCAATAATTCGGTCATTGTTAAGTCGCCTTGACTCTTGCATAAACGAAAGCATCATTGGGCTAACCTTCCCCTTTAGCTCTTCCTTAGAGACTCTAGGAGGCCTAGGTAAGTCGTAATACTCTGCAACCAAATCAAAGTATTCCCCCATCTTCATATGACTATTGTCACTAGCGTTAATCAGTCTTTGCGGCCTTCCTCTAAAAATTGCAAGTTCAATTAATTTTGCTAGGTCATACGCATGAATATGGTTGGTATAGACATCTACTTCATCGACAAGTGCAGGGGTTCCAGTCTTAAGTCGCTCAATCGGCAGGCGATTATCAGAATAAATTCCAGGCACCCTAAGTATGCAGGCATTAACCCCGGACCCAATAGCCCAGGCTCGAATCAGTTGTTCAGCATGAAGACGTCGCTGACCTCGATCGCTTGCGGGAATTGTGGGACTAACCTCAGAGACCCAAGCGCCCTGAAAATCACCATAAACCCCAGAAGTACTGATGTAAACAAATCTACGAACTCGGCCACCCTGAGATAAAATTGACAAAAGTGATTTTGTACGCAAATCCAAATTCCCAGTAGGATTTGGGGGCGCTAAGTGAACCACGATCGATGCTAAGCTGGCAAGTCGTTTTAAGGTATCTCGTTGATCTAAGTTCCCAACAATTGGAACTGCTCCTGCCAAGCGCAATTCATGTGCTTTTTCAGGTTGACTGGTCAATGCAAATACTTTGAATTTGGAAGTAAGCGATGGAAGCAAACGTCTGCCAATATCGCCACAACCAACAATTAAAATTGCCGGTTTGCCAAATCGTGGTTTCAAAATAGTTTGCATAAGTGACATCGTAATGTTTTTAGAAAGGATTTGTTTTGAGTTCAACAGCTAATTATTCAATTACCCTCAAAGGTAGTGGAAAAACGTTCCAAGTAGAAGCCGGTGAATCTATTCTAGATGGTGCACTTAAGCAAGGCATTACTTTAGCTTATGGCTGCAAAAATGGTGCTTGTGGCTCCTGCAAGGGTAAAGTTGTCAGCGGCTCAGTTACCCATGGCAAACACAACCCTAGCTCACTAACCCCTGAAGAAATTGCTCAAGGCACTAGCTTACTATGCTGCGCCCATCCTGAATCCGACTGCACAATCGATGCACGAGAAGTAGAAAACATGGGGGATATCGTAATTAAGAAAGTCCCTTGTCGCGTCAATCAACTTGAACGCGCGGCTCATGACGTCACAATCTTAAAACTTCAACTCCCAAGCACAGAGAAGTTTAAATTTAAAGCCGGACAATATATCGAGTTCTTACTTAAAGACAATAAACGTCGCGCCTACTCAATGGCCAGCGCCCCTCATGAAGAAGGTCCATTAGAACTTCATATTCGCCACCTTCCTGGCGGTTTATTTACGGACCTTGTCTTTGGTGTTGATCCTACAAAAGCACTTAAAGAAAAAGATATCCTACGTTTTGAGGGGCCATTAGGAAGCTTCTTCCTTAGAGAAGATTCAGATAAACCAATCATCTTTATTGCTTCAGGCACTGGATTTGCGCCAATTAAAGCCATCGTCGAACATATTCGTCATGAAGGTATTGATCGTCCAATTACACTTTATTGGGGCGGACGTCGCCCTTCTGATCTTTACCAAGATGCACTTTGCAAAGAATGGGCAAGTTCAATCAAGAACTTTAAATACGTTCCGGTAATTTCCGATGCTTTACCAGAAGATAACTGGCAAGGTCGAACAGGATTTGTTCATGCAGCAGCGGTTGCAGACTTCCCAGACATGTCAGGTCATCAAGTCTATGCTTGCGGCGCTCCTATTGTGGTCTCTTCAGCATTGAATGATTTCACAAAAAAATGTCAACTACCTGAAGAAGAGTTCTATGCTGACTCATTTACCTCAGAAGCTGATCTAAATAAAGCAACAAGTTAATTTTTATCATCATTTTTAATTAAATAGTTTTTATAATTCATTAACCACCATTTAACGCCAAAGAGAAATAATGCAAGACGCTCATTCACTCATGTACATTACCAAACGCCCTGAAATCGTCATGATTTCAGGTGAAGGCTCATGGTTAACGGATGATTCAGGTAAGCGTTACTTAGATTTCTTACAAGGGTGGGCGGTTAATTGTTTAGGACATAGCAATCCTGGCATGATTGCTGCATTAGAAAAACAATCACGCCAGTTAATTAATCCAAGTCCGGCATTTTTCAATCAACCAATGATTGAACTTGCAGACCTCTTAACCAGTAATAGCTGTTTTGATAAAGTTTTTTTCGCCAATAGCGGCGCTGAGGCAAATGAAGGTGCAATCAAACTCGCACGTAAATGGGGTAAGCTAAACAAGAATGGCGCTTTTGAGATCATCACCTTTGATCATAGCTTCCACGGCAGAACACTAGCAACAATGAGCGCATCAGGCAAACCTGGCTGGGATACCCTATTCGCACCACAAGTTCCAGGCTTTCCTAAAGCAGATCTTAACGATATTGCTTCTGTCGAAAAACTAATCACTGATAAAACAGTTGCTGTGATGCTTGAACCTGTTCAAGGAGAAGGTGGCGTCATTCCAGCCACTAAAGAATTCATGCAAGCACTTCGTGCATTAACAAAACGCTTAGGCATTTTGTTAATTGTCGATGAAGTACAAACAGGTTGCGGTAGAACAGGGAAACTGTTTGCCCATCAACTATTTGATGTTGAACCAGACATCATGACACTCGGTAAAGGTATTGGCGGCGGCGTTCCATTAGCAGCACTCTTGTGTACAGATGCAGTTGCATGCTTTGAAGCAGGAGACCAAGGTGGCACATACAATGGCAATCCTTTAATGACGGCTGTTGGTATTAGCGTTATTCAACAATTACTTGCTCCTGGTTTCTTACAAGAAGTTCTTGATAAAGGCCAATACCTACGTAACCACCTATTGTCATTAACTAAAGAATTTAATCTCGAAGGTGAACGTGGCGAAGGTCTTTTAAGAGCCCTCATGCTTGGCAAAGAGATTGGCCCTGATCTTGTTGAACGCGCGCGTTTAATGGGACCTACAGGATTGTTATTAAACGCTCCAAGACCAAATCTATTGCGTTTTATGCCAGCGCTAAATATTAGTCGCAGTGAGATTGATACGATGATTGAAATGCTAAGAGAACTCCTAGCTCAATCACCTAAGTAAGCCTCTCCGATTCGAGGGTCTGTGGCTAATACAGCGGCATCACCCTCAATCGTAATCAACCCACTATCCATCACATAAGCACGATTAGCTATCGACAAGGCTAATCGGGCATTTTGTTCAACTAACAAAATCGTCATACCCTGACTAGAAATATCTCGAATAACCTCAAAGATTGTCTCTACCAAAATAGGAGATAAACCCATTGATGGTTCATCTAGTAGCAATAATTTTGGCCTAGACATAAGTGCTCGTGCCATTGCGACCATTTGTTGCTCGCCGCCAGAAAGAGTTCCTGCCAACTGACCAATACGCTCTTTTAATCTCGGAAAATACGCAAACATTTTTTCCAGATCACCATCAATCTCTTGATCATTTCTGAGATACGCGCCCATTTGAAGATTCTCGAGCACACTCATTCTAGAAAAGACACCCCGCCCTTCAGGAACAAGTGCTAATCCTTTAGCTAATAGCTCATAAGAATTTGTTGGGCTAACTTCACCTGCCAACTCAATAACACCTGATGCTGCAGGCAACATGCCTGCAATCGCTTTCATGGTGCTAGATTTTCCAGCTCCATTAGCTCCAATCAAAGTGACAAGCTCACCCTGATTCACATGCATACTCACGCCTTTAACCGCATGAATTCCACCATAGGCAACTTTTAAATCACGAATATCTAATAAAGGTCTCATGATTTAACAACTGCTCCACCTAAATAAGCTTCTATAACCGCAGGATCTTTTCTAACAACTTCTGGAATACCTTGAGCAATCACTTTGCCATAATCAAGTACAGAAATCTGATCACAAAGCCCCATCACCAACTTAACATCATGCTCAATTAATAGTAATGTTTTTCCATCATTACGAATTCTCTCAAGCAAGCCACGCAATTCTAATTTTTCAGTTGCATTCATACCGGCTGCTGGCTCATCTAATGCCAATAGCAATGGATCGGTTGCAAGTGCTCGAGCTATTTCAAGTCGTCGCTGATGCCCATATGACAAATGCTTCGCAGTGAAATGCGCATATTTTTCAATACCTACATACTCTAGCCAAGCCATGGCAGTTGCAGTAATTTCTTTTTCTTCTTGCAAAGTCTTTCTTGTCTGAAATACCGCACCCCAGAGTCCTGCATGTGTTCGGCAATGTCTACCAACCATAACATTTTCTAGAACTGTCATATCACCGAACAGTCGTATGTTTTGAAAAGTCCTTGCAATACCAAATTCAACAACTTCATTAACTGCTTTTGGATTAAAGGCTTTTCCATTAAATTCAAACTCGCCCTGATCCCCTTGATATAGACCTGTCAGCACATTAAAGAATGTTGTTTTACCAGCGCCATTGGGACCAATAAGTCCGACAATCTCGCCCTTCTGAATTTCTAATCCAACATTATCTAAGGCTTGTAATCCACCAAAGCGCTTTGAAACACCCGAGACTTTTAGCAACATACTCATGAACGACTCCTTGCTGGCCAAAGCCCAGTTGGACGATATCGCATGATTAAAATTAATGCTAAACCATATAAGAGTTGTCGAATAATTTCCGACTCAATCACGACCTTACCAAAAAACAGGCGCTGCAAGGGCTCTAATGAGGCTCTGAGCACCTCTGGAAAAGCTGCTAACAAAACCCCTCCCAAAATCACCCCAGGGATATTTCCCATTCCACCAAGCACAACCATCGCAAGTACAACAATCGACTCCCACAACGAGAAAGATTCTGGTGAAATAAAACCTTGGAAAGAGGCAAATAAAGCGCCCGAGATACCTCCAAAAGATGCGCCAATCGCAAACGCTAATAACTTCATGTTACGCGTATTAATACCCATCGCTTTTGCAGCAATTTCATCTTCACGAATAGCAACCCATGCACGTCCAATACGAGAATGTTGTAAACGCAAACAAACAATTGCAACCAGGACTGCCATTAACAAAAACATGTAATAGTTAAGAATGACAGATGGAATTTGTACGAAACCAAGATCCAAGGATTTAGCTAAAGAAACTTCTCCAATTGAAATAGGATCAATCCCACGCATACCCTTAGGGCCATTGGTTAAATTAACTGGCCGATCCAGGTTATTTAAGAAGATGCGAATGATTTCACCAAAACCCAAAGTAACAATAGCTAAATAATCACCTCTCAACTTTAAGGTTGGAGATCCGAGGAGTGCGCCAAACAAAGCAGCAACTAAACCAGCAATCGGCAAAATGATCCATAAGGAAAAATGTAGACCCCCTGGGAAAAATTCGGCAATCGCTGGAAAATTCGTTGTTAAGTGAGGTGATGCCAATAGGCCTGCTGTGTATGCACCGACTGCATAGAATGCAATGTAACCAAGATCTAAGAGACCAGCAAAACCAACCACAATGTTTAGACCAAGTGCCAAAAAAATATAGAGCAAAGCAAAGTCTAATATGCGCACCCAATAATTTCCGCCGACACCGGATGCTAACCATGGCAAGATTGCCAAACCAAACGCAATAAAAACGATCATGAATCTGCGGTTTTTTAGCAATTGATCAAGCACGATCTGCCACCTTTTCCCCCAATAGACCTGATGGTCTAAAGACGAGAACAACAATCAATACCATGAATGCAAAAATATCTTGGTAATTTGAACCAAAGACACCGCCAGTCAATTCGCCGATGTACCCGGCACCAAGGGATTCAATTAAGCCAAGTAAGAGCCCACCAAGCATTGCCCCTTGGAGATTACCAATACCTCCTAATACAGCTGCAGTAAATGCTTTTAATCCAGGGATAAAGCCCATATAAAAGTGAACACTGCCGTAATTACTTGCAATCATGACCCCCGCTAGTGCTGCTAAGCCGCCGCCAATCATGAATGTGATTGAGATCACTCGATTAGCATTAACGCCCATGAGTCCAGCGATCTTTGGGTTTTCAGAAGTAGCTCGCATGGCTCTTCCAAGCTTAGTTTTGTTTACTAAGATCAATAATCCAATCATCGTAATCACTGAAACCACGATGATGACCAGTTCTTTACCAGTAATAGTGGCCGTAGTTCCTGGAACAGTCATCGGATGACCTGGCAACATTTGTGGAAATGGTAAGGGGTTTCTACCCCAAATAATCATTGCAACCGTTTGAAGCAAAATCGACATACCAATAGCGGAAATCAAAGGCGCCAATCTTGGCGCATTTCTAAGTGGTCGGTAAGCTACCTTTTCAATCCAATAACTTAAAAGTGCGCAAGAAATAATCGCGCTCATTAATGCAATCCCCAAGATAACTAATTCCGGAGCATTGGGCCAAACGATAAGAACAAACTTAGACACGCTTAACGCTATTAAAGCGCCAATCATCAAAACTTCACCATGCGCAAAGTTAATAATTCCTAAAATGCCATACACCATCGTATAGCCAAGAGCTATCAACGCATAAATACTTCCTAGGACAAGTCCATTAAGAATTTGCTGAACTAATGTATCCATAAAAAACGGCACCGTTATTAGCGGTGCCGATTCAATTTATCTTTAATTACATTTTCACAACATCAATTGGCTCTACTTTATTCGCCTTAAATTGATTAATCGTGATGAAACTTTCTTTTAGATCACCTTTAGGATCGAAGGTGATCGTTCCAGTTAACCCTGCATAATTTGTTTGAGGCATTGCTGCCAAGATTGCTTTAGGGTCAGTTGAATTAGCCTTCTTCATAGCTTCAACAATCACCATCATTGCATCATAGGCCATTGGTGAGTAAATTTGAACATCAGCATTAAAGCGCTCTTTATATCGTTTCGCAAAATTGGCGCCATCTTTAATTTTCGATAAAGGCAAACCGACAGTTGAACAAACAACATTTTCAGATGCAGCACCAGCTAAATCAGGAAGCGTTGGACTACAAATGCCATCCCCACCAACAATCTTCGCAGTAATACCCAACTCTTTAGCTTGCTTAGCAAATGGTCCGCCAGTCGCATCCATCCCACCATACATGATTGCATCAGGCTTTTTAGATTTAATATTAGTCAAAATCGCTTTGAAATCTGTCGCCTTATCGTTTGTTGCTTCTCTTACAACAATAGTTGCACCATCCGCTTTAGCTGTTTTTTCAAACTCGTCTGCTAAACCTTTGCCATACTGAGTTGCGTCATCGACAATCGCAATTGTCTTGTACTTTAAATTTTTAACTACGTAATGCGCCAAAGCTGGCCCCTGTTGCGCATCAGTTCCCACAACACGATAAGTGGTTTTATAACCTTGATTGGTGTAATCCGGATTAGTGGACGATGGTGAAACTTGAACAATACCTGCATCACTATAAATTTTAGATGCCGGAATAGATACACCTGAATTTAAATGACCAACTACAGCAACTACATGTGCATCAACTAATTTTTGAGCAACCGAAGTACCAGTCTTAGCATCAGCCGCATCATCCTCACCAACCAACTCAAGAGTGACAGGTTTTCCATTAATCACTAAACCTGCTTTATTAACTTCTTCCAATGCTAAACGAGCACCGTTTTCATTATCTTTACCTAAATGAGCAATCAATCCGGTTAAAGGTGCAGCACTACCAATTTTGACAACGCCATCTTTAGGCGCTTCCTTTTTCCCACACGCAGCAAATAATGTCATCGCTGAAATAGCAATTAATGTGTACTGTAATTTTTTATTTAAATTAGCCACGATTTATATCCCCAACTTAGTTAAATTATTTGATTAAGTATATCTAGCTTATGAAATTTATCAGATCAGGATTTACCCAAGCCTTTTGGCAATGGGAAAACCGTATTTTCAGTAATACCTTCTAAAGCTCGAACGTTTTTAGGGCCAAGCTCTTTAATTCTTTCAATAATTGCTTGCGCCAAACTTTCTGGCGCCGACGCTCCCGCAGTTAAACCTACTCGCTTAATATTTTTGAACCAAGCGGCTTGTAATTGAGATGGGTCATCAACCATGTAGGATTTAACGCCTAACTTTTCAGCCAATTCTCGCAAGCGATTAGAGTTCGAGCTATTAGGACTTCCAACCACAATAACAAGCTCAACTTGTGGAGCCATAAATTTGACCGCATCTTGACGATTTTGAGTTGCGTAACAAATATCTTGTTTTTTGGGCTGTGCGATCGCTGGATATTTTTTTCTTAACGCTTCGACAATATCTCGAGTTTCGTCAATCGAAAGTGTTGTTTGGGTGACATATGCAACTGGTGTATCTGATGGATAAACCAGGCGTGCAACATCTTCAACCTTCTCCACCAAGTCGATGCCATCAGGCACCTGGCCCATGGTGCCTTCAACCTCCGGATGACCCGCATGACCAATCATGATAATTTTGAAGCCCTCACGACGCATTTTCAAAACCTCAACATGGACCTTAGTAACCAAAGGACATGTCGCATCAAAGACTTTCAAACCAAGAGAATCAGCCTCTTCCTTAACAGCCGGGGATACTCCATGTGCACTGAAGACGACCGTCGCACCATGAGGAACGTCGTGCAAATCATCAATAAAGATTGCGCCACGAGAACGAAGATCTTCTACAACGTATGCGTTATGAACAATCTCATGACGAACATAAATTGGCGCACCAAACAAATTCAAGGCTTGATTCACAATTGCAATTGCACGATCAACACCTGCGCAAAATCCACGCGGCTGCGCCAACAAAATCTCGCCTTCAACAAACGTTTGCGTGGACTTACTCACTGCGCTTTTATTCATTTAGAAAAATTAGAGTTACAAAACCGAAATAATCTTCGCTTCAAACGTAATTGTTTTTCCAGCCAATGGATGATTGAAATCAAACCAAGCTGTTTCGCCATCAATCGATTGCAAAATTCCAGCATAGGTGCCACCTTGAGGAGCGTTGAACTCAACCATATCCCCAGGAACGTAATTCTCCTCGGCATCGCTGTTGTTCATCAGCGTCTTCATCGAAACCGGCTGAATCAAATCATCATTTCTCAATCCAAAAGCAGACTCTGGATCAAGCGTAAATACTTTTTGCTCACCCTCTTGCATACCAAGCAAAGCAGCCTCCAAAGATGGTGCAAATTGTCCACCGCCCATCAACAAAGTAGCAGGCTTATCCACGAACGTATTCACAACATCACCTCCTTCAGGCAAGGCGATACGATAGTGGAGAGTCAAAAAAGAGTCGGGTTTTACAGTCGTCGTAGTCATGCGCCTATTGTAGCGAGCGATTCAGAAATACGACCAACAATTCGCAATTGGCCTTCAGAAATGAGGCCAAGGGAAAGACTCATCAAATTGGGTCCACAAATGCTCAATGATGATGAATTACTAGCAATTTTCCTTAGGAATGGGACAAAAACTCGCAATGCGATTGAGTTAGCCGGGGATATTTTGCGTCAAACAGGTGGCATCAGAAATTTATTACTTAGCAATTTCAATGACTTAGAGAAATTTAAAGGCTTAGGAGTCGCCAAATGGGCTCAGCTTCAGGGAGTTTATGAGCTCGTCAAACGAGCCCTAGGAGAAGGTTTAAGCAAACAAAATGTCATCGAATCCCAGGATGCATTGAAAAAATATCTTCAAACATCGATTGGTTACCTAGATTATGAAGTTTTTTGCTGTCTTTACCTGGACGCAAAACTACAACTTATTCAATCAGATCAATTATTTAGAGGTACCCAAACTCATGCGCAGGTTTACCCAAAGGAAATTGCGAAAGAAGCCCTACGACGGGGGGCCTGCGCCGTTATCGTCGCCCATAATCACCCTAGCGGTAACCCCTTACCCAGTAGAGACGATGTTTTACTAACCAAACGATTGGCGGCAGCCCTAAGCTTGATCGATATCGACCTTCTAGATCACTGCATCATCACTAGAAATGATTTTTTCTCATTTTCAGCCGATCCTAGCCTATGTAAGGGGCTTGAACCGACCATCGACCACTAACTTTTGCAATTTTTTAGGGCTTTTTGATGAATTGTCTAATAATTACTTGGCATTCTTTTTGGCCACCTGCTACAATCTTAGTCTTTGTGTAATTCAACTGAAGGAGTGTGTCATGGCACGAGTATGCCAAGTCACCGGGAAAAAGCCGATGGTCGGCAACAATGTTTCCCATGCAAACAATAAAACGAAGCGTCGTTTTTTGCCTAATCTGCAAAACCGTCGTTTCTGGGTAGAGTCAGAAAACCGTTGGGTAAGCTTGCGCTTAACTAATGCTGGTCTCCGTTTAATCGATAAAGTGGGTATTGATTCGGTTTTAGCCGACTTACGTGCCCGCGGTGAAATCTAATCGGAGCTAGAGAATGGCAAAAGGCGCCCGCGAAAAAATCAAATTAGAATCGACTGCTGGTACAGGTCATTTCTATACAACTACAAAAAACAAACGTACAAAGCCTGAAAAAATGGAGATCATGAAGTTTGATCCTAAGGCTCGTAAACACGTTGCTTATAAAGAAACAAAAATTAAGTAAGCTTTGTTTACTTAAATACAAAAACCGCACTTATGTGCGGTTTTTTATTGCCAGTCTTATCTTTCATGCAATCATTTGTATAACAAAAAGCCCCTATAGTAGGGGCTTTTATTCTTGAGCTTAAAATTTCTCAAGCGTATCTACGCAGTCTCATAGAGAACTCTTGTAAACCTTTTAAACCGCTTTGTTCAGCTTTCTGACACCAGCTCTGCAATTGAGACAACAACTGTTCTCCTGTGGCATTCGATCTTGCCCAAATCGCTGCTAATTCACGACGCATTTCAATGAATGTTTTGACAGAACCATTCGCTTGCATCAAGCTTTCAAGCCTTGCCTTCTGAGCATTGTCTAGTTTTGCTTCGTCCTTATATAACCACTGCTGACTATCAGCAAAGTTACTGGTCAGTGACTTGATAGTTGCCAACTCTTGATTAAAAGCATCGCGGAGTGTTTTGCTATATCTAGCCATTACTTCATAACGATTAGCAATAATCGCTTGCAACATGCCAGCATCCGCTACACGAGCATCAACTAGGGTTGGTTTAGGAGGAGTTTTTTTCACCGTCGCTAAACCTACCGTTTCGAGGCAACGGATATACAACCAACCAATATCAAACTCATACCACTTGTTCGATAACTTGGCGCTGGTTGCAAATGTGTGATGATTGTTATGCAACTCTTCACCACCAATCAAAATACCCCATGGTGAAATATTGGTTGAAGCATCTTCACAATCAAAATTGCGATATCCCCAATAGTGGCCAATGCCATTAATAATTCCGGCAGCAGTAATTGGGATCCAGAGCATTTGCACAGCCCACACAGCTCCACCAACGGCGCCGAATAAGAGAACATCAACAATCAACATAATTCCAACACCCTGCCATTGGAATCGGCTATAAACATTGTTTTCGATCCAGTCATTAGGCGTGCCGTGACCAAACTTTTCAATAGTTTCACGATTTTTTGCCTCCTCGCGATAAAGATCAGCTCCACGCCAGAAAACTACGTCAATACCTTTAACTTGAGGACTATGCGGATCTTCAGCCGTTTCACATTTAGCATGATGCTTACGATGAATCGCTGCCCACTCTTTAGTAACCATACCTGTTGTGAGCCACAACCATAATCTAAAGAAATGGCTGACGATTGGATGTAAATCTAAGGCTCTATGCGCCTGACAACGGTGCAAAAAGATTGTGACCGCAGCAATCGTGATGTGCGTCAGAATTAAGGTGTAAATAACAATTTTCCACCAAGGCCAATCGAGAAGACCATAGGCCAACCAGTGGGTAAAGGTACTCATCAAACTTTCGGTATTTGTCATGCTTTAAATATATAAGGTCTTGAACTTAAACCCTTCAATTTTAACGCTTTATGACAAATATAGATACTTATGAATACCTACTAAGTCTTTATTTCTTCTGCAAAATGGCAGCAAAAAAGCCATCAGTATCATGAACTTGTGGCCATAGCTGCCACCATGAATTATCAGTAGATGCGCCTACAGGCAAACCTTCAACTATTGGATACGGGGCACTTAGGACCTGTTTGGGATCCAATAATTCAAATTCTGGGTTTTCAGCTAAAAAAGCATTCACAACATCTTGGTTCTCTTGACGCAAAACACTACATGTCGCATATACCAATCGACCACCAGATTTAAGTAACCTTGCTGCTGATTTAAGAATCGCATATTGCTTACTCTGAAGCTCAGCAATCGAATCAGGCGATTGACGCCATTTTAGGTCTGGATTACGCCTTAAAGTACCAAGGCCACTGCAAGGCGCATCCACTAATACCTTATCAATCTTTCCAGATAAGCGCTTCACTTTTGCATCGTTCTCGTTATCAATCCACACAGGATTAACGTTGGATAAACCACTCTTGGCTACGCGAGGCTTTAAACGAGCTAAACGACGCTCAGAGACATCAAATGCATAGAGACGGCCTGTTGACTTCATCATCGCTCCAAGCGCCAAAGTTTTACCTCCTGCACCTGCACAAAAGTCCACCACCATCTCACCTCTTTTAGGCGCTAGTAAAGCACTTAAAAGTTGACTTCCTTCATCTTGAACCTCAAACAATCCCTTTTTAAAACTATCCAAGTTCTGTAAAGATGGCTTACCTTTTAAGCGTAATCCGACATCTGAATATGGTGTTGGTATTGATTGATATCGGCCACCCAAAGCCTCAAACTCGGCCATTAAATTTTCACGTTTTGCTTTGATCGTATTAACTCGGCAATCTAACGGGGCGGGTTTTAACATCTTCTCAGCTAAGACTTCACGATTTTTTTCACCTAACTGAACACCCAGCTCATCCCATAACCATTCAGGCATATTTGCACGAATCTGAGGCGCTAGGCCTTCGCGAGTGAGAGCTACAAAACGTTGCAACCAAGCGGTCTCAACCTCATCTTTAACAACAAAAGCCAAATCAGCTAAAGCACTCTCTAATCGTGTTCCTGTTCCAAGACCACCTTCTGATAAGGCCAACATCAAGCCCAATAACGCCATACGACGAGCCAATGGACCAACACCACTTTCTGCAAATTGAGAAAGTTCAAGTTTTCTTCTTAAAACAGCAAAAGAAGCTTCAGCAATTAATGCACGATCACGGTTACCTAATTGTGGATTTTCTTTGAAATAACGGCTCACCATTGCATCAGCCGGATGCTCAAACTGCAATAAAGCTGGCAATAACCTAGTTAAATGTTCCACATGAGAGGGCAAGGCCTTTGCCTTAGCCATCGCAGGGTTATAAGGCCCCGAACGCTTAGGTGCACCCGTAGCAGGATTTGTTTTAACAGGTGATCGAAGTGGTTTTTTTCTGGCAGGTTTATTCATTACAAGCTCGGGTAAATCTATAAGATGAAATCAATCGTTAAATGATTGTGGCGATCAACTATCTTCATTAATTACAAAAAACTGCGGCGCAGTCGGAATGACGCTCACTATACCCGCTTCTACGCGGATTTGGTCATCTAAATACCATTTGATAGCTTGTACATAGATTCGGTGCTCGATTTCTAGTACCCGATCAGCTAATTTCTCTGGAGTATCCCCTTCTAGTACAGGAACAGCTCCCTGAATAATGATCGGGCCTTCATCCATCTCTTTAGATACAAAATGGACTGTCGCCCCATGCCACTTTACCCCCTTAGCTAAAGCCTGTTCATGGGTTCTTAACCCTGGGAAACTTGGAAGTAAAGATGGGTGAATATTAATGAGCTTACCCTCAAAATGGGTCACAAACTCATCTGTAAGTAGTCTCATAAAACCTGCTAAAACTACTAAATCGGGATTTAATTGGTCAATTACTTGGATTAATTGTTGATCAAAAGCCTGCCTACTTGCAAAATCTTTATGATCCAAAGAAATTGTATTAATCCCAAATTCTTTAGCAATTTCAATACCTTGCGCATTTTTTTGATTCGAAATGACCCCAGCAACCTCGGCTTTTAAGGTGCCATTTTGAACCGCCTCAAGGATCGCTTTTAAATTCGATCCTCTGCCTGAAATAAGGATAACTATTCGCTTCATAACCAACAATATAATTGATGACTTCTTGTGAAAGTAATTCGTGGACTCCCTTCTCGAGCATTTCGTGTCCCACGTGCTTTAACTATCGGCAATTTCGATGGTGTGCACCGAGGTCATCAAGCATTGCTCACCGAACTGAAATCCCATGCCAATAAGCTGGGATTGCCTACGTGCGTCATGACATTTGAGCCCCACCCTAAAGAATTCTTTGCCCCGGAACATGCACCAGCTCGAATTTTAAATCTACGCGATAAATTAGAAGCGCTAGATGCCTCAGGAGTAGATACTGTCATTGTTGAACATTTCAATGAACGATTTGCTCGCAGATCTCCAGAATCTTTTGTTAAAGATATTTTAGTTGATGGGCTCAACACGCAATTTTTAATGATTGGTGATGATTTTCATTACGGCGCAAAACGAGCAGGCAATATACAAACTTTATTGACTGCTGCTGACCAATATGGATTTAGCGTCAAACATATGCATACTGTGGAAGATGCACCAGGCCTTCGCATTTCCAGCTCTGCAATTAGAGAAGCATTACGTGATGGCAAACTAGAAGAAGCGTCACGACTACTTGGAAGACCCTATACGATTTCCGGGCATGTCATACACGGAAAAAAACTTGGGCGAACATTAGGCTTCCCAACACTGAATATCGCTATTTCTAATAAGTTACATCAGCGAACACCTGCGCTCTCAGGAATTTTCATTGTGCGCGTTCATGGACTATCCGACAAACCATTACCTGGTGTTGCGAGTCTTGGTGTTAGGCCAACAGTCGAAGATGCTGGACGTGTTCTACTAGAGACCCATGTATTTAATTACGACGGCAATGCCTATGGAAAAATTGTTGGCATTGAAATAATTAAGAAATTACGCGACGAAGAAAAGTATTCTGATTTACCTACCTTGCAAAAAGCAATTGATGCAGATGCAAATGCAGCACTCGATTTTTTTAAAGTTGAAAAACATGTCTGAAAATAATTACCCTGTTAACCTACTAGAAACTTCTTTCCCAATGAGAGGAGATCTTCCCAAACGCGAACCTCAATGGGTAAAGCAATGGCAAGAAAAGAAAATCTACGAGCTCATTAGAAAAGCTCGTGCGGGTAAACCTAAATTCATTTTGCATGACGGCCCTCCGTATGCAAACGGCGATATCCACATCGGTCACGCAGTTAATAAGATTCTTAAAGACATCATCATTAAAAGCCGCGGCATGACAGGACTAGATGCAGTTTATGTTCCTGGCTGGGACTGCCACGGCATGCCAATCGAAATTCAGATTGAGAAAAAATATGGCAAAAATTTAGCCACTGAAGAAGTTCAAGCCAAAGCCCGCGCTTACGCTGGAGAGCAAATTGCCAAGCAAAAGAAAGACTTTGAACGCTTAGGTGTTTTAGGCGATTGGCAAAACCCATACCTGACTATGAATTATAAAAACGAAGCCGATGAACTTCGTGCTTTAGGGAAAATCATGGAAAAAGGTTTTGTCTTTAGAGGACTAAAACCTGTCAACTGGTGCTTTGATTGTGGCTCAGCTCTGGCTGAAGCTGAAGTTGAATACCAAGATAAAGTTGATCCAGCAGTTGATGTGGGTTTTGCATTTAATGATTTAGCAGCACTCGCAAAAGCATTCAAACTGGATTCAATTCCAAATAAACCTGGCTATGCAGTTATTTGGACAACAACACCTTGGACACTACCCGCCAACCAGGCGTTGAATATGCATCCTGAATTTAACTACGCACTGGTTGATGTAGGCTCCAAATTATTAATCCTAGCTGAAGATCGAGTACAAGATTGCTTGGAGTCTTACGGACTCGAAGGAAAAGTGATTGCAACTTGCAAAGGAGAGGCCTTAGCAAATATCGGCTTTAAGCATCCACTTGCATCGCTTGATGCTGGCTATGACCGTTTATCACCTGTCTACTTAGCAGACTATGTGACGCTTGATAGCGGCACAGGGATTGTTCACTCTGCGCCCGCCTATGGTGAGGAAGACTTTAAATCATGTAAAGCAAATGGCTTAAATGATAAAGATATTCTGAATCCAGTCATGGGCAATGGTGTTTACGCTTCTTCATTACCTCTTTTTAATGGCCAACACATTTGGAAAGCAAACCCAAATATCGTTAAAGCACTTGAAGATGCCGGCAGTCTCCTTAAAGTCAATAATTTGAATCACTCCTATATGCATTGCTGGCGTCATAAGACACCTATCGTCTATCGTGCGACTGCACAATGGTTTGCAAGTATGGATAAAAAACCAGTCGGCAATTCTCCAAGTCTGCGTGAAACTGCATTAGCAGGTATCGAGAGCACTGACTTCTATCCAGCTTGGGGTAAACAACGCTTACATGGCATGATTGCCAATCGCCCTGACTGGACTTTGTCTCGTCAACGTCAATGGGGCGTACCAATGGCATTCTTTGTTCATCGAGAAACAGGCGAGCTTCATCCTGACACACTTAAACATATCGAAGAAATTGCTAAACGAATCGAAAAAGAAGGTATTGAGGCTTGGCAAAAACTAGATCCAGCTGAACTTCTTGGTAATGATGCAAACTCTTACGAAAAAAATCGTGACACATTAGATGTCTGGTTTGATTCCGGAACAACACATTGGCATGTTATTCGAGGATCCCATAAAGATTCTCTTTATTCTGATCGAGCAGAATTACCAGATGGTCGACTAGCTGACCTCTATCTTGAAGGCTCAGACCAACATCGTGGCTGGTTCCACTCTTCTTTATTAACTGGCGCAATGCTTGACGGAAAACCGCCATACAAAGCCTTACTAACCCATGGATTTACTGTGGACGGCCATGGTAGAAAAATGAGTAAGTCAGTGGGTAACGTCATTGCCCCTCAAGAAGTCGCCGATAAGATGGGTGCTGAGATTATTCGTCTATGGGTAGCTTCAACTGACTACTCTGGCGAAATGACAATTTCGGATGAGATTTTGAAACGCGTCGTTGAAAGCTATCGCAGAATTCGAAACACATTACGTTTCTTACTATCGAACTTAAGTGACTTTGACGCTTCGTCCAATAGCCTGCCTATTGATTCATTAGTTGAGATTGATCGTTATGCAATCGCGCTAACCAATCAAGTTCAAGAAGAAGTGCTTGGCTTATACAATCGATATGAATTCCATCCAGCTGTCGCCAGAATTATGAGCTTCTGCTCTGAAGACTTAGGTGGCTTCTACTTGGATATTCTGAAAGATCGACTTTATACATCTGCGCCGAATTCTGATGCGAGACGTTCCGCTCAAACAGCATTGTTCTACATTACAAATGCAATGTTGCGCTGGATGGCTCCCTTCCTCTCCTTTACTGCAGAAGAGGCTTGGCAAATCTTCAAACACGGTACGACAAGTACTGAAACCATCTTCACCGAAACTTTCTTAGAGCAAAGCTCACCAAAAGGCGCCGAAGAACTATTGGCAAAATGGTCGCGTATCCGTGAAATTCGTGCTGAAATTACCAAAGCAATTGAAATCGAACGCGAAGCTGGCAAAGTGGGTTCTTCACTTCAAGCTGAATTAGATATTGCTATCAACCAAGGCGATGCGAAAATTTTAGAAAGTCTTAAAGATGACTTGAAATTTGTCACCATCACTTCAAGTGCAAATGTCCAAGAAAATTCAGATGCAGGTACACCTTTAAGCGTCAAAGTCAGAGCCTCTTCGCATCAAAAATGTGGTCGATGCTGGCACTACCGTGAAGATGTTGGTTCTTCAACTGAACATCCAACTTTATGTAATCGCTGCATCAGCAATCTATTTGCTGATGGCGAACCGCGTGAGTTTGCTTAATATCTGAGATCTATATGACATCAAACACTAGCCCCCTCAGAGGATCTTATGCATTCAAAATCTGGATGGGGCTTTCGATACTAGTTATATTGATAGATCAATTAACCAAAGTAATTGCTCTAGATACATTAACCGAGGGCATTAGTAAGCCCGTCTTATCGTTCATGAATTGGGTCTTGGTATACAACCCAGGAGCAGCGTTTTCATTTCTCGCATCTAGTGGCGGTTGGCAAAAGTGGTTCTTTATTGCAATCGGCCTCATTGCTGCATTAATTATTACCGTTCTCATTAAGCGCCACGCTCACCAATCCATCTTTGCTTTTTCCTTATCAATGATCATGGGTGGAGCAATAGGAAATGTGATTGATCGATTTAGATATGGTGCAGTCGTAGACTTTATTGATATTTATTACCAACAGTATCACTGGCCTGCATTTAATATTGCAGATAGCGCCATCACTTTAGGCACAATTTTGCTTATCATTGATGAATTGCGCAGAGCGACACGCAATCGCTAGGAGAAACAATGTCAACAATGATCACTCCCTCATCTCAAAACCTTCTTGGCAAAAGAATTGTTCTTGGCATATCTGGCGGGATTGCGGCTTACAAGTGCGCCGAGCTCTCTAGACTACTTATAAAGGAAGGTGCTCAGGTTCAAGTTGTCATGACACAAGCTGCTACGCAATTTGTTACCCCAACAACGATGCAAGCACTTAGCGGTAATCCTGTTTACACAGATCAATGGGATCAACGTATTCATAATGGCATGCCACATATCGAACTATCTCGCGATGCTGATGCCATCCTAATTACGCCTGCAAGCGCAGATCTAATGGCCAAAATTTCATTAGGCTTGGCAGATGATTTATTGTCCACGCTATGCTTGGCCAAAGGCTCTGAGAAAAATGGTCAACTTGTCGACTGCCCTCTTCTCATAGCACCAGCCATGAATCGCCAAATGTGGGAACATCCAGCGACTCAACGAAGCGTCGAGAGACTGATTAAAGATGGCGTCACTTTACTTGGACCCGCCAGCGGCTCACAAGCATGTGGTGAAGTTGGGATGGGGCGCATGTTAGAGCCGCAAGAAATTGTTGATTCATTAATAGCTTTTTTTCAGGCAAAGCCTTTACAAGGTAAACGCGTCTTAATCACTGCAGGTCCGACATACGAAGCAATCGATCCAGTTCGGGGAATCACAAATCGCAGTTCTGGGAAGATGGGGTTTGCAATTGCTCGTGCTGCACTAGAAGCTGGTGCACAAGTTCACTTGGTTGCCGGTCCGTGCCACCTTGAAACCCCACTGGAACATACTGGCAATATTATCCGCACAAATGTTACCAGCGCAAAACAAATGCACGATGCCGTCATGAGCTCAAGCGATTGCGATATCTTCTTTGCTGTTGCAGCTGTAGCTGACTGGCACGTCAGTAATGCTCAATCACAAAAGATTAAAAAACAGCATGGCCAATCAGTACCAACACTTGAATTTGCTCAAAACCCCGACATTCTTGCGGACTTTGCTAAACAAAATAAAAATAACCGTACATACTGCGTTGGATTTGCAGCTGAAACAGAAAATCTCGCTGCATACGGAAAAGAAAAATTAACTAAAAAAGGAATCCCGCTTCTAGTCGCCAATATTGGTCCAGATACCTTTGGGCAAGATGACAATCAAATCGCACTTATTGATAAAGACAAAATTGTGCAACTTCCACGAGGAAACAAACTAGAACTTGCTCGCCAATTAGTCAGTGAAGTCTCAAAAAAATTAAAAAAGAAATCTTAAAAATTTAAAAGGAAGTTACTCAATGCGCAAATTACAAGTCAAAATTTTAGATGAGCGTATGCGCTCACAAATGCCTAGCTATGCCACCCCTGGAAGCGCTGGCCTCGATCTCAGAGCATGCTTAGATGAGACGATTGAAATCGCTCCAGGTCAAACAGTTTTAGTTCCAACAGGTCTTGCAATCCACGTTGCTGATCCTGGATATGCAGCATTAATCCTACCTAGATCAGGCCTTGGCCATAAACATGGCATCGTACTTGGCAATCTAGTGGGCTTAATCGATTCAGACTACCAAGGTCAATTAATGGTAAGCACTTGGAACCGCGGCTCAACTGCATTTAAACTCGAGCCGATGGAGCGTTTAGCTCAATTGGTTATTGTCCCCGTAGCTCAAGTTGAATTCGATATCGTTGAAGAATTCGGCTCAAGTGAACGTGGTGCAGGTGGATTTGGAAGTACAGGCCGAGCCTAATTATTAAAAACTATTTAATTAATAAAAAAGGGGATCATCAGATCCCCTTTTTTATTTTTAACATCTGCCAGCAAAATTAACTCTCTTGGGTCGTCTCCGCAGTAACTACTTTACCTTTTGGAGTCGCTGGCTGAATAGTTAAAGTTACTTGATCTTTATCATCCATATCAACCACTACTGAACCACCCTGGGCCAAGCGACCAAATAGCAGTTCATCAGCCAGAGCTTTACGAACAGTATCTTGAATAAGTCGTTGCATAGGACGCGCGCCCATTAATGGATCAAATCCGTGTTTAGCCAAATATGAGCGAAGCGCATCAGTAAATGTTGCATCCACTTTTTTCTCATGCAACTGCTCTTCAAGTTGCATCAAGAACTTATCAACCACACGAAGAATAATTGACTCATCTAAGGCCTTGAATGAAACAATCGCGTCTAGTCGGTTGCGGAACTCAGGCGTAAACATGCGCTTAATATCCGCCATCTCATCGCCAGCTTCACGAGGGTTCGTAAAGCCAATCGTTGATTTAGTCATCGTCTCAGCGCCCGCATTCGTGGTCATGATGATGATGACATTGCGGAAATCAGATTTACGGCCATTGTTGTCCGTTAACGTGCCATGATCCATTACCTGCAACAGAATGTTGAAAATGTCTGGATGGGCTTTTTCAATCTCATCAAGCAAAAGCACGCAATGGGGCTTTTTATTGACCGCTTCAGTTAATAAACCACCTTGATCAAATCCAACATAGCCAGGAGGAGCACCAATCAATCGACTAACAGCATGACGTTCCATATATTCCGACATGTCAAATCTTAATAATTCGACGCCTAAAATAAATGCTAACTGTTTAGCAACCTCAGTTTTACCAACACCCGTAGGCCCTGAGAATAAGAATGAGCCAATTGGCTTATCAACCTTGCCAAGACCAGCTCTAGCCATCTTGATAGCAGAAGCCAATACTTCAATCGATTGATCTTGCCCAAATACGACGCTCTTCAGATCACGATCCAATGTTTGTAATTTACTACGATCGTCCACGCTAACTGACTGCGGTGGGATGCGAGCAATCTTAGAAACAATATCTTCGATCTCTTGTCGTCCAATTGTTTTCTTTTGACGAGACTTTGGAAGAATGCGTTGGGCCGCCCCGGCCTCATCAATGACATCAATCGCCTTATCTGGCAATTGACGATCATTAATATATCGAGATGAAAGTTCTGCTGCCGCTGTTAATGCGCTTTGAGAATATTTCACGCCATGATGCTCTTCAAATCGCGATTTAAGTCCCCTTAAGATCTGAACTGTTTGATCAATCGATGGTTCAACAACATCAACTTTTTGGAAACGTCTAGATAAAGCAGCATCCTTCTCAAAGATGCCACGATATTCGTTATAAGTTGTTGCACCAATGCACTTCAATTGACCACTTGAGAGTGCGGGTTTTAAAAGATTGCTTGCGTCCAGAGTTCCACCAGAAGCAGCGCCCGCGCCAATCAACGTATGAATTTCATCGATAAATAAAATTGCGTGTGGATTTTCTTTTAAGCTTTTTAATACCGCTTTTAATCTTTGCTCAAAATCACCACGGTACTTTGTACCAGCAAGCAATGCACCCATATCCAATGAATACACCGTTGCTTGAGCCAAAATTTCAGGAACATCCTCTTGAGTAATTCTCCAAGCCAAGCCTTCTGCAATTGCAGTTTTACCAACACCGGCCTCACCAACAAGAAGTGGATTATTTTTACGACGACGGCATAACACTTGAATCACACGCTCAACCTCATGCTCACGCCCAATCAATGGATCAATTTTGCCTTGACGAGCCAGCATATTAAGATTTTGAGTGTATTGCTCAAGCGGACTATCTTTACCAGCTGCAGCATTGGCATCTTCTGATTCAGCGTTAGCGTTATCTTGCTTGGGAGCCTCTAGTTGATCTTTTCGAATACCATGACTAATGAAATTAACTACATCAAGACGAGTAACTCCTTGCTGTTGGAGATAGTAGACGGCATGAGAATCTTTCTCGCCAAAAATAGCTACTAATACGTTTGCGCCATTGACTTCTTTTTTGCCACTTGTTGTTGATTGAACATGCATGATTGCACGTTGAATCACACGCTGAAATCCTAATGTAGGCTGAGTATCCACCTCATCACTACCAGGCACTATCGGCGTATTGTCATTAATAAAGTTTTTCAACTGTGTGCGAAGATCTGCAATGTTTACAGCGCATGCTTTAAGCACTTCAGCTGCAGTTGCATTATCAAGCAATGCGCAAAGCAGATGCTCGACTGTAATGAACTCATGACGCGCAGCTCGCGCATCCACAAAAGCCATATGAAGACTCACTTCGAGTTCTTGGGCAATCATACTTCCTCCATCGTGCACTGCAAAGGGTGACCCGCTTCACGGGAAATTTCAGTTACTTGCTGAACTTTAGTTGCTGCAACGTCGCTGGTATAAATACCGCATACGCCCTTACCTTCAATATGTACCTGTAGCATGATGCGAGTTGCCGTCTCCTGATCTTTATGAAAATACTCTTGTATGACCATTACAACAAATTCCATCGGTGTGTAATCGTCGTTTAATAAGATTACCCGAAACATAGGCGGAGGTTCAACTCTTTGCGCCTCACGTTCCATAACAACCGCATGATCTTCATGTGTATCTGGCAATACTGGAAGTTGTGGTTGCTGCTGCTTTTTACCCATTTTTACATTCATGACTTGATTCTAAACAGAAGCTCAATTTCTTGTTAATTTTTACGAATTTGTATTGAAAAACCCTAAAAATGCTCTTTTGGGTAAAAAAACATCAATTTCAGGGGAAACACTAGTCTTTTTTACCCTAAATAGGCTTGACACCCAATCAAATAAAGCCAACAATCTGTCTATGTGATCCTTTTAAGGATCTCTGTAGGCTTGTAGTGGTGTTTACCTTTAAATAGTTTCTCACTCTTCAAGGTTGTTTTCTAGATTAAGTAATGGAGTTCGCATGGCGACCGGAGTTGTTAAGTGGTTCAATGACGC
>CAZEHN010000026.1:0-23700 GCA_964511855.1 uncultured Polynucleobacter sp. | reverse complement strand
TACTTGGCTACGAACCAAGGGGTCGTGGGTTCGATTCCTGCCAGCCGCGCCATTTTGTGTAAAAAAGCCTCCAATCGGAGGCTTTTTTATTTGGTAATTGAGAAATCACTCAAGAAAAAGTAAATAGAGTAAGCAAAATACATTTAATTTCTTTTAAAAACAAAGAGTTAAATAAACCCACCTAATCTTGAGTAGCTATTCTTTTAATAATTCACACACCTCTTTCATCCTTGATTTGGTCTTTTCGGTAATGGTGAGGAGCTTTTTACGCTGATCTGAGGGGTGACTGATATTGAGTAAGCCGAGTTTGATTAATTGCTGCAATCTCAAATGGAGAGTGGCAGGAGAGGCTATATTCCGTTGAGCGAGTACATCTGAAACCGAAACTTCTTGATTGTTGATGTTTTGAGCTGTGATGAAATCCAATATCTGCACGTGAATATGCTCGACCCCGTATTTGAGATTGATTTGATTCATGAGATTTTCAAACTGAATGTAGGTTCGTGCGTTCAATTCCGGTATCTCCGTTTGATATTGAATCAACCAACGTTTAATTATTAATTACCTATCTAGATGATTAATTATTTTGATAAGTAAAATATACCGTATTTGAATTAATTTGTGTTTAGGGAAAGTACTCAGCTCCAGGTTTGGGGCAAGGAAATCACTCAAAAGTCGTGTGATATATTCATTCTGAATACTATAAATAAAGGATTAATATGAAATTGTCGAAGTTAATTGCGATTAGCCTTTTTGGTTTTTCAACACAATGGGCGATTGGGGCTAGTTTTGATTGTGCATCCCCCAATGTGACTAGACCTGCGGATAAGTTAATTTGCGCAAATGCTGAGATTTCTAAGTTAGACGAAACTCTTGCAAACTTATTCAATCAAACAAAGTCTCAATTAGCTGAACCGGCACAAGCAACTTTTGTTAATGGGCAACGTTCTTGGTTAGGTTATTGGCCAAGATATTGCAGTACTGATGGTAAAGCTCGAGTGTTTGATAAAAATAGTGTTGCTTGCGTCAAGCAAGCTTATGTCAGTCGGATTGAAGAGTTAAGACTTAAATTTTTAGATCGTAAGTATCCGTACTTTATTGCTTCAAAATATTCTGCAGTCAACCCTAGTAAAGATGTACCTGATTATGTGACAGTTGTTACCCACGAACAAAGATACCCACAGTTTGAAATGCAGGGTTTAACACCGGATGAAGCACAAATTGCTAATCAAATGAATGGTTGGATTGGTGGGATGGTGCGAAAAGCAAATATTAACTTTAATAGTGGTGATGCCGCAGATAGCTTAAACATTAGTGTAAATTCAACATCGCCAGATATCGTGACCGCAACACTATCCATGGAGATGAATGGATTTGGTGCGCATCCAGTCGGTTCATTTTCTCAAAGCCATTTTGTAAAAAGTAAGTTAAAGACTTTAACTGCAGCTGATATTTTCAAAGGGCGTGATTGGATGGCGCCTATTAGTCGATTGATTTTCCAAAGCTTGAAAAAACAAACGAGTGATGGCTTGTTGATCAATAACGCCAATGAACTTATGCCGATGATTGGGGATCCAAAATCTTGGGGCTTGACTAAGCAGGGTTTGGTATTTCAATTTAATGTCTATGAAGTTGCACCATATGCAATGGGGCCGCAAGAGGCAACTATCCCTTGGCAGACATTAACTCCATACTTAACAGATTACGCAAAATCTGAAATTACGAAGTTATATAAATAACAATCAATAAACTATAAGGCAAGGTGCAGTTCTGCTTGGATTCGTTTAAGTACGAGTCCAAGCACCTTTAGCGATGGCAGTGGCATTAAATAACCCATAGCAAAGTAGAGCAAGTGCTTGGGTAATAAATACACCAGTTAAGCCCCAGCCAGCATTTATCGCGATTACCCCGCCAATGATGGCAACAGCAAGGCGAACGATGTTCCCCATGACTGGCCAAAATAGTTTCCCAGCCCCTTGAGAAGCAAAATATAGAATCAAAGCAAGTCCAAAGAAGCCATAGAAAGGCCCCACGATTTGCAAATAATGGGTGCCAACTTCGATCATGGCGGGATCGTTATCAAATAGACCAAGCCAGGATTTTGGAAAGAATGCGCCTAATAATCCGATGAGTTCTGTGAGGCCTGTTGCCATTGCTGCGCCAATCCAGGTGACTTTAAGTGCACGTTCTTGTTTACCTGCTCCAATACAGGCACCAACCATCGCAACAAGTGGGGCGCCGAACCCAAAGACGATAGGTACCAAAACATATTCAATGCGTGAGCCGGTTCCGTATCCAGCAATAGATGCAGGACCAAATTGACCTACCATAGAAGTTGCTGTGCCAATGGTGAGATTAGTGGCAACTGTAGAGACAGTTCCAACTAATCCGATTTTTAAAATATCCCAGAAGAGTTTTGTTTCGAATTCAATATGAGCAAATCGCGGCTTGAGTATGCTGCCTTTTGAATATAGATAAATGACAAATGCAATCGATCCCAGTAGGTAGTAAATAATTAAAGCAATTGCTCCGCCTGCAATACCAAGCGCAGGTATTGGACCCCATCCAAAAATCAATACTGGAGAAATTGGGATTAAGAAAATAGTTCCAGCAACAGTTATTACTGCTGGAACATTCATATTGCCTGTGCCACGAACGATTGCTGATAGGGCGTTAAATAGCCAAACCAAAATAGCGCCACCAAATACCCAGTTGGAATACGTCAACGCATTTTCTAGTGAGGCGCCTGTACCACCCATTGAGCTGTAAAGCCATGGACCTGACCAAATAACGCCAACCATAAATAAAATACCGAATCCTAAAGCAATCACTAACGCATGAAACACCAAAGAGTTCGCTTTTTCATTTGACCTCGCGCCTAATGCTCGAGCGATGGAAGATGCTATACCTCCGCCCATTGCGCCTGCAGAAGTCATTTGCATAAACATCACTAATGGAAATACTAAAGACATTGCAGCTAAGGCATCTGTGCCTAACTTGCCAACAAAATAGGTTTCAATGAGGCCTGCAACAGTTTGAGCCACCATAACTAGCATACTGGGTCCAGCCATTTTTAAAAGGGTGGATGCAATTGGCCCTTCGATGAGTCTTCTCGTTCTTGGATCCATTTAATTGGCCTATGGTGATGTGGATAAAAGGGAAGGTTTATCCCTTCCTTTAAGGTGGATGTAAAGCGCCTAGCTTATGAAGCTAATACGCTTGCGGGATAACCTTCTTCTGCTAATGCTGTAATTAATACATTTGCATCGTCTGTGAATTCGCCTTCAATTTTGACGCGACCACTTTTTAAATCAACCTCGACTGTATTGATACCATTAATTGCTGATAGTGCATGAGTGACATGCTTGACGCAATTGCCGCAACTCATGTTGTCAACTTTTAGATTTAAAGTTTTCATCATTCACCTCATTAGAGTGAGTTGGTATTAAGTTCTCTAAAGAGTGAATTTCTTTGAGCAACCGGTGTTAGCCATACTGAACTTAATGGTAATTCAAAATCAAAGAAATAGTTTGCGGCAGCTAATTTCCCTTCGTGGAAATCTTTGCGGTGAGGCTCTTTAGGGATTAGTTCAGAAGATGTTATAGCAAGTTCTAACCAAATCCAGGCAAGAGTGATGTGACCGAATGCTCTTAAATATTGGGTTGCATTTGCGAGTGTTTCTGATGCATCTTGGCTTGACCATGCCTCCTCAGTGGATTTGATTAGATTAATCAGACTTTCATCTAATTGATCTGCCATATCGCTTAAGCCATGCACCTCACGAGCCTTGTCGCATGTTTGACTGATTTTCTGCGCAAACAGTCTTAAGGCACTTCCATCTTGCATGATGACTTTTCTACCGAGTAGATCTAGACCATGAATGCCGTGAGTGCCTTCATGGATCATATTGAGTCGATTGTCGCGCCAGAACTGCTCAACTGGGAAGTCTCTGGTATAGCCATAGCCACCTAATACTTGAATAGCTAAGCTGTTTGCTTCTAAGCACCATTCGCTCGGCCAACTTTTCGCGATAGGCGTAAGAAGTTCAAGTAATAGCGAAGCATTAGCTGAAGACTCAGGTGTTCCAGTGCGGTATTCATCTACTAAAGAGGCGCAGTAAAGTTCAAATGCAAGAGCACCTTCGCAGTATGCTTTTTGCGCAAGAAGCATGCGTTTCACGTCCGCATGTTCGATGATGGGTACTTGGGCTTGATTTGGATCTTTGTTTGGTTTTGATCCGTGGGCCATAGGTCGTCCTTGAGGACGGTCTTTTGCATAATCAAGTGAAGCAATAAATCCCGCAAACCCAAGCATTGTTGCGCCAAGGCCAACGCTGATGCGAGCTTCATTCATCATATGAAACATGCATTTAAGACCTTCCCCGGGTTTACCTACAAGATAGCCTATTGCACCTGCACCTTTTTTATCTGTACCGCTAGGCGCGCGAACTGGAAATTTCCCTTCGCCATAATTTAAAAGTGTATTGGTGGTGCCACGATAGCCGAGTTTATGATTTAGGCCAGCGAGTGCGACATCATTTCTCTCGCCGGTAAGTTGTCCGTCGGTATCGACTAGATTTTTAGGTACGATAAAAAGTGAAATACCTTTTACGCCTGCAGGAAGTTTGCCATCGGCCCCGGGTATTTTGGCTAACACGAGATGAACAATATTCTCTGTAAGATCGTGTTCGCCACCTGAGATCCACATTTTTCTACCGGTTAAACGATATCTTGGACCAAGAGGGTCGTTTTCATAATCAGTGCCATCAGGTTCAGCTTTCGTCACAATGTCAGAAAGGCTTGACCCTGCTTGAGGTTCTGAAAGATTCATTGTCCCGAAAAATCTGCCTTCAAGTTCAGGTTGAGCAAAGGCTTTTTTCTGAGCATCTGTGCCGTGAACCATGATGAGATTGGCGTTTCCGACTGTGAGCATGAGGTAGCCTTTAAGACCTACGCTTGCTGCCCCAAAGAAACTATTTGCAGCCATTTCAACGGTACATGGTAATTGCATGCCGCCATTGTCATAATCTTGTGTGGCAGCGAGCATGCCAGACTCCGCATATGCTCTAGTTGCATCATAAGTAGCTTGAGGGAGGGTGACATGATGGCCATCGAAATGTGGTTCTTCAATATCAACTAAGCGGTTAAAAGGCTCAAATTTTTCGGTAGCTAATTTTTGGCAAAGATCGAGCACGGCATCGTATGTTTGACGTTCATGCTCAGAGAATCGATCGCGACTTATTAGTTGTTCCGTTTTTAACCATTGAAAAAGGAAGTAGTCGATATTGTTACGGATAGGAACTAGTGAGATAGCCATGTGTCTCCAGCATTAATAGTTAGTTTTTTATTATTCTAAGTTAATTTTGAGAAATGCATTCTCATAGGATAATTGTGGTTTAGATAGGTATATTTATGGCAATTAAATCCACAATTTTTAAGGCTAATTTATCGATAGCGGATATCGATAATGCCTATTATTCAGACCATTCACTTACTTTGGCGCGTCATCCAAGTGAAACAGATGAACGCATGATGGTGCGTTTAGCCGCTTTGGCTATGAATGCGCACTGCTTGCAAACCATCTGCCAAGGAGACGGGGTTTTAGCCTTTGGCGCTGGATTGTCCGATCCTAATGATCCAGATGTTTGGTTAAAGGACTTTTCAGACCAGACTAGGGTGTGGGTAGAGGTAGGTCAGCCGGAGGACAAGCCAATTATTAAGGCGTGTGGAAAATCAGACCAGGTAATTGTGTATGCGTTCCATCATGCAGCAGAAGTATGGTGGAAGGGGATTGAAAATAAATTAACTCGCCTGAATAATTTGCAGGTTTATCGTATACCGAGTCAAGTGTCACAGCAATTGGCAACTTTTGCCCAGCGTACGATGCAACTTCAAGCAACGATTCAAGATGGGCATTTATTGATCAGTGATGGGGCTCAAAGCATTGAAATTATTTGTGAACGGTGGATGTAAACAAGGGTTATCATCCATTAAGCATTTAATTTAACTGAATGATAATTACCAGAATTAACAAATAATTAACTCATAATTAACTAATAGCGAGGTGTTTAATTGCAAAGTCCTTGGTGGAAACAATTATTAATTGGTTTAGCATTATTTTTAGCTGGATATTTTATGTTTGGTGGGAAATTGCCAACGAATGATGAAGCTAAATCTGAGTCTAAAACGAGTTCATTAATTTTGATTAAAAGCATCACTGCTTAAAGAAATCCTAATAATATGAAAACCCTAACTGAACAATTAACTAAGTACGCCAGTTATCACCGTAATCCTAAAAACATTGCCACTCATTTTGTTGGTATACCAATGATAGTGTTGGCGGTTGTTTTCTTGCTAGCTAGGGTTACTTTTGATTTATTAGGTTTACCAATTTCTTTAGCGACGGTTGCAGTTATTGCTTCATCAATGTATTACATGAGATTGGATATCAAGTTTGGCTATGCAATGGCAGTGTTCTTGTTGGTATCGCTCTGGTTGGGACAGATTGTTGCAGAAGAGCCTACTCAAGTTTGGTTAACAATTAGTGTAGGTTTATTTGTGGTTGGTTGGATTATTCAATTCATTGGCCATTACTTTGAAGGCCGCAAGCCAGCTTTTGTTGATGACATCATGGGATTAATTATTGGCCCATTATTTGTGATGGCTGAGCTAGGCTTTATTTTGGGATGGCGATTAGAGGTAAAAAATGCGATTGAAGCCCAACTTCGCCATCAAGCTAAACAATAATTGCTAAACAAACTTAGAGGATCGATATTAAAAAAGGCCATCAGATGATGGCCTTTTTGTTTGGTTAAATCTATTGGTGTATTTAAGCTTCCACAATTGGAATTTGTGCCAGTCTAGAATTTTCGCCACTTGAAACATAGCGCGCAATGTAAGCGACATCTGTATCAACTGGAAGTTTTGCCCAAACAATATGCCCAGCACCTGGAGCTACCTTGATAGGTTCGCCCTTGTCATTCCATAGTTCCTCAAGAACAATGTCGTGATTGCCATTTGGCTTGATAATTTCTAATTTATCGCCAACGGCAAAACGATTTTTAACATCGATTTGAACTTTACCATTTGCTCTATCAATCTGTAGTACATGACCTACATACATGCTACGTCCTGATAAAGAGAAGCCGCGAAGGTAGTTTTGATATTCGCGATCATGGTGGCGTTGGAAGAATCCGTCCGTGTAGCCGCGGTTAGCTAGACCTTCTAAATGACCAAGTAGTTCTGGATTAAATGGTCTACCTGCGACTGCATCATCGATAGCTGCTCTATAAGATTGGCATGTTCTAGAAACATAGTAGGGTGATTTAGTGCGACCTTCAATTTTGAAGGAGTCAATGCCCATTTCGGTTAATTTTTGAACGTGCTCAATTGCTCTTAAATCTTTTGAGTTCATGATGTAGGTGCCGTGCATATCCTCTTCGATTGGCACGAGCGAGCCTGGGCGATTACCCTCTTCGAGTAGGTAAATATCTCCTGTAGCATCTTCTGAAGCGGGATAGATGTTGTAATCCCAGCGACAAGAATTCGTGCAAGCACCTTGGTTAGAGTCGCGATGGCTAAAGTAACCAGACAATAGGCAGCGGCCAGAGTAGGCCATGCAAAGTGCCCCATGAATAAATACTTCTAATTCCATATCGGGGCAGTCTTCACGAACTTCAGCGATTTCCTCGATCGATAGTTCACGAGATAGGATGACGCGAGTAACACCTACGGATTTCCAAAATTTTGCAGAATGACCATTAACGGTATTGGCTTGAACCGATAAATGAATCGGCATATCTGGCCAGTTTTCACGAACGAGCATGATTAAGCCTGGATCAGACATGATTAAGGCGTCAGGTTTGAGTTCGATTACTGGTGCCATATCTCGAACATATGTACGAGTCTTAGCGCCGTGTGGAAGGATATTGGAAACAAGGTAAAACTGTTTACCAAGTTCGTGAGCAGTATCAATACCTTTTTTAAGTACTTCTAACTTGCCAAAATCATTGTTACGAACGCGAAGAGAGTAGCGTGGTTGACCAGCATAAACAGCATCCGCCCCAAAGTCGAAGGCGGTATTGAGCATATCGAGGCTACCCGCGGGTGCCAATAGTTCAGGTTTTTTCATAGACCCTATTTTAAAAGTCTTTGCTAATACTTGCTCAGATTGCGTGAAAAAACCTGAAAAACAGGTATTTTTTTAGTCTAAATTGATGAAAACTCGGCCATTTTCAATTTTGACGGGGTAGGTTTTCATATTTTCAGTCAATGGAGCGCATAGAGCTTTGCCGTCTCTGATGTCAAAACGACCCTGGTGATGGGGGCATTCGATTTCATATCCTTCTAAAAATCCATCACATAATCTGGCATTGCCGTGATTGCAGATATTTTCAGATGCGAATAATTCGCCCTCGACATCATAGATCGCTAAATCTTTTCCTTCGAATTGAATACCGACAACTTCATTTTGAAATACGTCGTCTTGCGACATTAAATCTTTCCAATTTTGTGACATAAGTACCTTAAATTTAGATTGGATAAATGATTGAATTAGGGATCATTTCTGTATCGTAAACGCAAATACGAGATTCAAATTTCAACCCATCTTTAGTAATACGAATTCGGTCAATATATCGACCTACATTAAAAACAGTTGTTTCTTGACTAAGTTTTGTCCGAAATACGGAGTAATTTGCCTCAGCCTGTATTAAATCGCCATCAACTTTGTGGATGATAGGTAGGCCTACAACGTGGCGTTGGTAATAGGGGTCATGAAAAATTGTTTCAGAAATTCCGTAGGCACGATCGCGAAGCATGCCTTTAGACAGAAGTGCTAGGGTACATAGAGGAAATCCTCTTTCAAAATTTTCACGAGGCTGAATTTTATATTCGCATTCATCGGTAAAGAGGTCGATCCATTGATCCCAGTTTTCGTTATCAATGGCAGCGGCATATTTTGTATAGAGTTCGATCAGTTCTAAGTAGGGTTTATTTGACATGATTAGATCTCCATCACTTTGCGCCAGTATTCATACATGCCTCGAATGAGCGTTTCGGTCACCATATGATCGGTATCTCCAACATCGTAGCCACCAAGTTCTGCGACGGCTTTATGTGAAGGCTTTTGTTCAAAACCAAATTGAGAAAACTCAATGACTTCGCCGTCGTCAGCTGACACAAAACCAGCGGGACCAAATAAATTGGCCTGAATTAATCGTCGTTCAGTCATTTCTGGGGTGTCATCTTCGAAACCAAAATGAGTCCAAACAAAATCAAATGAACCATGTCCATTTGGTTGAATATGCCTTGTTGAAACGCTATTGACTTGTTGTTGGAAGATGACGCTTGGAAATACAGTCATCATGACGGCGGTCGGGCCATTCCACCAAGGTTCTGGAACGATATCTAATAATCGTTTGTCTTGAACTTGCATGGATTCTTTAAAGCTTGTGACACCACTTGTTACTTCTTGTGATTTAACGCCGGCATTACCTCTGGTAGAAATCATTGCTGCATGGCGATGTTGTGCATCCATTTTTAATTCAGATTTATTGTCTGCGCGCCACAAGCCGTAAGTCACAAACCACGTATGTAGAAGTCCTGGGTGATAAGGATCTTTGATGTTTTCTTGCATCAATTTCCAATTACCTGGAATACGTTGACGGTTATATCCCAAGATATTTAATTTGCGACCATTAAATAAACGATCAAAGTAAGAAGTGATTTCAGGCCCCAAGAACTCTTCGAGGGAAACAATGTTGTCATCGAAGGATGCGAAAACTACGCCACCGCGTGTTGCCACTTTTAATTTTCTTAAGCCGTGATCAGCGGGGTTAAATTCTTTTGGCATCCCACCTTGGACTTTACCTTCAGACTTAATACCTCTTCTTAAAGGAACACCCTGAAGGTCGCCTTTAAGGCTGTAGTTCCATTGGTGGTATGGGCAGACTAATTCTTTTTTATTGCCGTGACGTTCTCTGCAGAATTGCATTCCGCGATGAGCGCAAACGTTTTCAACAACGTAAATTTCGCCACCTTCGCCTCTGGTCATAATGACCGATCGTTCACCAATGACGGTTCGTTTAAAGTCGCCATGATTTGGGATTTCAGCCTCAAGGCCAACATAGCACCAGTGGTTTTGGTAAAAGAAGCGATCGAGCTCTTTTTTGTAAAGATCTGAGTCGGTATAAGCCCAGAAGGGGATGCGGCTAAAACCTTTGTCTTCCCATTTTGGATTTTTTGGAAAAACGGTATCTGTGTTGCTCATGATCACGGTCCCTTGATTCATATGAATTAATTTTCAAAATTATAGGTATCGAACAACTATAAATATATAGAATTTTATGAATAATCAATATCACTATTGGTGATATTGATGTAGTATCAAAAGTCCATTAAGTAATCATGCAAAAAATGCAATTAAAAGACATTGATTTAAATCTACTATTGGTTTTTCATGAGTTGTTGATTGAAAAACGAGTGTCAAGAGTTGCTCAAAAATTGGGCATGACTCAACCAGGAATCAGTAACGCGCTAAAGAGATTAAGGGTGCTGTTGGGTGATGAGTTGTTTCATAGAACTGCAAGAGGTATGGAGCCTACGCCGTATGCGCAATCTTTAGCGGCCTCGATTGGTCAAGCCTTGGAAGTAATTCAGTCAACCCTTAATCAAAAGCCAAGTTTTGATCCTGTTACAACGGAACATCGCTTTATGGTTCGAATGACGGATATTGGCGAGATTTATTTTTTACCAAGATTGATGGATCATCTTGCAAAGCATTCGCCGAAAATTACGATTAGTACAGTCAGGGATGTCGGCGTTAATCTTCAAGAGCAGATGGAGCTTGGGCAAATTGACTTGGCGATTGGATTATTGCCGCATTTGAAAGCGGGTTTCTTTCAGAGAAAATTATTTAATCAGCGATATGTTTGCATGTATAGACAAGGGCATCCTTTGGAAGGTGAGACATTATCGCTAACTAAATTTAAAAACGCTGAGCATGTTGTAGTTGTTTCAGAAGGGACTGGTCACCTACAGGTTGATCAAATCATCGAGCGCCAAGGTATTAATAGAAATATTAAATTGATGGTGCCTCACTTTGTGGCACTCGGACATATTTTGTCTGCAACAAATTTGATCGCTACTGTTCCTGAAAAATATGCAAGAGAATGTATTGAACCCTTTGGACTTAAGTACGTGAAGCATCCGGTTCAATTGCCTGAGATGGACATTAATATTTTTTGGCATGCTAAATTTAACAAAGATCCTGCCAATCAATGGTTACGTAATCAATTTGTAGAAATGTTTGCGGATTAAATTAAAACCCGGTACTAGAATGGTCAAAGATATTGGAGAAAAATCATTAGCTCAATTAATCCTTTTGTAATTACTAGAGAATTTCAAGCGCCTAGGTCTTTGTTTTGGCTTGTGCAAACGCAAGAGAAGCATTTGAAGAATTGGCTTAGCCCAGAGGGGTTCCATACAATTCATGCGGAAATGGATTTTAGAGTTGGGGGGCGATACCATTACGGCATTGAAGGCCCCAATGGAATTCAAATGTGGGGTTTGCAAGAATATAAAGAGATCGAAGTTGAACGTAAATTAGTTCACTTGCAAAGTTTCTCTGATAAAGAAGGCGGTTTAACACGCCATCCTATGGCGCCAACTTGGCCTTCATATATGTATGTTATTTCTACTTACGAAGATAGTCCAAGTGGCAATACGATTTACACAATTAGTTGGCAACCTTATGAAAGTGATGCCTTAGGTATTGCAACATTTGATGCTGCTAGAGCAGGAATGCAAGTTGGGTTTGATGGTACTTTTGCGAAGCTGGATGAGTACCTATTTAACTTGCAAAAATGATCGCCTACAAAATAAATTAGGGCCTTAGGGCCCTAATTTATTTATTGGTGGAACCGGCGGGAATCGAACCCGCGTCCGCAAATCCTCCACAAAGAGTTCTACATACTTAGTTGTATCGTTTGATTTAATCTTGACGGCACGGATCAACACGTTACGGCAAGACGATTCACTTTAGTTTTAGCTCCATTGATAGTGACCCTCAATGGCACGATCCGATATAAATGACCTCAGATGGTCTTACGACCCCAGCCTATCGGAGAACTGGTCTGAGGGCAACAGCCCTTAGGCTGCTAGTGCGTAACGTTCGTCGTTAGCAGTTATTACATTCCCATGGATTTACGAGGGAACGGGTCCTCGGTATGCCCTCCATGCTTCGCAATCCACGTCGAAACCAAGTCGGTCCCAAAATAGTTACTAATGCAAAAGGTGTATTTAAATTTTAATGCTTATTAAGAAAAAATGATATTGATGAGCTCAGAAGGGGTATTGACTAAATAGTCTGCGCCCCAAGCTTCGGGAGGGTCTTCGTGTCCACAGTAACCATATGTGGCAGCAACTGTTTTCATGCCAGCAGCTTTGCCAGCAACGATGTCGCGTTGATCATCGCCAACGTAGATAGATTGTTTAGGATTAACTTGTGCGAGCTTGCTGGCTAGCAAAATAGGCGCTGGATCAGGTTTTGCTTTGCCAGCCGTATCGCCGCTTACAATTGCAGCCGCACCAATGTCTAAACCGATGCTTTTTACAAATGGATTTGTAAAGCGCTCAATCTTATTGGTGACAATTCCCCAAGGAACATTATTTTTTTCTAGTTGATTTAGTAACTCTTCAATGCCTTCAAATAGGTAACTATGAACGTGTAATGCTTTTTCATAGTTGTTTAGAAACTCATCGCGTAATTCGATGAAGTTCTGATCTTCAGGGGTAATGCCAAAAGCAACTTCTAATAAGCCTCTGGCACCCGCAGAAGCAGCAGGGCGAAGTAATTCAAAAGCGATGGGATCTAACTTTCTATCTAAGCGAAGTTTATTTGCTGCTGCAGCTAAATCTGGTGCTGTATCAGCAAGGGTGCCATCCAGATCAAAGAAGACGCCTTCGAAGTTAGATTGATTACCGCTCATTTAATGTTGCTCAAGCTTTCTAGCTGAAATAAGGTAATTGACGTCTGTATCTTTGCCAATCGAATAAGTATCTGTCAGTGGGTTGTAGGACATCCCAGCGATATCGATCATTTCAAGACCTGTTTGTCTTAAAAAACCAGCTAATTCAGAAGGTTTAATGAATTTTTTATAGTCATGCGTCCCTTTTGGTAGCAAATTAAGGACGTATTCAGCACCTAAAACGGCCAATAAATACGATTTAGGGTTACGGTTTAGTGTGCTAAAAAACAACAAACCACCAGGTTTTACGAGTTCTGAGCATGCTTTTATCACTGAAAGTGGGTCTGGAACATGCTCTAACATCTCCATACAGGTCACAACATCGAAGGATTTTGGCGCCTTTTGAGCAAGTTCTTCGGCGCTAATTAGCTCATATTTGACCTGGATACCACTCTCTAAACCATGTAAATCCGCAACTTTTAATGCCTTTTCAGACAAATCAATACCTGTAGTTGTGGCGCCTGATTGGGCTAAGGATTCAGCCAAAATACCGCCGCCACAGCCGATATCAACAGCTGTTTTACCGTTTAGATCAATATGCTTCTTGATCCAATTAAGTCTTAGGGGATTAATGGCGTGCAGTGGCTTGAATTCGCTACTTGTATCCCACCAGCGGCTAGCTAGGTCGCTAAATTTATCGATTTCAGCTTGGTCTTTATTTTGTGACATATCTTTAGAGTGTAAAAAAGCCCGGCGAACCGGGCTTTTATTGGACTAGGTAAGAATTAGTTCTTACGTGTGCCGATAACTTCGATTACTGAACGACGGTTCAATGCACGACCTTCAGCAGTAGCGTTGCTAGCAACTGGATCTGCGAAACCTTTACCTTCAGTGTAGATACGGCCTGGCTCGATACCTTTAGATACCAAGTAAGCTTTAACTGATTGAGCACGTCTTAAAGAAAGAGCTTTGTTGTAAGCAGCTGTACCGATGTTATCAGTGAAGCCGATTACGATGATTACTTCTAAAGTAACTTCTTTCAAACGAGCAGCTAATTCGTCTAATTTAGCTTTGCCTTCTGGTTTCAAGTTTGATTTGTCGAAATCGAACAATGCGTCAGCAAACAAAGTAACTTTTGAGCTTGATACTGAAGCTTTAGCAGCTGGTTTTGCACCACCGCAAGCAGCGTCAGCAGTAGCTGGAGTCCAGTTGTTGTCTTGTACGCAAAGGTTGTCTGCGCCACCTGAACGAACAACACCAGCTTGAGATTGCCAGTTGTCATTAGCTTGTTGTGCAAAAGCAACACCTGATAAGCCAAGTAAGCTTGCAAACAACGAAGCAACGATCAATTTACGGGAGGTTTGTTTCATGTTTTTTCCTCGAATTTCTTATTAGTTGAAATAGTTAAGTTATTTAAGCTACACGGCACAGGCCACGAAACCATACTGCATAACAAATCAGGCTTTTTCTGCCTATGTGTGAAATCATACCATAGGTTAGATGTTTTTTCGCATGATAAAATTCTTTCATGGAACAAGCCGCTAAAGAAACACTACCAATATCCCTCGAAGACGAAATGCGGCGGTCCTATTTGGACTACGCAATGAGCGTCATAGTCGGTCGGGCACTGCCTGACGCCCGAGATGGGCTAAAACCTGTGCATAGACGCGTACTTTTCGCTATGCATGAGTTAAATAATGACTGGAATCGAGCCTATAAGAAATCTGCCCGTATTGTGGGTGACGTCATCGGTAAATATCACCCCCATGGTGATTCTGCTGTTTATGACACGATTGTTCGTATGGCTCAGGACTTCTCCCTACGTTATATGTTGGTTGATGGGCAGGGTAACTTCGGTTCTGTCGACGGTGATAGTGCTGCTGCGATGCGTTATACGGAGATCCGTTTAGCCAAGATTGCGCATGAATTATTAGCCGATATCGATAAAGAGACCGTCGATTTTGGCCCTAACTATGATGGTAGTGAGAAAGAGCCTTTAATTCTCCCGTCTCGAGTGCCTAATCTATTAGTTAATGGATCTTCAGGTATTGCTGTGGGTATGGCGACGAATATTCCCCCACATAATTTGGATGAAATTATTCAGGGCTGCCTACATTTATTAGCAAATCCAGAATGCACTGTCGATGATTTGATTGAAATCATTCCTGCACCTGATTTCCCGACTGCCGGCATTATTTATGGTATTCAAGGTGTTAGAGAAGGTTACCGTACTGGTCGTGGCCGTATTGTGATGCGCGCTAAGACTCACTTTGAAGATCTCGATAAAGGTTCTCGTCAGTCAATCATTGTTGATGAGTTGCCATATCAAGTTAATAAGAAGAACTTACTTGAGCGTATCGCTGAACTCGTTACCGAGAAAAAGATTGAAGGTATTTCTGACATTCGTGACGAATCAGATAAATCAGGTATGCGCGTTGTTATCGAGCTTAAGCGTGGTGAAGTTCCAGAGGTTGTTTTAAATAACCTCTATAAGAGCACGCAGCTTCAGGATAACTTCGGTATGAACATGGTGGCGTTGGTTGATAACCAACCACGTCTATTGAACCTTAAGCAGATGCTTGAGTGCTTCTTGTCGCATCGTCGTGAAGTTGTTACACGTCGTACGATATTTGAATTGCGCAAGGCCCGAGATCGCGGCCATGTGCTTGAAGGTCTAGCTGTTGCCTTAGCCAATATTGATGAATTCATTGCGCTCATTAAGGCGGCTCCAACACCTCCTGAGGCGAAGAAAGAATTAATGACTCGCACTTGGGATTCATCTCTTGTAAGAGAGATGCTTGCTCGTGCAGAGGGTGAAGCTGTCGGTGGACGTCACGCATATCGCCCAGAAAAATTAGCTGCAAATTTAGGTTTGCAAGCAGATGGTCTATATCGTTTATCAGAAGATCAGGCGCAAGAAATTTTGCAAATGCGTTTGCAACGTTTAACTGGTCTTGAGCAAGATAAGATTATTCAAGAGTACAAAGAAGTCATGGATCAAATTTCAGACTTGCTTGATTTGTTAGCTAAGCCTGATCGTGTAACAACGGTGATTGGTGATGAGTTACGTGAAATTCAAGCTGAGTTTGGCAAAGAGGGTTCTGACTCTGGTCGTCGTTCAATGATTGAAATGAATGCGACTGAGTTATTTACTGAAGACTTAATTACTCCGCAAGACTTAGTGGTAACTTTATCGCATAGCGGTTATATGAAGAGTCAGCCACTAAGTGAGTACCGTGCTCAGAAGCGTGGTGGACGCGGCAAACAAGCTACAGCAACTAAGGATGAAGATTGGATTGACACCTTATTCGTTGCAAATACTCATGACACGATCCTTTGTTTCTCAGATCGTGGACGCATGTATTGGTTGAAGGTTTGGGAAGTGCCTCAAGGAAGTCGTGCTTCAAGAGGTAAACCAATCGTTAATATTTTCCCGCTTGTAGAGGGCGAGAAGATTTCAGTGATCTTGCCAATTAAAGGTTACGAAGAGAACCAATATGTATTTATGGCAACACGTAATGGTGTTGTTAAAAAATCTCGATTAAGTGATTTCTCAAATCCACGTAAAGCGGGCATTATTGCTGTTGATTTGGATGAAGGTGATCAACTAGTTGGCGCAGCAATTACAGATGGTGCACATGATGTGATGTTGTTCTCTGATGCAGGTAAGGCAGTTCGTTTTGATGAAAACGATGTTAGACCAATGGGAAGAACTGCCCGTGGTGTTAGAGGTATGAACTTGGGCGAAGGTCACCAAGTGATCGCAATGTTGGTTGCTCCAGCAGAAACTTCAGATGTGCAAGATGCCACTACACCAAGTAGTGTGTTAACTGCGACTGAAAACGGTTTTGGTAAGCGTACGCCAATTGCTGAATATACTCGTCACGGTCGTGGTACTAAAGGCATGATTGCGATTCAGACAACTGAGCGAAACGGTAAGGTTGTTGCTGCAGCATTAGTTTCACCTGAAGATCAAATTATGTTGATTACTACGGGTGGTATTTTGGTGCGCACGCGTGTATCTGAGATTCGCGAAATGGGTCGATCAACTCAAGGTGTGACTTTAATTAGTGTGGATGAAGGTACGACTTTGTCGGGGCTTCAACGCATTGCTGAGAGTGAAGAGGATGAAGAAGAGTTGGGTGATGAGACCGTCGATGCGGGTGATCAAGACTCAGCTACTGATGATCAATCGGCAGAGTAAGAGGCTTTTATAAAAATGACCTTTGATCATCGCGTCTTTAATTTTGCGCCAGGGCCTGCAACTTTACCTGAAGAGGTATTGAAGCAGGCTAGTATTGATATTCTGAATTGGCAAGGTTTGGGTATGGGTGTGATGGAGGTCAGTCACCGCGGCAAGCCTTTCATGTCCTGCTATGAAGAAGCGGTTGCAGATCTCAGAGAGTTGATGAATATCCCAAGTAATTACTCTGTGTTGTTTTTGCAGGGTGGTGCTATGGGTGAGAACGCTGCTATTCCAATGAATTTAATGGGTCTTGGCAAGAATGGTCCCAAAGCTGATTTTGTTGTGACTGGTATTTGGTCTGAAAAATCAATTAAAGAAGCTCAAAAATACGGCCAAGTTCATACAGCGGCATCAAGTCAAGCGCAGAATTTCACGACGATTCCGGATAGATCGGAATGGCAAATTAGTGAAGATGCGGCGTACATTCATATGTGTACCAATGAAACTGTTGGCGGTGTTGAGTTTCATGAATTGCCAGATGTCGGCGATATTCCGTTGGTTGCAGATATCTCAAGTCACATGCTTTCTAGAGAAATGGATGTCAGCCGTTATGGTGTTTTATTTGGCGGCGCACAGAAGAATATTGGCCCTGCAGGTGTGACGGTCGTTATTGTCAATAATGATTTGCTAGGTCATGCATTGCCGATCACGCCTACTGTTTGGGATTGGACGCGCCAAAAAGATAATGACTCAATGCTTAATACGCCGCCAACATTTGCAATTTATTTGGCCGGACAGGTATTTAAATGGTTAAAGCGCCAAGGTGGCGTGGCTGCAATTGAAAAAATCAATATTGCTAAAGCCAAATTGTTATATGACACCCTTGATGCGAGTTCATTATTTGAAAGTCGAGTTGATCCACGTTACCGTTCGCGCATGAATGTTACTTTCTATATGAAAGATGAGTCACTGCAAGATAAATTTTTAGCAGAATCAGCTGCAGCTGGTTTGGCTGGATTAAAAGGACATAAGAGTGTAGGTGGCTTGAGAGCGAGTATTTATAACGCAATGCCTCTTGCAGGTGTGCAAGCATTGTCAGAATTCTTAAAAGAATTTGAAAGACGCGCTTAATGAGTTCAATTGATAAGCGCCTAGAGCCTCTGCGTGATCAAATCGATCAAATAGATAAAGATTTGCTAAAGCTTTTAACGGCTAGAGCAAATGTTGCTATTGAAGTCGGAAAAATTAAGCATGAAACTGGTGCGCCGATCTTTCGTCCTGAGCGTGAAAGGCAAGTCATTGAAGCGCTAAGTCAAAGTAATACTGGCCCATTAAAAGCCGAAAGTATTGCAGCGATTTGGCGAGAAATTATGTCTGGATGTCGAGCAATAGAGGCTGTTCAAAAAGTTGCTTATCTTGGACCTTCGGGTACTTTCTCGGAAGAGGCTGCCGCCAAAGTATTTGGTCAATCCGTCGAATCATTGCCTTGCATTTCTATTGATGAAGTTTTCCGCTCAGTTGAGACGGGTAATGCTGAGTTTGGTGTTGTGCCTATTGAAAATTCATCTGAGGGTGCGATATCAAGAACATTGGATTTACTCTTAGAGAGCTCACTTAATATTGTTGGTGAGATTGCGATTCCAATTAAGCATCATTTAATGACTCAGTCAGGAAGTTTAGATGGGGTTGAATTGATTGTTGCTCATGCTCAAGCTTTGGCTCAGTGTCAGGATTGGTTAAATCAACATGTCCCTAAGCTTCATCGAGAAGCTGTAGCAAGTAATGGTGAGGGGGCTAAACAAGCGGCTGGCAATCCAAAGGTTGCCGCAATTGCCGGTGAAAAAGCGCAATCGACCTATGGATTACAAGTCGTTGCATCAGAGATTCAGGATGATGCTCATAACCGCACTCGTTTTGTTGTGATTGGTAAATCATCTTGTGAGCCTACCGGTCGTGATCAAACTTCTTTAGTTCTTTCAGTGCCTAATGAGCCGGGTGCTGTTTACAAAATGCTCTCGCCTTTAGCAGCGCATGAAGTATCTATGTCACGTTTGGAGTCTAGGCCTGCAAGAAAGGGTACTTGGGAGTATCACTTTTTTATCGATGTGGAAGGTCATCGAACTGACCCTAAGGTGGCCAGAGCTTTGTCTGAGCTTCAAGCTAATTCCGCATTTTATAAATGCTTAGGTTCCTACGCTAAAAGTACTACTTAACTTATTTAATCCCATTAGCGGATTAATTTAACTAATTATTTCGGATATTTTTATGACATCTTCAGCGCCTTCGAAACATCGAATCGGTTTAGATCAAATTCATGGAATTGCTCCTTACATTGGTGGTAAGCCGATTAGTGAAGTTGCTCGTGAGTTTGGGTTAGATGAAGCTAAGATCGTGAAATTGGCCTCTAATGAAAATCCGTTGGGTATGCCTGCATCTGCAAAGTTGGCAATGGCAAAAGCAATTGAAGAGTTGGGAAGATATCCTGATTCAAATGGATTTGAGTTGAAGCAGGCATTATCAAAAAAATATTCGGTGCCAGAAAATTGGATCACATTAGGCAATGGGAGCAATGACATTCTTGAATTAACAGCAAGAGCTGTTGCACAAAAGGGTGATGAGATTATTTTCTCTAAACATGCGTTCGCTGTGTATCCGTTGGCTACCCAAGCAGTTGGGGCAAAGGCGGTAGAAGTTCCTGCAACTATTGATGGACTTGGCCATGATTTGCCAGCGATGCTTAAGGCGATAACAGATAAAACAAAATTAATATTTGTTGCTAATCCGAATAATCCCACGGGTAGTTTTCTAAAGGGCTCTGAAATTGCTGCATTTTTAGAGCAGGTTCCAAAGCATATTGTGGTTGTTGTGGATGAGGCTTATAACGAGTATCTTCGCCCAGAACAACAATACGATGCCTTGGCATTCGCAAGAAAGTATGCCAATGTGGTCGTATCTAGGAGTTTCTCAAAAGCTTATGGTTTGGCAGGTTTAAGAATCGGTTACGGCATTGCTCAGCCTGAATTAACGGATTTATTAAACCGAATTCGTCAACCGTTTAACGTTAACAGCTTAGCTCAAGTTGCCGCAATAGCTGCGCTTGCAGATGAAGAGTTCTTGCGTCGCGGTGCTGAGTTAAATCATGCAGGCTATCAGCAGCTTACGAGTGCTTTTGATGAGATGGGTCTTAAATATTTGCCATCATCGGGTAATTTTGTATTGGTTAAAGTTGGTGATGCCCCCGATGCTGGATCTAAAGTTAATCTAGCGTTGTTAAAGCAGGGTGTGATTGTTCGCCCGGTGGGTAACTATGGTTTGCCAGAATGGTTAAGAATCTCAATTGGATTGCCCGAAGAGAATGCTGCATTTATTCAGGCGCTAAAAAAAGCCTTAGCTTAATAGTGAGCATTTAAAGATTATGACAACACCATTTAAGAAGAACTTTGATACCGTATTAATTATTGGTGTTGGATTAATTGGCGGTTCATTAGGTTTAGCCTTGAAGGCGAATGGCTTAGCTAAAACAATTTTGGGAGTAGGAAGATCTCAATCTAATTTAAATGATGCGATTCAATTGGGGGCAATTGATGAAGTTGTTGAATTAGATGCTGGAGTTGCTCGAGCAGATCTAATTGTTGTTTGTATACCTGTTGCACAAACCCAAGCCATCTTGAGTCAGGTATTACCTAGCTTAAAAGCAGATGCTATTGTTACTGATGTTGGAAGTACAAAAATGGATGTCATCCTTGCAGCAAAGGATGCGCTTGCAGAAAAAGTATGTCAATTTATTCCTGCTCATCCAATCGCGGGTGGGGCTCAGCATGGCGCCAGTGCCGCTAAAGCAGATTTATTTAAAGGACGCCAGGTAGTTCTTTGCCCTTTACAAGAAAATTCTGTGGCTAATGTTCAAGCGATTGAGCATATGTGGAAGGCGGTTGGAGCAAATTTATTTTCGATGTCTGCAGTTCAGCATGATGCTGTATTTGCCTCTGTTTCTCATTTGCCGCATGTGTTGTCATATGCTTTGATGTTGCAAGTCGCTAATGCAGAAGATGCCGGAACTAAATTTAGGCATGCAGGAGCTGGATTTAGAGACTTCACCAGAATAGCAGCATCAAGTCCCGAAATGTGGCGTGATATTTGTATGGCCAATAGTGGCGCAATTCTTAAAGAGTTAGATAACTACTTATTGGTTGTTAAGCATTTACAAGAGTTGATTAAACAAAAAGATGGCACCAATTTAGAGAAGTTATTTGCAAAAGCGAGTGCTTCGCGTAATCAATGGGAGTTAGGTTGAAATGTCCATTGAACATTTAACGATTGGTCCGCTTAAGACTGCAAAAGGTGAAATAGATCTACCTGGATCTAAAAGTATTTCTAATCGAGCGCTATTGTTATCAGCGTTAGCAAAAGGTACTTGTCGTTTGCATGGTTTATTGGATGCAGATGACACTCGAGTGATGCGTGCGGCACTCAAAACTTTGGGCGTCACGCTGAACGAATATCAAGAGTCTGGAAAGCTGATTACTGAAGTTGTTGGAGTTGATGGAAAATTCCCCAATACAAATGCTGATCTATTTATGGGGAATGCAGGAACTGCGATTCGTCCATTAACTGCAGCTTTAGCTGTCATGGGTGGTGAATACCATTTACATGGTGTACCACGCATGCATGAGAGACCAATACGAGATTTAGTCGATGGATTAAAGGTGATTGGATCTCAAATTGATTATTTAGGAACTCAAGGATATCCGCCGATTCAGATTCATTCACCTAAATTAGATTTATCTAAATCGGTAAAGGTTCGTGGTGATGTATCTAGTCAATTTTTGACTGCATTATTAATGGCGTTACCGATTGTTAACCAAGATGCGCCGATTGTGATTGAAGTGATTGGTGAGTTGATTTCAAAGCCTTATATTGAAATCACTATTAAGTTAATGGCTCGATTTGGTGTATTGGTTGAGAATCGTGATTGGAAAGAGTTCCGTATTCCTCCTTCAGGAAAATCTGGCTCGCCTTATGTGGCACCAAAAGATTTATGGGTTGAAGGTGATGCATCCTCCGCATCTTATTTTTTAGCAGCTGGCGCAATTGGTGGTGGCCCATTAAAAGTGAATGGGGTTGGTCGCGAAAGTATTCAAGGTGACGTTGCTTTTGCAGATGCTTTAGCGATGATGGGAGCAAATGTTACTAAAGGGAATGATTGGATTGAAGTACGAGGAGTTGATACGCCTACAGGCAAGTTGCAGGGGATTACTTTAGACTGCACGCCAATTCCAGATGCAGCGATGACATTGGCGATTGCAGCATTATTTGCTGAAGGTCCTACAAAGTTAACTGGAATTGCCAGTTGGCGTGTTAAAGAGACTGATCGTATTGCAGCTATGGCTAAAGAGTTGCGAAAACTTGGCGCTAAGGTTGAAGAGGGTGAGGGGCATATTGTTGTAGAGCCCCCAATTGATTGGCAAACGCCGACTGAAGGTATTGATACATACGATGATCATCGCATGGCGATGTGTTTTTCTTTAGCGACTTTTGGGCCCTTGCCGATTCAGATTAATGATCCTAATTGTGTAGCTAAGACATTCCCTGAATATTTCGATAAATTCCAAACTTTGGTCAATTAATTCCAAAAAAGTAAAAAATGACCAAAATTTCTAAATTCCCTGTGATTGCAATTGATGGTCCGACCGCTTCAGGAAAAGGAACGGTAGCACAACTAGTTGCTGAAAAATTAGGCTTTCATTATTTGGATAGTGGTGCTTTATATCGTTTGGTAGGTTTGTCTAGTAAATTGGTGGGGATTGCTCTAGATGATGAGCCTGGATTATCGGAAATTGCTAAAAATCTACCCGTTCAATTCCTTGGGGAAAGGATTTTACTTAATAATCAAGATGTTACGGAAGATATTCGCCAGGAAGAAATTGGTAAAAGAGCTTCAGCAGTGGGTGCGGTTAAGGGGGTTAGGTCCGCTTTAGTGGATCGCCAGCGAGCTTTTTTGATTGCGCCAGGGCTTGTTGCGGATGGCCGGGATATGGCTTCTGTGATCTTTCCTGATGCGGTTTTAAAGGTTTTTTTGACAGCCAGTGTGGAAGCGCGAGCGAATCGTAGGTATAAACAATTGATTGCCAAGGGTTTTTCTGCTAATATAGACATCCTGACTCGAGATTTACAGGAACGTGACGAACGAGATACAAATCGTAGTGACGCACCACTTGCAAGAGTTTCAGGTGCATATTTGCTAGATACGACTGATTTAAATATAGAGCAAGCGGTTAATCAGGTACTCACTTGGTATAACGCGGTGGTTTCGTAAGAAACCAAGCTTGATAAGTGATTGGTCTAATTAGATTTTATGCAGTGAGTAGTGAAGTAGTAAAAAGTAGTAATAGTAATAAAGGGAGCCTTACTTGATTCCCGGCACGCCTCCTAGAGGTTCTTTCAAAGTGTCGCAAGCAAGGTTTGTTTAATCTAACCCGCTGGATCTACCAGCGATATAAGTGAAATAATTCATGTCAGAATCTTTTGCAGCTCTATTTGAAGAATC
>CAZEHN010000025.1:0-25616 GCA_964511855.1 uncultured Polynucleobacter sp. | reverse complement strand
GATTTACATGCTCTTGCTACAACTTCAAGTAAGAAGCGTAAATCTGTAGGAAGGGGAGACTGGTCGCGATGTGCCTCAATTAAAAAGCGTGAAAAGCTGATGCGTTGATCTTTATTCATAGCTAGGTTATTTTTTGTCATATGCATAGTTTAGTGCAATGCTTTGGTGATGACCTCTTGAACATCTGGAGATAAATCCTTTTCTTGAGCAACTTTTTGTAATGCCAAGCGCATTAACTCCTTGTTTGCTTTGGAAAATTTTTTCCAGCGATCTAGTGCTCTTGCCAATCTAGCTGCTACTTGAGGATTGATTTTATTTAGCTCAATTACACTATTTATCCATAAATCGTAGCCACTACCGTCCTTGGCATGGAAGTTAGCAGGATTATTCATGCAGAATGCATGAATCAAGCTTCTGGCCCTATTTGGATTGTTAATGTGAAAAGCGGGGTGTTGTTTTAACTTTAAGACATCATCAATTACTTTGGTGTTTAAGCCAGGTTGTCGTGTTGACTGAATCGCGAACCACTTATCGATAACGAGGTCGTCATGCTGATATCGAAGGTAAAACTCCTCTAATGCTGGTTTCGCATATTTAGATTCTTGGTTGACTAAAATTGATAGCGCCGCGGACCTGTCAGTCATATTGTTAGCATTTTTAAATTGTGTAAATGCTAAATGTTCCATTTGTTCATCGCCTGTCAGTACTATCATTTGTAAGCAAAAATTCTTGAGTGCTCTTTGTCCGGCACTTTTGGCATCTGGCGAGTAAGGTGTATTGGGAAAATTGAGCGCTTTGTAAATTTTCGCAAAAGAATTTTTTAATTCAATTGCCATCTGATGCTTGTAAGATTGCCTTGCTAGAAATATTGCTTGAGGATCAACAATCTCTACTTGCTCATGGAGATAAGTTTCTGAAGGTAATGTGAGGGCAAGTTCCCTAAAAGCTGGATCAAGTGAATCATCTTCAAGAATGCGGCGATACACTTCGATCAGATCTTTTGAGGGAGCTTCTCCTTTAAGAATCAATTCTTGTGCAATTTTTTGTCCAGCTTCCCAGCGATTAAATGAATCGTCATCATTTTCAAATAAATAGATCAAGTCTTGAATGGATTGCTTGAATTCAAGAATAATTGGCGCTGAAAAGTTTCTATTAATTGAAAGTATCGGTTTTTTTCTGATGTTATTAAAAGTTAACTCCATTGAGCCATCTTTAAGTTGAATTAAAAATTCTTTTTGATCGGGTATGCCAGTTAGTTTAGTAAGCAAGGGAATTAAGAATGGCTCCTTAAAACTTTGCCCTGGAGTTGCTGGACAGGTTTGATGAAGTGTTAGTGTGTAACTTTCTTTATCTTCATTGAAGGTTTCGGTCACTTTCACTCTTGGTGTGCCTGCTTGGCTGTACCAACGTTTAAATTGCTCTAAATCCACTTCATTGGCATCAGCCATTGCAGCAACAAAGTCGTCACACGTAACAGCTTGCCCATCATGGCGTTTGAAATATAGATCTATACCTTTACGAAAACCTGCTTCACCAAGCAAAGTATGCTGCATTCGAACAACTTCGGAACCTTTTTCATAAACGGTAACAGTGTAGAAGTTATTTATCTCTTGATAGCTATCAGGCCTTATTGGATGAGCCATTGGACCTGCATCTTCAGGGAATTGAAGTTGGCGCAATAAACGAACGTCTTCTATTCTTTTGACGGATCTTCCAGATGCTGACCCCATTAAATCTGCTGAAAACTCTTGATCTCTAAATACGGTTAAACCTTCTTTTAGGGAAAGTTGGAACCAGTCTCGACATGTGACTCGATTACCTGTCCAGTTATGGAAATACTCGTGCCCTACAACACTTTCAATATTTGCAAAGTCAATATCTGTTGCCGAGTCGGCATCGGCTAATACATATTTGGTATTGAATATGTTTAGCCCTTTGTTTTCCATTGCTCCCATGTTGAAATCGCTTACAGCGACAATCATGAATCTTTCAAGATCAAGTTCAAGGCCAAACCGTTCCTCGTCCCATTTGATTGATTTAATTAAAGACTCCATCGCGTAATTGGCTTTTGGAAGATCTGTTTCTTCAACCCAAACTTGTAGTAATTTTGTTTTCCCTGAATTTGTGACGATTGTTTTTTCTAGACAGCTTAATTTGCCTGCAACTAGTGCAAATAAGTAACTAGGTTTTGGAAATGGATCTTCCCATGTTGCACTGTGCCAGCCGTCAGCTAGATCTTTGGATGCAATAAGATTGCCGTTGGAGAGTAGTACCGGGCAGTCCGCCTTTTTGGCTTTGAGGGTGACTAAGTATTTGGTAAGGACATCTGGCTGATCTAAGAAGTAGGTGATTTTTCTAAATCCTTCAGCCTCACATTGGGTAAAGAAGTTTCCTCTTGAAACGTAAAGTCCCATTAAGCTTGTATTTTTATCAGGCTGATTGGAGCAGCTAATTTCTAAAGTGCATTGATCGGGTAAATTTTTAAGCTCTAGTGAGTCGTTCGCAAGGGTGTAATCAACATAAGCTTTTCCATCTAACTTAAGCGCAAGAAGTTCAAGACCTTCACCCTTCAATAAAAGTGGGCCTGTGCGCAATCGTTTTAATTTAATTGTTGAATTAACAATTGTTTTAGAAGGGTTTAATTCGATATCAAGAGATAAAGAATCAACTGAGAAGTTGGGAGGGCGATAATCTTCGCGCTTAAAAATGATGGGGGTATCTGTTTTAGCCATATGCAGATTGTAAGAGTTTCTAAGTGCCAAGATGTAAAAACTAAATAGCTTAATTTACTGCATAATGTTCGAATGAAATTGAGAGATTTATTGGACTTTTTGATACTAAGCGCCTTATGGGGTGGTTCATACCTATTTATGCGTTTAAGTACTAGTACGGTAAATCCGTTTGCAATGGCCGAGTTTAGGTTAGTGATTGCGACAATTTTTATTGGACTTATGTTGCTTGTTAAGCCAAATTGGCGACGATATTTGTATTTACCTAGATCTCAGTGGCATAAGCTAATTTTCCTATCCTTTTTTAATTCGGCCTTACCGTTTTTAATGATTGCCTATGCGATCCAATTTATAAATGCAGGGACTGGAGCGATTCTTAATACAACGGCACCACTTTGGGGTGCAGTGATTGCTAGTGTTTTCTTTAAAGATCATTTAAGTAAAAGTCGCACCTTAGGTTTGGCAATCGGGTTTTTAGGGGTTGTTTACTTAATGTGGGGGCGAGCTAGTTTTGATGGCGATGGTTTGGCATTGCCAATTATTGCTGCGATGATTGGGACTATTTCTTACGGTATTGCTGCAAATTTCCTAAAGCAATATTGCCAAGGTTGGCATCCGTTGATGATTACATTTTGGAGTCTACTGATTTCGTCCATCATTTTGGCTGGGCCAACCGCGCTTAATTGGCCGGAAAACCAGATACCGCCAATCGCATGGGTAGGAGTTATTGGATTAGGTATTTTTTCAACAGCGATTGCTTATCTACTCTTTTTTAGACTGACTGAAAGAACAAGCCCATCAACTGCAATGACGGTCACTTTTTTGGTGCCGCTATTTAGTATGTTGTGGGGCGAGATCTTTCTTGGGGAAGAGGTAACAACTCGAATGATTGTTGGGGCAGTGATTGTGTTGGCTGGAACTGCGCTTGCTATTGGCTTGGTCTCATTTAATAAGCCTCGTTCAATTAGCGATTTACCAATGGATTAGTTAGATTAACTTCTAACAATATGTACGCTGCAGGAAGCTTCCTCGGTAATTTTTGTCATTGATGTACGCCAAGGCGTTACTTTATTCATCGTGCGATGAGTGGCGCCAATAATAATTAATGCTGCATCGTTATCATGAGCAAACTCAACAATACGTGTTGCAGGATCAATTGCCTCTAGGACATGATATGAAATACGTTCGCGAGGTAGTTTAAGTGGTTTTGCCCATTCCATGAGTTGGACTAAGTGACCTCGAACGATTCCGCTAGCGGTTTCATTTTCTTTGTTGCCTTCAAAAGTAGGGGTGCTACTAATAGTAGAAAGGCAAACAATTCGGCTTTCTGGATAGGCTTGCAGCAAATTCTTTGCCGCATTTTGCATACGCTCCCTCAATAAATCGTCTGTTTGTCGAGTATCAATTGCTGCAAGAATCAATGGTGCATCTTCGTTGCTCGCACTTGGTCTAGGAGCTTTGGAGGGTTCGTATCCCGCAGCTCTGAACCAGCGTTTCAGATTTTCCCAAAAGCTTAAAGGTTCTAGTCTTTCAGCTCTTTCAGTTAGGGTGACCGATTCAGGATCTCTAAGTAACTGGCGCAAGCGGGTTGCACTTTGATATCGATCTGCTGCTCGAGGTTCTAGGCATCGCAATACAATTTCTTGAAGCCATTTTGGAATTTCTTTTCTAATTGCTCTTGGAGCAAGAGGTTGAGCCCAAGTTCTTTTTCTTAAACCTGAAATTGATTGAGGGTTTCCAAAAGGCAGTTCCCCAGTGAGCATTTCGTAAAGAATGACGCCTATTGCAAAAATATCACTTCTGGAATCGTTGCGAATCCCAAGAACTTGTTCTGGTGCAATGTAAGGTGCTGAGCCAACCCCTTTACGCATCTCTTCAGCCAGTAAATCTGGGTATCTGGCATGATGGGCTAAGCCAAAATCAATGAGGGTTAAATTGCCTTGTTCATCTAGCAAAATATTGTCTGGCTTGAGGTCTAGATGAATGGTGTCTTCGGCGTGAAGGCTTTGAACCGCTTTTGATAAATTCACTGCAATATTGATTGCTGTCTCGATTTCAAAAGGTTTTTTCTCTTCTAAAATTTTCTCAAGTGGTCGAGCATTTATACGTTCCATAGCAATATATGGCCTTGTTGCCATATTGCCAGCACCTAAGAATTTAGGAACATGAGTGCTCTTTAAGGCTCTCATGATGGTAAGTTCTGTTTCAAAGCCAATTAGGCTTTCAACAGGCTGATCGCGGCCGACACGAGGGATCTTAAGTAGGATAGGAACATCTACCCCTTCTTTCGTTGCTGAATAGAGGATGGCCATGCCACCTCGATGTATTTCTTCACCTAGCGTAAATCCATCGATTACTTTTCCTTCTTGAAAGATGTCATCAACAGCTTGGATATCTTGCTGTGGGGTTGTATTTGATTTGAAAATTTCAATCATGCGATTTTTAATTACCCGTGAGGAGTCTGTCTGCAAATTCACTTGGTAAGCCAGCTTTAATTACTTTTTCGGCGGCCGTGTAGTGATCATAGGTCACTCTATGAAAAGACATTGATTCTTTAACCTCATCGAATAAGGCGTAGCAAGCTAAGGGATTGCCATCTCGAGGTTGGCCGAGAGATCCTACAACTGCAACCCACCGTCGATGTTTACCAATTGGGACGTCATCACCTGGGTGGGGGGTGAATCGAATGAGTTTTCCAACGGAACTTTGGTAATAGAGCATTTGGTCATGCATGTGCCCAACAAAGTTATAGATCTTCCCGGAATGTTCTGCACAACGCCAAGCTGACATTCCGTCCATGATGTAATTCCAGTCGGCTGGATTATGGGCTGAAGCATGGCCAAAAAATGCATCTTCCTCTTCGATTGTTAGTGGAAGACTTTTTAGAAATTCAATATGTTTTGGTTGGAGTTGAGTTTTAGTCCAATTAATCGCGGTCAAGGCATTGGGATTTAATTTTTTACTGTAGTCTTCAAAGCAGGCAGCATCATGATTGCCTAAAACAGCAATACCCTTGCCAGAATTAATGATTTCTTGAACTCGCTCAATGACTGCTACTGGGTCGGCGTTATACCCAACGATATCGCCTAGAAAAATGAAACGTGTAGCGCCCTGACTAAGAGCGTCTTGATAGCAAGCTTCAAAAGCTTCTAGATTGCTATGAAGGTCTGCAAATAGGGCGGTACGGTTATTAGACATCTTTTAATAATAGGTGATATTGATCGATTTTTGCTAAAAAATGATAGAATTAATACGGTATTTTTGTCGTAAATCAAAGGTTTAGTGGCTACTTTTGAGTTACTCTTGAGTTGACTTGTTTTGGCCCAAGACTTAAGTATATCAATGCTTAAACACTGGTTTGAAGCGATTGCTGTACCCCATGTCTATTTAAGCTTGGGAATGCTTTTAAAAGGAAAACAAATGAGCTTAATTCAAAAAATGTTGGTGGTATTTGCAGTTTCTTTGCTGATTGCTTTTGTAGCTCGAGCTGAGCCTGTAAAACAAGGGGCGTTAACAATTTCTGATCAAGTTGTTAGAGCAACAGTCACGGGTCAAAAAAATGCCGGTGCATTTTTAACAGTTTCCAACATTGGCTCAGAAGATCAATTATTGTCAGCATCATCTCCGGCATCTGCGCGTATGGAAGTACATGAGATGAAGATGGATGGTAATGTTATGCAGATGCGTCAAATTGATTCATTGGTAATTCCTGCAAAAGGTAAAGTTAATTTAATGCCAGGCGGTTATCACTTGATGTTTATTGACCTTAAGGAGCCGCTTAAAGCAGGTGACACAGTTGATATTCAGTTGAAATTTAAAAAGGCAGGAACTGTTAACGTTAAGTTTCCAATTCAGGCATTCAAGCCGATGGCACATTAATTCAATTTGATGGATTAAATAAGGCCGCAAATGCGGCTTTATTTTTTATGTAACCAAGTATTCGAACAAATTAAGTAATTTATGAATGCAACCTTGTTAAGACGTGGAATGAATATGTGGCCCCCATTTTGGGGTGCTGGTATTAAGGTTAAAGAAATTTCTCAGGACTATAGAAAAGTATTGGTGCGGCTTAAGTTAGGACTGACTAATCGAAATTCTATGGGCGTTCATTTTGGCGGTAGTCTATTCTCGATGACTGACCCTTTTTTTATGATCATGATTCAGGAAAATTTAGGTAAAGGGTATGTTGTTTGGGATCAGGCTGCAAAAATTGAATTTATTAAGCCTGGCACTGGTACTGTTAAAGCAGCATTTGAGATATCGCAAGATCAAATTGATGAATTAATTGATGCAGCTGCTGGAGGTGAAAAGGTTTTAAGGGACTTTGTTGTTGAGGTGAAAAATTCTCAAGGTGAACTTGTTTGTCGTGTAACTAAAACAATTTATGTACGCAAGAAACGACCTAAGCAATGACTAAAAAATACGATGTCATCGTAATCGGAGGGGGTGCTGCAGGCCTTTTTTGTGCAGGCGTCGCTGGCCAACTTGGCAGAAGTGTGTTGGTAATCGACCATGCCCCAATTCTGGGGGAGAAAATTCGTATTAGTGGGGGTGGTCGCTGTAATTTTACGAACCTTGAAAGTTCACCTAGTAATTTTTTGTCACTAAATCCACATTTTGTAAAGAGTGCACTTGCCCGTTACTCCCCTAAAGATTTTATCGAATTGGTTAAATCTCATGGTATTGCTTTTCATGAAAAACATCGTGGTCAGCTATTTTGTACAGAATCTGCAAAACAAATTGTTGAGTTGTTGCATGTGCAATGTGCTAAAGGAAATGTTGAAATAAAAAATCCTGTAAAAGTGATGTCCGTTAGCTCTATAGCTGAGCAGTGGTTGATTGGTACTGAACTTGGAGAAGTTGCTACGACTAATTTGGTAATGGCTACAGGTGGTTTGCCAGTCCCGGCAATTGGCGCTTCTGATTTTTCATTAAATATTGCTAAGCAGTTTGATTTGAATATTGTTCCTATTCGACCAGCATTAGTTCCACTTTCATTTACATCAGGTATTTTTTCTTCTATGGATGATTTGGCGGGACTAAGTTTGCCGGTCAGAATAGCTGCTGGTCAAAAAAAGCTTAGATACGGTCGAGGAAGTTTTGATGAGGATTTGTTAATTACTCATAAAGGATTGTCTGGACCTGCTGTATTGCAAGCAAGTTCTTATTGGCAAGAGGGTGAGCCTATAGAACTTGAATGGGTTGATGAAGTCAAGTGGGTGGAACTTGTAGATTCGCCAGGAAGTAGACTTAAGACACCTGAAGTACTACTCGGTCAAATCATGCCAAATAAATTGGCTAAAGAGTTTGTTCAACAAATTGGATTAACTGGTCGTAAGTGGGCTGAGATATCTAATAAAGATAAACAAAAATTAACCAATTTGATTTGTCGATGGGTCGTTAAGCCTGCGGGCACTTTGGGATGGAATAAGGCTGAAGTTATGTTGGGCGGGGTTGATACCCAGTCGTTAGATAGTAAAACCTTAATGTCTAAAAAGCATAAGGGGTTATTTTTTATTGGCGAATGTGTTGATGTCACTGGTCATTTGGGCGGACATAATTTTCAGTGGGCTTGGTCTAGTGCCTATGCTTGCGCAAACTCTTTACTGAATTAACTAACTAGATGTTTGATTAACTGATCAAAGTTTGATTCCTTAAATTCGGTATTATCAAAGCGTTGAATTAAGGGGTGTTCTGGGGGAGTTATTCGGCGTTTTATGTATTCATCCCAGTGATTTAATTTCCACTCATCCCGTTGATCGCCGCGTGTCTCCATTCTCTTTTTTGCTTCTTCATCATTAAGTTCTATCCAGGCGACTCGAACGTGAGTTTTTTCAGGAAGATTCATGGCTAAGGGATTAAAAATTTTGCCAGATTTAATTTCTCTAGAAAAAGGACCAATTAAAATGACATTGACATTGAGGGCTAAATTTTCTCTCACAATGTCGATTAGTCCTGAGTATTCCCAATCGCGAAGGTTATTTAAGTAATAGGGGCTATCGCGATCATTCGGATTGCCAGTGTTGATTTCCATGACATGCGCACTGTATTGCCCATAAGCAGTATCTTTATCTAAAAAGAAAAAATCTTCACCTGTGGTATCTCTAATGAGTGGGAGTGCTTTTTTGGCAAGGGTCGTTTTCCCTGTGCCAGCGTGACCTGCAAACAAAATTAAACGAGGGGTATCTTTTTTGTGGGAGTGCATATTAATTTAGCAAGGGTATAGCTCGCCTTGTTTAGGAATGATGACGTGCTCGCAATTTAATTCATCTTTAAGGACGTTGGCAAAATTCTCAGAAGCATTTAGTTCACCGTGAATGACGAAAATTTTCTTTGGAGGTGTTTCGAATCCACGAACCCAATCGATCAGTCCGGATTGATCTGCGTGAGCTGACAATCCGCCGATCGTATGGATTGATGCTTTGACACGCACTTCTTTACCCATGATGCGAACTTCTGGAAGTTTATCGACGAGCTTTCTGCCAAGTGTTCCAAATGCTTGGAATCCAGTAATGATGACAGCATTTTGCTTATGTGGAAGATTCCAAGCTAGATGATGAACAATACGACCAGCTTCGCACATTCCACTTGCTGAAATGATAATTGCGCCCCCATGTATTTTATTAAGTGCTTTTGATTCTTCAACGTCGGCGATAAATCTTAAATTAAATTGATCTGGATGTTTTTTATGCCATGTGATGGCTTCTTGAGCATCTTCATCTAGCGAGCTGAAGAATTTTTCAGTTAAATGAGTTGCTGCTGTCGCCATAGGTGAATCAACAAATACATTTAAACGAGGTAATTTTTTCTGCCTGACTAAATTCATGAGCAAGAAGAGTACTTCCTGAGTCCTGCCAACAGCAAAGGCCGGCATGATGACATTGCCCCCATGTTTCATAGTTTCAGAGATAACGTCGATAAGTTCGATTTCAGTTTCTTCGAGTGTTCTATGTAAACGATCCCCATAAGTGGACTCAATGAAGAGTACATCTGCGCCATTAACTTTCTCAGGATTGGGCATTAATGGGCGATTGGTTACGCCTAGGTCACCTGAAAATACTAGGCGATGTTTTTTCTTAGAAACGTCATCAGAAATTGTAAGGTCAACGATAGCTGAGCCAAGAATATGACCAGCGTTATGGTAAACAACTTGAATGCCTGGGCATGGTTCAAACTCTTCATGGTAGTCAACAACACGAATTTGAGTTAAGCAAGCTAAAGCTTGTTCAGTTGTGTATAGAACTTGAGGTAACTCACCTTTCCATTTACCTAGTTTTTGGCGACGTTCTGCTCTTTGAAGATCGGCAAGTTGTAAGTGGGCGCTATCTACTAGAAGTATCTTTAATAAGTCTAATGTGGCAGCTGTAGCATAAATTGGCCCAGTAAATCCTTGTGCGCAAATGAGTGGAAGTAGTCCGCTATGATCTATATGTGCATGTGTTAAGAAGATAAAGTCGATCGATTTGGGTTCGACAGGAAACGGCGTAAGATTTTTTTCGTCAGCTTCTTTGCCGCCCTGAAACATGCCGTAGTCAACCAGAAACCTACGGTGTTTGCCTTCGACCATTCCCTCGATGTAATGTTTTGAACCAGTAACTTCACCAGCTGCCCCTAGAAATCTAACGTGCATGATTAAGCCTCCAGTGATTCAAAGACTTCATCAAGAGTTGTAACTACTTGAATTTTCTTTAAATGACTTTGGGTTAAGAAGCCATCACGATGGCTTTCATGAATAAATTGAAGAAGTTTGTCGTAATACCCATTCCAATTAACCAAAATGATAGGTTTGTCATGAAAGCCGACTTGTCTGGCTGTCCAAACCTCGAATAACTCTTCAAGTGTTCCAATGCCCCCCGGAATGATGACAAATGCATCTGAAAAGTTATCCATCATTTCTTTGCGCTCACGCATAGATTTCACTATATGAAGTTCAGTAAGGTTGTTAATTACTGGTTCTTCTGAGGTTAACCCATCGGGAATAATGCCAACGACATAACCTTTGTACTTTAATGCTGCATTGGCAACTGCGCCCATAAGACCCGAGCCTCCGCCACCAAAAACTAATTTCCATCCTCGCTCGGCAATGCCTTTGCCTAAAAGGCTGGCTAATTCTGTCCATTCCGGGTTTGCCCCGTGCCTTGAACCGCAAAATACACAAATCGTCTTTTTCATCAGTTAATAATAGCTCTTTACGCCCAAATTGTTCTAAGACATGCTGTAAATATGGCTATTTCGTTTTTCTAATATGCTTATAACTGCAATTTCTTTTACTTAAAGTCGTACTTCCCTTACATTTATTACAAATTTGGCAAAGTTAGATAGATAAATCCGCCGCTGCCAATAAATGGATAAAAATGAATAGGAGTATTAAATGACTTTATTTGCTGATAATTCTCAAACTATTGGAAGAACACCCTTAGTTAAATTAAATCGCGTTATTGACGGCGCAAAGGCCACCGTCCTTGCGAAGATCGAAGGCCGCAATCCAGCATATTCAGTTAAATGCCGCATTGGTGCTGCAATGATTAATGATGCGGAAAAAAAGGGATTGTTGGGACCTGGTAAAGAATTAGTTGAGCCTACTAGTGGTAATACAGGGATTGCATTGGCTTTTGTCGCGGCAGCCAGAGGAATTCCATTGACATTAACGATGCCAGAAACAATGAGTCTTGAGCGCCGTAAGTTGTTAACGGCCCTTGGTGCAAAAATTGTATTAACTGAAGGGCCAAAGGGAATGAATGGCGCTATAGCTAAAGCGACTGAAATTGCCAACTCTGACCCCAATAAATATGTTTTGTTGCAACAATTTAAAAATCCAGCCAACCCAGCGATTCATGAAGCGACAACTGGTCCTGAAATTTGGGAAGATACAGAAGGTAAGATTGACATACTAGTTTCAGGAGTTGGAACTGGGGGAACGATCTCAGGGATTTCACGTTACATTAAAAACGTAAAGAAAAAAGCAATAAAGTCAGTTGCTGTGGAGCCAGCCGCAAGCCCAGTTATTACTCAAAAGTTAAATGGTGAAGAAATCAAACCTGCGCCACATAAAATTCAGGGCATTGGTGCTGGGTTTATTCCGGATACATTAGATCTCTCTGTCGTTGATCAGGTAGAGCAAGTGACAAATGAAGAAGCGATTGAATTCGCAAGACGATTGGCCAAAGAAGAAGGTATTTTGGCTGGCATCTCTTGCGGAGCGGCAGCTGCAGTTGCTGTCAGGTTAGCTAAGTTACCTGAAAATGCAGGTAAAACAATCGTTGTGGTGCTTCCTGATTCAGCGGAACGTTATTTGAGTTCACCTCTATTTGAAGGGGTGTTTGATGAAAAAGGTCTAGCGATTAGCTAATAATCGAATAAAACCAAAATTAGTGATAATCTTAAGGGGCTTAAAAGCCCCTTAATTTCGTTGATCTTATGAACAGAATAAGATCCAAAATATAGGTTAAATATAGCAACGCAGTATGCAAGATGTAGTAATAAATATTTAAAAGAGGATCTATGTGGTTAGCAATTGTTGCTATTAGTGTTGGTGCATCTGTGGGTGCTTTGTTAAGGTGGTTCTTAGCAATGATGCTTAATCATTTAAATGCCTCAATTCAAATGGGGACGGTAGCAGCCAATCTTGCTGGTGGTTACATGATTGGTTTAGCGGTTGCCTTCTTTGCCAACAATCAACATTTACCTGCTGAATGGCGATTGTTAATCGTCACTGGATTCTTGGGTGGTTTAACTACTTTTTCAACTTTCTCAGCGGAAGTGACTGATTTACTACAAAAAGGAATGTTTGGCGTTGCATTTACGACGATTGCAATTCATTTGTTGGGGTCTTTAGCGATGACGTTCTTAGGAATTTTGACTTACCAAGTGTTTAAATAAAATAAATTAAAAACAATAAGAGGAGACAAGATGGCTATTTATCAATTGGGGGATAAAGCCCCGAAAATTGACAGTAAAGCTTTTGTAGCAAAAGAAGCGACTGTTATTGGTGAAGTTGAAATCGGAGCAGAAAGTACTGTCTGGCCAGGCGCGGTTATTCGTGGAGATAATGAACCAATTCGTATTGGTGCAAAAACTAGCATTCAAGAGGGTGCTGTATTGCATGTAGACCAAGGTTGTCCTTTAACTTTAGGTGATCATGTAACGATTGGTCATCAGGTGATGTTGCATGGTTGCACGATTGGTGAAGGAAGCTTGATTGGTATTCAGGCGGTGGTTTTGAACAATGCTGTGATCGGTAAGGATTGTTTGGTGGGTGCCGGGGCCATTGTTACTGAAGGTAAAACATTTCCGGATCGTTCACTAATATTGGGTGTTCCTGCTAAGGTGGTAAGGGAGCTGACTGATGAAGATATTGCCAAAATTCGTCATGGTGCTGAAGGTTACGCTTCCCGCGCAGAAGTCTTTAATACAACCCTTAAAAAAATTGCTGACTAATTAGTAATTAAAGATATCAATCATTAGAAAACATTGGAGAAGAAGATGGTTTTAGAAGTGGCAACAATTCGAATTGATCCTGCCAAAGCAAAAGAGTTTGAGTTGGCTATTGAGCGCGGGGTTAGAGAGGTTCTATCTAAGGCAAAAGGTTTTTTGAATTTTAAAATTCAAAAAGGGGTTGAGAGTCCAGAGAAATATCTACTAATGATTGAGTGGAATAGTTTAGATGATCACATGATTGGGTTTAGAGAGTCGCCGGCTTTTAATGAATGGCGAGGCATTGTTGGAGGATTTTTTGCGGCTCCGGTAGAGATGGAGCATTTTGAACTTATTGCAAAATAATTCGCGAAAGCTTAAAAGAATTAAGGGTTGATTAAATCAGCCCTTAATTCTTTGATTAGAATTTTTCTTCGGGGCGAACAAAACGCCATTGTCCAATAGGTAGGTTGCCCAAAGGAATTTGTCCAATACGAATTCGTTTTAGGCCTACGACATTTAAGCCAACGAGTTCACACATGCGACGAATCTGACGTTTTCTACCTTCTTTTAAAACAAATCGAAGTTGATGTTCGTTTTGCCAACTGACTTTGGCTGGTTTTAATGCAACACCGTCTAATGAAAGTCCGTGACGAAGGAGAGCTAAACCTGAAGGTGGAAGATTGCCTTCAACTCGAACCAAGTATTCTTTTTCGATGGGGCTATTCTCCCCAATTAGAAGTTTTGCGATTCTGCCATCCTGGGTCAGGACGAGTAATCCCGTTGAATCAATATCGAGTCTTCCTGCTGGAGCGAGTCCACGAGTATTAAAGCGAGGATTTTTATCGCGATCTAAATGAGTTTTGAAGTAATTCTCTGGGGTGATTAATGATGCTGCCGGTTGGTATTCGCGATCTTCATCGAAGTGTGAGATATACCCAACTGGTTTATTCAAAATAATGGTTACTCTGGAAGCTTGCTGTTGTTTGGCCTCCTTTTTGAGTTCAATTTTTTGATGTGGATAAGCTCTTGAGCCTAGCTCAGTAACAACAACACCATCAACCGTAACTAAACCTTGCTCGATATAGTTATCCGCTTCGCGCCTTGAGCAAAGGCCTTGTTCTGAGAGAAGTTTTGAGATTCGTACTTTTTCCACAGCTCTATTATCAAGCATAAGTCTAATAAGGCATAAAATTACACGATTAATAAGATCTAGCTGTACAAGAATGGTTGATAAATGGCACTAATTGTCTTAAATAACGCCAAATTAGCATTTGGGCATGTTGATTTACTTGCAAATACCTCTTTTAGTTTGGAGGAGGGGGAGCGCGTAGGTTTAATCGGCCGAAATGGCACTGGTAAGTCTTCATTGCTGAAGATTTTGGCTGATTTAGAACGTCCTGATGACGGTCTACTTCAGAAACAGCAAAATATTCGAATTGCATATGTTGCTCAAGAGCCTCAATTTGAATCAGGATCGCTAGTTTTTGATGCAGTTGCCTTGGGAGTAAGTGAAGTAAAAGCTTTGCGGGATGAATACGAGCAAATCAGTATGCAAGAGTGGACTGATCAAACTCAAGCTCGTATGGATGAATTACATTCTCAAATAGAAGCAAGGCATGGATGGGCGTGGGAGCAGCGAGTTGATGAGGTGTTGCAAAAGCTTCATTTGGATGGTCAGAGAAGGATTGAGGACTTATCTGGGGGCACTCGAAAGAGAGTAGCTTTGGCTCAAGCGTTAATAGCTGAACCTGATGTTTTATTACTGGATGAGCCAACCAATCATTTGGATTTGGATTCGATTCAGTGGTTGGAAGAATTGCTTCAGGGTATCAAAGGTGCAATCGTATTTATTACACATGATCGAGCGTTTTTAGATCATGTTGCCACCAGAATTGTAGAGCTTGATCGAGGAATCTTACGTAGTTACCCAGGAAACTTTACGGCCTATCAAGCTTTGAAAGAAAGGCAGCTCGAAGACGAAGCTTTGGCGAATGCTAGAGCTGATAAATTATTAGCTCAAGAAGAGGTGTGGATTAGACAAGGTGTGGAAGCTCGACGTACTCGAAGTGTTGGTCGAGTGGCAAGGTTAGAAGCTTTAAGAAAAACCCGAGCTGAAAGAAGGGAAGCTGTAGGCCAGGTGAAATTAGATATTTCTAGTGGTCAGCGAAGTGGAAAGATTGTTTCAGTACTTGAGAACGTGTCTAAATCTTACGATGGCCGCTTTATTGTTAAGGATTTTGATGCGACTTTATTGAGGGGTGATAAGGTTGGAATACTTGGCCCTAATGGAGCGGGCAAGTCCACTTTGTTAAAGTTGATTCTCGGAAAAATACAGCCTGATAGTGGGGTGGTCAAAGAAGGAAGTAATTTAGAGGTTGCCTACTTCGATCAGATGAGAGAGGGTTTGAATCTAGAGGCAACCCTTGAAGATTTCATAAGTCCTGGAAGCGAATGGGTTGAAATTAGCGGTCAAAGAAAGCATGTAAAAAGTTATTTGGGCGATTTCTTGTTTGCTCCTGAACGTGGAAGTTCTCCAATAAAAAGTTTATCTGGCGGAGAGCGTAATCGACTTTTATTGGCAAGGTTATTTGCAAGGCCAGCAAACGTGCTTGTATTGGATGAGCCAACAAATGACTTAGATATTGATACTTTAGATTTATTAGAGGATTTTTTACAGCAATATTCTGGAACAGTCTTTTTGGTTAGTCACGACAGACAATTCTTGGATAACGTTGTTACTTCGATGATTGCATTTGAAGGTCAAGGGCAGTGGCGCGAGTATGAGGGTGGTTATGAAGATTGGAAAATTCAAAACGCTAGAAGATTGCAAAATTTAGCTGCTAATGGAGCTAAGTCAGCAGCCTCTGAGTCGGCGCCTAAAATAATGCAAAAGGTAGTTGTTGAATCTAATCAAAGTGCTAACAGTAAGAAGCCAAATTTATCAAAACGCCAAAAGCAGGAGTTGGACGAAATCCCTGAAAAAATTAATGCGCTTGAAATAGAGCAGGCAAAAATTGGAGATGAATTAAGTGACTCAAATTTATATGATTCTAATCCTGGTTTAGTCGAGCAATATCAGAAGCGTTTAATCGAAATTGAGGTCAGTATTCAGGCATTAATGGAAAGATGGGAAGCGTTAATTGCTATTGAATAGGATATTGACTCCTCACAAGCTAATAATTGCTAACTGAATTAATATCAATGTTATGCAATTAAAGGGGTTCAAATGGATTTCGGACTAAAGAATAAAGTCGCACTAGTGTTGGCTTCAAGTAATGGCCTTGGTAGAGCTATAGCGATCTCCCTTGCTAAGGAAGGGGCAATTGTTGCAGTTACTGGTAGAAATAATGAAGAGATTCAAAATACAGTAGCGCAAATTAAATCGAGTGGTGGCTCCGCGATAGGCTTGGAGTGGAATTTATATGATTTAGCCGTGATTGATTCTAAAATCACTCAAATCGAAAAAGAGCTTGGACCAATTGAGATTTTAGTAAATAACACTGGCGGCCCACCTCCAACTACTGCAGCTAATCAACCTGCGCAACTATGGCAAGATAATTTCAATAATCTTGTTTTATCAATCATCAAAATTACTGATCGAGTTTTGCCGGGTATGCGGGAGCGTCGATGGGGTCGAGTAATAACAAGTACAAGTTCTGGGATGATTGCCCCAATCCCAAATTTGGCAATTTCAAATGCATTAAGGGCCTCCTTGATGGGATGGTCTAAAACCTTAGCAGCTGAAGTTGCTAAAGACGGTGTGACAGTGAATATTATTCTCCCTGGTCGTATAGCAACAAATCGACTAAAGCAGTTAGATGAAGCTCGCGCCAAGCGCGAAGGTAAAACTTTTGAAGATGTTTATGAATCTACAAAGCAAACCATACCAATGAAGCGCTATGGAACCCCTGAAGAATATGGCGACGCAGCCGCATTTTTAGCAAGTCAGCAAGCCTCTTATATTACTGGTACTCAGTTACGCGTTGATGGCGGAGCAACTGCTGGTCACTGATAAATTACTTTAAATGTTTAAGTTTATTTTTCATCGATGGAATTCCCGATTTCGATCAATTGAGTTATTTTGGTTGGGATTCGCACTTGCTTTATCAGTAGCAGCCTTAACGAGTGTGACCTTCTTGTCGGATAGGTTGCATCAGGCATTTGAAAAAGATGCTCGCAAGTTAATTGCTGCCGACATGATTATTCAAAGTGACTTGCAATTGCCGGAGTTGTTTGAAAAGCGAGCTATATCTGAAGGTTTAAGAATTGCCAAAACAATTGTTTTCCCCACAATGGCCACTAATGGAAATAGGAGTAAGTTAGTTTCTTTAAAGGCGGTAACTGGAGACTATCCATTAAGAGGCGAAATCAAGTTAAGAGATTCGCAAAGCCAACTTGGTCTTGATCAAGCTTGGATTGATCCAGCTTTGATAGGTTCTCTGGGTCTTGAGGTTGGTAGTCGAGTTGAATTAGGTGAAAAGACTTTTGAAGTTTCAGATGTCATTGTTCGTGAATTGGATCGTGGCGCTGGCTTTATGAACTTTGCGCCTCGGATTATGGTTCGTGAGCAAGATTTAGCAGGAACTGAATTAATTGGATTAGGTAGTCGGATCTCTTATAGGTTGTTAGTGGCGGCTCCTAAAGAAGCTGAATTAAAAAAAGGCGTAAAACAAATTTCAGATTTTGAATTATGGGTCAAATCTGAAATCGACAAGCAGGGAATAAAAGGCGTTCGTGTTGAGAATATTGAGAACGGTCAACCTGTGATGAGAAAAACATTAGACCGAGCTGAAAAATTTCTATCCTTGGTGGCTTTATTAACAGCAATGGTTTCCGCGGTTGGGGTAGCTTTAACGAGTCAGCGTTATGCTGCTAAACAATCTAACGTTTCGGCTGTATGGCGATGTTTAGGGGCTAGTCAATCACAAATCTTATGGATGCATGCTGAGAGATTTATTGTGGTTGCAATCTTGGCTGGTTTGATTGGGGTAGGGTTAGGATGGTTAAGCCATACCTTATTAACTTATTGGGTGGGTGGATTGTTGCTTAATGATTTGCCCTCAGCATCTTGGTGGCCGGCAATTTGGGGTGTATTTGTTTCGTTGTCGTTATTTTTTGGATTTTCTTGGCCGCCATTATTGGCTTTAAGTAAAGTCTCGCCGATTAGGGCGTTGAGAAAAGATTATTTTGTAAATGAAGCTAGCGTATGGCAGGCTGCCTTGTTTGGCTTGATTTGTTTTTCGGGTTTGCTAATTTGGGTATCTAAGGATGTCAAGTTGGCATTTATCGTTTTAGGATCGTTTATTGTTGCAAGTGGTTTATTTTTAGGCTTTGGGTATTTATTTTCTTTTGGTATCGGAAAGCAAATTATCAAAATAAGTCGCTTGAAACTTGGTATGAGATTTTCCGCCCTTAAATTATTAGGGGCTCCTTTAATGACAGCTCTGCAGATTGCAGCTTTGGGTATTGCATTAATGTCTTTGCTGCTATTAATTGTTTTGCGTAATGACTTGTTAAGTGCTTGGCAATCAACGGTCCCAAAAGATGCGCCTAATCGTTTTTTGATTAATATTCAAACGAATCAAAAAGACGATGTGATTAGTGAGTTAAGGGCTGCAAACGGATCAAGAACTATTGATATGTACCCAATGGTGAGGGGGCGGTTGACTGAGGTTAATGGTAAACCTGTTAGTTCTAGCGATTACGATCAAGAAAATGCTCAAAGGTTAGTTGATCGAGAGTTCAATTTATCCTACGCTGATCAAATGCCTTCTCACAATAAATTGGTTGACGGAAAATGGTTTGATTCTCAGCGCAATCAAGTTGGGCAGGTTTCGATGGAGCAAGGGATTATGAAAACCCTTCGTTTAAAACTTGGAGACCGTTTGGTATTTGATATTGCTGGGCAACCTTACGAAGTAACGATTACTTCAGTTAGAAAGCTTGATTGGAATTCTATGAGGGTTAACTTCTTTGCGATTATGCCTCCAGATCTCTTGAAGGACTCGCCACAAAGTTGGATATCAGCGTATCGTCAATTGCCAGATGTGGATGAGGATATGAAATTGGTCTCCAGGTATCCTAATTTAACGGTTGTTGATATTGATGCGACTTTGAATCAAGTGCAAGAGGTCTTATCAAAACTAACTATGGCTATTCAGCTTTTATTTGGATTTGCTTTAGTTGCTGGAGGATTGGTTCTGGCTGCGGCGCTTGCCTCATCTCAGGAGCGACGGATGAAAGACGCTGCAATTTTAAAAACAATGGGTGCTGGAAAAACTTATTTATTAACAGCTTGGAGAACTGAGCTTTTGTTTATTGGTTCAATTGCTGGTTTATTAGGAGGCGTATTTGCAAGTATTGCAACCTATTTGCTAGCGCGTTTTGCATTAGAAATTGAGATGTCTCCGCCAATATTTATTATCTTGGTAGGTGTTGTCATGGGAAGTATTTCGAGTTTATTGGCAGGTTATTGGATTAAATCTAAAGTTCTAAATACTTCCCCAGTTTTAATTTTGCAAGATATATAAAGGCATTTTGTTATGACTGAATCAAGCGATAAATCAAATGTGGGTAATATCGAAAAATCCATTTATGAAATGATGGGTGGCGGGGATCGTGTGCGAGAGTTGGTCGATAGTTTTTATGACCTTATGGAGTTAGAGCCTGAGTTCAAAATTCTACGTGAGCTTCATCCTGCTGATTTAACTAGCTCTAGAGATAAATTATTTATGTTTTTAAGTGGTTGGATGGGTGGGCCTAACCTATTTGTTGAAAAATTTGGTCATCCTAGGCTTAGGGCAAGGCATTTGCCATTTTCAATTGGTTCGGAAGAGCGAGATCAGTGGGTGACGTGTATGGCTCATGCACTTAATGCAATTGGCGTTGAAGATGAGATTTACAATCGACTCATGCAATCTTTTTACGATACGGCAGATTGGATGAGAAACCGAGCTGACTAAATTGCTGATTACTTAAGTTCTTTAGGAAGTTGAATTAATCTAGTCTTACTCATTCTGTCAGCTAAAGATTGTTTCCCAAGCGGGTTGCGGAAATCTAGTAGGCAAGTGGCCGGCCAAAAAAACAGAAGCATTGCAAACATTAGTTCAATTGTTGGCCATAGCCCAGGGGGTTTTCCTGCTAATAGTCGCCATGTGGCATAGATAAAAATTGTAGGGACTAACCAAAGTGAAGCATATGCATAACGTTTTAAGGCTTGATCTCTTGTTAGTAGTTCTCCTTGCATATTGACGAGTTTGACTCTCCATGTTTGCATTGCAAGAGTCTGGCCAGTTTTTCTCCAGTACCAAATAAAGTAGACGCCAAACAGAACATAAACATGAGCAAACGCTAGCCACTCTGGAATGGTTGTTTGAAAAAAAATCCCTATTAAAAGTGAGGGGACTAAATAACCTAGTGCCCAGACGCCAAGTAGAACGAGCATTTCATATAAAGAAACAGCGATTCTTTTTTTAATCGTTGGGGCTGGGTATTGTTGAATCAAAATTAATTACTCACTAGGTTAAGGTGCAAGACTTAATTATGCATTGCCCATGCCAGTTTTGACACTGACCTTTATTTTAGAGAAGGTGAGTTAACGAGTGATGGTTTTTTTCGAGCAGCCTCATCCGCAAGTTTTTTCTTCTCTTCGGCTGAGAGTTGTTGGTAGGCTTGCCAAGCTTCAGCTTTTTTTTCTGGCGCTACTTTCATGTTTTTGAGATAGTTTTCTCTAGCTATGCGTCTCTCGCTTGGTGAAAGCTTGGACCACTCGCTCATTCGAGACTGTAGACGTTCTTGCTCAGCTGTCGGTAATTTGTCATATTTCTTAGCTACTTGGACCCATTTCTGTTTCATATCTGTTGAAAGGGTTTCCCAATCTGACTCAAGTGGCGCAAGTATTGTTTTGTCGTTATCTGTTAATTCCGCCCAGCTTGGAGCTTTGGTCCCAAGGGTTGGTATTGGGCTGATATTGGTTTGGGCGAAAGGAGTGGTGGTTGCACTTAAAAGGATGCAGCTAATTACAAGAGATAAAAAAATCCCTCTGATAGCTTTGTTGATTTTTAAAAGTGCAATGACCGACATGAGTGCAACTTATTTAGTTAGAGTTGATTCGCTGCTTGAGTTTTGCTCTTGTTCTTCTTTACTTAGATTTTTTAAGAAGACCAAAAAGCCGTTGTCAGCGTAAGCGTCTGGTGGCACTTCATCGGTTAGAAGGGCTGTATCAACATCTGCAATATCGTTGATACGAGCATCTTGCTGCCATTGATAAATACCTAATAACCCTATTGTTAGGGCGATCATAGGAGCAATTAGGCTTGCGCCGCGGAGCCATTTGCCATTTGATCCGCCAGAAGTGCTATTGGTTCCGGCTAATTTCATGCGGTTAGCCCATGCGAAGGCTTTTTCAGGTTTTTTCTTGGAAATAGCTAATTCTCGGGCTTTTTCAAGGCGAAGTTTAGCTTTAGGTGAAATATTCCCTAAATTTTGATCTAAATTTTTGGCGACTAATTTCCCAAATTGGTCTTGAGCAAGATCCTGCCGCTCATCTTCAGCAAGAGAAATTCCGTAACCAATTGAATTTTCAGTGTTTTTATCTAATTTCATGATTTAACTCAGAAGCCAATACCTAATTTTTTTAATGCAGCAGCTAAACTTTGGGTCGCTCTGGAGCAGTGTGTTTTAACGCTACCTTCGCTACAACCCATAATTTCAGCTGTCTCAGTAATATTGAGCTCTTCCCAGTAACGCATGAGGAAGGCTTCTCGTTGACGTTTTGGTAACTTTTCAATCTCTTTTTCTAAAATATCTGTCAATTCTGCTCTTTCAAGCTGTTTTGAGCTCTCTTGACCGAAAGATTGTGTTTCTGGAGTCTCCAAATATTCTTCAGGTTCACTCTCATCTTCCGATTTTTTGAAGCTTGAAAATAGACTAACCCATGTATTTCTTACTTTTTGCCGTCTAAACCAGTCCTTGGTGCAGTTTTGCACGATTCTGGTGAAAAGCAAGGGAAGTTCTTCAACGGGCTTATCCCCGTAGCTTTGGGATAGTTTGATCATGGCGTCTTGGACAATATCCAAGGCAGCATCTTCGTCTCGAACCGCGAAGATGACCTGTTTAAAGGCCCGTTGCTCACTTGCCTTTAAAAAATCGGAGAGTTCTTTCTCTGAAGCCATGAGTTCGTATTAGACATCTAAAACGCCTTTAAGTTCAATACTTGACTGAAATGTAATACAATTTGAAGTTCGCCTTCATTAAACCTTTCAAGAGATGGTTTTTGTGTGATGGGGGCTTAGGGTTCGAACTCGTGCCACAAGCAAGAGACAGAACAGACCAAACAATTTTTTGCCGAAAATTGCAAAGGACTATAGAAAATGAATGCAGTAAATGAAGCTTTAACCTCTAATACCTCTTCGAATCATTCCGAGATACCTGCAGATGCGCCCGAAATTATCGGTGCTGAAATTTTGGTACGTGCTCTTAATGAAGAGGGTGTCGAATATGTTTGGGGCTATCCAGGTGGATCAGTTCTTTATATCTACGACGAAATCTTTAAACAAAACAAGTTTGAACATATCCTAGTTCGCCATGAGCAGGCTGCTGTGCATGCTGCTGATGGATATGCCCGCGCTACAGGTAATGTAGGTGTGGCCCTTGTTACTTCTGGACCTGGTGTCACCAATGCTGTAACAGGTATTGCAACAGCCTATATGGATTCGATTCCAATGGTCGTGATTACAGGTAATGTTCCTTCAACCATGATTGGTGAAGACGCTTTCCAAGAATGTGACACGGTAGGTATTACTCGACCAATTGTTAAACACAACTTTTTAGTGAAGGATGCTAAAGATTTAGCGTTGACACTGAAAAAAGCATTCCACATTGCAAGAACTGGTCGACCTGGACCAGTAGTTGTCGATATTCCAAAGGATGTATCTGCTGCAAAAGCACCTTACTACTATCCTAAAGAAATTGAACTACGTTCTTATAACCCTGTAACAAAAGGTCATAGTGGGCAAGTTCGCAAAGCTGTGAGCATGTTGCTTGAGGCTGAGCGCCCCTACATCTATACAGGTGGCGGTGTAATTTTGGCTGATGCTGCGCCAGAGCTCAAAGTTTTTGCTGACTTAATGGGTTGTCCTGTTACTAATACCTTAATGGGCTTAGGTGGCTTCCCGGGCACAAGCCCACAATTCGTTGGTATGTTGGGTATGCATGGTACGTATGAAGCGAACATGGCGATGCAACATTGCGATGTGTTGATTGCTATCGGCGCTCGTTTTGATGACCGTGTTATTGGTAATCCAGGGCACTTCCAAAGTGTTCCCCGTAAGATTATCCATATTGATATTGACCCATCAGTAATTTCAAAACGCGTACGAGTTGATGTTCCGATTGTTGGCAATCTTAAAGACGTATTGATTGAAATGACTGCGCAATTACAAGCCCAAGGCCCGCGTAAAAACCAAGCCAAGCTTGATGACTGGTGGAAGCAAGTTAATGAATGGCGTAAAAAAGATTGCTTAAATTACGACCGTGATTCAGAGATTGTTAAGCCACAGTACGTTGTCGAAAAAATTTGGGAGTTAACTAAGGGTGATGCATTTATTTGTTCTGACGTTGGTCAGCATCAAATGTTTGCTGCTCAATACTATAAGTTTGATAAACCACGTCGCTGGATTAATTCAGGTGGTTTGGGAACGATGGGTGTTGGTTTGCCATATGCAATGGGTATTAAAAAAGCATTCCCTGATTCAGAAGTGGTAACGATTACAGGTGAAGGCTCTATTCAGATGTGTATTCAGGAACTTTCAACATGTTTGCAATATGACACCCCTGTAAAAGTTGTTTCATTAAACAACCGTTATTTGGGTATGGTTCGTCAATGGCAAGAGTTGACATACAGTAAACGCTACTCTCATTCATATATGGATTCTTTGCCTGATTTCGTTAAATTAGCGGAATCTTTTGGGCACGTTGGCATGAGAATTGAGAGGAAGTCCGATGTTGAAGGTGCTTTAAAAGAAGCTTTCAAATTAAAAGATCGTACTGTTTTCATGGATTTCCAAACGGATCCTTCAGAGAATGTTTGGCCAATGGTTCAAGCGGGTAAGGGTATTACTGAAATGTTGCTTGGAAGTGAGGATCTGTAATGAGACATATTATTTCCGTACTTCTTGAGAACGAACCAGGTGCTTTATCTCGTGTAGTTGGTTTATTTTCTGCTCGCGGTTACAACATTGAAACTTTGACTGTTGCTCCAACTGAAGATGAATCTTTATCTCGCATGACTATTGTTACACGCGGTTCAGATGAAGTGATTGAACAAATCACTAAGCATCTCAATCGTTTAGTTGAAGTGGTTAAAGTGTATGACTTGACTGAGGGTGCTCACATTGAGAGAGAGTTAATGCTCATTAAAGTGCGTGCAGTTGGAAAAGAGCGTGAAGAGATGAAGCGAACTGCGGACATTTTCCGTGGACGTATCATTGATGTCACCGAGAAGAGTTACACAATCGAATTAACAGGCGATAGCGGTAAGTTAGATGCCTTTATTGATGCGATTGATAAAACGGCCATTTTGGAAACTGTGCGAACAGGTGCATCCGGTATTGGTCGAGGCGAGCGAATTCTGCGGGTTTAATATCCCGTTGAAATAATTTTTAATTAATAACTACTAGATATATTTAATAGGACTAAAAATGAAAGTTTTTTACGATAAAGACGCAGATCTATCTTTGATTAAAGGTAAACAAGTAACAATTATTGGTTACGGCTCACAAGGTCACGCACATGCATTGAATTTGAATGATTCGGGCGTTAAGGTAACTGTTGGTTTGCGTAAAGGCGGCGCTTCTTGGAATAAAGCAGCAAATGCTGGCTTGAATGTTAAAGAAGTTGCAGAAGCAGTTAAAGGCGCTGACGTCGTCATGATGCTTTTGCCTGATGAACAAATCGCTGAAGTTTATAAAAATGAAGTCGAGCCAAATATCAAAGCGGGCGCTGCTTTAGCATTTGCTCATGGCTTTAACGTTCATTATGGTCAAGTTATCCCACGTGCTGACGTTGATGTCATCATGGTTGCTCCTAAGGCTCCTGGACATACAGTTCGTGGTACATACGCACAAGGTGGCGGCGTTCCTCATTTAATCGCTGTTTACCAAGATAAATCTGGTTCAGCTCGTGATGTTGCATTGTCATACGCAACAGCAAACGGCGGTGGCCGTGCTGGCATTATCGAAACTAACTTCCGTGAAGAAACAGAAACAGACTTGTTCGGTGAGCAAGCAGTTCTTTGCGGTGGTGCAGTTGAATTGATTAAAGCAGGTTTTGAAACTTTAGTTGAAGCTGGTTATGCACCAGAAATGGCTTACTTCGAATGCTTGCATGAGTTGAAATTGATCGTTGATTTGATCTATGAAGGTGGTATTGCCAACATGAACTACTCAATTTCAAACAATGCTGAGTACGGTG
>CAZEHN010000024.1:10745-27257 GCA_964511855.1 uncultured Polynucleobacter sp. | reverse complement strand
GTTTCAGGTGCGCCTGCAACACCAGCACAGGGTGTAGCTGGTAAGTTTTATGTTGATTCTGGAAATGCAAGTTGTACAGGTTTAGCCGTATCGACTGTTGTTCAAGATACATCTGTATCTGGTTCAACGCCTACATACATTGCTTACCCAGCAACACCTGAGTGTATTTCTGTTCAATAAAGCACAGGGCCAGGCAAATGACCGGGTTTGCTTGGCTAGCAAATGAGAGATATTCGCAGCCAAATTGGCGTTACCCTAATGGAGCTAGTTGTTACTCTAGCAATCCTAGGGATACTAGCGGCCATTGGAACGCCAGTTTTGTTGGGGAATATTCGAGCAGCAAAAAATATAGAGGCGCAGAACACACTTAAATCAATTTATTTAATGCAAAAGAATTACTTTGCAGAAAATTATTGCTATTACGTTAATTCTGGAAAAGCTGATAACACTAGCTTAATCAATCAGTACTTATTTGGATCGATTACGCCAGCTTCTGGCCCAATTCAGGCTGGAGGAAAAAACGATTTCTATTTTTATATTTTGCCTGGGCCAACCGGATCTTCTGGCAGCTGTACGGGTAACAATTCGAATGATTACGTGGTTTACGCACAATCACAAAGCGATCCGAATCTGACTTTTTCATTAAACCAACAAAACGTGAAGACGGGATTTTGATATGGAAATCTTTGTTGCAACAGTTTGGGGGTTAATTATCGGCAGTTTTTTAAATGTCGTTATTCATAGATTGCCGCGTGCAATCATGAAAGATCAAGACTCGAGCATTCATTATTTATTGTGGCCAGCTTCAACGGCGCCATGCTGTGGAGAAAAATTATCTTGGAAAGAAAATATTCCAGTTTTTTCATGGATATTTTTGCGAGGTAAATGCGCGCATTGTGGAGATTCAATAACTCCTAGATATGTTGCTGTAGAGCTGTTAACAGCAGCTACATTTGCCTGGAGTGCTTTTTACTTTGGGTTAACTGGAGTAGCGGTGTTGTACGCAATCTTCTTTGCGATTGCAATTTGTCTTTTCTTTATTGATCTAGAGACATTTTTGCTGCCTGATACATTGACGTACTCCATGTTATGGATGGGGTTACTTGGTTCGGCTTTAGGGTATTTGCCAGTAAGTTCTCAGGATGCGATTTATGGATCTGCTTTAGGTTATTTGCTACCTTGGTCGGTTAACAAACTTTATTTCTTCTTCAGAAAGCAAGATGGCTTTGGTGGCGGGGATTTTAAGCTTTTAGCAGCTTTAGGTGCCTGGACTGGGTGGGTCCACATTGTCCCAATTCTTTGCGGTGCCAGCATTGTTGGATTAATTGTTATCGCATTTAGTACGCTTTTAAAGCGTCAGCGTTTAACGATGAATCAAGCATTTCCATTTGGCCCATTTTTATTAATTTCAGGACTCGGCTTTGTTGTTGGCCGTTTATAAAGAAACGGATACGCAATTTCATGGAAATTATCGATAGAGCCCTCCATTATGTGACGCACTACAAGCTCTCTGACTTGCACTTGCACGTTAATGAGCCTGTAGCAATTAGGGTGGATGGTGATATTCAGACGTTTGAGGATGATGTTGTTACTCAGTTAGATTTTGATTCGTTTATTAAAACTTGGTTAACTCAAGAGCAGCGAATTAAATTTATGGAGTGTTTTGATGCTGACTTAGCGGTTGAGTCGGGTGAGTATCGTTTTCGTGTGAACTTATTTAAAACCGCAAAAGGTCTTGCAGCGGTGATGCGTAAGATTGAGACGCAGATTCCAAGTTTTGATTCGTTAAATTTACCCCCTGTTGCTCGTGATGTGATCGAGCAAGAGAACGGGCTAATTTTGGTAACGGGTCCAACTGGCTCTGGTAAATCAACTACCTTAGCAGCAATGATTGATCGTATTAATCGACATCGACCGGGTCATATTATTACGATTGAAGATCCGATTGAGTTTGTTCATCACAATCAAAAAAGTGTTATTTCTCAGCGCGAGGTAGCAAGAGATACTTTATCTTTTGCCTCAGCACTTCGCGCCTCATTGCGTGAAGATCCGGATGTCATTCTGGTTGGTGAGTTACGTGATTTAGAAACGATTCAACTCGCGCTAACTGCTGCAGAAACTGGCCATTTGGTTTTTGGCACGCTTCATACTAGTGGTGCGCCAAACACAATTAACCGGATTATTGACGTATTCCCATCACAACAACAAGATCAAGTTAGAGCTCAGCTATCTCAATCACTTAGATTGGTGATGACTCAACGCTTACTGAGGCGTAAAGGTGGTGTAGGTCGCGTCGGCGCATTTGAAGTGATGACCTGTAATCCTGCCGTCCGAAATTTAATACGTGAAAACAAGGTATTTCAAATACCAAGTGTGATGCAAATGGCGCGTGGGGAAGGAATGATCACGATGGATGCATCTCTTCAGCAGTTATCGCAAACGGGGCAGATAGATCCTCTATGAACCAACACGGCGTAACTTTCCTTGAGGTAATTGTTGTCATCGCGATATTGATGATCGTTACTTCTTTGGTTTCGCCAAGTATTGGGGATTGGAGGCAAAAGAGAGCGCTTGAAGCTGACTTTCACGCCGTTACTTCTCAAATCGATTACTTAAAAACAAGATCAAGGACCATCAATGGGACAGCAACCTTGGTGTGTAATTCGAATTCAGGTATAGGAAGAGTTTTAACTTACCAAGTATCAGCAAAGCCGCAATCTGACTTATCAGTTGTATCGCCTCAGTTTGCATCTAATTTAGTTGAAGATCCTTTAACTAAGGATGCCGGATTTAATATCCTTTCTGGTCAAACTCAGATAGTTTCAACTATTTGTAATGGCTTACGTGGCCTTTTCTTGTCAACTGGTCAATCAGGTGTGGAAGGTGGTAATGGTTCGATTGATTTAAGCATTGAGCCAATTTCTGGGAAAGACAAGTATGGCGCATATCGCGTGTTATTGAACCAACACACGGGATTTATACAAAAATTTAAGTGGAATATTCCTACTTCTCGGTGGGTGGAGATTGAATGATGTTCCTGCTTATATCTCTCCCGTTAAATCAACTTAGAGCTGATGAGGGTTTTACCCTGGTTGAAGCCTTGGTAGCGATGGCTATCTTTACGATTGGATTTGCTGGGTTATTTGTTTTTTACTCACTCTCCCAGCAGTCTATTGTTGATGCTGAAAAGAGAATGTATGTCAATTTGATGAGTGACAGAATAATTCAGACGATTGCATCTGAAGCTCAACGCCCAACAACTGATCCATTAAACCCATTTACTAATCCGACTAAGTACAGCGGTAGCTTAAATAATTGCAGTGCGTACTCTTCTGGAGATGTTCGTCAGACTTGGTGTACTGACTTAAATACAAATATCGGACCATATAAAGCTAGTTCAGGTTTAGAAAATCGTCAGGTAGATATACAAAATGATGGAACTGGATTGATTGTTAATGTCACGATTGTGACTGCTGATGGTTCTGTTGGCGCTTTCTACACCAGAAAGTTGAGGCAGTTATGAGTCACACTTCTGCTGGCTATACCTTAGTTGAATTACTCGTGGCGATGGCTGTGACCTCCATTGTGCTTGCAGGTACTTATGCGGCTTATTCGCTATTTTCACAGCAACAACAGGCGTTACTTGCTCAAACAGAAGTGGATCGTGGTGCTTTAAGAACAATTGATTTGATGCAATCAGATATTCGGATGGCGGGATTTAAAGATTATGCGGATACTAATGCAATGCCTGCCAGTCAGGCTATCCTTATTGCCAATAGTAATCCAGGAGATATTAGTCTTGTATACGATGATTACGATACTGGTGGCGGTTTATACCGGGCATTAATTCGATACTATTTGGCAGATGCTCCAACGGGTACACCACGTAAACGTTTATTAAGAGAGTGGCGCAAATGTAATGATCCGTCTCTAACATGTGATGTTAGTAGCTCAACGCCTATGAATTCAGCTTCATCAACTGGAGAGCCTGTTTTAGATTGGGTAACGACCTTTAATGTGCAAGGCTTAAATCCAAAACCAAGTGGTACGTTTAAAAATCAATATCAAACAGTACAAGTCAATTTAGTCGTTGATTCCCCTAAAAAAATTGAGGGAACTACCCGTAAGGTAACTAAAAACTTTACTTTTTTAGCGAGGGCCAAAAATGTCTCCTTGGTCCCCTGATACTGTGCCGCATATCACTTCACAATCTGGGCTTGCTCTAGTGGTGAGCCTCATTTTATTGCTTGTTATTACAGCAATGGGCGTGGGTATTGCGTATGTTGCTTCTGTACAGTCTGATCTAGTTGCTGCAGTCGTCAATAAGCCATTATCGATTGATGCGAGTGAGACGTGTTTTGATAATGCCATTGAGTGGTTATCCAAGCCTGCGGGTCAAACTTGGGTTAATGGTCAAGGTTCCCCTGTAGATTTGGCAGCAAGTGGTGGTCCTTTGGCAGGTAAGACTGTATTAGGGGATACCGTCCCATTGGGGCAAACGGATACACGCAGTCCAAAATTCAAAGATCGGGCTGGCCGTGCAGCAGTGACCTCATGTGTAATTGAAAAAATCTCATCAAGCACTAACGGAAATTCGGGTAATGAAATTGGTAGTTCGAATGGTTATGGTTCAAGTTCGTTTGTCTATACCGTAAGAATTACAGCAAACGGCAATTACAACGCCCCGATGAATGGCAATGTTATTGATAAAAACTTTTGGCAATCTAATTCTAGTAAATCAGTACTAGAAGCGGTTGTGCAATATACGCCATAGGAGAAATGATATGAAAAGCATTATTTCTGCCTTTAAATTCAATTTAATAATTATTATTGCTTTGCAGTCTGCGATGATTCATGCGCAAACTTCGTTTCCGAAGTTTGGCATTATTCATAATTCTTTAGTGCCTGCTGAGCAGACAATTATGTTGGGTATCAATCCAGCAGGTAATTTAAACACTCCAGATAATTCAGGAAGTGCCGCAACTAATTCGTTGAATCAGGCAAAAGATTCCAAGGGTGGGAATTTACAGTTTGTTAATTCAGGATCTGTTGGCATTTCCTATTATTGGCCGGGTGCGAAAAAAGTTGGAACAACATCAACTTATTACATACCAGGTTGGTATGACTCTACCAGTCAAGGTAATAAATGGGAATCTTGGGGCGCAGGTGCCATGGATAACCGTGGTCTAGCAGCGTGGGCATCTATTAGTGCTCATGGTCCGGTTGGTTCAGGTAATGCCACACCGCTGACAACGATGACGGTGAAGAGTTTTACTGTTGATGCTACTAGTGTGAAGTCAACCGTTTGGATTAACGATACATCTGGCATGCCAATGTTAGAAGTAACTCATCTTTATGGACCAACTGTAGGTGCAACGAATAAAACTTTATTCCAAGGTTTAGTAACTATTACGAATATCTCAGGAGGTACGCTTCAAGATGTTCGTTATCGTCGCACGATGGACTGGGATGTTATTGAAAATGTGATGAATCCCTTAGTTGATGCTGTAGGTATAAAGTCCTCGGCAAATGGAGGAAATTATCCGAAGATTTGGAGTTATTGTGATAACGGTGGGGAAGACAACGCTGATGCTAATCCTTTTGCACCTTGTAAACCATATAACTCAGCAACTCTCAATCAAGATTACACGGGTTTAAATGGTCAAGGATATAGTTCGGCCGGAACCGGCTCTTCATTTGATTTCCAATTCGGCGAGTTGTTGTGTAACGAATCAGCCACTTTCTATATTTATTACGGAGCGGGAGATTCACGTGCAACGATTAGTACAGCGATGGGTACTGTTGGTGCAACGATGTATTCCATGGGTTATGACCCAAATTACCCAACCTTAGCTTATGCGTTTGGATTTAAGGGTGTCAGTGGTACTGCAGTTGCACCTGCTCTTCCTACAAAGGTTGCATCATTGCCTGCAGGAAGTAGTACGGATTCTAATGTTTGGCAAACTTATGCCCCCCCGATAGTGGGTGATGGCACGATCTACCAAGCATTGTTTAGATATCAAAAGGATAAACAGTGGATTGGAGAAATTAAGCGTTATAACTTGGATGCTACTGGTGCAATTACCAATGATCCGCCGGTATTGGCTACAACCAACTTAATTAAGCGGGCTGCTACCACTGGATCGTACTCAAGCGGTGGGCGATCCATCTGGACGGTTGGATATGACCCATTATGTAAGAACAGTACGGCATTAAGTAACGATGGAAGTAATAATAGTTTTAATGTAAGTAATGCCACAGCATTGCAAAATTTATTATTTAATTGCCCAGCTGTTCCTGATTTAACTGCCACAACAGATTTAATTAACTTCACAAGAGGGCTTAACTCAAATGGAGAGGAGGTAGCGCCACTAACAGCTGCCAGAACTTCTGTGTTGGGTGATACATATCATTCTGAAATGGTGATGGTAGGGGCGCCAAATGCGCCTTGGAGTTCAGACGCCAATATGTTTGGCAAATCTGAGGCTTATTATCGATTTAACCATGGATATAGTAAGTTCATTGCAGACAATGCAGGTCGTCGTTCTCAGATATATGTAGGGGCAAATGATGGCATGTTGCATGCTTTTGATTTAAATCTAGAAGAACGTTGGGCATTTATACCGCCATCAGTTGTTCCAATGTTAAGAAACACGACCGGCAGTAAAGCTGTAGCTGCCAATGGAGGCGATGGTAAAAGTAATACGATTTTCAGTGTTGATGGTCCTATCACTGTGAAGGATGTTTATTTCACGGGGGAAGGTAAGTGGAAGACTGTCTTAATGGGTGGTTTAGGTTGGGGTGGTAATAGTTATTACGCTTTAGATATTACTAATCCGGATGCGCCTGAACATTTGTTTACGGTTAATAACGATGTATCTAATAAGGTCATTAATTATTGGGATAAAAATGGGACTAAATCAACATTTGGATATAGTGCCAATTGCACCAGTTTTGATTATTCAAAATTAGGTGGTGCATGGTCGCGTCCCGTGATTATGTTGCTACCTTATAACGAGTACTCGCAATCACAAAGATGGGTTGCGGTTTTCGGAGGTGGTTTTGCTGGGGGTGCATCAGTAACTGGCTCAGGAAGTACAAGTTCATTTGGTGCCTATGTCTATGTTGTCGAATTAGAGCCTGATTCAACGAAGAAAACCGATAGTTGTGGTGCTACGGGTGCTGGAATTATTAGTTCCACAGGTGGTCATGTATTAGCTAATCCAGCATTGACAAGTGATTCCAGTTCAAATATTCCTAATGGGGTAACTGCACATTTATCAGTGATTACTGGGGATGGCACATCGCTTGCTAATTATTATGGCGGCATTGCTTATTTCACTGACTTGCAAGGACAACTCTGGAAGTTCAACTTATCTAAATCCAGTTTGGCTGATGATAATTTGACAAGTGGATTGTTTAGTTTAGGTAAGGCTTTCAGGACAGAATCTAGTCTTTCAATTGATCGGATGGGATTTAACCAATTAGGCTCAACGATTGTTACTGAAAAAGTCAATGGGCAATCAATTAGTCGTTTGTTTAATTATTTTGGAACTGGTGATCAAACGCGCATTCAGCGTAGGGCGCCTACTGGGGCTAGTTCCACAATGAATAATCGTATCTACGGTGTTTCAGATCCGGCATTCCCTGCAACAGGCTTATCGATCACAAATCAAACTACAGCAAACTTTACCAATGTTAATAACCAAAGCTGTAGCGTAGGAAATTCTTGGTATGCCGATGTAGCCGCAAAAACCAATATCAATCCTAAGGATGATTTTCAAAAGATTATTGGTAGAGCAGCCGTTTTTAATAAATATGTTTATTTCTCAGCGTATCAGCCCGATGCAATGGCATGTCCTTTATATGGATCAAGTCGCTTAATTGAAGTAACTGATAACTGTCAGGCAGGGTCTGCCAGTGCAGCAATTGGTCAGGGTTTAGCAACGGCGCCGATTATTGATAACAAGGGCAATATTTATGTTGGTATGAGTAATTTACCGCCTGGACAAAAGCTCCAATCAGGTCGAGACAATATCGCCAAATTAAATTCCAGCAATCAGTTATCAACCGGAAAGATTCAATTTAAATCGTGGAGAGAGAAGCGGACTTACTAACGCTTATATAAAGAATGAATAATCCATTTCAACCGCTCATCAAAGCATTTATTGATGCATTAAGTAAATACTCCATCAAGCAAGAGGATGTAGTGGGGGTAGATATTACGCCCAACTTTATTCGTGTGGCTCAGTTGTCTGAGAATTCAGATGGCTGGCTACTTGAAAAGATGGGTTACAAGCAAATATCAGGTAATGCCACGTTAGATGATATTAGAGATTCTCAGGATGACTATGTTCAAAAATTAAGAGAATTAATCATCAGCGCTAATCTTGAAACGGCCAATGCAGCGATTTCAATTCCGATTACCAGTGCGATTGTGCGCACAGTCACGATGCCGTTAATGAGTGATGAAGAAATTGAAAGTGCAATTCAATATGACTCACTCTGGAACAATATTCTTCAATTAGAAGAAAAGTTAGAAGAGTACTCAATTTTCTGGCAGGTGATACGTCGTAACACAGCCGAAAACACGATGGAACTCTTATTTGTTGCATCCAAGTTATCCGAAATTAATCAATATGTCCAAATTGCGACCAGGGCGGGTCTCAATCCTGTGGTGGTTGACGTACGCTGTTTTGCAATACGTAATGCGCTTAAAACCCAAAAGGATAAAGCGCACAGTACAACAGCTTTAATTGAATTCGGGCCAAATGAGAACTACGTATTAATTGTTACAGATGACACGCCGTTTATTTACGATATTTATATTTCGGATGCGGATAGGTCTTTAATAGAGTCTGGAGACCTAGAGGGAGAGCAGGGCGATCGATTGTATGACCGCTTTGCCGGACAAATTTTGCAAGCTTTTAGAGCTTATGAAGTTAAGCTTGGTAAAAAATTAATAGACCAGGTACTCTTGGTTTCGCCGATACAAGATAAGGTTCAGTTGCTCCAGCAAATGCGAAAAGTATTGGATGGTTATCGCATTGATATATTTGACCCATTGCTAGACCTGCAGATCCCTACAAATTTAGATGTAATTGTCGATTCAGAATCTAATCCATCTGTATTTACTTCTGTAGTTGGTTTGGCAGTTCGTAAAGTCGACATTTTTGGATATTACAAATATGTTACAGGTGTAAATAATGTTAACTTGCTTCCAAATCGAGATGCAGTAAAGCAAGTTGAGCGTAAAAAAATACTCTCAAAAGTGGGGATGATTGCTAGTGCGCTAGCAGTATTAGTTTTTGTTATTGGTACATTGTTATATCAATATTTCTTTAACGATACATTGGCTAATCAGTATCAAACTGCGGTCCAGATTGAAAAACAGATTCAACTGAAAGAGACCGCACTTGCAGCTTTGAAGGCTCAGAAAGCTAAATATGCACAAATGCTTGAGGCTAGTAAGGAAGTTAAATCTAATCAAGTATCTAACTATCAATTATTAAGCTCCATTAACCAAATTGTTCCTGGAGGAGTTTGGTTTACGAATGTCGAATTTAATAGCCCCAATACGCTTGTCATTAAAGGAGATGCTTCTAATGATCAAGTGATTGTTAGCTTTATTGAGCGCTTACAAAAACTGCAGATGATTGAAAAAGCTTCTTTGCAAAATATGACACTAAATTCTGGGCCAGTACAAAGAAAAGGTGGGGGAGCAAAACAATTTGAAATTCGTTGTGTGGTAGTGAATAACTTGGCGCCAATCGGTGTGCCTCAAGCAACGCCATCACAATCTGCAACGCCGATATTGGCTCCTGCGGAAAACAAAGTTAAAGCTGACGCTACTTATTTATAAGGCGAAATCATAATGAATTTAAACGAACTAAAAAACAAGGATGTAGGGGCAATTTTTAAGTCCTTATTCTCAAATCGTACAAGTATCGTTAAAGGTCCATACGCTAAAGTCATATTGTGGGGAGCTTTGGGCTTTATATTATTTTTTGCTTATATCTATTTCATATTTTGGCCAAATTTAGAAGCTCGTCAGGATATGCAGCAGAAGGTTGATGCGATTCCCCAAATGGAATCGAGACTTAAGCAATTAGATTATGAAAACTTAAAAGCAAAGGATGAGTTATCGCAGTCTGAAAGGAGTTATGCGGAGTTAAATCAGTTATTTAGCGTTGAGTCTGAGTTAGAAGAGTTGTATCAACGTATCAGTACGATGGCTTCATCCCAAGGAATGATTATTAGCTCTTTGACAAAAGAGGGCGAAGAGGCTATTTATGCAGGCGGAAAACAGGTTAACACTGCGAATAGTACAAATCCACCTTCAAGTCCACCTGCAAATACAAATCCTAACGATCCGAATGCTAAGGCGCCACAAGGTAATCCATTGTTTTACAGGATTAAGCTCAAAGTCGAATTTTCTGGTCAATATGCACGCTATATGCGTTACAGGAAATTACTTTCTGAGTTTGATAAAAGTGTCAATATTGATAAAGAGCAAATTACGTTAGTCCCAAATGACAATCGAGGTATGGTGATTGTTAAAGCGCAATTGTCGACTTTCCGTTTACCTAATAAATTAACAACTAAACCTGCCACTTCACCTCAGGCAAGTATTAAGCCAGCCTCAATTAAGAATCAATTGCAAATATTTTCCGCAAATTATTCAAGTAAGGGCAAGTTTGGAGTATTCAAAGTTGCTTCTACAGCAGAGGATAGTTCTCAACCCAATGTGACGAACATTGACCCCAAAGTCGTAAGTGCGCAAGAGCGCGATCCTTTTGCAAGATCTTCCAATGGCATGATTGAAGGGGGTCGTGATTCTAGAGTGTCGCCATTAGTGATGGCTAATCCTCAATCTTATGTAATTACTGGCGTGATTGTTTCAAATTCAATTAAAGCCGCCATGATACGAACTGATTATAGAGAGAACTATGTGGTTAAAGTCGGTGATCGACTTGGTAATCAGGGTGGTGTTATTTCCGAGATTGATATGGATGGCATTGTTGTTAAACAAGCAAACGGCAAAATCAGAATTTATGTTCAGTCTCAAGCTGGACAGCAATTGGGCGGTCAAAATAACGGAGCAGCGAGATAACTATGCGTAAACAACTATTGCTCATACTATTAGCTATTGGGTTGACGGGATGTCAGGCCCTTTCTAAATTGCCTCCTCAGTCAGAACCTGAAATGCGTCAGCAAATGGTGCTTGATCCAGAAAAAATCATGACGGAGTTAGTGCCTAAAACGCAGCAAACGCTTGATATGGGGCCAAAAATTGATCGTAAGCCAACAGAGCAGTTGGATAAAAACCGCCGAAATTTTATTAATCAATCACAACGTTCAGAAGGTGGGCAGTGGAAGTCATTTAATGTGAATTTAAATTTCGTTGATGTTGATATTCGGGAATTAGCTCAAGCGATGACCCAGATTTCTGGTGTGAATATCTTAGTTGGTGATGAGGTTGATGGCACGGTCACGGTCAAGATAAATAATGTGCCTTGGGATGCGGCTTTAGATAGTATTTTGCGGATTAAAGGGCTTTCAAAGAGCGTTGATCCGGGTTCTAACATCATCCGCATACAAAAACCTGAAACTGTATTGGCTCGAGATGAATTCGAGAGAAAGAGGTTGGAGGAGATTAGTAAGCAGATTGCTGCTAAGAGAATTATTAGTACTCAGATGACTGAAATCTTCCGTTTGTACTACACAAAACCTGCAATTGTTAAAAAGCAACTTGAGGGAATTTTTGGCGGTAACACTGGAGCGCCTGGCGGAGCAACTACAAGACCCCCAGGTGGAATTGTTGAAATCACCACTGATGATCGCATTAATTCCATCATTGTTAAGGGTACTCAAAGCGAAATGGAATTGGTAGCAAAATTAATTTCAAAATTAGATGTGCGTACTCAAGAGGTGCTAATTGAAGCGTTTATTGTTGAAGCTAATGACGATTGGCAATATGAGCTTGGATCGAGATTTGGCTTTAGTAATACAGTTGCAAAAAATGGTGTTGGTGGTCCGACAAGTACTCTTGCGGGGGTGGCGGGGGATCCTGGTAGTGCAAATGTTTTCAATCGTGCGGTTGTAGGAGCTCCATTTGGAATGGGCTATATGTTCCAAACGTCATCGACTCAATTAAAGGTTGAATTAACCGCGATGGAAAAATTGAGTTTGCTCAAGATTGTCTCTAATCCCCATGTTTTCACAATGGATAACGAGGAAGCTGTCGTGATTGATGGTGTTCAGATTCCGTATCCAGTGCCGGGAGTTGGTACCAATCAGATTACTTACGAGTTTAAAGATGCTGCACTCAAGTTAACCGTTACACCAAGTATTGTGGGTGATGGCAACTTGTTCCTAAACATGATTGTGAATAAAGACTCACCTAATTATTCAACTCAACCACCTTCAATTAATAAACGTGAGGTGAGAAGTAAATTGTTAATCCAGGATGGAACGATTGCTGTTATTGGTGGTATTTACGACCAAACTAAAGAGAATACCGTTGAAAAAGTTCCAGGCTTGGGAAGTATCCCTGGAATTGGATCGTTCTTCAGTTATACGAAAAAAGCAGACAAGAAGACACAGTTACTTGTGTTTATTGCCCCAAAAATATTGAATTAAGATGATCGTAAATCAAGATATTACACAAGAGGTTGCGCGATTCTGCTTGGATCGTGGCTTGGTGGATTTGGTTCGCTTTAAGCAAGCGGAAACGCAGAGCAAAGCGAGTGGTAAGCCTATTTATGAACTACTTGTTGGATCTCAAATTATTAATGAGAACCAGACCAAGGAGGCTGTGGGTAAATATTTAGATTTACCGCTAATAGATTCAAAGGAAATTTTACAAAAAATTGAGAAGAATTTGGATGCAATACCTCCAAACTTTGCAATTGAAAATCGAATTATTCCCTTTGAATCAAATGACCAAAGCATCAAGGTCGCGATTGCAGAGCCTAGCGCACTAAGGAGTATTACTAGTGTTCGACTCATTGCGGGGAAAAATGTAGAGGCATATATTGTTTCTCCGATTGAGATGAAGAGCCTGACTCAGGCGGTGCAGGAGAGTATCCCTAGAGTAACTAGTAACAGTAGTGTGAATATTACGAAGGCAGTAAATCCAACTGACAAAAATAAACTGAATGCCAGTAAGTTAAATAGCTTAATGGGTAAGTCTTCAGTATTGGCAAGGCCTTCAGCGGAGAGTGGTGATGCCCATGATGAAAGTCAAGGCAAGCAAATCATTACTTTTGTAAACGATATGATTTTCGATGCCATTAAACAGGGAGCAAGTGATATTCACTTGGAGATGTATAAAGATAGTGCATCAGCTAGATACCGAGTTGACGGGGTTTTAAAGGAATGTAAGCCTTTAAAAGAAATGTTGTTTGCTAATTACCCAGCGATTACAACAAGGTTAAAAATTATGGCGTCCTTGGATATTTCTGAGCGGAGGTTGCCTCAAGACGGAGCCATTACGATTACTTTGCCGGAGGGCAGGGACGTTGATTTGCGTGTCTCTGTATTGCCTACTGTGTTTGGTGAGCGAGTTGTTATGCGTATTTTGGATCGTGATGGCATTTCATTTGATCTTGAAAATTTGGGCTTTCCGGATAAAGAATATGCAGATGTTGTTTCTGCATTTGAATCATCTCAAGGGATGGTTTTAGTTACTGGCCCTACAGGTTCTGGTAAGTCAACGACCTTATATGGAGCATTGAAAAGATTAAATAAGCCTGGAGTAAACATTCTTACTGCAGAAGATCCAGTGGAATTTACGATTGACGGCGTTGGTCAAGTACAAATTCGTGACGATATTGGTTTGACGTTTGCTTCAGCATTGCGTTCTTTCTTGCGTCAAGACCCTGAAATTATCCTTGTTGGTGAGATACGGGATAAAGAAACCGCAGATATTTCAATTAAGGCGGCATTAACAGGTCACCTTGTGCTATCAACATTGCATGCAAATGATTCGATTAGTACGGTTGTCCGTCTCATTAATATGGGTATACCAGGTTACTTAATAGGCGCTGCTTTAACACTCGTGATTGCGCAAAGATTAGCAAGAAGAATCTGTCCGGCTTGCAAACAAGCTCATGAGGGGAATCACGAAGCCATCCTATTGCACCTAGGATTTAGCCCTGAGGCTGCTAAATCAGCAAAGCCATACCATGGAGCGGGATGCGAAAAGTGTAATCACACGGGGTATAAGGGTAGGCAAGGGATTTATGAGGTCCTGAAGATTTCTGATGCGATGCGAACAGCTATTGTGTCAGAAGATAGGGCTGGGCTTAAACGAATAGCAGAAGAAGATGGTTTCAGATCAATGCAAACAATTGGTCGTCAGATGGTATTGGATGGAATATTAACAATTGAGGAATACCAAAATAATTTGGTATTTAATTAAGGAATATCTATGCCGGATTTTGATTGGAAGGGTATTCGAAATAAGCAGTATGTCTCTGGAACGGTCAACGCATTGACTCGGGATGAGGCGGCTCATAAGTTAAAAATTGATGGAATCATCATTACTCAGCTTATTAAAAAATTAAGAGAGACTGAGAAGGAGCTTAAAGAACCTCGGGATTGGAAGACCTTATTTAGCTTTAAGAAGAAAGTTAAATTAGTTCAGATTATGATCTCCACGAAAAAGATGGCCACCATGTTGAGATCTGGGTTATCAATCCTACCCTCATTAGAAATGGTTAGAGATCAAGTTGAAAATCCGACATTAAAAGAAACTGTCAATCAAATTTACGTCGATGTTGAATCGGGCTCGAGCCTATCTCAATCTTTTGCTAAGCATCCTGATATTTTTAATGCCATTTATATCAATATGGTTAAAGCAGGTGAGTCGAGTGGTCGCTTAGATATTTTTCTAGATAAGTTGGTATTAAGTATTCGTAAAACAATCAAGATTAGGAAAAGTATTCAATCTGCCATGTTGTACCCCACAATCTTATTAATTGTCGCGACTATTGTTGTGGGCATTATGATGATTTTCGTGGTGCCAGTATTTGCCCAAATGTTTGGCAGCATTGGGTCTCAGTTGCCAGCGCCTACTTTATTTATTATGAGCATTAGTAATTTCTTGCGAGATCCATATGGCGGGGGTTTACTTGTAGTTGCCATTATTGCCTCAATAGTCATTTTTAAGCAGGCGGTTAAAAAGAATCTGGCATTCAGAAAAAAATGGCATGCCCAACTTTTAAAAATGCCCCTAATAGGCGAGATGATTCTTCATTCAAATTTAGCGCAGATTGCAATGGTGTATGGCAATCTTTCAGGTGCTGGCGTGCCGGTAATTGAGGCTTTAGACATCACAGCAGAGTCTTCCAAAAATGAAGTGATTAAAGATGCTATTCAGGAAGCCAAGCGAGGGGTTTTTTCAGGTGAACCACTTTCTAAATTATTGTCTGAAATAAAGATTTTTCCCCCAACGTTTTCTCAGTTAATTTCCGTTGGAGAGCAGACAGGGAATATGACAGAAATGCTAGAGACAATTAGTAGCTATTTTGAAGAGGAGTTTGATTCAACGGTTGAAAAGTTGTCTCAAATGATGGAGCCAATCATGATTTGCTTCTTAGGGGGTGTGATAGGGTTTATTTTGGTGGCAATGTATTTACCCATATTCAAAATGGGTCAGGTGGTTACGGGGTCTTAAAGTGTTAAAGCGCTTAATCATTAGCTCACTATTGTTAATGTTTTCAACGACCTGCTTTGCTGGTGCGCAACAATATCAGGAGATTTCATTAAGTAATCGACAAGAATTACGTCAAAAATTCTATAGTGGCGCATCCATCAATTCATTTCGTAGTGTCAACCACGCCATTAATTGGATTTCATATCAATCAAGGCAGTTACAGTATTTTGTTGCAGATGATAAGGCTCGAAGAGAGCTTTTAAGGATGGTCCATTACGAAGCAACAAGATATCAGTTGGATCCAGATTTGGTTCTAGCATTAATTGATGTTGAAAGTGATTTCAATCGATTTGCAATATCGCCAGTGGGCGCCTCAGGGTTAATGCAGGTGATGCCATTTTGGAAAGGCTTAATAGGAACTGATAAAGACTCATTATTCGATCAAAGTACAAATTTGAGATATGGGTGCATCATTCTTAGGCACTATTTAGATATTGAGAAAAACGATATACCTAGAGCTTTGGCCAGATATAACGGTAGTTTAGGCTCAGATGTTTATTCCTCTGAGGTATTACGACTTTGGCACTCTAAATATCGATATACTGAGATTAATTAATTTTTAGTCAAAAATTAAGTATTATTATCAAAGCAGTTATTAAAGCTTGTTGAAAAGCTGGCTATTAAATAAATTAAATTTAAGAGGTAATGATGAAATTACATAAAAAAGTTGCCATTTCGAGCGCTTTATTAATGTCAGCAATTCAGTTGGCTTATGCGGATCAAGCAACAGCACCAGATACCATTTTCTATGGTGGGCCGATTGTGACTATGGATCAAAAAATACCAAGTGC
>CAZEHN010000024.1:0-10645 GCA_964511855.1 uncultured Polynucleobacter sp. | reverse complement strand
GCAACCGTTAAAGATGGTGATTGGATCTTGGCCTTTGGTGTTGATCCATCGAGAACAGAGCCATTCATGTCTGAGTTAACTGCAGACGTGCTAGATAAGGTGTCAACTACAAAACCAATTTTTGTTTTAAATCAAAGTATGCATATCGCTTATGTTAATCATAAGGCGATGGAAATTGCTGGTGTAACTGATGCAACTCCAAGTCCACAAGGTGGAACACTGGTTAAAGGGCCGGATGGCAAGTTGACTGGCGTTATTTATGAAGCACCTACGTTCTACATGTTCCTAAGCAAGATGCCTGAGCCAACGCTTCCAGAAATTCAGCAGGCATTGGTTAAGACTGGCAAAAAAATGGTAAGCAAAGGGGTAACGACTTCTGCCGAAATTACTGTTGGGGCATATCTAGGAGTTGATAAAGAATATGCCTTGTTAAATGCGATGACGCATGGTGGTCAGTTGCCATTCAGGGTTCGTGGTTATATGTATGCAAGTGCTTATGCGCAAGATAATAAGAAATATCAGCCTAATCAAGGCGATGATATTTTTAAAGTCATTGGCGTGAAGATAGTGTCGGATGGATCTAACCAAGGTCTGACTGGAGCAATGTTAGAGCCTTATACCTATCCTGCTGGAACAAAAAATAAAGGTAGCCTTAACTATAGTGAGCAACAGTTATATGATTTAGCGAAACCGAGGTTTGATGAAGGTTGGCAAATCTCAATTCACTCAAATGGCGATCAAGCGATTGATCAAACCTTAAATGTATTTGAGAAATTGGTTACAAAGCCTGAGGATAGAAAATCAAGATTTAGAATTGAGCACTTCACAGTACCAACTAATTCTCAAATTGATAGAGCTGCTAAGTTAGGAGTTGTGCCAGGATTTACGATTGGACACACTGATTATTGGGGTGAAGCATTTCATGATCATTTGATTGGCCCTGAGCGTGCAGACAGGATTGGTTCAAGTGCAACAATGATCAAAAAAGGTATGCATTTTGCCTACCATAGTGACTCACCAATTACCCCAATTCAGCCCTTGAATTATGTATCTGAGGGTGCTTCGAGACTTTGGCAAGCAAAGCCGCAAAAAGTCTTGAACCCAGCTCAAAAAGTATCGATTCATAATGCGCTTAAAGCGGTAACAATTGATGCAGCTTATCAAATGAAAATGGAAAACGATGCTGGGAGTATTGCCAAGGGTAAGTATGCAGACTTAGTCATCTTGGATAAGAATCCACTAACGACAGATGCGTATGAGATCCGCAATATTAAAGTTCAAGAAACTTGGGTGAATGGTAAAAAGGTTTACTCAGCGGATTAATTATTTATCAATCCTATAAAAACCAACCGCAAGGTTGGTTTTTTTTATGTCTGAATTTAATAAATCAGGTTCCGCAGAAGGTGATGCTGGGTGGTAGATCTTTAGGTCTAGGTTGAGCGAGCGGATTGTTCTTATGAGAGCTGGAATAAGGTGTTTTAATCGTTTTTAATAAATTTTGATAATCATCTAATTCAAGGGTTGATTCTGCTTTATCAATAATGTCATCCAGAATGTATGTTCTAGGGATGATGCAAGGATTAATTGATAGCATTGACTCTTTAACGGATAGGATCTCGTGATTAAATTTCTCATGAGTCTGAGACCATTGATTCAGCCAACTGTTTAGTTCGGGCAGATCTGGATTGGGTTCTGATAACTCTCTAAATGTATGGGTAAAGTCTAGTTCATGAATTTGCATCAGATCTAATAATTGATTAATTAACTCGAGTGAATTTTCACTAACAGTTTTAAACCCAATTTTTTTGCTAAATAACTCGGCCCAATATGCTTCATAGGCGGGAATAAATTTTTCTAAAGCATTTTCAGCTTTCTTTAGGGCTAAATCTGAGTCATCAGAACCAATGAGGGGAAGTAAGCACTCTGCAAATCTGCATAAATTCCAAAGAGTGATATTAGGTTGATTTCCGTAGGCATATCGACCATTGCGATCAATTGAGCTAAATACTGTCTTTTTATTAAAGGTATCCATAAATGCGCATGGACCAAAATCAATGGATTCACAAGCGATGCTAACGTTATCAGTGTTTAAGACTCCATGTATAAATCCAACACTCATCCATTGGGCAACTAATTTAGCTTGCCCATCAATCACTTTTTCTAATAGACCTAAATAAGGCTCATCATGAGCAAATAATTGCGGGTAATGCCTAGCAATCGTATAGTCGGCCAATTGTTTTAATACTTCTGGGGAAGTTCTAATGGCTAATTCAAAATTTCCAACCCTGATATGGCTCGATGCAACTCTGGTTAATACTGCTCTGGGATGAGCTATTTCTCTAAATACCTGATCTGTCGATGTGATTAACGCAAGGCTTCTTGTTGTCGGTATTCCTAAGCTATAGAGTGCTTCACCGAAAAGATACTCTTTTAGCATGGCTTTTAAAGTTGCCATGCCATCCCCACCTCTGGAATAGGGTGTAGGCCCACTGCCTTTTAGTTGGAGGTCATAAATTTTATTTTCTGTCACTTGGTGAGTGCCTAAAAGAATAGCTCTACCATCACCCAGTGTCGTGAAATGACCAAATTGATGGCCAGCATAAGCCATAGCGATTGGGGTGGTGTTCGGAATTAATTCGTTTCCAGATAGATAGGCAATTACTAATGGGCTATTGATTAAATCCTTGTCTATGTTGAGGCTAGTTGCAAGATCAGAATTTGCTAAAAGTAATTTGGGGTTATTAACCTTGGTTGGTTTAACGGTTGAATAAAGTGAACTCGGAAAAGACTGTAGTGTTTCGACAAAATTCAAGCCTCCACTCTTAATAGGAGAACTTTCTTGAAGAGGGGGTTTAATTTGGCTCATTACAGTGGTGGCAAATGATTGTTCATAAGTATCTTATGAATTTAAAGAGTTTGCAGAAGCTTGATAGACCCAATATAAATCACCTACAAATCTGAAGGTTTTTATTTGATTTGCGATTAAGCAAGAAATTTTTATTGGGCTTAAACTAACAAAACCAATTAATTAAATTTTTTACTTATTGTTTGATGGGGCTTTATGAATAACAGTAGTAAATTCTTAATTTTCTTTCGAGCACTTTTGGTGGTGGCATTATCTGCCCCATTGCTAACTCTTGGAAATAACTCTTCAATTGCAAACTATTTGGCTCAGCCAAGCTTGCAGGGTGAGGGGCAATTTACTTATTTTGGGTTTCATATCTACGATGCTGCTTTATATCGAAGTCGAATAGATTCTTCACAAGAATTTGCACTTGAAATTAAGTATAGAAAATCATTTACCGGCAAGTCGATTGCTGAGCAATCGATTCAGGAGATGAAAAAATTGGGCTATGAGCAAGCTAAATTAAATGAATGGGCTAAAGAATTAAATCGTATATTTCCAAATATTGAGCCTGGTCAATCATTAACTGCAATTTATAAACCTTTACAAGGGACGATATTTTTATATAACGGTCAAAAAATTGCTCAAATTCAAAGCCCTGAATTCTCCAAAGCATTTTTTAGTATTTGGTTAGACTCAAAGACAACTGCACCTAGTCTGAGGGAAAAGCTATTATCACAAAATTGCCCCCCTCCATTAATTAGTGAAAAATGTTAAAAATGAAAAAGTTAATTTCCTATATTCAATTATTGGCTGTTGCCATCTTATTGAGTGCATGCTCATCTCCGACTGTTCAGTTATATGCGGATCAAAAGCCTGTGCTTAATTTGAAAAACTATTTCAATGGCGTGATTGATGCGCATGGCATTTTTACTGATCGCTCTGGTGTCGTGGTCAAGCGTTTCAATGTGATTATTAATGCTAAGTGGGAAGTTCGTGATGGAAAAAATGTTGGCGTCTTGGATGAGCGTTTCACGTACTCTGATGGCACTAAGCAACAACGTATTTGGACTCTAACTGAGCAGTCGCCAGGTAAATACACGGGAGTTGCAGATGATGTTGTTGGTCAAGCTGAGGGTTTAGTTGCTGGAAATGCGCTTAACTGGAGTTATACGCTAGCATTGCCTGTAGATGGAAAAGTCTACAACGTTCAATTTGATGATTGGATGTATCAAATGGATGATCGAGTGATGCTTAATCGAGCCAAAATGAGTAAGTTTGGTATTTATTTAGGCGAAGTAACTTTGGCATTTTATAAGCGACCATAACTAGCCTGAATGAAGAAATTTCTTAACTTTGCTAGTTTTCAGATTACTTGGTTTGCTTGTATTTTGGGAGCTGCGAGTGGTTGGGAATTGCTTGGGATTGCGATTGGCACAATAGCGGTTATTTATAACTTAATGCAAGCCGCTCATTTTGAGTCTGAATTCAAGCTTCTCCTTAAGGGAGTTTTGTTAGGTATTGCAATTGATACAAGCCTGATACATTTCAGCCTCATAACTTTTGAAACGCATTATTGGAAACTCATATCTCCAGTCTGGATGTGGATAATTTGGGCGTCCTTAATGACGACCCTTGACTCTTCTATGGCTTGGTTAAAGAATCGAATTTTTCTGGGGGCTATATTGGGGGCTATAGCTGGAGCAGCTTCCTATTTTGCGGGTATTCGTCTTGGTGCAGGTTATTTTATAAATACGATTAATTCTTTAATCGTTATAGCAGTTGCCTGGTTCTTTGTGACGCCATTGATTGTGTATTGGGCCAGTCGGGAAAACGATAAAAAATAAACCTCGATAAAAATAAACCCCGAATATTCGGGGTTTATATAAAGATATTAATTAGGGGAATAAGTTTATTAATCCAGTAATTTCAAATCTCGTACTGCGCCTCGGTCTGCGCTGGTTGCAAGCATCGCATATGCTTTAAGAGCAGCAGAAACCTTACGAGGTCTTGGTAGCGCAGGCTTCCATCCCAATTTATCTTGTTCTATGCGGCGTTTCGCTAATTCTTCGTCGCTGACTAAGACGTCAATGGAGCGGTTAGGGATGTCAATACGAATGCGATCGCCATTACGAACTAAACCAATATTTCCGCCAGCAGCAGCTTCAGGAGAGCAGTGTCCAATTGAAAGGCCAGATGTTCCACCTGAGAACCTACCATCAGTCAATAAGGCGCACGCCTTTCCAAGCCCTTTTGATTTAATGTAACTTGTTGGGTAAAGCATCTCTTGCATACCTGGACCACCCTTAGGACCTTCGTAGCGAACTACAACAATATCGCCAGCTTTTACTTTGTCATCGAGGATGTGTTCAACAGCTTCATCTTGACTCTCAACAACATGAGCTGGCCCTTCAAATACGAGTAGGCTGTCGTCTACGCCTGCAGTCTTAACTACGCAGCCATCAAGAGCAATATTTCCATGAAGAACTGCTAACCCACCTTCTTTACTGAATGCGTGCTCATAGGAGCGAATACATCCATTTGCACGATCTAAATCAAGGTTTGGGAAGCGGGTATTTTGACTAAATGCAACTTGAGTGGGGATGCCTGCAGGACCTGCCATATAGAAATTCTTAACAGCATCGCTTGGATGGCGTGCAATATCCCATTGATCCAAAGCAGCCTTCATAGTTTTGGCATGTACAGTAGGTACATCAGTATGTAATTTGCCTGCGCGATCAAGTTCTCCAAGAATCGCCATGATGCCACCAGCACGATGTACATCTTCAATGTGATATTTATCAGTATTAGGTGCAACTTTAGCAAGCTGTGGCACAACTTTAGACATGCGGTCGATGTCTTTCATTGTGAAGTTGATTTCAGCTTCTTGAGCAATTGCTAATAAATGCAAAATGGTATTGGTTGAACCGCCCATTGCTATATCAAGAGCAATTGCATTTTCAAATCCTTTGAAGCCAACCGATCTTGGGAGAACAGAAGAATCTTCTTTTTCGTAATACTGTTTGCAAAGTTCAACAATACGTTTACCTGCATTTTTGAAAAGAGTTTCGCGATCTGCATGAGTAGCAACAATCGTGCCATTACCTGGTAGTGATAATCCAAGTGCTTCTGTTAAGCAGTTCATTGAGTTTGCAGTAAACATGCCAGAACAAGAGCCGCATGTAGGGCAGGCTGAGCGTTCAACTTCAGCAAGATCACTATCTGAAACTTTGCTATCAGCAGCCATGACCATTGCATCAATTAGGTCGATTTTTTTGATTTCAACTACGTTAGTTTCTTTATTGGCAAGTTTTACTCTGCCAGCTTCCATTGGTCCGCCAGAAACAAAAATAACAGGAATATTCAAGCGCATTGCAGCCATTAACATGCCTGGGGTGATTTTGTCGCAGTTTGAGATACAAACAATGGCATCTGCACAATGAGCGTTGACCATATATTCCACTGAGTCGGCAATGATGTCACGGCTCGGTAAGGAGTAAAGCATGCCGTCATGTCCCATAGCAATGCCGTCATCAACAGCAATTGTGTTGAATTCTTTTGCTACCCCACCTGCAGCTTCAATTTCGCGAGCAACTAATTGACCTAAATCTTTTAGATGAACGTGACCTGGAACGAATTGAGTAAATGAGTTGGCGATAGCAATAATTGGTTTATCGAAATCCTCATTTTTCATGCCGGTTGCGCGCCAAAGAGAGCGAGCACCAGCCATATTGCGTCCAGCTGTAGAGGTTTTTGAGCGATATGCGGGCATGCTATTTAATTCCCTTGTCGGTTAATTAATTTCAAATATCCAATAAAGATGGATTTAATTCTATGATTTTAAAGCGAATTGAAGAATTCGACTCTTTTTGATCGGATAAGGGCTACTTCGGAGATTTTAGGGATTTATTTGAGATCTTTTAGCTTAGGGAAGGCTTCTAGAACTGTCTCTACTGTTCCGCACTTTTCAGCCGAATATCCTGGCAATTGATTAATTGCATTTTTAAAATCTTCATTATTAAGAATCTCTAATATGTATTTCATATCCGGAGTTTCCAAAAGGTTTTGATTGCACATGAGAAAGTAACGCTCGGTTGCAATTGGTATGAAGTCTAAATTAAATCGATGCGAGGGTGTTTCAACTGCTAAACCAACATCTGCCATCCCGCTAGCTACATATGCTGCTACTGCGGCATGAGTGAATTCACTTTGGTTAAATCCAATAATTTTTCTAGGATCAATTTTTTCTTTTTTGAAAAAGCATTCAAGAAGTAAATACGTCCCTGAGCTAGGCTGGCGATTAATAAAACGGATTCCTGGTTTAGTTAAGTCCTTAATCTCTCGAATATTAAGTGGATTACCTTTTGCAACCATTAAGCCTTGCCTGCGTGTGGCAATGTGGATGATTCTAGAGTTTTTCTTGTTCATCCATTTGGCATATCGAGCGAGAACTTGATCTTGAAATTCTCCCTCAGGAATATGAAAGCCGGCGATGTCACATTTACCTTCAAATAAGGAGGCGGCTGATTCTTGACTGCCTACATATTTGCGTTCGATTTCTTTATGATTATTTATTAATGTTTCGATTAGTTTTTCAATGGCAAAACCATGGCTTGCATGAACTCTAAGTACGTTGTTATTGCTGGAGACCATTTTTGCTAACTCAACTTCCAGTTCTGAAGATAGGGTTTCCAGTGTGGGGGAGAGTCGGGCGGTAATGCGGCGTTCTGCCCAAACTAGCTTTTCTCCAAAAGGAGTTAGTGAGGAGCCTTTGCCTTTTTCTTTATTTAGTAGGGGGATTCCAATTAACTGCTCACCTTGCTTTACTAAATTCCAAGCATGGCGGTATGATCCGCCACTTGCTTTGCAGGCACCAGATAAGCTGCCATGTTCTTGGACGCTAGAGAGTAGGTCGAGCAGTCTTTGCGAAAGTACTTCGCCTTGATCGTCGCTAATGGCCCATTGAGGTTTTATAGAAACTTTGTACATTTAAATATGATTTATACAGCATATTTAAATGTACTGAGATTAGGGTATTTCCTAAGAAATGGCCTGCATATTGCTAGTTATTCTACTCATGGTTAGACTTATTCTTATGCTCATAAAGCATAAGTTTGTCAAAATCCTAAACAATAATTAATAACAAGCAGTCATTTAAAAAAGGGGACCTTATGTCGACTGATAATCGAGGTAGTTTCTTATCTAAAGAACGGATCATCGCTAATCCGGGCTTTAATCGGTGGCTGGTACCTCCAGCAGCTTTAGCAATTCACCTATGTATCGGTATGGCCTACGGATTTTCCGTTTTCTGGCTTCCGCTTTCAAAAGCTATTGGTATTAAAGATCCGGTGAAGTGCGCAGCTGATATTGGTTTCTTTCAAGAATTATTTATTTCTAACTGTGACTGGAAGATTTCAACTTTAGGTTGGATGTATACCTTATTCTTTGTTTTGCTTGGTTCTTCTGCTGCACTTTGGGGTGGTTGGTTGGAACATGCAGGTCCTCGCAAAGCCGGTATCGTTAGCGCATTTTGTTGGTGCGGTGGTATGTTGATCTCTGCTTTGGGTGTTCATCTACATCAATTCTGGATGATGATTATTGGCTCAGGTGTGATTGGCGGTATTGGCCTAGGGTTGGGTTATATCTCTCCAGTTAGTACTCTGATTAAGTGGTTCCCTGATCGACGAGGTATGGCAACAGGAATGGCGATTATGGGCTTTGGTGGTGGTGCCATGATTGGTTCACCATTGGCTGCTGAGCTCATGAAATATTTCGCCACTGATACAAATGTAGGTGTAGCTCAAACATTCGTTGTGATGGCACTTGTCTATTTTGTATTTATGGTTGGCGGCGCATTGTCCTATCGTGTCCCAACTTCTGGCTGGACTCCGCCAGGTTGGACTCCACCAGCAGCTCAACAAAATGCCATGATCACAAATCGCCATGTGCATGTCAGCAAAGTTTGGGGGATCCCACAATTTTGGTTAGTGTGGATGGTTCTTTGTATGAACGTTTCTGCAGGTATTGGTGTGATTGGTATGGCAAGTCCAATGTTGCAAGAAATGTTTGGTGGCAGCTTAATTGGTATTAGTGCCAAATTTACTGAGTTAGATAAAGCTCAATTAACAGCCATTGCAGGTGTCGCAGCGGGCTTTACTGCTTTACTCAGCTTGTTCAATATTGGTGGTCGATTTGTTTGGGCAAGTTTCTCAGACAAGCTGGGCCGCAAGATGACTTACATTGTTTTCTTTGTCTTGGGCGGTATCTTGTATGCAAGTATTCCTGCGAGTGCTGGCGCTGGTAACAAGCTACTTTTCGTATCAGCAGTTTGTATTATTTTGAGTATGTATGGTGGCGGTTTTGCCACAGTGCCTGCATATTTGGCAGACTTGTTTGGTACGCAAATGGTTGGTGCGATTCACGGTCGCTTGTTAACTGCTTGGGCAACAGCTGGTATTTTGGGTCCAGTAGTCGTCAACTACATGCGTGACTACCAATTAAGTTTAGGTATTCCTCGTGAGCAGGTATACAACCAAACAATGTATATCTTGGTAGGTATGTTGGTGATTGGTTTGATCTGTAACTTAATGATCAAACCCCTCAATAGCAAATACTTCATGACTGATGAAGAATTAGCGCAAGAGAAAAAACTAGCTTCTGAGCGAGTTGCGGCAGCTGAAGTTGGTCAAGGTAGCGGAGTTTATAAACAAAGTAGTACGCTTCTTGTATTCCTGGCATGGGCTGCTGTAGGTATTCCGCTTGCTTGGGGTGTTTACAGAACTGCATTGAGCGTTACTAAGTTTTTTAACTAATAACTTATGCTAAATAAATTGAAAGGGGGCGGAGCAATTCCGCCCAAAGCACCTTTTAAAGTAATTGCAAAATCCGGTATTGGTGGTTTTTTAGCAATTGCATTTGTTGGTTGGTTGGCGCAAATTACTGATCAACCATTGATTCTTGGTTCCCTTGGAGCATCCTGTGTGATGCTTTTTGGGTTTCCTGATTTACCGTTTTCTCAACCTCGTAATGTAGTTGGTGGTCATTTAATCACGGCGGCAATTGGTTTGGCATGTTTGTTCGCCTTTGGCCCAAGTTATTGGGTGATGGCTTTGGCGCTAGGTCTTTCTTTAGTTGCTTTAATGGCTTCAGGATTGCCGCATCCACCAGCAGGTTCAAATCCAATCATTATTTTCCTGAGTCAGCCAGGATGGGGATTTTTAGTATTCCCAACATTTGCGGGCGTTGTAGGTATTTTGTTGATTGCTCTTATTTATAACAACATCACTAGAGAATCTGGATACCCAAAATATTGGTAACTTCTTATGAATGAAAAAATTACCCAAATAATTTCTCGACATCAGTCCATGAAGGGCGCATTGCTTCCTTTATTACATGCAATTCAAGATGAATTGGGATATATACCTCCTGACGCAGTAGGAGAAATCGCAAAAAGCCAAAATCTTTCTCGAGCAGAAGTTCATGGCGTTATTACGTATTACCATTTCTTTAGGCAAGAACCTGCTGGCAAACATATTGTTCAAGTTTGCAGAGCTGAAGCATGTCAGGCTTGTGGTGCTGATGAATTAATGGATTTTGCTGAAAAGATCTTGGGTTGTAAGTCTCATGAGACGACAAAAAATGGTCAAGTAACACTGGAGCCAGTCTATTGTTTGGGTATGTGTGCATCTTCACCTGCTGTTCAAGTTGGGGATCATATTCATGCTCGTATGAATGCTGATAAATTGAAAAAAATCTTAGAAAAAGTTGGAGGCTCAAAATGAGTGCTACTAAGATTTATAT
>CAZEHN010000023.1:15034-27522 GCA_964511855.1 uncultured Polynucleobacter sp. | reverse complement strand
ATGTTGTTTGTATCTAATAAATTTGGCTTAGGACCAATAAATGACACCAATGACATAACCATGTTTTCACGGATTGGATCAATCGGCGGATTGGTAACTTGAGCAAATAATTGTTTGAAGTAGTTATATAGCGTTTTATTTTTATTAGATAAAACAGCAAGTGGACTGTCGTTACCCATAGAACCAATTGCTTCTTCACCTGACTGAGCCATTGGCGCCATCAAGAATTTAATATCTTCTTGTGTATAACCAAATGCTTGTTGGCGATCCAACATACTGGCTACTGGACGAATTGTTTCTGTTACTTTTTGAGTTCCACCTTCTGGTGTAATTTCATCAAGCTTGATTCGAACAGCTTCAATCCAACTCTTATATGGTTTTGCTTTTGCTAATGAATCTTTTAATTCAACGTCATCAATGATACGGCCTTGTTCCATATCGATAAGGAACATCTTGCCTGGTTGCAAACGCCATTTTTTAACAATTTTGCTTTCTGCAAAATTCAATACGCCTGCTTCTGAAGCCATGATGACTAAATCGTCATCAGTTACATAGTAGCGAGCTGGACGTAAGCCATTACGGTCTAGCGTTGCGCCGATTTGACGACCATCTGTAAATGCAATTGCTGCAGGGCCATCCCATGGCTCCATCATTGCAGCGTGGTACTCATAAAATGCACGACGATTGTCATCCATTAATGCATGCTGCTCCCAAGCCTCAGGAATCATCATCATCATTGCATGCGCCATCGGATATCCTGCCATTACTAATAGTTCTAGGCAGTTATCAAAGCTTGCTGTATCTGATTGACCTGGATAAATCAATGGCCATAATTTTTGTAGGTCATCTCCGAGAACTGGTGAACTAATTGCACCAGTGCGAGCATTAATCCAATTAACGTTACCTTTGACAGTATTGATTTCTCCATTGTGAGCAATCATTCTGTATGGGTGAGCTAACTCCCATGCTGGGAATGTATTTGTTGAGAAGCGTTGATGAACTAGCGCTAATGCTGAAACAACGCGGCTATCTTTTAAGTCTTCGTAATATGCGCCAACTTGGTTCGCAAGTAACAAGCCTTTATAAACAACAGTTCTTGCTGACATTGAAGTCACGAAATATTCTTTACCGTGCTTAAGTTGTAACGCTTGAATTGCATGGCTACCTGATTTGCGGATGACATACAACTTACGCTCTAGCGCATCTGTGGTCATGATATCGCGGCCACGGCCAATAAAGATTTGTCGAATCACCGGTTCAGTTTCTCTAACTGCAGGTGACATTGGCATTGATTTATCGACGGGTACATCGCGCCATCCAAGAACAATTTGTCCTTCGTTTCTGACTGTACGCTCCAACTCTTGTTCACACGCAAGTCTTGATGCATTTTCTTTTGGCATGAAAACCATACCAACGCCGTATTCACCCGCAGGTGGCAATTCAACACCTAGCTTTGCCATTTCTTCACGATAGAAGAGGTCAGGTATCTGAATCAAAATACCTGCACCGTCTCCCATCAAAGGATCTGCACCTACTGCGCCGCGATGATCAATGTTTTCTAAGATCTTTAGACCTTGAGAAACGATATCGTGTGTTTTGTTGCCTTTAATATGTGCAACAAATCCGACGCCGCAGGCATCATGTTCATTAATCGGGTCATAAAGACCTTGCGCTGCTGGGCGCAATGTTGATGTATCGCTCACAGAATTTTCCTAATGTGTAATAGCCAACCCAGACTTATGTCTTTTGGGATGGCAGTTTCGGGCAAGCAGTTTTGCTATCGATTAACCACTATAGGGGAATACCCGAGACATATCAATAAAAAACATCACCACTCTGTCCCTATTTTACTGTATGGGTGTTTCCCTATTTTAAATAAATGGGGACAGAGTCATTAATTATTGCACCTTATTGGGTCGGCCTCTTCTTTTCGGTGCAAGATATGCTTGCACCTTAGATTGCTGGCCCGTTAAGAAATCAGCCGTTCCAGTAATCTTCTCAGCAACTATAGAGTGAGTGATCACTTCCATTTCTTTCCTTGTCAAACCTTCTTCCATAAAATGCTGCCAATTAATTTGGCGTTCAAAAGGCGTATTACCTAAATTCCAAAATGATGGTGCATCTGTTAACCCATAGTTGGGCTCTTTTCCAACATGAATCCTGTAACTAGACCAAGAATAGTCTTCGGGCTTACTAACAATCCCTTGATACACCGGCATTAATTCAATAAATTTTTGACAATTCAGCAAGTAGTTTTGTGGATCTACGATAGAAGATTTGTACCTTCCAACCCAAATTGAACCCTCTTTATGATGCATCTGATTGAAGTATTGGGTGTAACGACGCCCTAAAGATTGCATCGTTCTTGATAATGATTCGGGGTTTTTAGGCGTAACCAATAAATTTAATTGGGTTGGCAAAAGAACATATGCATGTATAGACAATTCATATTCTCTCGCTGCATCCCTCAGCCAAGCCAAATATTTCAGCTTAGATTCATCATTGGGGAAAATGGCAAGATTTGGAAGGCCCCTGACCAACACATGCAAAGGCACGCCCGGGATAATTAGTCGTGCTTTTCTTGCCATTACGTTTAATCTAAAGAGCCGTACCTCGGGTTATTTGCAAATTCGGGAATGACCCAATCACCATCTACAGATGAAACTCCTTCTGGAGGAGATCTTGGTGATTCAGGTACATTTTGCAAAGCCTTAGACATGTAAGAAATCCAAATTGGTAACGAGAGTCCTCCACCGGTCTCTGATGCCCCCAAACTCTTAGGCTTATCAAAGCCCATCCAAACAACTGTTGCCACTGATGGTTGGTAACCAGCAAACCACGCATCGTGCGAATCATTTGTCGTACCAGTCTTACCTGCAATATCTGATCGGCCTAACTTGGCACGTGCAGATGCAGCAGTACCTGATCGAGTAACTTCTTGCAACAAACTATCTGCAACAAATCTTGTACGGGCATCTAAAACACGATTCTCATCTTGTCTAACATCTTTAACATCAGCTTCAAATATAACGTTACCCTTACCGTCAACAATCTTTTCAATTAGAAATGGCTCAACTCTATAACCGCCATTGGCAAACACACTATAGGCAGAAGCCATTTGCAACATCGTAACTGAACCAGCGCCAAGAGCCATCGTTAAGTAAGGTGGATGTTTTTCAGGATCAAAGCCAAATTTAGTGATGAATTCTTGGGCATATGCTGGTCCAATTGCACGAATTAGCCTAACTGATACCAAGTTCTTAGAACGCGCTAATGCAGTTCTTACTGTCATTTGACCATCGTATTTGCCATCGTAATTTTTCGGCTCCCATGCTTTACCCCCAGTCTCGCTACCACCAACAGACAGAGGTCCGTCGTTAACGATCGTACGTGGCATGACACCTTTTTCAATTGCAGCCGAATAAATAAACGGTTTAAAAGACGAGCCTGGTTGACGTTCGGCCTGAATCGCATGATTAAATTGATTACGCCTAAAATCAAAGCCCCCAACCATTGCAAGAATCGCACCTGTTTCTGGGTTTAACGAAATCAGACCAGACTCAACCTCTGGTATTTGAGAGAGTTGCCAAGCTCCATTAGGCAAAGGCAATACCCTAACAATTGAACCGGGTTTGATTTTTATCTTTGGTTGAGCTCGATCACTTAAAGCTTCGGATGCCAACTTCAGGCCATCTCCTTTAATAACAACCGTGTCACCAGATGATAAAAATGCTTTTAATTCCTTTGGATTCGCCTCAAGAATAACCGCAGCTTGTAAATCATCATTTGCTGGATGATCGATTAATGCTTCGTCAATCGCACGCTTTCTTTCAGTTGGATCTTTTGGTAACTCTACAAAACCTTCTGGCCCGCGATAACCATGGCGCTGATCGTAATCTAAGATCCCCTTTCTAACTGCTAAATAAGCCGCCTCTTGATTAACTTTCTTAAGAGTGGTGTAAACCTTCAATCCTTGAACATAGACATTTTCACCATACATTGAGACTAATAGCTGTCTTGCATACTCAGCCGCATAATCTGCATGAACACTAAACTCTTTACCGAGTCCTTTGACCTCTAATTCTTCAAGCATCGCTTGCGCATACTGCTCAGAACTAATGTATTTAAGATCACGCATTCTTTGCAAAATGTACTCTTGACGAATTTTGGCGCGACGGAAGTTAACGACAGGGTTATAAGCTGAAGGTGCTTTTGGTAAGCCGGCTAACATAGCTGCCTCAGCGACCGTTAGATCTTGCACATCTTTAGCAAAATAAATTCGCGCAGCACTGGAGAATCCATAAGCACGCTGCCCTAAAAAAATCTGATTCATATACAACTCAAGAATCTTATCCTTACTAAGATTCTTTTCAATTTTCCAAGCAAGCATTACTTCATAAATTTTTCGACTAAATGTTTTTTCATTGCTCAAGAAAAAATTTCTAGCGACCTGCATCGTAATTGTCGAAGCCCCTTGAGACAAATGTCCTCTCAAATTAGCTAAGCCGGCTCGCAAAACGCCCCAATAATCGACGCCGCCGTGCTCATAAAAACGATCATCTTCAATTGCAATTACCGCCTTTTTAAGATGATCAGGAAATTGTTCAATTGGGGTCACATTTCGACGCTCTTCGCCATACTCACCAATTAATGCATCATCTGAGGTATAAATTCTTAAAGGGACTTTGGGTCGGTAATCAGTAACAACTTCAAGAGATGGCATATTAGGTTGAGCAACAAGAATTGCAAAACCTAATAACAGTCCTCCAAGTACCAGACCAATTGCTGAAACGATAGCAGCTATGATGAATAAGCGCTTCACTGATCGCCTTTAAAAATAGATTTCAATAACCCCAAATCAGGGACGGAACTCAATTCAAACTAATGTCATTAAAACAGAGAAAATCAGGCTAAGCACCATATTTTCTGCAGATTATGGAATTATAGTTAGCAATACCAAGAACGGCTATTTCTTACAAGAAAATCAACCCCATCTGATAGGGTTAAATCTATACGGAAAAGGGATAAATTTAGAAAATTTCGTGATGTTTACACGAAAAATTTCTCCCGAATCCTTTGATCAATCACTTTTACATCATAAAGATCAATCGCTATCCGATTATCGACAAAATAGCCCTGAAGATAGTAGCCCATTTTTCACTCAAAAAATTGACCCAGAAACAGGCGAGGTTTTGGATCGTAAGAGGCCAAACATTGATGAAAAAATTCACTTTGAACCAAGTTCAGGTCGATTTAAAAATACAAACCTATCAAAAATTGATTTACTAAAAATCATATTTGATAAATCTATCCCAAACATTATCTTAGGATTAACTATATCTATTGGGATGGCTTGGTTTGGATTTCAACTAATTGCCGAAATAAACAACGAAGCAAAAGCCCAACACAAGCAAATTAAATTAGTACATCAAGGTCAATCAGAAATATTGGATGCTATTGATAGCCTACACGATCAAATTTCTAATGATTTGGAAGCATTAGCTGAGTTGAATGCAAATCCAAGCACCCAACCAGAAAACATTAAAAATTCAAAATCAGAACTTATCCCTCCTCAGAAAAAGATCCCACCAAAACCAAGATCTTTAAAAGGAATTAAGTATCTAGGATCGATCAAACAAAAAGATAAACACCAAACCCTCTTAGAAATTGATGGAAAAGTTAGGGCTCTATCTATTGGCGACAAACTTAAAGAGGGCTGGCTACTCAGTGCAATCGATGAAAAAAATATCATCATCAGCTCTCAGGAAGGTATTAGGCAAATTATCAGCATCACGGATGCTAGCCAATGAAACTAACAATCTCGATCAACAAATTATTCAAAATATGCTTAATCAAACTATGTCTATTGCTCGCTTGGCCAATTCAAAGTCAACCCATAAAGTCAATGCCTCAAGAAAAAATTAGTCTTAATTTTGAGGCAGTTGAATTACGTCAACTGCTTAAAGTGATGGCGAATATTGGCAATATCAACATGATGCTAAGTGACAAAGTATCAGGCCAGACAACCATTCAATTACACAATGTTTCTTGGCAACAGGCATTAGATAGCATCTTAGCTAACAAAGGCTTGAGCTATCTATTACAAGGAGAAATTATTTGGGTAGCGCCTAATGAAGAAATTGCTCTATTCGAAAAAAATTCTCAACTAAACACGTCAAGAAGAGAGGGCATGACATCTACTCATCAGATCATGATTGAAGCGAAGATTGTTGAAGCAGATCATCGATTTGCAAAAAATCTAGGGGTCAAACTTGGCGCAAAAAAACATCTTTCAGCCAAGACGGGGGATAAAGAATCTTCCAGTACGAGCATAGATTCACCATTAATAGGCGATGGCCTAAATGGATTCCCAGCAGGTCAAGCTGCAATTACGATGTTCTCTAAAGGTGCATCTGAATTTGTCCAATTAGAACTAAGTGCACTTGAAGCAAATGGGCAAGGCAATATAGTTGCCAATCCTCGAGTTGTAACTGCTGATCAGGTGAAGGCATTAATTGAACAAGGGACCGAACTTCCCTATCAAACATCCTCTAAAGAGGGTTCTCGCGTGCAATTTCGTAAAGCGAATCTAAAACTCGAAGTTATTCCTAAAATTTTGCCTAATAAACGAGTATTGATGGATATCGATATCAGCAAAGATACTCTTGGCATGAAAACCGAACAAGGATATGCGATTGATACCAAACATTTACGCTCACAAATCGTAATCGAGGACGGGGGAACAGCAGTAATTGGCGGGGTATTTATGCAGACTGAACGGGAAGATATCGTACAAGTACCGCTTTTAGGAGACATACCTCTACTAGGCGCCCTTTTTCGACATAAAGCAAAAATCAAAGATAAAACCGAATTACTCGTATTTCTTACCCCCACTTTGATAGAACAAAGCTCTAGCAAGTAAAAAAATCAGTAACCTCAACCAAAGACTGCGTAAAATTGAGGGTATGAGTGAAGTTCCAAAAAATATTTTCCTAGTAGGCCTCATGGGGGCCGGAAAAACAACCGTTGGCAAAATGCTTGCCAAACGGTTGGGGAAAGTATTTATTGATAGCGACCAAGAGATTGAAAAACGTTGCGGAGTAAAAATCCCGACCATTTTCGAAATGGAAGGCGAAGAAGGTTTCAGAAAACGTGAAGCAAAAGTAATCGACGACCTTACCAAAGAAGAAAACATCATCTTAGCAACCGGTGGGGGTAGTGTTCTATTACCTGAAAATCGTGAACACCTTCAGCAACGAGGCCTTGTAATATACCTAAGAGCCACGCCCAATGAACTTTGGTTGAGAACTAGACACGATAAAGGTCGCCCACTTCTTAATACACCCAACCCTCAAAAAACTCTCGAGGAATTATTTGCAATTAGGGATCCAATTTATAGCGCAATGGCCAAACATATTATTGAAACTGGCAAACCTAGCGTCTCCCAATTAACAACTAATCTTCTCATGCAACTTGAAATGCCCTCATGAAGACCATACGTGTTGAACTAGGTGATCGTAGCTATCCAATTTATATTGGTACAAACTTAATTGATCAAGCTGAACTCTATCGCCCACATCTGAATGGTAAATTTTGTGCCATTGTGACAAATACAACCGTTGGTCCTCTGTATGCAGAACGAGTTAAAAAGACATTAGAAAGTCTTGGTCAAACAGTTGTACAAATTACTTTACCTGATGGTGAAGAATTTAAAACCTGGGAAACATTGCAATTAATTTTTGACGGCTTACTTAAGGTAGGCGCTGATCGCAAAAGTACAATCATTGCACTTGGTGGGGGCGTAGTTGGTGATATGGCAGGTTTTGCGGCCGCAAGTTATATGCGTGGCATTCGCTTCATACAAATCCCAACAACGCTTTTATCTCAGGTGGATTCTTCTGTTGGGGGGAAAACCGGTATTAATCACCCACTTGGCAAAAACATGATTGGGTCCTTTCACCAACCAGTCGCTGTAATTGCTGACCTTGAGACCTTAAAAACATTGCCTTCACGTGAATTAGCTGCAGGCATGGCTGAAGTTGCTAAGCATGGTGCTATTGCTGATGCTGAATATTTAGAGTGGATTGAAAAAAATGTTACTGGACTAAATGCGTGTGATCTCCAATTAATGGAGCACGCTGTTCTTCGCTCTTGCGAAATTAAATCTGCAGTCGTTGCTGCAGATGAACGTGAAGGCGGGGTTCGTGCCAATCTCAATTTTGGCCATACATTTGGACATGCTATTGAATCTGGATTAGGTTACGGCGAGTGGTTACATGGAGAGGCTGTTGGTTGCGGCATGGTTATGGCAGCCGAACTATCCCATCAACTAGGGTATCTTTCGAATAAGGATGTTGAACGCCTAAAACAATTAATCCAACAATTGAATTTACCCATTACCCCACCAAAATGGGATGCAAAGCGCTATTTAGAATTAATGGCGCATGATAAAAAAGCCGATAGTGGTGAAATCAATTATGTTGTCTTAACGAATTTAGGTTCGGCAAAAACACAAAAAGTTTCCGATGACATTGTGACAAATGTTTTAAAGGCCACTGGGGCAGCTTAAGGCAATGCTTGCACCCTACGCAGCAAACTCCTCTCAAAGCCTAGGTCGTCTATACCCTGAATCTGCGGAGCCAACTGAATCAGGAAGAAATGCATTTCAGAGAGATCGCGACAGAATCGTTCACTCTACTGCTTTTAGGCGACTTGAGTACAAAACACAAGTTTTCCTAAATCATGAAGGCGACCACTTCCGGACACGCCTAACGCACAGTTTAGAAGTTGCTCAAATTGGACGTGCTATCGCGAGAAGATTAAATTTAAATGAAGATCTCGTTGAAGCCATCTCTTTAGCCCACGATCTCGGACACACGCCCTTTGGCCACGCCGGACAAGATGCTTTAAATGATTGCATGAAAGATCACGGTGGGTTTGAACATAACCTACAAAGCCTCTGGGTCGTAGATTCTCTTGAAGAGCGTTATGCTAATTTTGACGGCTTAAATTTGTCATTCGAAACTCGTGAAGGAATTTTGAAACACTGCTCAAAATTGAATGCCAAACATCACGAGGCTTGGCTTGGTAAATTAAGCGAGCGGTTTCTGCTTGGTGGACAACCTAGTCTAGAAGCACAATTAGCCAATGTTGCCGATGAAGTTGCATATAGCAATCATGATATTGATGATGGCATTCGCTCTGGATTACTTCCAATTGAATCTTTATCAGAAGTTCAAATTTGGGCAAATCAATTACAAATCGTTAAATCAAATTATCCAAATCTCAATGGTAGACGCCTAAGTCATGAGGTCATTCGTATGATTATTCATGTTCTTGTGGACGATATTGTCCGCGAATCTAAGCGTCGCCTAAATGAGTATCAACCAAGTTCAATCGATGAGGTAAGGGGTTCACCAATGCTTATCGGCTTTTCTCCAAGCATTAAAGAACAAGTTGTTGAACTCAAAAGATTCCTGTTCCAGAATCTATATCGACACCCGCGCGTAGTAGAAGTGACCGCAGAAGCCGCTTTGCAAATTAAATTATTGTTTGCACACTACCTTGCTACACCAAGCGATATTCCTACTGAATTTAGAGTGCAGGATTTTTCAGACCCACATCGACGCATTGCTCATTACATTGCTGGCATGACTGATCGATTTGCACGTAAAGAGTTTTTAAGGATTAATCCTTAAAGTCACACCACCTTGTGTAGACACAAATCTGGATAAGGCTTCATAGAATTCTTCATTAGACCTAGTATCAAGCCAAAGCGGTTCTTTGAGGGACCCAGCCCAACGATAATGAAAACCCCCTTCTTTTGCCGCGATCCAAAGCTCATGAAGTGGTGTTTGAAGATTAACAACAATCACTGTTTTGTTTGGAAACTTAATATTTAATACACTGCTGCCTTGGCGCTCGACGTCAACATCTAGATCTTGTTCTTCAAAAGCCTTTTCTAGGGCATTTTCAATAATGTCAAAGGCAATTCCACCAAGTTCTTTAAACTGGGAATCATCAATCTTTTCAATGTTTGTTTGCATGCTATATTCAGACGAAATAGGGATTTAAAATTAATCCATAAATCATTGTTTAATTAATATGAAAATCATTGTAGCTAGGCTATTTAATTTTGCAGGAATTTTAGGCGTAATTGGCCTAATAACCCTTTCTGGATGTGGGGTTAAGGGACCTTTGTATTTCCCTAAAGTTCCCCCTGCACCGCAACAACCTGCTGAACCAGAACCTAAAGGTCAACAATGGCCAACACCATCGAGTCCTGCAAATGCTTCACCAACAACAAACAGTTCTACTAAATAAATTATCAAAAACTTTCTTATGAGCGCAATCCCTCAATTAATCGGCTTTAGTAAATCAAATGGTCAATGGCACGCCGAGGATGTTGCCCTATCTAAGATTGCTGAACAATTTGGCACCCCAACGTACGTCTACAGTCGTAAAGCGTTAACAGATGCGTTTAAGGCATATGACAAAGCTTGTGTTCGCCCAGATGGGACACGTCGAGCACGAGTGCATTTCGCAATGAAATCTAATAGCAATCTAGCGATATTGGATTTGTTTGCAAGATTAGGTGCTGGCTTCGACCTTGTTAGTGGAGGAGAACTTTCAAGGGTAATTGCAGCTGGCGCTGATCCTAAAAATGCGGTTTTTTCAGGCGTTGGTAAGTCTCGTGCAGAAATCGCTCAAGCACTTAAAGCAAAAGTTAAATGCTTCAACGTTGAGTCCATCCCTGAATTAGATCGCATTAATGAAGTAGCAGGTGAACTCGGAGTAAAAGCTCCTATCTCATTGCGCGTCAATCCGGACGTCAATGCAAATACACATCCCTATATTTCGACAGGACTTAAAGATAATAAGTTTGGTATCGCTTACGAAGATGTCATCCCAACTTATGAAGTTGCTTCGAAAATGTCGAACTGCCAAATTACTGGTATTGATTGTCACATCGGCTCACAGATTACCGAAATTTCTCCATACTTAGATGCACTTGATCGCGTCCTTGCTCTTATCGAATCACTTAAAAAGCTAGGGATCAACATCTCTCATTTAGATATCGGTGGAGGTTTAGGCATTTCTTATGCAGATGAAGCGCCTCCTGAAATAACTGCCTTTGCTAATACACTTTTAGACCATATTCAAAGCAAAGGCTATGGCCATCTCGAAGTCATTTTTGAACCTGGACGCTCACTTGTTGGCAATGCCGGTGTACTTCTTACCAAAATTGAATACCTCAAACCAGGTGAAACAAAGAACTTCTGTATTGTGGATGCCGCAATGAACGATCTAATGCGTCCCGCAATGTATGAGGCATATCACGCGATTGTTCCTTTAAAAGATAAGGCTGAACTTAAAAACGAGGTCTACGATATTGTGGGTCCCGTTTGTGAGTCCGGCGACTGGCTAGGCAAAAATAGAAATCTTGCAGTTGCTCAAGGTGATTTACTAGGGATCTTGTCAGCTGGAGCTTATGGTTTTGCCATGTCATCTAATTACAATAGCCGCGGTCGTGCTGCCGAAGTGATGGTCGATGGAGATAAAGTTTATTTAATTCGTGAACGCGAAACGATTGAATCATTATTCGCGAACGAGCATCGACTCCCTTAAACACCGTTTACTTTATTTACTTATCAATAGAAAAAGGGGCTTTAAGCCCCTTTTTCTATTGATAAGCTAACTTGATTAACGTAAACCAGCGATGTAATCAGAAACTGCCTTAATCTCTAAATCAGACAATCTTGCTGAAATCATAGACATTTGAAGGTTTTTACGAGCGCCGCTACGGAATGCTGTTAATTGAGCCTCTGTGTAATCAGCCCATTGACCACCAATACGTGGGTATTGAACTGGGATACCGGCACCGGCTGGGCCATGGCAAGCTGCACATGCAGGTACGCTCTTAGCTGCAATACCACCGCGATAAATAGACTGGCCTAATTCGATCGTATCTTTATTCTTGGCAGTTGCGCCTTTTTGAACTTGTTTAGACAAATATGCAGCGATATCTTGCATATCTTTTGTATCCATAGACGCTACCATACCCGTCATAACCGGATTAGCACGAGCGCCAGACTTAAAGTCTTGTAATTGTTTAACCAAATATCCAGCTTGTTGACCGGCTAATTTAGGCCATGCGCCAGAACCACTATTACCTGCAGCACCGTGACAACCAGCACATGCTGTAATTCCACGGGCGGTGTCGCCATTTGCGTACAAATTTTCACCGGCTGCAGCATCTGGCTTAGCAGCCTTGGCGGCAGACTCAGAAGCCATAGACACGCCTGAAACAGCAATAAATAAGCTAAATAAAGCTGCTTTTAGGCTAAAAGTTAGTTTTGTTTGCATAAAGTTGGCGCCCATGTAGATTATTCCCAAATAATTGGTTCATTTTAATTGATGTGATTTTACAATAGCGGCATCAGTAAAACCATATATATGTCAAAGCTCCATCAAGCCCGCTTCCTTGT
>CAZEHN010000023.1:0-14934 GCA_964511855.1 uncultured Polynucleobacter sp. | reverse complement strand
GATAGCAATATGCTCAATTGGTTTGGCCCTACAGGCAAACCAGTGCACGTCTTGATCACAAAATGCGATAAATTGAACCAATCTGAAAAAACGATTGTTCTAAAAAAAGTTGCTCAAGAATTAAAAACTATGTGTGCAGCCGATCCTCGATTTGGAGCATTTACTGCACAATTGTTTTCAAGCACAAAACGAATTGGCTTAGAGGCTGCCGATAAAGTTGTGTGCGATTGGCTCAATCTTCAAACAACAGTCACTGTTTAATTTGCTTTTTCATCCATATGACAAATCAATCTAATAGCATCCAATTAAAATTTCCTGGACATAGACCAAGAAGACTTCGCAAAAACGAATGGTCCAGAAAACTAGTTCAAGAAAACACTCTAACTGCAAGTGATCTTATCTATCCAGTCTTTGTTCTTGATGGTCAGAATAAAAATGAGTCTGTCGCTTCAATGCCAGGCGTTGAAAGAGTTTCTTTAGATTTATTAATTCCGATTGCGCAAGAGTGTGTGGATTTGGGTATTCCAGTGTTAGCACTTTTTCCGGTGGTTGATTCATCACTGAAAACACCTGATGGCATCGAAGCAACTAATCCAAACGGTTTAGTTCCAAGAGTAGTTGCTGAATTAAAAAAACGTTTCCCGGAACTTGGCATCATGACAGACGTTGCTCTTGACCCTTACACAAGTCATGGTCAGGATGGCGTGCTTGATGATGATGGCTACGTTATTAATGAAGTAACTACTGACATGCTAGTGAAGCAAGCGCTCACTCAGGCTGCTGCAGGTGTAGATATAGTAGCTCCTTCAGACATGATGGATGGACGTATTGGAAAAATTCGGGAAGCTTTGGAAGCAAATGGTTTTATTCATACGCAAATCATGGCGTACTCTGCAAAATATGCATCTTCTTTTTACGGGCCTTTTAGGGATGCAGTCGGATCCGCAAAAAACCTTGGCAAAGGCAATAAAAAAACTTACCAAATGGATCCGGCTAATTCAGATGAAGCACTTAGAGAGGTTGCTTTAGATATTAATGAGGGTGCCGATATGGTCATGGTTAAACCTGGGATGCCCTATTTAGATATCGTTAGAAGAGTTAAAGAAACTTTCGAATACCCAACCTTTGCTTATCAAGTCAGCGGAGAGTACGCAATGATTAAGGCAGGTGCTGCCAATGGTTGGGTAGATCATGACGGGATCATGATGGAGTCATTGCTAGCATTTAAACGTGCAGGTGCGGATGGCATATTGACTTACTTTGCCAGAGAAGCCGCAAGACTACTTCAAAAATAAAGGCTGGTAATTATTGATATTGCAAATGAAAGCACCGCAAATTGCGGCGCTTTTTACATTTTTTGAATTAATTTATCAGCCGACAAATAACCAATTACTCTAGCTGATTTTTTTTCATTACCATCCGCAGATATAAAAATCATTGCAGGCGGGCCAAATAAGTCGAAACGTTTTAGAAGTTCACGTTGATCTTTATCCGAACGAGTTACATCCACTTCAATTTTTTCTAAGCCTTCTAACTTGGAAATCACTCTTGAATCTGAAAAAGTCAGCACTTCTAATTCTTTACAGCTAACACACCAATCAGCGTAAAAATTAAGTAATACCGGCCTAGATTCCGACTTTGCTTTTTGAAGTGCAGCATCCAGTTCAGATTGTGTTCTAACAACCTTAAATGCCATGCCTGCAATTGATTTACTTTGGCTTTGATTTGTCGTTGCTACTGCGCTAATTGCTGGCCAAACGAACCATGCCGCTAAGGCCACCATTAAAACTCCAAAAACTTTCTGAACAAGAACCATCCAAGATCCAGCCCTAGGAACTAATCTACTTGCGCCAAATGCAAACAACAACAATGGTATTCCCATGCCCCAAGCCATCGTAAATAAAATTAATCCACCGAGCTTAACTTCACCACTTTGAGCAATAAAAGTTAAAACGCCGGCCATTGGAGCAGTAATACATGGGCTAGCAACAAGACTGGATAGGGCTCCTAAAACAAACGCACCAACTAAACTTCCACCTTTTTGTTTGCCAATTAATTTATCAATATGTGAATGCCAAAATTGGGGCAAATGGAACTCATAAAATCCCAATAAACTTCCAGCAAGTACCAGCATTAAACCTGCAAATCCTATTAATACCCATGGATTTTGAAGCGCTGACTGAACCCCTGAGCCAAACCATGCAGTTGCCATACCAGCCAAACTGAAGGCTAAAGCCATCCCCGCAATATAAAGTGTTGCAAGAGTGATTGTTCTTTTACGTGACAACAAATGATGGTCAGTAGTGCCAAAGATAATGCTTGAAAGAATTGGCAACATCGGCAACATGCATGGGGTAAATGCAAGGCCAATCCCTAGGATAAAAAATGCTATTAATAAAACTGGGAGTGAGGTTGATTGCAATAAGCGCGTTAATGCACTGATGTCATCCCGAGATGTCCACCATTCAGAAAATAATCCTTCTTTACTTTTTGGGTTGGCTAAAACTTTAGATGCATCTTCACTAATCGAAGATTTTTCTACGCCATACTCGGACAGCACTAACACTCTTGTCATTGGCGGGTAGCAAATACCCTTTTCTGCACAACCTTGAAGAGTAATTTCTAAATTAAGGGGTAAGCCATTTTTAAATTCATTTACTGGAATTTGAAAATCAATCTCTTGTGAATAAGTTTGAACAACTTTTTGGAAATTCTCATCAAATTTCTTTTTAGCAATCGGCAACAAACGCTGTACTGATTTAATCGACTCTCCACCCTGCTCCTGAACTGAGATCGAATCCTTGTAGATGTAATAGCCACTTTGCGGCTTAATTACTATTTTGACTGCCTTTTCTAATAACTCGCCTGTGACTGAAAAAGCTTTTTCTGGCGGCAAAAATTCTTGCGCAATTACTGGGCCAATAAAGCCAATAACTAGCAATGTTGGTATTAGCAATATTCTAGAAAAATACAGTCTTAATTTCATGCAACAATCTGCTTTTTTACCGATTCTATTAACCACTTACTATATTCATCTGAAATCTCTATTATTGGCGTTGCAATAATTTCTGGGACCTCGTAGGAGTGCATAGATTGGATTATTTTTCTAATCTCTTCCCAGTGGCCATTAATTGTTTTCAAGTGCAATGGGACTTCTCTAGAAGTCTCTAATTTTCCACCCCACTCATAAATACTAGTCATATCCCCATGTATTTGAGCACATGCCACCAATTTGCTCAGAACCAAGGCTTGGGCAATTTTGATAGCCTCGTCTTGTGATGCGCAAGCAGTCACAATTAAAACTGGCATATCTTTATTTAAGAGATTAGTACCCATAGCTTATTTTGTCAGAATTTTTCCGCTTAGGAAAATAAAAAGCCAGGCATGCCTGGCTTTTTACTATTCTTTCCCAAAAGGGTCTGAATTTACTCAGCTTCTGCTGGAGCTTCTGTCGTTTCTGGACGATCTAACAACTCAACAAGAGCCATAGGTGCATTGTCACCAACGCGGAATCCAAATTTAAGGATACGCAAGTAACCACCTGGACGAGTCGCAAAACGCGGGCCAAGTTCAGTAAAGAGCTTAGTAACCATGTCGCGATCACGTAGTCTGTTAAATGCCAAACGACGATTAGCTAGGTTGTCTTTTTTACCTAAAGTGATCAAAGGCTCTACGACACGACGTAGTTCTTTTGCTTTAGGCAAAGTTGTTTTAATGACTTCATGTTGTAACAATGAATTTGACATGTTACGCAACATCGCTAAACGATGCGAAGAAGTACGGTTAAGTTTACGCAGTCCGTTACCGTGGCGCATAATGCTTCCTTTCTATTATTTCTCGAGGCCAGCAGGTGGCCAGCTATCCAACTTCATACCGAGGGTTAAACCACGGGCTGCGAGGACATCTTTAATCTCATTGAGTGACTTACGACCCAAGTTTGGAGTCTTAAGCAACTCGTTCTCTGTGCGCTGAATCAAATCACCGATGTAATAAATATTTTCGGCTTTTAAGCAGTTAGCTGAACGAACAGTTAGTTCTAGATCATCAACAGGGCGCAACAACATTGGATCAACCATTGGTGAACGGCTTGGTGATACTTCGCCAGTGCTTTGATTATTTTCAAGAGCTGCGAATACAACCAATTGGTCAACCAAGATGCCTGCAGATTGACGAATCGCTTCTTCAGGCGTTAATACACCGTTAGTTTCGATTGTCATTACTAGACGATCCAAGTCTGTACGTTGTTCAACACGAGCAGATTCAACTGCATAGCTAACGCGGCGAACTGGACTAAATGAAGCATCTAGAACGATACGTCCAATTAGCTTAGTTGCCTCGTCTGCGTATTGACGCATATTACCTGGCACATATCCACGACCTTTTTCAACCTTAACTTGCATGTCAAGCTTGCCGCCTGCAGACAAATTAGCGATCACTTGGTCAGGATTAATAATTTCCACGTCATGTGGCAACTCGATATCTTTTGCAGTGACCACACAAGGGCCTTCTTTACGCAAATTAAGAGTGACTTCATCACGTGATTGAAGTTTGAAAACTACGCCCTTCAAATTGAGGAGCAAGTTAACAACGTCTTCTTGTACGCCATCTAATGTAGAGTACTCATGTACTACGCCAGCTATGCTGACTTCAGTTGGAGCATAGCCAACCATTGAAGACAACAAAACACGACGCAAAGCATTACCAAGAGTGTGGCCATAACCACGCTCAAATGGCTCCATTACTACCTTAGCCTGATTAGGGCTAATTGCTTCTACTGAAATAATCTTTGGCTTAAGCAATGTTGTTTGCATATATTTTCCTTAAGGACGCCTCAATCAACGTGAGTAAAGTTCGACAATCAAGCTTTCATTAATGTCGCCGCTGATTTCATCTCTATCCGGCGCTTGTTTGAATGTGCCCTCTAACTTAGTAGCATCAACTGAAACCCAGCTTGAACCACCTAGTTGTTGAACTAAATTAACCGCTTCTTGAATACGACTTTGTTTTTTAGCTTTTTCGCGTACAGCAATAACGTCACCAGGACGAACTTGCATTGACGGAATATTAGCAACTTCACCATTAACTAAAATTGCTTTGTGTGAAACTAACTGTCTAGCTTCTGCACGTGTTGAACCAAAGCCCATACGATAAACAACGTTATCTAAACGTGACTCTAACAATTTCAACAACAATTCACCAGTGTTACCTTTGCGGCGATCTGCCTCAGCAAAGTAGCGACGGAACTGACGCTCTAAAACACCATAAATACGTTTAACTTTTTGCTTTTCACGTAACTGATTACCGTAGTCAGAAGTACGTGCACCTGATGTACGGCCGTGTTGCCCTGGCTTAGTATCAAGTTTGCATTTGTCTGCTAGTGAGCGACGTGCGCTCTTTAGAAATAAGTCGGTACCTTCCCGACGTGATAATTTGGCCTTAGGGCCGATATAACGTGCCACGAGTCTGTCCTTTCATTGCCTCCGCTTATCGCGGGGGTTAGTCCGGATAAATTATCCGGACGGTGGTCTTAAATTAAAGAAATAAAACGAGTACTACTAAACTACTTATTCAAAAACGTTATCGTATTAGATACGACGACGTTTTGGAGGACGGCAACCGTTATGAGGAACGGGTGTTACGTCTTGAATTTCAGTGATCTTGATGCCAAGAGCATTCAAAGCACGAACAGCTGATTCACGGCCTGGACCTGGTCCCTTAATTTGAACTTCCAAATTTTTGATGCCGCATTCTTGAGCCGCTTTACCTGCAACTTCAGCTGCAACCTGCGCTGCAAATGGAGTTGATTTACGTGAGCCTTTAAAGCCTTGTCCACCTGAAGTCGCCCACGACAACGCATTGCCTTGACGATCAGTGATCGTAATAATTGTGTTGTTGAATGATGCGTGAACGTGTGCGATACCGTCCGCAATATTCTTTTTAACTTTTTTACGTGCGCGAGCAGCGTTATTGGATTGCTGTGGTTTTGCCATTTTAGTTTCGCTTTCCTATTATTTCTTCAATGCAACACCGGCCTTACGTGGGCCTTTACGTGTACGTGCATTTGTTTTCGTACGCTGACCACGGACTGGCAAGCCTTTACGATGGCGAACGCCACGGTAGCAACCTAAATCCATTAAGCGCTTGATGTTCATCGTCACTTCACGACGAAGATCACCCTCGGTCGTGAACAAACCAACTTGCTCACGAATTTTTTCCAAGTCAGCATCAGTCAAATCTTTGACCTTTTTGCTTTCAGCAACATTAGATGCAGCGCAGATCTTACGAGCGCGCGTTAAACCAATGCCAAAAATTGATGTCAAACCGATAACGGTATGTTTGTGGTTTGGGATATTTACCCCAGCGATACGTGCCATTTGAATTCCTCTAAATTAAATCCGCTTAACCTTGGCGTTGCTTATGACGTTGGTCTGATGAACAGATCACACGTAATACGCCTTTACGCTTAATGATTTTGCAGTTGCGGCAGATGCACTTTACTGATGCCAATACTTTCATAGCTCACCTCTTAAATAATTAGTACTACTTCGCTCGGAAAACGATCCGAGCACGCGATAGGTCATAAGGAGTCATCTCCACAGTGACTTTATCGCCTGGCAGAATGCGAATGTAATGCATACGCATCTTGCCGGAAATGTGCCCCAAAACAACGTGACCGTTTTCTAACTTCACACGGAACATTGCATTTGGAAGGTTTTCTACTACCTCACCAGCCATCTGAATGACATCATCTTTTGCCATATCAGTTACCTGGACCCATTTTGAAGTTGGCCTTCTTCATTAACGACTCATACTGCTGTTGCATCACGAATGATTGAACTTGTGCCATAAAGTCCATAGTTACAACAACAATAATCAAGAGTGATGTACCGCCAAAATAAAACGGAACATTCCAATTCAATACTAAGAATTCTGGCAACAAACATACGAGCGTCATATATGCAGCACCCGCCAATGTCAAACGTACCAAAATCTTATCGATATATCGGGCTGTTTGATCGCCAGGACGAATACCCGGAACAAATGCGCCACTTTTCTTAAGATTATCTGCAGTTTCTTTGCTATTAAATACCAACGCTGTATAGAAAAAGCAGAAGAAAATAATCGCAACTGCATACAAAATAATGTACACCGGTTGACCTGGTTGCAAAGTTGCAGAAAGGTCTTTAATAAAACGTGTAAAGAAATTACTATTTTCACCAGAAGTAAACCATCCCGCGATAGTTGCTGGGAAAAGAATAATTGATGAAGCAAAAATTGGAGGAATAACACCTGCCATATTAAGCTTCAAAGGCAAATGTGATGTTTGACCGCCATATACTTTATTGCCGACTTGTCGTTTAGCGTAGTTAACCAAAATTCGACGTTGGCCACGCTCAACAAACACCACAAAGTAAGTTACCGCTGCAACAATAATCACAACAATGATTGAGGTAATGATGCTCATTGATCCTGTGCGAACTAACTCTAATAAACCACCAAGAGCATTCGGCAAGCCAGAAGCAATACCTGCAAAAATAATGATTGAAATACCATTACCTAAACCACGTTCTGTAATCTGTTCGCCAAGCCACATTAAGAACATTGTTCCAGTTACCAAAGTAACAACAGTATTCATACGGAACATGAAGCCTGGATCTAAAACCAATCCACCTTGCGACTCTAACGCAATGGCAATACCTAAGGCTTGGAATGTTGCTAAGCCAACAGTTCCATAACGCGTGTACTGAGTAATTTTATGCTGACCAGATTGCCCTTCTTTCTTTAAAGACTCTAAAGATGGCAAAACAATCGTTAACAACTGCATGATGATCGATGCCGAAATGTAAGGCATGATCCCTAATGCAAATACAGTAAATCTAGACAGCGCACCACCTGAGAACAAATTAAACATTCCCAAGATCCCGCCTTTTTCTCCATTAAATAAATTGGATAATTGGTTAGGATCAATTCCAGGAACAGGAATATGTGCGCCAAGTCTGTAAACGAGCAAAGCCAAAACCAAGAACATTAGGCGACTACGCAAGTCGCCAAATTTATTTCCTGATTTCAACATGTTTGCTGCGTTTGACATACTTAACTTACGCTTCCAACACTAACTTGCCACCAGCTGCTTCGATTGCAGCGCGTGCGCCAGCTGTTGCAGTAATACCTTTTAGAGTAACTGCACGTGATAAATCGCCTGTTTTAACAACTTTTACAGATTTAATTTGCTCACCAGCCAAACCGTTTTGCTTAAGAACAACCAAATCAATCTCAGTTGCTTCTAATTTTTGCAAATCAGCTAATGTAATTTCACCAACAGTGCGACGTGTTAAAGACACAAAGCCGCGTTTTGGCAAACGACGATACAAAGGCATTTGACCGCCTTCGAAGCCCACTTTATGAAAACCACCTGAACGTGATTTTTGACCTTTGTGACCGCGACCTGCTGTCTTACCTAAGCCTGAACCAATACCACGACCAACACGACGTTTAGCGTGTTTTGCGCCTGCAGCTGGTTTTAGATTATTTAATTCCATAATGTTCTCTACCTATGGGTTGTATTAACCGATCACTTTGACCAGATAAGACACCTTGTTGATCATGCCGCGTACGGCTGGGGTATCTTGCAACTCAGAAACTGAATTAACGCGACGCAAACCTAAACCACGAACTGTGGCACGGTGGTCTTGACGCGTTGCAATCAAGCTACGTACAAGTTGAACTTTGACGGTTTTATTCTCTGCCATGATTTTCTCGCTTCGATTAACCTAAAATTTCTTCAACAGTTTTGCCGCGTTTAGCAGCAATCTCAGCTGGAGTGCTCATTTTGCTCAAGCCATTAATCGTGGCACGAACCATGTTGTATGGGTTTGTTGAGCCAAGAGATTTAGCAACAACGTTAGTTACACCCATTACTTCGAAAATAGCGCGCATTGGACCACCAGCGATAACGCCAGTACCATCCTTAGCTGGAGAGATCAAAACGCGTGATGCGCCGTGCTCACCAATAACAGAATGTTGCAATGTGCCTGAACGGAGTGGAACTTTAATCATTTTGCGGCGAGCTTCGTCCATTGCTTTTTGAACAGCAACTGGAACTTCTTTTGACTTGCCCTTACCCATACCAATGCGACCATCGCCATCACCAACTACTGTTAAAGCTGCGAAACCTAAAATTCGACCACCTTTAACAACTTTAGTGACGCGGTTAACCGCAATCATCTTTTCACGCAAACCGTCATCACGCTCTTCGTTTTGCATTTTTGCTTGCATTTTTGCCATGTTTTTTCCTAGACCCTTATCCGTATCGTCTCAATTAGAACTTGAGACCAGCTTCACGAGCAGCTTCAGCTAATGCTTTAACGCGGCCGTGGTAACGGAAACCTGAACGATCAAATGCAACTTCAGTAACGCCAGCTTTAATTGCGCGTTCAGCAATTAACTTGCCTACTTGTGAAGCTGCAGCACTGTTGCCGCCATTGTTTGATAATGACTTACGCAATCCTTCTTCCATCGTAGAAGCAGAAGCCAAAACTTTTGTTCCACAAGGGCTGAATAATTGTGCAGACATATGCAAATTTGAACGGAAAATTGATAAGCGAGCTGCTTTCAATTCTGCGATTTTGATTCGCGTTTGACGCGAACGACGTACTCTGGATTCTTTTTTGTTCATATTCGACCTCGATTACTTCTTCTTGGTTTCTTTTAAATGAACCACTTCGTCGTGATAACGAACACCCTTACCTTTATAAGGCTCAGGAGAACGGTACGCGCGAACTTCTGCGGCAACTTGACCAACTTGCTGCTTGTTGGCGCCTTTAATAATGATTTCTGTTTGGCTTGGTGTTTCAGCCTTAACGCCTTGCGGCAACTCATAAATTACGTCATGAGAGAAACCTAATTGAAGTTTCAATGCATTACCTTGAGTTGAAGCACGGTAACCAACGCCAACTAAAGTTAATTTGCGTTCGAAACCTGAAGTAACACCAGTTACCATGTTATTTACTAAAGCACGAGTAGTTCCTGACAATGCATTAGACTCTCTTGACTCATCATTGCAAGCAACTTGCAATACGCCATTTTCTTGCTTCAAGCTAACTAACGGATGAACTGTATGAGTCAAAGTGCCTAATGGGCCTTTAACTGTTAACTGTGCACCAGAAATTTGTACCTCTGCGCCTTTTGGCAATTGAATAGGTGACTTACCAACACGTGACATATTCTGTTCTCCTTAGGCGACGTAGCAGATAACTTCGCCACCCACGCCATTGGCGCGAGCTTTACGGTCAGTCATCACGCCTTGCGGTGTGGAAATAATAGCGACACCTAAGCCATTAAGTACTTGAGGAATATCGTGACGGCCTTTGTAAATACGCAAGCCAGGCTTTGACACACGCTCGATACGCTCAATAACTGCGCGACCTGCGTAATATTTCAAGCCAATATTCAATACTGGTTTGGCGGCATCTCCGCTGATTTCGTAACCATCGATATAACCTTCGTCTTTTAAGACTTTGGCAATGGCCACTTTTAATTTTGATGACGGCATAGTTACGCCAGGTTTTTGTACCGCTTGCGCGTTACGAATCCTAGTTAACATGTCGGCGATTGGATCGCTGAAGCTCATAGTTTCTCCTAATCTCTCGCTGATTACCAGCTGGCCTTGGTGATGCCAGGGATCTCGCCACGGAAGGCGATTTCACGAATTTTTCCGCGGCCTAAACCGAATTTACGGAATGTGCCACGTGGACGACCAGTTAGCGCGCAACGATTGCGCTGACGAATTGGACTTGCGTTACGCGGCAACGCTTGAATTTTTAAGCGAGCCTCAAAACGTTCCTCTTCTGACTTAGAGGTGTCTTCTGTGATTGCCTTGAGTTCTGCACGTTTTGCTGCGTATTTTGCAACTGTTTTTGCGCGCTTTTTCTCGCGTTCAATTAATGACATTTTAGCCACGATTAACCTCTTAATTGCGGAAAGGGAATTTAAAGGCCGCTAACAAAGCTTTAGCTTCGTCGTCGGTTTTAGCGGTAGTTGTGATGCTGATATTTAAACCACGGAGTGCGTCGATTTTGTCGTACTCAATTTCCGGGAAAATGATCTGCTCTTTAACACCGATGTTGTAGTTGCCACGACCGTCGAACGCTTTTCCAGAAATACCACGGAAGTCACGAACGCGAGGAAGCGCTACAGTAATAAAACGGTCTAAGAATTCATACATTTGCTGTCCGCGCAATGTAACCATTGCACCAATTGGATAGCCTTGACGAATTTTGAAACCAGCAATCGCTTTACGAGCCTTTGTAACTACAGGCTTTTGACCTGCAATTTTAGTCAAGTCGCCAACTGCGTTTTCAATAACTTTTTTGTCAGCTACAGCCTCACCAAGACCCATATTCAATGTGATCTTAGTAATGCGTGGAACTTCCATAATAGATTTGTAACCAAACTTTGTTTTAAGTTCAGCAACAACTTTATTTGAATAGTGATCTTGTAATCGTACAGTCATTTCAATTCCCCTTAAGCACTCAACGTAGCGCCAGTAGTCTTGAGGTAGCGAACTTTCTTGCCACCCTCAACTTTGATGCCTACACGTGATGCTTTGCCATTTGCGTCAACCAAAGCGACATTGGAAATTTGAATTGGCATTGTTTTATCAACAACGCCACCAACGACACCAGCTGCAGGATTTGGTTTAACGTTTTTCTTGTAAACGTTAACGCCTTCAACTAGAACTTTTCCTTCTAGGATGGCTGTAACCGTTCCTTTTTTACCTTTATCGCGGCCAGTAGTGACAATCACTTGGTCGCCTTTACGAATCTTGTTCATCTTGTCCTCTTAGATAACTTCAGGAGCCAAAGAAACAATCTTCATGAAACGCTCAGTACGCAATTCACGCGTAACTGGGCCGAAGATACGTGTACCAATAGGCTCTAGTTTTGCATTAAGCAAAACTGCTGCGTTGGCATCAAATTTGATGAGTGAACCGTCTGGACGGCGCACGCCTTTAGCTGTGCGTACCACTACGGCATTGTAAATATCACCCTTTTTAACACGACCACGTGGAGCCGCAGCTTTAACTGTGACTTTAATGATGTCGCCAATGCTTGCGTAACGGCGCTTGGAACCACCCAAGACCTTAATACACAATACTTCACTGGCGCCTGTGTTATCGGCGACTTGTAGTCTGCTTTCGGTTTGAATCATTTTTTATATCCCCAACTTGAATGCTTATTCAACAATCAGTCTTGGTTCCGTTATGGACTTCGGCATTTCTACCTAATCCGGATTAAAAACTTGCTAAAACAACCACTTATAAACTGTTCGCTAACTTATTTTGGTAAATTTTTACCACTTTTGTGTAGCGAAGCCCTCTATCATATCAGGCTTAGGGTTAATCCGCAAGCCTGAAATGATAGATTTTCTTATAAACCTTTAGACGCTTCTACTAAACGTGTCACTGTCCAAGATTTTGTTCTAGACAATGGGCGTGATTCAGTAATTTCTACCGTATCACCTGTTTTGTATTGGTTAGCTTCGTCGTGTGCATGATATTTCTTTGATTGAGCAACATATTTGCCATACAAAGCATGCTTAACGCGACGCTCAACTAAAACAGTAACTGTTTTTTGCATTTTGTCGCTAACAACACGGCCAACTAATGTACGCTTCAAAGAAGCTTTAGTAGTTTCGCTCATTTCTGACTCGCTTTCTGTGCAAGGGCTGTTTTAACACGAGCAATATCGCGCTTTACTTTGCCCAATTGGCTCGTATCTTGCAATTGCTGCGTGCCCTTTTGCATACGCAACTTAAACTGAGCTTTAAGCAACTCAGACAACTCGGCATTTAAGCCTGCATTGTCTTTTGCGCTAAGTTCTTTCATGTTCATAGTTATATTCCTCGATTAGGCGCCAATTTGACGCACAACGAATGTTGTTTGAATCGGCAACTTAGCAGAAGCTAAGCGGAACGCTTCACGCGCCAACGCTTCATCCACACCATCCATCTCATAAAGTACTTTGCCTGGTTGAATTTCAGCTACGTAGTACTCTGGATTACCTTTACCGTTACCCATACGAACTTCAGCAGGTTTAGTTGAAATTGGTTTGTCTGGGAAAATACGAATCCAAATACGACCGCCACGTTTAATGTGACGAGTCATCGCACGACGAGCCGCTTCAATTTGACGAGCTGTTAAACGACCACGTCCAACAGCCTTCAAGCCGAACTCACCAAAAGCGACCGAACTTCCGCGAGTAGCAACGCCAGTGTTACGGCCTTTCTGCTCTTTACGGTATTTACGACGTTTAGGTTGCAACATAATTATTCTCCTGCCTTAGCTTCAGCGTCAGGCTTTACTACCTTGCGTACACGTTTTACTGCTGGTTTGACTTCTGGTTTATCAGAGCCTTCAGCTTTACGTGGTGCGCGTGGTGAGCGACGTGGTTTTTTATCTTCTTCTGCTTCAACTTGTGGAGCTTGTGCATTTGCACCGTTACCTAAGTGATCGCCTTTGTAGACCCAAACCTTGACACCAATGATGCCGTAAGTTGTTTCTGCCTCAGAAGTTGCGTAATCGATATCCGCCTTCAATGTATGAAGAGGAACACGACCTTCACGATACCATTCACGACGAGCAATTTCAGCACCATTCAAACGGCCTGAGCTCATGATCTTGATACCTTGAGCACCAAGACGCATCGCGTTTTGCATTGCACGTTTCATCGCACGACGGAACATGATACGTTTTTCTAATTGCTGAGTAATAGAATCAGCAATCAATTGCGCATCAGTTTCTGGCTTACGAATTTCTTCGATATTAACGTGGACTGGAACACCCATGCGCTTTTGTAATTCTCTACGCAATACTTCGATGTCTTCGCCTTTTTTACCGATAACTACGCCTGGACGTGAGCTATAAATTGTAATTTTTGCGTTCTTAGCAGGACGCTCGATGACAACTTTGCTAACAGAAGCATTTTTTAATTTCTTCTTCAAGTAGCTGCGTACTTCAACATCCTCTTGCAACATCTTGGCAAAGTCAGTGTTACCAGCATACCAACGTGAAGTCCAATTACGGCTTACCGCAAGACGGAAACCATTGGGATTAATCTTTTGACCCATGACTCTTCCTTAGTTGCTCAAAGTCACAGTAATGTGACAAGTTTGTTTTTCAATTTTGTTACCACGACCCTTAGCACGAGCAGTAAAACGCTTGAGCGAAGTTGCTTTATCAATTGTGATCGTCTTAACTTTAAGTTCGTCGATATCAGCGCCATTGTTATGCTCAGCATTAGCAATAGCAGACTCAACAACTTTCTTCACAATGAATGCAGCTTTTTTAGGGCTGAAGGTAAGGATATTAAGAGCGCGTGCAATCGGCAATCCACGAATTTGGTCAGCAACCAAACGTGTCTTTTGTGCCGAAATACGGGCGCTACGGTGAATCGCTTTAGCTTCCATCATTTCCCCTTACTTCTTAGCTTTCTTGTCGGCAGCATGACCCTTAAACGTACGAGTCAATGCAAATTCACCGAGCTTATGTCCAACCATATTTTCCGAAACATACACTGGAACATGTGCGCGACCGTTATGAACGGCAATCGTTAGTCCAATGAAGTCAGGAAGAATGGTCGAACGTCTTGACCATGTCTTAATGGGCTTTTTATCTTTGTTGGCAACCGCAACTTCAACCTTTTTAATAAGGCTGGCGTCGCAGAATGGGCCTTTTTTAGCGGAACGTGTCATTTTTGTCCTCTACCTATTAGCGTTTTTGGCGACGCTGAACGATCATTGTCGTTGTGCGTTTGTTACGACGAGTACGGTAACCCTTAGTTGGGGTACCCCATGGAGATACAGGTACGCGACCTTCACCAGTACGACCTTCACCACCACCATGTGGGTGATCGACTGGGTTCATTGCAACACCGC
>CAZEHN010000022.1:7813-28832 GCA_964511855.1 uncultured Polynucleobacter sp. | reverse complement strand
CTCTTTGGCAATCTTCATGATCTTGCGAATCTTATCTTCAGGAATCTCCATCTTCGCTGCCAATGTTGCTGCATCTGGCTCAATACCAGTTTCTTGCAAAATTTGACGGCTAATACGGTTCATCTTATTGATTGTTTCAATCATATGAACTGGAATACGGATTGTTCTAGCTTGGTCAGCAATCGAACGGGTAATCGCCTGACGAATCCACCATGTTGCATAAGTTGAGAACTTATAACCACGGCGGTATTCAAACTTATCAACCGCTTTCATCAAACCAATATTACCTTCTTGAATCAAGTCCAAGAACTGCAAGCCACGGTTTGTGTATTTCTTAGCAATCGAAATTACCAAACGTAAGTTAGCAACCGTCATTTCACGTTTTGCTTCACGTGCACGCTTTTCACCTGCACTCATTTGCTTGAATACTTCTTTAAGCTCAGGCAATGGCAATACAACTAACTTTTGTAAATCAATTAATTTTTGTTGTAACTCTTGTACAGCTGGAACATTACGCTCCAATAAAGCTGCATATGGTTTACTGCCTTTTAATAACAAGTCAGTCCATTCAAGGCTCAATGCATGTTTAGGTAGACCTGCTAAAACTTCGCCACGCGGAACACCAACCTTGTCGACCAAAATGCTGACAATGCCACGTTCATGACGCCATACTTGATCTACTTGCTGACGAATTGTGTCGCATAAACGTTCAACACTCTTAGCTGTCAGACGGAAACCTAATAATTCACCACGAATAGCCTCTTGTGCTTTTAAGTAAGCTGGTGAGTTATACCCTTCCTTCTCCAATGCTTTACGCATTTTTTCAAATTGGGCACGAATCACACCAAACTTCACAAGCGATAACTGTTTCAACTCTTCAAGTTGCTTAGCTGAGGCACCACCACCGCCTCCGCCGCCACCACCTTCTTCGTCGCCATCCTCATCACCCTCTTCGTCACCGAAGTCTTCCTCAACCGCAGTCATCGGAATATCTTCAGCATTAGGATCAACAAGTCCGTCAACGAATTCGTCAATTTCCATTGTGCCTGCGACAATTTTGTCGACAGTTTCAATAATTTCAGTAATTGTTACAGGGCAAGCAGACAAAGCCATGACCATGTCTTTAAGGCCGGCTTCAATTTTCTTGGCAATAACAATTTCGCCTTCACGAGTTAACAAATCAACCGTACCCATTTCACGCATATACATACGCACTGGGTCAGTCGTTCTACCAAACTCTGAGTCAACTGTACCTAAAGCTGCTTCAGCTTCTTCTTCAGCTTCTTCTTCACTCGTTGCTGCTGCTGCATTTTCATTAAGCAACAATGTTTCAGCATCTGGTGCTTGTTCGTAAACAGTAATACCAATGTCACTTAACAAACCAATCAAGGTTTCTAATGAGTCCATGTCTGACAACTCATCAGACATCACGTCATTAATCTCACCGTGCGTTAAATAACCACGTGATTTACCCATCTTGATCAATGTCTTCAAGCGAGCACGGCGTAACTCTTGTTGTTCTTCACTACCTAATTTTGTTGCATTGAACTCAAGCAACAATGCTTTTTCTTTTGCCTTACGGTCACGGGCTTTTTGTCTATCAGTGCGGTTATCCACATTAGGATCTACAGGCACTTGGACTTTTGGTTTACGGCCACGTTTTTTCTCAACAGGTTGCTCGGCTTCAATAGCAACTGGAGCATCAACAACTTCAACAGCTAATTCTTTTTTAGCTTTAGCTGCTTCTTTTGCTGAGACCTTAGCTTCTTTTGATTCTTTAACTGGTTTAGCAACCGGTGCTACTGCCTTTGCAGATTTTGCTGGCGCTTTAGCAGGCTTAGCGACTGACTTAGGAGCAACTTTTGGTAATGGCTTTTTAGCCTTTACTGGCTTGGCAACCACTACTTTTTTCGCAACAATTTTTCCACTAGGGCTTTTAGTTGCGACTTTCTTGGTTACAGTTTTTGACTTTGCAACCGGCTTTGCAGGGGCCTTCTTAGAAACCGCCTTCTTAGTTACTTTTGGCGCTGCTTTTTGAGGCACTGCTTTCTTTGCTGTTGATTTTTTAACAGGAGCAGATGCTTTTTTGACTGGGGCAGCTTTCTTCGCTGGCTGCGCTTTCTTTACAGGCGCTGCTTTTTTAGGAGCTGGCTTCTTAGCCGCTACAACTTTTTTTGCAGGCGCTGCTTTTTTTGGAGCCGGCTTCTTGGCGACTACTTTTGACTTTGATACAACTTTTTTAGCGTTAGTTTTAGGCATAGGTGCAGTATCTTTTAAACAACTCACATCTTTAGCAACCGGATTCTGAAAATTTTCAGTAAAACATCCGTTAACTTAAAGCATAAGTTGTTGATAAATTTAATATTTGGGAGCCTTGTATTATACTGCCGAAATGTTGTTTTTACCTGAATTCAGGTAGGAAAATTCACTCAAAAAGCATTTTCAGTTGGAATTTTCTTGTAGGACATTCATCAGATCCTACTCATTACTCCAGTTAACGCAAACTGGCGTTTAACTCTCGATATCTCACTTTATCTTCGGCAGTTACCGTTCCTGCAGCGATTTTTGCGGTAATTTCGCTCATTTCACGCTTAATTTCATCAATTTCGAGCTTTTTGAACGCCCCTGCTAGATTTTTCTCCGCATCTTCTTGGGTCATTTCAGAATGCAAAATTCTTGTTCTTAGCACTTCATAAGCTTTGGCAAAAGAAGATTCTTCCAATACCGACTGGAATGCTGCAAATGCGGTGCCATCAACCTGCTGACTTGCCCTCTCGATCAAATCTGTCATAACACCTACAGCTTTATCCGAACGCGCTTTTGCCGCCACTTGCGATAAATGTCTTTCCCGATGACCCATTTTTTTTGCCAACATCGGATACTGTAAAAAAATTCGCATTAATTGTTCAGCCAGATCCGTTGGTGGAATTGGTTTTTGTTTGGCAAGCTCTGCGTTCTTTGGTTTATCTTTGCTTTTCCAAGTTGATTTACCTTGATTAGCTTTAGGCGTGAATTCTCGAGGTGACTCTTGAATTGGTTTAGGCTGCAACACTTGTTGTGGCACACCTGCTTCTAACCCATAAAACTTTTCAAGTTCAGTTTGGCTTGAGCCGACTTTGACAGCTAACTCTCTCAGAATTTGACTACGTAATGCAATTGAAGGCATTGCTTTGAAATAAGGTTTTGCAGCGCTCTGTGCTTGCGCCCGACCTTCTGCTGTTTGCCAATCAAGATCTTCACCAACAACCTTAATTAAAAATGCCGACAGTGGTGATGCTTCTTTAATCGCTTGCGCAAAAGCTTCTTCACCTTTTTCTCGTACATAACTATCTGGGTCATGCTCCGTCGGTAAAAATAAGAATCGAATTTCTTTATCGTCAGCAAGCATGGGCAAGCAGGCTTCTAATGCTCTTTTTGCTGCTCGTTGACCTGCCGCATCACCATCAAATGAGAAGACAATCTTATCGGTCTGACGCATCAGCGTTTGCACATGATACGAGGTACACGCAGTACCTAAAGTTGCTACGGCATTTGCAAAACCTAGTTGTGCAAGTGCTACTACATCCATGTAACCTTCGCACACCAAGGCATACCCCATTTCACGAATAGCTTTACGCCCTTCAAACAAACCATATAAGGTTTGCCCTTTTTTGAAGATCGTAGTCTCAGGTGAATTTAGATATTTTGGTTCGCCCTTATCGAGGATGCGGCCACCAAATGCAATCACTTGCCCTTTGGAATTTCTGATAGGGAACATAATGCGATCACGAAAACGATCGTAACGCTTTACATTCGCTTTACCGTCATCCTCACCTTGAATCAACATACCTGCTTCAGCAAGCGGCTTTGCCACTTTGTCATCGGCATAATCACCAAATACGGCTGCTAATCCCTGCCATCCATCTGGTACATATCCAAGACCAAATCGTTTTGCAATCTCTCCAGATAAACCACGACCTTTAAGATATTCAATTGCTCGAGGAGAATTTTTAAGTTGTTGGATATACCACTGCGATGCTCTTTCCATTACTTCGGTTAAGGCGATAGATTGGGCCATCGCTGCTATTTGACCTGGCTTTCTTTCTTCTTTTGGAACATCAAGTCCAGCAGATCTCGCTAGATCTTCAATAGCCTCAACATAGGTGAGACCGGAGTACTCCATCAAAAAACCAATCGCTGATCCATGAGCTCCACATCCAAAACAGTGATAGAACTGCTTCGAAGGTGATACCGAAAAGGAAGGGGACTTTTCGTTATGAAATGGACATAAACCTTGAAAATTTCCCCCAGCCTTTTTTAGGCTTACATACTGCCCAACCACATCAACAATATCGATGCGATTTAATAAATCAGCAATAAATGATTGAGGGATCAATTGATTTAGTTTTCTCTTAGTTTTTTGATTAACTAAAGATTCTTTGCTTCAATTAAGAACTTAAAGCTGCTTTAACCAAAGCAGAAACAGCGCCCATATCTGCTTTACCAGCCAACTGACCTTTTAAAGCGCCAATCACTTTACCCATATCTTGAGGTCCAGCAGCACCTGTATTTTTTACTGCATCTTTAACAGCTTGAGCAATCTCTTCTTGAGACATTTGCGCAGGCATATAACCTGTAAGAACTTCTAACTCTGAGGCTTCTTTTGCAACCAAGTCGTCACGATTTGCCGCTTGGAATTGAGAAATCGAGTCTTTACGTTGCTTAATTAATTTTTCAGTAATAGCCACAACATGAGCGTCTGTAATTTCTACACGCTCATCAACCTCTTTTTGCTTAATCGCAGCCAATAACAAACGAATCGTTCCAAGACGTTCCATATCCTTGGCACGCATCGCGTTTTTCATATCTTCTGTAATCTGATCTCTTAAGCTCATATTTCCCTCGATTTAATTCTGTTGTGTTTAATTTAACTCATCTCTAAGACCACTCAGGTCTCGTGGCTCTAAAAAAGCAAAAACCCGCTGCGACTGATCGACAGCGGGCCTGCTGATATCTGAAACACTGGCAAATTTGCCAAGTCTGTTCGCCTAATTGGCAATCAGACTGCTTGCAGATACGCGGCGATTAGTAGAGCTTCTTAGGCAACATTTGGCTGCGAATGCGTTTGTAATGACGCTTAGCAGCTGCAGCCTTCTTACGCTTACGCTCTGCAGTTGGTTTTTCGTAGAACTCGCGAGCGCGCAAATCAGTCAAAAGACCATTTTTTTCAATAGTGCGTTTAAAGCGACGAAGTGCAACCTCAAAAGGCTCGTTCTCACGTAGGCGAATAGTAGTCATGCGTAAATAATTCTCAAAAGGAACAAATAAATGTAAAGACTGAGATTCTATCATGGGAAAATAGCTTTATGCGAGTTTTAGGAATAGAAACTTCTTGCGATGAGACCGGCATCGCCATCTATGACACCAGCCCATTAGAGGCGGGAAGGCCTGCCAATGCGGGTTTGATGGCTCAAACCCTGCATTCTCAGATCGCCATGCACCGTGAATACGGGGGTGTAGTGCCCGAATTAGCCTCTAGAGACCATATTCGCAGGGTTATTCCCCTTACCAAGTCGGCTCTCGAGCAAGCAAAGCTTAATTTGAGTGATATTGACGCGATTGCATATACCCAGGGGCCTGGTCTAGCTGGCGCTTTGTTAGTGGGTGCTTCCGTGGCAAAAGGCTTGGCGATGGGCTTAAATAAGCCAATTATTGGTATTCATCACCTTGAAGGTCACCTACTTTCCCCATTATTGGCACCCGATTTTGAGAACCTTGGAAACAACACATTCCCATTTTTAGCCCTACTTGTTTCAGGGGGACATACTCAAATCATGCTGGTCAAAGCAGTAGGCGACTACGAAATCCTTGGGGAAACACTCGATGATGCTGCCGGTGAAGCTTTTGATAAAACCGCTAAATTATTAGGACTTTCCTATCCAGGCGGGCCAGCCGTTTCTGCTTTAGCTAAATTAGGCAAGCCAGGGCAATTTAAGCTACCTCGCCCGATGTTGCACTCCAAAGATTACGATTTTTCATTCGCAGGATTAAAAACAGCAGTTCTAACCCAAATCAAACAAGCTCCCAAGTTTGAAAATTCAGATCAAGAAAATCAATTCAAAGCTAATCTCGCTCGTGATTTTGTAGATGCCGTTGTCGATGTTTTAACAAACAAAACTCTTAAAGCATTAAAAGAGCAAAATTGCTCTCGAGTTGTCATCGCTGGTGGCGTTGGTGCAAATGAACAATTAAGAAGTCGCTTTAAAGAAGCTAGTGAAAAATCGAATGGGAAATTTACCGTTCATTACCCACCACTTGATCTATGTACAGATAATGGCGCCATGATTGCTTTCGCAGGGGCATTGCGTTTGCTAGCAAAACCTGAGCTTGCGGAAAAAGAATTCTCTTTTGACGTGAAGCCTCGTTGGCCTCTTGATGAACTTCTAATTAAATAAATTAGATATTAAATCTTGATCGAATCGATTGTTCGATACCAGCTGCATCAAGCCCGCACTTAGAGAGCAATAATGCATGATCACCATGATCAATAAATTGATCTGGCAAACCTAATTGCAAGAATGGTTTTTCAATACCTGCAGCAGATAAAGCTTCTAAACAAGCACTACCTGCGCCTCCATAAATTGCGCCTTCTTCAATACTTACAAAGGCATCATGGTCTTTGGATAATTCAATGAGTAAGGCCTCATCCAATGGCTTAACAAATCTCATATCAACTACAGTTGCATCAATGGCTTGCGCTGCAACTATAGCTGGATGAAGCAATGTTCCAAAAGCTAAGATGGCGACTTTCTTAGCTGCAGTTTGATTTGCTTTTCTGCGAACAATACCTTTACCCATTGGCAAGGCCTTAAGTTCTTTACTTGTTTGTGCGCCCGCTCCAGCACCACGCGGATATCGAACTGCTGTCGGATGATTAGATTCAAATGCAGTCGTTAATAAATCTCGACACTCCGCTTCATCACTCGGCGTCATAATTAACATGTTCGGAATACAACGCAAATAAGGAATGTCGTAAGCACCTGCATGCGTTGCACCATCAGCACCAACCAAACCTGATCGATCTAATGCAAACACAACTGGCAAATCCTGAAGCGCTACATCGTGTATTAACTGATCATAACCACGCTGTAAGAATGTTGAATAAATTGCTACAACAGGCTTAAGCCCTTCGCACGCCATACCAGCAGCAAATGTAACAGCGTGTTGTTCCGCGATACCCACATCGTAATAACGATTTGGGAAACGAGCTTCAAACTCAACAAGACCAGAACCTTCTCGCATTGCAGGCGTAATACCTATCAAGCGCTCATCTTTTTCTGCCATATCGCATAACCACTCACCAAACACTTGTGTAAATGTTTTTTTCGAAGTCGTACTTGCTGCGATACCTTTACTTGGATCAAACTGACCTGGTCCGTGATACAAGATTGGATCAGCTTCAGCCAACTTATAACCCTGACCTTTTTTAGTGACAACATGAAGAAACTGCGGGCCATTACCTTCAAGCGCCAGACGTCTAACGTTTTGCAAAGTAGGCACTAATGAATCTAAATCATGCCCATCAATTGGACCGATGTAATTAAATCCAAGTTCTTCGAAGATTGTTCCTGGAACAACCATTCCCTTCACATGCTCTTCAAGACGTTTTGCAAACTCTCGAAGTGGTGGTGCCATCGATAAAACGCTATCGAGACCTTTTTTGGTCTTCGCATAAAAATTACCGCTCATGAGTCTTGCTAAGTAACGATTCAGAGCACCGACTGCTGGTGAGATCGACATATCGTTATCGTTGAGCACAACGATTAATGGAAGATCGTGATAAACACCCGCATTATTTAAGGCTTCGAATGCCATCCCAGCACTCATCGATCCATCACCAATGACTGCAACAGCCACTCGCTTCTCACCTTTAGTTTGAGATGCTCTAGCCATACCAAGCGCTGCAGAAATACTGGTTGATGAATGCGCCGTTCCAAATGTATCGTACTCACTCTCTGAGCGCCTTGGAAATCCAGAGATACCTCCAAACTTACGTAAGGTATTCATCTGATCGCGACGACCCGTCAAGATTTTATGTGCGTAACTTTGATGACCCACATCCCAAATCAATCGATCATCAGGGGTATTTAATACATAGTGAAGTGCAATGGTCAGTTCAACCGTTCCTAAATTTGAGGAGAGATGACCACCCGTTTTGGAAACAGAATCCACCACAAATGTTCGCAACTCACCCGCCAAAGCTGGCAATTGTTCACGAGATAAATTTCTTAAATCGTGTGGCGAATCAATTGTTTTTAATAAATCAGTGGTTTGCATACCAAGAATTCGTAGTTAATTCCCAAAACTTCAGATAAGACGACATTATCGCCTACCTCGATAAATTCTTACAGAATTGGCTACTGAGCCCTGATTTTTAGGGATTTTTAGTACTTTTAGTGCTGCCTTGCAGTGACCCAGTGGGCTATTTGCCTTAAAGAATCAGCTTCTTGCCCCCAACCACTCAAGGCATCAATTGCCTGTTGGTTGAGCTCCTTAGCAAAACCCTTGGCGCCATCTAGACCCATTAAAGATACAAATGTTGGCTTATCTGCTTGCGCATCTTTTCCAGCAGTCTTTCCGAGAACTTGCGAGTCCTGAGTAACATCCAAAATATCGTCCACCACCTGAAACCCTAAACCAATTGCTTTAGCAAACTTATCTAAAGATTCTTTTTGGGAATGATTTAACTCAGCAAGAATTGCCCCCATACGCACACAAGCAACTAACAAGGCGCCAGTCTTCATTCGATGCATCATTTCAAGCGCTGGACGATCGAGCGCAGTTCCAACACTTTGTAAATCAATCGCTTGCCCCCCAGCCATACCCAGCGACCCGGAAGCACTTGCCAACTCTTTAACCAAATCAATTCGAGTCTGAGCTGATGCATCTAAATTGGCCAATATGCCAAAAGCTTGGGTTTGCAATGCATCCCCAACCAATAAGGCAGTTGCTTCATCAAATGCCTTATGAGTAGTTGGCTTTCCTCTTCTTAAATCATCGTTATCCATTGATGGCAAATCATCATGCACCAAGGAATAGGTATGCAACATCTCTAATGCTGCTGCTGTTTGATCGACGGCAACTTCACAAACCCCTACGTTTGCTGGCGCTTTTAATTCATAAGCGGCATAAACCAATAGAGGTCTAATCCGTTTTCCACCTGCATTGATCGCATACGACATTGCACTATGCAATCGCTCGGGATTAACCGTTTGTTGAGGGAGATTCTGATTTAACGCTGTCTCAACTCTTGAAATATGAGTATTTACCCAGGATTGCCAATCCACATTAGATCCTAAAGTTGCTTGAATAGTTGACTGGGTCATGTTGAATTCCGCCTGAAATACTCAGGTTGACTTAACTCGCTGAAAAAACCTTCACTTGTTGCTCTACTTGCTCCAACACCTGCTGGCACTGCTTTAAAAGCTCAGCGCCGCGCTTATAAGCTGCCATAGTGGCCTCTAATGACAATTTTCCTGACTCCATATCTGCAATCAGCTTTTCCAGCTCCAGGATGGATTCCTCATAATTTGTGGCAATCGGCTCGCTTTGAGCTTCTTTAGCCTTACTTTTTGCACTTGTCATAGGGAGATTCAGTCTTTATGGGTTGTTATGGGAATTAGTCTTATGTAATTGATTTTAAGTATAATCCTTGATTCCTTTCCAATATCGACTTGTCGATGGTTGGATTGGTTATTCCGCTTAGCTTCGGCTGACTTTTTTCGGGGGTGGGAAGAATGACTAATCTGGCTACCGCGCAGCAACTTGCGCCGTCCAATATGCAGTTACCAGTTTCAGCGTATTTTGATGCTGAACTGTTTGAAAAAGAAATGGCTTTGCTTTTCAAGCAAGGCCCTGGCTATATTGGCCACGAACTTATGGTCCCCAATGCTGGTGACTATCAAACCCTGTCAAACGAAAACGAGGGTCGCGTACTCGTGCGCAACGGCAATGGCGTTGAATTACTATCCAATGTCTGCAGACACCGCCAAGCAATCATGCTTAACGGTAAAGGCAACCAACAAAATATCGTATGCCCACTCCATCGATGGACCTATGACCTTCAAGGCGACCTCTTAGGAGCACCTCATTTTAGTGACAAGCCTTGCTTAAATTTAAAAAAGAGCCCTATCCAAAACTGGCAAGGCATGCTCTTTGATGGACCAAGAGATGTACATCAAGACTTAAAAAATCTAGGTGTTGCTAAAGATTTAGATTTCTCAGGCTATCAACTCGATCATGTTGAAATCCACGAATGCAATTACAACTGGAAAACCTTCATCGAAGTCTACCTCGAGGATTATCACGTTGAACCTTTCCACCCTGGTTTAGGTAAGTTTGTGACTTGCGATGACCTCAGTTGGGAATTTGGAGATTGGTACAGCGTACAAACAGTTGGGATTAACAATGGTCTTAAAAAACCAGGTTCAACTGTTTATTCAAAATGGCATGAGGCTGTTTTAAGGCATCACAACGGCGAACTTCCGAAACACGGAGCTATCTGGTTAACCTACTACCCGAACATCATGGTTGAGTGGTACCCAGGCGTACTTTGTATTTCTACACTACAACCACTTGGACCAAATAAGACTCGTAACATCGTTGAGTTTTATTACCCTGAAGAAATCGTACTTTTTGAACGTGAATTCATCGAAGCAGAAAAAGCCGCGTACATGGAGACATGTATAGAAGATGATGAAATCGCTGAACGTATGGATGCAGGTCGTGCAGCTCTACTTGCTCGCGGTGAAAACGAAGTTGGCCCTTATCAAAGTCCAATGGAAGATGGTATGCAACATTTCCATGAATGGTATCGCCGCACAATGACTGGTAGCAAGATCGATTAAGTACTAGTTAAGATCTTGCTTAGTTTTGCATTAGTGTCTCAGTAAGGAGAGGCCTAGTACGACAGCCACCCCTAATGAAATTAAAGCGACTTGCTTAATTGATTCGCCAACATGTGGTCGGCGATGCATCTGCGGCATTAAATCACTCACCGCAATATATATAAAACTACTTGATGCAAATACAAGTAAATAAGGGATAAGTGTTTGTGCTTGCTCTAGATACACATAACCCACCACACCACCAATTACTGCAAGCATTGCGCAAGCAAAGTTATAAATTAATGCGCGAGTTTTTGAAAACCCTGCATTTAATAACACCATAAAATCGCCCACACCTTGGGGAATTTGATGAGCAACAATAGCTAAAGAAGTCAAAATGCCAACGTTGATATCTGCCATAAATGCAGCAGCAATCAAGATGCCATCTACAAAATTATGAATTCCATCACCTACTAAAACCATCCAACCACTCTTACCTGCGTTCTCTGCATCATGACCATGGTGATGACCATGTCCATCACCTTCATGATGATGCGTATGGCGTAGTAAGGCTGCTTTTTCTAGAATAAAAAAGCCAAGTAAGCCAACTAAGAGCAGACCAAACAAGGTTTGAGGAACAATTCCTGGCGTTGAGAAAGCCTCAGGCAGCGAGTGAAGCAATGCTGTGGCCAACAAAACACCAACAGATACACTCACCATTCGCTCAACCATTTTGGTCAAGAAATGAAGCGACAATGTCGCTGCAGCACTAATGCTCAGAACACCAGCTAAGGCTGTTGCAACAATAATCCAAGTCAATATCATGGGCTTCCTAATTTGCGCAATTAATGCGCCACTTCCCAATTATCGCCCACACCAATACCCACTTCAAGCGGCACCTTCAAATTAGCTACTCCAGTCATTAACTGACGAACATGCTCTTTGGTGCTATCGATCTCGTCATTAGGCACTTCAAGAATTAATTCATCATGCACCTGAAGCAATAAACGCGCCTTAGATCCAGATTGTTCTAACCAATGTTGGACAGCAACCATTGCCATCTTGATTAGGTCAGCGGCTGTTCCTTGCATCGGCGCATTAATTGCAGCTCGCTCTGCCCCTTGCCTTCTCATACCATTGGCACTACGAATTTCTGGCAACCACAGACGGCGCCCAAAGACAGTTTCAACATACCCGCGCTCTTTTGCTAAGAGTCGAGTATCTGCCATGTACTTAGCAACCCCTTGATAACGTCCAAAATAAGTGTCAATGTATTTTTGCGCAGCAGCTCTTTCAATACCTAAGTTACCCGCAAGTCCAAATGCGCTCATACCATAGATCAACCCGAAATTAATCACCTTGGCATATCGCCTTTGCTCCGAGCTCACTTGATCTAAAGACACCCCAAATATTTCAGCGGCAGTTGCTCTATGAATATCTAAGCCCGCAGCAAAGGCCTTGAGTAAACCCTCATCTTCGGCAATATGCGCCATGATTCGAAGTTCGATTTGAGAATAGTCAGCAGAAATCAGTTGCGTACCAGGCTTGGCAATAAATGCTTCACGAATTTTCCTTCCCTCTTCCGTTCTGACTGGAATATTTTGAAGATTCGGATCACTTGAAGCTAAACGACCAGTAACAGCAACTGCTTGCGAGAAATTAGTATGTACTCGCCCCGTCTTGGCATTAACCATGCGTGGCAATTTTTCAATATATGTAGATTGCAACTTCGCCAAGCTGCGGTAATCTAAAATTTTTGCCGGTAACGGGTAGTCTTCTGACAACTTTTGCAACACTTCTTCATCAGTAGATGGCGCACCGCTCGGTGTTTTCTTGACAACTGGCAATTCCAATTTACCAAACAAGATTTCTGCAATCTGCTTAGGTGACTGAATATTAAATGGCTGTCCAGCCAAGGTATAAATTTCTTGTTCAAGCGCTAGCAATCGACGCCCGACTTCTTGCCCTTGCGCCGCTAATTTTTGGGTATCAATCAAAATGCCATTACGTTCCATGGTTTGTAAAACAATCATGGCGGGCAATTCAATTTGTTCATAGACAAACTTAAGCTGCTCATCCACCTCAATCAAAGGCCATAAATGCTCATGTAAACGCAGCGTAATATCCGCATCTTCAGCAGCGTACTCAGTCGCTCTTTCAAGATCAACTTGATCAAATCCAATTTGCGAAGCACCTTTACCGCAGACTTCTTCAAACTTAATTGTTTTTTCGCCTAAATGACGCTCAGCCAAACTATCCATATCGTGACTGCGATGCGATTCATAGACATAAGATTGGAGCAAAGTGTCATGCGCAATCCCTTTTAATGCAATACCATGATTGGCCAAAATATGCATATCGTATTTGAGATTTTGACCAACCTTCTTGGCTTGAGAATCTTCAAACCAAGGCTTTAATTCTTGTAAGACTGCTTCTCTACTAAGCTGAGCTTCACCTGTTGAATGTGCCAAAGGGATATAACAAGCTTTACCAGCTTCAACACACAATGAAATACCAACAATCTCAGATCTCATTGGATCTAGACCTGTTGTTTCAGTATCAATACACGTCAGCTTTGCCGCCTTAATTAAATTAAACCATTTAGCTAACTGTTCATTTGTAGTGACACACTCATAACTACGATTGATATTGCGTATGACCGGCTCAACATCCATCAAACCCGAAGGCATTGGTGAATCTGAAACTTTTGAAGCACTTTTACTCGCATTACTCGGTAAATGTGCCGGACGATCCGAAACAGATCCATCCTCTCCATATTCACGTAACCAAGTTTTAAAACCATAGCGAGTAAATAAATTTCTTAACTCATCATGATCTTCGTGCTTGACCAACAACTCTGAGAGGTGATCCATATGTCCATTAAGATCACAGTCAGTTTTTACAGTTAGAAGCTTTCTTGCTTGAGGCAACCAATCTAAAGCTTGTCGCAGGTTGTCCCCTACAACACCTTTGACCTCTTGAGCTTTTTCAATCAAGTTATCCAAAGTACCATATTGCGTTAACCATTTAACTGCAGTTTTCGGCCCCGCCTTAACAACACCCGGCACGTTATCAACCGCATCTCCAGTAATCGTCAAATAATCAACAATACGCTCTGGTGGAACGCCAAATTTCTCGATAACACCCTGACGATCTAATTTTTCATTAGTCATCGTATTAACCAAATGCACTTGATCATTCACCAACTGAGCTAAATCTTTATCCCCAGTCGAAATAACGGTTTTCCACCCACGTCGGGTAGCTTCCTCTGACAGCGTCCCAATCACATCATCCGCTTCAACCCCAGGCACCATAATGACTGGCCAACCTAAAGCTCTAACCACATGATGAATCGGCTCAATTTGCTTAACCAAATCCTCAGGCATTGGAGAGCGGTGAGCTTTGTACTCTGGATACCAGTCTTCCCTGAAGGTTTTACCCTTTGCATCAAAAACACAGGCAATATGAGTGGTCGGAAACTCCTGCCTTGCGCGGCGCAGCATATTGACCATTCCATAAATAGCTCCCGTAGGCTCACCTTGAGTATTTCTCAAATCTGGCATGGCATGGAAGGCTCGATACAGGTAGCTAGACCCGTCAACTAATAGCAAAATTTCGGTAGACATCCTGCAATCGTACAATTAACCCATGAATAAGTTAATTATTATTAAAAACATGCTCAAATCTACCATTAGCTTTTTAGCCTCAGGCCTCCTATTTACTGGGGTTTGCCTTGCTCAAGCCCCTCAAAATGAGGGTTTAAGCAAAAGTGAGCTCGATGCCATTAATAACCAACCAATAGCCAAAGCGGTCAGCGCCCAAGGTCAAGTCGATGGCGTTTCTAAACTTAAGCCTAGTTTTGAGCTAAATCAGGATAACGGTACCAAAATTACCGAATATAAAGAAACAAATCAGCCTACAGATGTTGAAGTTAACTCCAGTGTTGGCACAAGCTACAACTTAAGTAGGCCAACTGATCCAACACCAGATATTCCGGTTCAATATATAAATCGCGTACCTGAAATCAAGATGTCGTTCTAATCTTATGGCCGTCTTTACACACTTAACCCTCGAAGAAGTTAATGCTTGGCTAAACAAGCACTACGAACTTGGGGATGCTATTGAACTCAAAGGGATTGCTTCTGGCATTGAGAACAGCAACTTCTTTTTAAGTACGCAAAAAGATGGTCAACGAAAAGAATACGTTCTAACAATTTTTGAGCGCTTAACTGCCGAACAATTACCTTTTTACCTTGAACTAGTAGAGCATCTAGCAAAAAAAGGTATTGCTGTACCAGCGCCAGCTAAAGATAAGAATGGCTCACTATTAGGATTCATCAGCAACAAACCTGCAGCCATTATGGATAAGCTCGAGGGAGGCCCAGAGCTTTCACCACAGGCCACTCACTGTGCCCAAGTAGGCTCCATGTTGGCAAAGATGCATCTTGCCGGTGAAGACTTCTCAATGCAACAACCTAATTTGAGAAGTATTAATTGGTGGAAAGAAACAGTTCCCTCTGTGCTTCCACATATCAACGAATCTCAAAAAGAATTACTCTCCTCTGAACTTGCTGCACAAGAAGAATTTTTCAGTAGCTCTCAATACAAAGCATTACCTGCTGGCGCAAGCCACTGCGATTTATTTAGAGACAATGTTCTGTTTAAAAAAGCTGCTGATCAAACTGCACTATTAAGCGGCTTCTTCGACTTTTATTTTGCTGGCACAGATAAGTGGTTATTTGATTTAGCAGTCACAACCAATGACTGGTGTATAGACCTCGCAACTGGTGAACTTCAACAAGACAGACTTGATGCCATGCTCAATGCTTACAAAGCCATTAGACCTTTAAGTCAAGATGAGCAAGCAGCCTGGTCAATGATGCTAAGGGCGGCAGCTCTGCGTTTCTGGATATCACGCTTATGGGACTTCTACCTTCCTCGTGATGCAGAACTCTTAACACCTCATGATCCAACCCATTTTGAAAGAATTTTGCGCTTAAGACGCAAGGACCAATCATGCTAATCAAACCAGTTGCTCTTAAAGAAGGTTATGTTTGGATACGTCAAGGTTTTTGGTTATTTAAGCAAAACCCATTTACATTTTTAATGTTGGTTTTTCTTTATATCTTCCTAGTTCAACTCTCAATGTTTATTCCATTAATTGGCATTATTGGAATGATGGTTTTAACGCCCGCGATTTCCGTTGGGTTTATGAGCGCTTGCCAATCAGTCATTCGTAAAGAACGCGTTACACCAGCCATATATTTGAGTGCTTTTAGAGATTACGGGCCTAAAGTACGCTCTAATATTCTTAAACTTGGCACTCTTTATGCAACATTAGTTTTTTTGCTCAGCTTGATTGCAACGCAATTTGTAGATTTTGAAAAACTCATTCCATTAGTGACTGAACAGAAACTTTCAAGCACAACAATGGTTAAAGAACTCTACATGGCAATGATTGTTGGTGCCGTTTTGTATTTACCAATCGCAATGCTAATGTGGTTTTCGCCCATGCTTGTGGTTTACCAAAATATGCCAATCTCAAAAGCATTATTTGGTAGCTGGATGGCGTGCTGGATGAATCGCGGTGCTTTTATTGTTTACGGCAGTATTTGGGGAATGGTTTTAATTGCGACCCCACTCTTCCTTGGTGGACTATTTGATGCACTCAATCTAAATGACTATGCATCATTTTTTATTACCCCTATTTCAATGGGGGCAATAACAGTTCTCTACTGCTCATTCTTTGCAAGCTGGAAAGGCTGCTTCCAAGAAAATTCGACAATCGAGCTTAAATAAAGGCGATTGTCTTTTTTATAAACCCGTTGAGATTTATTTTAAATTTTCGTTAACTTAGCAATAGCTAAGGCAAGCCATTTCACACCATGCCGACTAAAGTTCACTTGGGCTTTAGCATCTGCGCCAGCACCTTCAATCGCTGTAATCCTGCCTTCGCCAAATTTCGCATGGAACACACTTTGCCCTACATAGAATCCATGCTCACCTTTTGGCTGAGTGCTTGAGACAGTCACTGAACTTGCCATTTTTCTAACTGGCAAATCATCCCCTAATCCACCCTGCCCCCAACTTGGATTAACTTGTCTTGGCGCAGTACCCCATCTTGCATCCTTGTTCTTCGGAGTTAGCCACTTCATACATTCTTTTGGTAACTCATCAAAAAAGCGCGATGGCATGTTGTAACGCACTTGACCATGCAACATACGAGATTGAGTATGGGAAAGATAAAGCCTATCTCTAGCTCGAGTTATCGCGACATACATCAAACGTCGCTCTTCTTCTAGTCCCTTAGGTTCATTAGCACTATTTTCATGGGGGAATAATCCCTCTTCTAACCCCGTGATAAATACTGCCGTGAATTCCAAACCCTTGGATGCATGAACAGTCATTAATTGCACAGCATCTTGACCCGCTTGAGCTTGATTATCTCCAGCCTCTAAAGATGCGTGAGCCAAGAAACCTGCAAGTGGCGACATGTCTTGCACAATCGTCTCACCCTGTTGTGCAAATAGAGGATCAACAGGCACTGCCGTATTAAGTTCTGTTGGCGTTAAGGCCTTCGCATCCTGACCAAGACCTTCTTCAGAAATAAATGCTGTAGCAGCATTCACCAACTCTTGTAAGTTTTCGATACGATCTTGACCTTCACGCTCAGCTAAGTAATGTTGAATCAATCCACTGTGCTGAATAACAAAGTCCACAACCTCTGGAAGCGTATTGTGTCTTGTTGCTTCACGCATATGGTCAATCAAACGAACAAAACCGGATAAAGTTGTTCCTGCTTTGCCATCAACAAAACTTGCTGCAGCGTAAAGGGAAGATTGGTTTAAGTGCGCTGCATCTTGCAACGCCTCTAATGATCTTGCACCAATACCCCTAGCAGGGAAGTTAACAACTCGAGAGAATGATGTATCGTCATTCGGATTTTCAAGCAGTCGCAAATACGCAAGCGCATGTTTAATCTCAGCACGCTCGAAGAAGCGCAAGCCTCCATAAACACGATAAGGAATTCCCGCTGAAAATAAACCATGCTCAATAATTCGAGACTGCGCATTACTTCTGTAAAGAATCGCTATCTCACTGCGAGTATGACCTTGATTAATGATTCCTTTAATCTCATCAACCAACCAAGCAGCTTCTGTCCCATCACTTGCTGCTTCATAAACTCTAACTGGCTCACCGTGACCCGCATCTGTTCTTAAGTTTTTACCTAGTCGCTCGGTATTGTGGGCAATCAAATGATTCGCAGAATCAAGAATATTTCCGTGTGATCGATAATTTTGTTCAAGCTTGACTGTCACTGGCTTATATTGCTTTTCGAATAAGCGCATGTTCTCAACATCAGCGCCACGGAATGCGTAAATACTTTGATCATCATCACCCACGGCAAATACTGATGCCGGCGTCGGACCACCCTGACCTGATAGTAATTTCAGCCACGCATATTGCAAGGCATTCGTATCTTGAAACTCATCCACCAAGATATGCCTGAAGCGTTCTTGATAGTGCAAACGAATTGGTTCATTAAATTTAAGCAACTCAAAACTTCGAAGTAACAATTCAGAAAAATCAACAACACCTTCGCGCTGACACTGCTCTTCATATGCTTGATACAACTTAATTAACATCGCTTGGAAATCATCCGTTGGGTTCATATCCTTCGGACGCTGCCCTCTTTCTTTTGCGCCAGCAATGAAATACTGTAGTTGTTTAGGCGGATATTTTTCATCATCCACCTTGAGAGACTTCAAAAGCCTCTTAATCGCCGATAGCTGATCTTGCGTATCGAGAATTTGAAACGTTGAAGGTAGACCGGCATCTTTGAAATGAGCTCTCAGTAAACGGTTACATAGGCCATGGAAGGTACCAACCCACATCCCCCTCGTGTTGATAGGCAACATTGATGAAAGGCGCATCAGCATCTCTTTAGCAGCCTTATTGGTAAAAGTTACCGCTAATACCCCAATTGGGGAGACTTGCCCCGTCTGAATCAACCAAGCGATACGAGTTGTGAGGACTCGAGTCTTACCGCTACCAGCGCCCGCGAGGATAAGTGAGGACTGCGGTTTACCGTTCTCTCCCAGTACTGGCAGGGTTACCGCCTGTAATTGCTCTGGGTTTAGGTTGTCTAATAAGTCAGTCACAATGCCTCGATCAAATGGACAAATTATAATTTGCCTTATGTCTACACCTGCAAATAATCCTTCATCTTCATCCGCCAATCACGCGGCCACTCAAAATAACCCTGAAAATGGCCAAGAATTAGCCAAATCCTTTGAACCAGGGGCTGTCGAGCCACGTTTAAGGGCTGCTTGGGAAGAAAAAAATATCGGCCTAGGCAAGATGGTGGATGGTCAGGACAATTTCTGCATCCAATTACCACCTCCAAATGTGACAGGTACCCTCCATATGGGACATGCCTTTAACCAAACGATCATGGATGGACTTACCCGACATGCTCGTATGCAAGGCAAAAACACCTTATGGGTTCCTGGGACTGACCATGCAGGTATTGCGACCCAAATCGTTGTTGAACGTCAATTAGATGCTAAAAAGATCTCTAGACACGATCTAGGTCGTGAGAAATTCCTTGAGAAAGTTTGGGAATGGAAAGAGCAATCTGGCTCAACAATTACTAGACAAATCAGAAGGTTAGGTGCATCAATCGACTGGACTCGTGAATATTTCACGATGGATCCAATGATGTCCAAGGCGGTTATTGAGGTTTTTGTATCACTTCACGAACAAGGACTGATTTACCGTGGCAAACGTCTAGTCAATTGGGACCCTGTATTAGGCACAGCCGTTTCCGACCTAGAAGTTGTTAGCGAAGAAGAAAAAGGATTCTTATGGCACATCCGCTACCCACTTGAAGATGGCTCAGGCGAATTAATTGTTGCGACAACTCGCCCAGAAACCATGTTAGGTGACGTGGCCGTGATGGTTCATCCTGAAGATGAACGCCATAAACATTTAATAGGTAAATCAGTCAAACTACCTCTTTGCGATCGTTTAATCCCAATCATCGCTGATGATTATGTTGATTTAGAGTTTGGTACAGGCGTGGTTAAAGTAACACCCGCTCACGACTTTAACGACTACGCAGTTGGTCAACGTCATAACCTACCGTTAATTAACATCCTGACATTAGATGCAAAAATTAATGATGAAGCACCTGCAGCTTATCGCGGCTTAGATAGATTCGAAGCTCGCAAACGCATCGTGGCTGATCTTGAAGCACAAGGCTTCTTAGAAAAAATTCAAGATCACACTCTCATGGTTCCTAGGGGCGATCGTACACAAACTGTCATCGAACCAATGTTGACCGATCAATGGTTTGTGGCGATGTCCAAACCGACCGAACACAATAAGTATCGTCCAGGTAAATCCATTGCTGAGGCTGCATTAGCTGCTGTTAAAGAAGGTGATATCACCCTCATTCCTGAAAACTGGATCAGCACTTACACACAATGGCTTGAAGGTATTCAAGATTGGTGTATCTCACGTCAACTATGGTGGGGACATCAAATCCCTGCGTGGTATCAAGATGATGGTCAAATCATCGTGGCGCGCAGCGAAGAAGAAGCTCGCGAAAAAGCCGCTAAAAACGGTTATACAGGCACACTTAAACGTGACGATGATGTATTGGACACTTGGTTTAGTTCTGCCCTCGTGCCATTCTCATCCCTTGGTTGGCCAGAAAAAACAAAGATGCTTGAGCACTTCTTACCATCTTCTGTTTTAGTCACTGGCTTTGACATCATCTTCTTCTGGGTTGCCAGAATGGTCATGATGACCTGCCACTTCACAGGTCAAGTGCCATTCAAAAAGGTGTATGTTCACGGCCTAGTGAGAGATGCTGAAGGTCAAAAAATGAGTAAATCCAAAGGCAACACTTTGGATCCAATCGATTTGATCGACGGCATTTCTTTAGATGCTCTATTAGAGAAACGTACTCAAGGCTTGATGAATCCGAAGCAAGCTGAATCGATTGCGAAAAAAACTAAGAAAGAGTTCCCAGAGGGGATCCCTTCTTTTGGTACAGATGCTCTTCGCTTTACGTTTGCATCGATGGCAACCCTCGGTCGCAATATCAACTTTGATCAAAAGCGTTGCGAAGGCTACAGAAATTTCTG
>CAZEHN010000022.1:0-7713 GCA_964511855.1 uncultured Polynucleobacter sp. | reverse complement strand
GCAAAAGTTCAACTTCAACATGGCTCACCTGCAAGCCAACGTGCAACTCGAAGAACATTGCTTCGCGTTCTAGAAACGATTCTACGTTTAGCGCATCCTGTAATGCCTTTTATTACTGAAGAGTTATGGCAAACCGTCGCACCAATGACTGGCAAAAAACTTGTGGATCAACCAGGTCAAACAATTGCACTTCAACCTTACCCGATTTCAGAGCCAAGTAAGCTCGATGAAGTGAGTGAAGCTTGGGTTGCACAAGTTAAATCTTTAATTGATGCGTGTCGTAACTTGCGTGGCGAAATGCAAATTTCACCTGCTCAGCGTATTCCTCTGATTGCTCATGGTGATCCTGAGTTCTTAAGTAAAGCTGCGCCTTACATTCAAGCACTTGCAAAACTTTCTGAAGTCCAAATTGATGCAGATGGCAGCATGATTGATAAAGATGGTGGCAGCGCCCCAGTCGCAATCGTTGGCAATACTCGCTTACTACTAAAAGTTGAAGTGGATGTTGCTGCTGAAAAGATTCGTTTAAATAAAGAAATCGATCGAGTTAATAACGAAATCACCAAATGCCGCGCAAAATTAACAAATGAAAGCTTTGTTGGTCGCGCTCCCGAAGCTGTAGTTAATCAAGAGAAAGCAAGACTCGCAGATTTTGAGGCCTTAGTTGAAAAACTATCAGCCCAACTAGCGCGCTTACCCTCTTAATTGAATGTTAATTTAGCGTCATTAACTTAAGGTATCCTTAGAGAATGAACAAACCAATTACTAAAGCCGTATTTCCTGTTGCAGGTCTGGGCACTCGATTTTTACCTGCAACTAAAGCAAGCCCAAAAGAAATGCTCACAGTCGTGGATAAACCACTTATCCAATATGCTGTTGAAGAAGCAATGGCCGCTGGTATTACAGAAATGATTTTCGTAACAGGGCGAAGCAAACGTGCGATTGAAGATCACTTTGATAAAGCCTATGAACTAGAAGCGGAACTAGAAGCAAAAAACAAACAGGATTTACTTCAGTTGGTTCGCAGCGTAAAGCCTAGTCATGTCAATTGCGTCTATGTTCGTCAACCAGAAGCTTTGGGCTTAGGCCATGCAGTTCTTTGCGCAGAAAAATTAGTTGGCGATGAGCCATTTGCAGTTTTACTTGCCGATGACTTACTCGACGGTGAACCGCCAATCATGCAACAAATGGTAGATATCTATAAACATTACCGTTGTTCGATTCTTGGCGTTGAAACAATCGCACCTGAACAGAGTAAATCATACGGTGTGATTGATGGCAAAGAATGGGAAAAAGGCATTTTTAAACTATCAGGCATCGTTGAAAAACCAGCCCCTGAAAAAGCACCCTCCAACCTTGGGGTTGTTGGAAGATATGTATTGTCTTCACATATTTTCGAGCACATTCGAAATCTAAAACCAGGTGCCGGTGGTGAGTATCAATTAACTGACGCCATTCAATCTCTACTTCAAAAAGAACAAGTTTTAGCCTACAAATACGAAGGTGTTCGCTATGACTGCGGTAGTAAATTGGGTTACCTTAAAGCCACTGTTGAACTTGCTTTAAAACACCCTGAAGTTAAAGATGGTTTTGCAGAGTTTTTAAAAAATCGCTAATACAGCTCGTGATAAAGAAAAAGGCTAACCTTTGGTTAGCCTTTTTCTTTACAAATAAGCTCTCTTTACCGACGTCGCAAATAAAAAACATAGAGTTCATCATCGTCTTCAGATGCCAATAGCTCATTTCCGGTTTGTTTAGCAAACATAGGAATATCATGCATCGCTCCAGAATCAGTCGCTGTAATCTTAAGAACTTGTCCACTTTGCATTTCTGCTAAAGCTTTCTTAGTTCTTAAGACGGGCAATGGACAAATCATTCCAATGCAATCTAACTCTTTATCGACTGATTCAGGGATCATAACTTCTCAGTTACCCAAGCTGTCACACTTGAGAGAGCTTTAGCAAGGCTTGAAGGATCAGTACCACCAGCCATGGCCATATCAGGCTTACCACCCCCCTTACCACCGACTTGTTGAGCCACAAAGTTGACGAGCTCACCCGCTTTTAGTTTCGCAATTGCATCAGCAGTGACGCCAGCGGCAAGTTGAACCTTGCCATCTTGTACCGATGCCAAAACAATGGCAGCCGACTTAAGTTTGTTCTTAAGCTGATCCATAGTTTCACGTAATACTTTTGCATCAGCACCATCCAAGACCGTTGCCAAAACTTTAACGCCTTTGACATCAACCGCTTGTGTTAATAATCCTTCACCTTGATGTGCGGCTAACTTAGAGTTAACACGTTCAAGCTCTTTCTCAAGAGAACGTGTGTACTCTTGAAGCTGTAATAAACGCTGTTGAACTTCTTCTGGATGTGTTTTTAATGCGGCAGCTGCAGCATTTACCTTAGCATCAAGATTTTGTAATAGTCGCAATGCGTTATCGCCCGTAACCGCTTCAACACGTCGCACTCCAGCTGCAACACCACTTTCAGAAACAATCTTGAATAAACCAATATCGCCTGAACGATTAACGTGCGTACCACCACAAAGTTCTTTTGAGGAACCAATCTCCAATACTCGGACAACATCACCGTACTTCTCGCCAAATAACATCATCGCGCCCGTTTTTTGAGCGTCATCTAATGACATCACTTTTGCAGATGCTGCAGCATTAGCCAAAATTTCGGCATTGACGATCTCTTCAACTTGAGCAATTTCATCTGCGGTCATTGGCGCGTTATGCACAAAGTCAAAACGAGTCTTATCTGCATCAACGAGCGAGCCTTTTTGTGCAACATGATGACCCAAGATTTCTCTCAAGGCTTTATGCATCAAATGTGTAGCACTATGGTTACGTACTGTCTTTGCTCGTTTGGTTGTATCAACCTTAGCAGTAAGAATATCGCCAACCTTAATTTCACCTTCAGCAAGTTGGCCAGTATGCCCAAATACATCAGCTTGAATTTTGATCGTATCTTCAACTAAGAAATGCGATGCTTGATTACGTAACTCACCTGAGTCACCTACTTGTCCGCCAGATTCAGCATAAAACGGTGTGCTATCTAGAACAATTACCGCCTCATCACCTGGCTTAACTGAATCGACTTGAGCACCATCAATGTATAGTGCAAGTACCTTGGCACCTTCTTTAACGAGATCCGTATAACCAATAAATTCTGTTGGAGCTCCTTGATATGAAAGTCCTTGAGCCATCTTAAACTTACCAGCAGCACGAGCTTGATCACGTTGCTTTTGCATAGCCGCTTCAAATCCAGCCTCATCAACAACCACATCACGCTCACGACATACGTCAGCTGTTAAATCCAATGGGAAGCCAAAGGTGTCATGCAGTTTGAAGGCCGTTTCACCATCTAATGTTTTGTTACCACTTGTGTCTTGTGCTTTTGCCAATGCTGCATCAAGTATTTCCATACCATTTGCAATAGTTTGGAAAAAACGCTCTTCTTCATGCTTAAGAACTTCAGTAATCTTCGCTTGATTAGCGCGAAGCTCAGGATATGCATCACCCATCTCATCAACAAGTGATTGAACAAGTAAATGGAAAAATGGTGTTCTTGCTCCTAATTTATAACCATGTCGAATAGCACGTCGAGTAATTCGTCGAAGGACATATCCACGACCTGCATTACCAGGGATTACGCCATCAGCAACTGTAAATGCACAAGCACGAATATGATCAGCAATTACTTTTAGGGAAGGACTTTCAGCATCGCAATTACCGCCCCCTGCTTCATCAACTTTTGCTTTTGCAGCTTTTAATAAATTTACAAATAAATCTATTTCATAATTGGAATGCACATGCTGCAATACTGCAGCAATTCTCTCAAGCCCCATCCCAGTATCAACACTTGGTTTAGGCAATGGATGCATCACGCCGTCTTCATCACGGTTGTACTGCATAAATACGTTATTCCAAATTTCTATATAACGATCGCCATCTTCTTCAGGACTACCTGGAGGGCCGCCTGGAATCTCAGGACCATGATCATAGAAGATTTCTGTGCAAGGACCACAAGGGCCTGTATCACCCATCATCCAGAAATTATCCGATGCGTAACGAGCGCCTTTGTTGTCACCAATACGAATCACTCGCTCAGCTGGTACACCAACTTCTTTTGTCCAAATATCAAACGCTTCATCATCTTCTGCGTAGACAGTTACCCAAAGTTTTTCTTTAGGTAATTTAAAGACAGTTGTAAGCAACTCCCATGCGTAACCAATCGCGTCTCTTTTGAAATAGTCACCAAAAGAAAAGTTGCCTAACATTTCAAAGAATGTGTGATGGCGCGCTGTGTAACCTACGTTATCCAAGTCATTATGTTTACCGCCAGCTCGAATACATTTTTGAGCCGTTGTAGCACGTGTATATGGACGCTTATCAAAACCCAAAAACACATCTTTGAATTGGTTCATTCCGGCGTTAGTAAACAGGAGGGTTGGATCATCTCCTGGTACAACTGGACTTGAGGAAACAATTTGATGTCCTTTGGACTCAAAAAACTTTAGGAAATTTTGGCGAATGTCGGTTACTTTCATATCGGTAATTATCTCATTTCATTGAGGTTTCCCCAAAAATCTGAGGGCTTCGCTATTTTTTATTCCGAAGAATTTAAAAAATTATCTGGATTTTCTTGAAAACCTGCTGCGATGCAGCAATAAAAGCTTTTAATGTTTTCGCTATTATTATGTGACCCATGATTTCACCATATGAAATTTAGGGCAAATCACTAGGCTTTTTAGTAGATCTAGCCCTTAAAATGCAGGCTATAAAAAAATAATACTAAAGAGGAGTCGTACTTGAAAATCCGCAATCAAAAAGACTTTGCATCAGGTCTGCTTTTCATAGCAATTGGACTTGCTTTTGCATATATCGCAACAGACTATCAAATGGGCACCCCAGCTAAAATGGGCGCAGGATATTTTCCGTTCTGGTTAGGTCTACTCATGGCAGGACTAGGATTGATTGTTGCAATTTCTGCGATGGGCAAAAAAGCTACCGAAGCAAAGCTTGCTAAGTGGGATTGGAAATCAGTTTTATGGGTAACCGGCTCGGTAGTCCTATTTGCAACAACCTTACCTTATATGGGTTTGATTGTCTCGCTCATCGTTCTGATTTTTGTTTCTGCAATGGCTAGCCATGAATTCCATTGGAAAGGCACTGTTGTTAGCGCAGTCATTTTGAATGTCATCGCTTATGTCGCTTTCGTTTGGGGCTTGAAATTACAGTTCCCAGTATGGCCATTCTTCTTGACGAACTAAGTCAAGAATCAACCACCTATAACTATTCGCGATAACAATCGAGAGACATAAAAAATGGAACTAATTAATAACTTATCCATCGGCTTTGAAACAGCCTTTACCCTGCAAAACTTAATGTATTGCTTCATTGGTTGCGTTCTCGGCACCCTAATTGGCGTATTGCCGGGCCTTGGACCAATCGCAACTATTGCGATGCTATTACCAGCAACCTATGCGTTACCTCCAATTGCAGCACTCATCATGCTTGCTGGTATTTATTACGGCGCTCAATATGGCGGCTCTACAACAGCTATTTTGATTAACATTCCTGGAGAATCATCCTCGGTTGTTACGGCAATTGACGGTTACCAAATGGCAAGAAACGGTCGCGCTGGCGTAGCTTTATTTACTGCTGGCATGGGTTCATTCTTCGCTGGCTGTGTTGCAACACTTGTTCTTGCTGCTTTTGCTGCACCACTTTCACAACTTGCCTTCCAATTTGGCCCTGCTGAGTATTTCTCACTCATGGTTCTTGGTTTAATTGGCGCAGTTGTACTAGCTTCTGGTTCACTCGTCAAAGCCATCGCGATGATCGTACTTGGCTTATTAATGGGACTTGTTGGTACTGACGTTAATTCTGGTGTTGCTCGTTACTCTTTCGATCTCCCACAATTAACTGATGGTATTGGTTTCGTTGGTGTTGCGATGGGCGTATTCGGTTTTGCTGAAATCATGGTCAACCTTGAGCAAAAAGAAAAACGTGAAACTTTCTTAAACAAAGTTACGAACCTTTGGCCAACTAAGGCAGACTTCAAACGCATGGTTGCACCAATTCTTCGAGGCACAACTCTAGGCTCTATTCTTGGCATTCTGCCTGGCGGTGGCGCTGCATTAGCTAGTTTTGGTGCTTATTCACTTGAGAAAAAAACATCCAAACATAGTCATGAATTTGGTCACGGCGCTATCGAAGGTGTTGCCGGCCCAGAAGCTGCGAATAACGCAGCCGCTCAAACTTCATTCATTCCATTATTGACCTTAGGTATTCCACCAAATGCAGTGATGGCATTAATGGTTGGCGCGATGACCATTCATAACATTCAGCCAGGCCCTCAAGTGATGACAAGTAACCCTGCCCTATTCTGGGGCTTGATTGCATCCATGTGGATTGGCAACTTGATGTTGATTATCTTGAACCTTCCAATGATTGGTGTTTGGGTTAAGTTATTAACAATCCCCTACAAACATTTGTATCCAGCAATTCTAGTGTTCTGCTGTATCGGGGTTTACACAGTTAACAATACAACCTTCGATATTTACCTAACAGCGATATTTGGCATCATCGGATATTTATTCTCCAAATTGGACTGCGAACCAGCCCCGCTATTACTTGGCTTCGTTCTAGGTCCAATGATGGAAGAGAACTTCCGCCGTGCATTATTGCTTTCTCGCGGTGATTTCACGGTTTTCGTCACCCGCCCCCTTTCACTTAGTTTATTGATCGCTGCCGCCCTAATGGTGGTAGTTGTAGCACTTCCAGCCATCAAGAAAACTCGTGAAGAAGCCTTTGTCGAAGATTGATTAATCGTTTGACCCAAAGGCACACTACAATGTAAGTATGTCTAAGCAATTGAATACCCCTTCAGAAACCTCGGCATCCCCCGAGGTTTCTAACTTTCTACGTCAGATTATTGATGCCGACTGTGCATCAGGTAAGTATGCGAACCGCAAAGATAGTTCGGGCGAAACCCTGCCAGCGGTAATTACGCGTTTCCCTCCTGAACCAAATGGCTACCTACACATTGGTCATGCCAAGAGTATTTGCTTGAATTTCGGCTTAGCTCGAGATTACGGTCAACAAGCCGGTGGTGCACGCTGTAATATGCGTTTTGATGACACCAACCCGGCAAAAGAAGACGTTGAATATGTCGACACCATTCTTGATACTGTTAATTGGCTCGGATTTGATTGGGAGCATGGCGGGCGAGATCACCTCTATTTTGCAAGTGACTATTTTGAAAAGCTGTACACCTTTGCTGAGTTATTAATTGAGCGCGGTAAAGCTTATGTAGATAGCCAAAGTGCTGACGATATTCAAAAGAATCGTGGCAACTTCTCTCAACCAGGCGTCAATAGTCCTAACCGAGAGAGATCAAGCGCAGAAAATTTAAGTCTTTTCCGCGAAATGAGGGCTGGTAAATACGAAGATGGTAAACACGTCTTACGTTTAAAAATCGATATGAGCCACCCAAATATCGTGATGCGCGATCCAGTGATTTACCGCATCCGTCACGCTCATCATCATCGTACTGGCGATGCTTGGTGCATCTACCCTCTTTACGACTTTACACATTGCATCTCAGATGCCCTTGAAAATGTGACGCATTCCATTTGTACCTTAGAGTTCGAAAACAATCGCCCTCTTTACAACTGGGTACTTAATGAACTCAAAGAAGC
>CAZEHN010000021.1:0-29264 GCA_964511855.1 uncultured Polynucleobacter sp. | reverse complement strand
CCCAAAATTCTTTTATTTTTTCAGCTTCAATCTTTGCTCGTTTATATCCAGTATGTAAGGCACCTTCGATTTGCTTAGGATCGGTTAAGCTAATCCCTGGTGGAGTTCCTGCCACAATCCACTTCACTTTAGTGCCCGCAGCCTCGATATCTTTTATGTTTTGAGCAATTGGATGTGGAATCTTTGTCAAAATTGCACCCGTCACACCATCAGTTAATGTAATAACTAAAGCCCTCTTAGATCCTGCAACGGTATCCACATGGGCTGGGTTAGAGCACATGCCACCATCCATTACATAACGTTGTCCGAGTAGCGTTGGTCCAATTATTCCCGGCAAAGAACTACTGGCTGCCGCACCATGGGCCAATGCAATATTATTTTTCTTTGCAACTTCTTGACCAATAATTAAACGCTCACCGGTATAACAATCAATGCCTGTTGTGTACATCCTAGAAGTTGGCCAACCTGTTTTACTATCATCGGTTAACAGTGCTGCTGCTCTTTCTGCTTTTTCACCGCTGACATGATTGTCTGCTGCAAGTGCTGCACGGCCAATGACTTGAAGAGTTTCAACACTACCATCTGTTGCCGCCATGTTGATTGCATTGGCACGCGCTTGACTTAAGTTCGGATTAGTTAAAGGCACCATCTTTGCAAAAATCTCAGGGAACTTTCCGAAGAAATCAAATTCAGTACGAAGTCTTTGAAAGTGTCCTGATAACAATGAAGAACCTATATAGGATCCTGCAGAAGTTCCCACCACCATTTCTGGTAATTGATCCATCTTTAAGCCAGCTTCAAATAAGCCATGAAAAAATCCACAATACCAGGCGAGATAGTATTCACCACCACCGCCTAGTACTAATGTGCGATCTAAACCTTTTGCCAGTTTTGATACTGTAGGCTTAGTAGCAATTGGAATAACCATACCATCATTGGCGTATATCTTTTTTGAGATTGCATCCGCTTTAGCCTGAAATCCTTGATCTGCTTTTAATGTTTGAGAGCTTGATTCAGCAACAGTAAGACCGCCCGCTAATAAACCTGCTGTTCCTAATGTGGTTGATTTAATAAAATTTCTACGGGACATTTTGCAGCCTTTCAGAATAGGTTACTTAAATGAATAATAGCAAAAAGCCTATTAATTTATTATCGAAATCTTCGCAAATAATTATTTACTCGCCAGCCTAATAAGGCAATCACAATCATTGAATAAATAGCCACCATCTCGTAATCATTTTTTCCCGCTTTATGTCGCCAATAATGAAGTAATGCCAAGATAGCAACGATATAGGTTATTCGGTGGAGTCTTTTCCAAGCCCTTCCCAATTTAGTCTGCGAATATTTATTTGACGTTATAGCAAGCGGTATAAATAACGCAAAAGTAATCAACCCAATTGTTAAATAAGTTCTCTTTAATAAATCCTTAGTAATTTCATGCCAATCAAATTGATGGTCTAAAGCTAGCCAAGTTGAAAAGTGTAGGCATGCATAAAAGAATGAAAAGAGGCCTAAAGTTCTTCTCAACTGCAATAATCTAGGCGCCCGAAAATAGCTATGTATGGGCGTTAAAGATAAAGTAATACAAAGAAATATTAATGACCACGTTCCTGTTGAACGAGTAATAAATTCAATTGGATTGACAGTCAACTCGTTTTGAAAACCAAGCCAAGCTAATCTCCCTAGCGGCAATAAAGCCGCAATGAATACTGGTAAGAAGAGCGGATTGTTTTGCTTCAATTTAAAAATACTTACGTAAATCCATATTGCTATACATAGAAGCAACTTGGTCGGCATACCCATTGAACATGAGTGTTTTGCGTTTTGGCGCAAAAATACCTCGCTCATCACCAATCAAGCGTTCAGTCGCTTGAGACCAACGCGGATGATCTACATCCGGATTTACATTTGAATAGAATCCATATTCACGAGGAGCAGCTGCATTCCAACTCGTGATGGGTTGTGTATCTGTAAACCGAATTCTGATAATCGATTTAGCACTTTTAAAACCATACTTCCAAGGAACTACTAGGCGCACTGGCGCTCCATTTTGCTTAGGCAAGACTTCGCCATATAAACCCAATGCAATTAGCGTTAAAGGATTCATTGCTTCATCAAGTCTTAAGCCTTCTCGATAGGGCCAATCTAATACTGGACTTCTTAAGCCTGGCATTTGTTTTTTATCAGCAAAACTGGTGAACTCCACAAACTTCGCCGACCCTAAAGGTTCAACCTGCTTAAGTAATGCAGATAAAGAATATCCAATCCACGGGATCACCATGGACCAACCCTCAACACATCGCAAACGATAAATTCGTTCTTCTAAGGGAGCAAGTTTAAGTAATGCTTCAATATCAAATGTTTTTGGCTTCTGTACAAGACCATCAACCGTTAATTGCCAGGGTTTAGTAATAAGCGTATGCGCATTTTGCGCTGGGTCACTTTTATCTAAACCAAACTCGTAAAAATTGTTATAGTTTGTGATGTCTTTATAGGAAGTTGGTTTATCCAGACTTGAATATGCTGAATTCAACTTACTAGCCAGCTTTTGCTTATTGGTCGAGTCATTGGCAAATACCTCTCTAGAAAACCAAGCGGCAATTGATACTCCTAATGCACCAGCTGCCGCAAGCTGTATTAGTTGTCGGCGATTCTCAAAAACCTCTTTTGGCGTAATTGTCTCTTCTGGAAATAGTTTCATGTAAACAATATTACGCCGGCTTTAAAAACATTGCACACTCGATAATCTTATTTATTTGGCAAAGAGATACTATAAAAATTCTAACAATCCGTTGGTTTATAGAGGCCTCTTAGGCATAATTGATCTGAATCATGACAGGCTACCAATATGTATACACCTTCAAGCTTCAAAATCAGCGACCTGGAACTCATCTCCGATCTAATTCGTGATCATCCATTAGGTTTATTAATTAGTCATACAAATACTGGGATTTCTACAACCCCGATTCCCTTCATTTATAAAAATAGAGGTGGGGTCAATAGTCTAATTGCTCATATTGCAAAAGCGAATCCACACTGGCAATCACTGCAGTTGGATGGTGAATGTGTCGTAATCTTTACAGGAAATCATAACTACATTACGCCGAGTTGGTATCCAAGCAAAGAAACAACTCATCAGGTTGTACCTACCTGGAATTACGAAATTGTTGAAGTACGAGGCCAAGCAATTATTCATGAAAATATTGAATGGCTTTTAGAGCAGGTTACTGAATTAACCAATGCCATGGAAAAAAATCGAAGTAATCCATGGAAAGTTTCAGATGCTCCCTCGGACTATATTAGTTCTCATTTAAAAGGCACCGTAGGTATTGAAATCAAAATTTCAGAGATCAACGGAAAGTGGAAAATGAGTCAAAACAAACCCAATGAAGTTAGTGGCGTTGTTAAAGGCTTATCAGACCCTAATGACCCTCACAATAATATCAACGTTGCTAATAGCGTTACAAAATTTCTCAAATAATTGGAGTAGCACTTGGCTTGGATCATTACTAAATACTTAATTACCGCCGGTGTAATTGTTCTCATTTCAGAAGTGGCCAAACGAAGCGATAAATTAGGTGGGTTAATTGCGGCATTACCCTTAGTAACGCTAATCACACTATTTTGGTTATATTTTGAGGATCAAAACGAAGAAAAGATTTCGAATCATGCTTATTACACATTTTGGTATGTGATCCCAACATTACCAATGTTTTTTATATTTCCGTATTTATTACCCAAATTTGGGTTCTTAATGACGATTGCCCTAAGCATCCTATTAACGATTGTTTGCTTTGGATTGTTTGCACTCCTCCTTAAGCCTTTTGGAATAAATCTACTGTAAACAAGGTGATTTCCAATATATTTGGTGATTTTGTTTGATTTTGCCCACAAATACTAGAGAAGTTTAATTTCTAGACCCCCTAAGACCATTACAATTAATAGAACCATTTCACCCCAACAATTAATAAAGAAGATTATGAAACCACAACTAAAACTGTCTTTGAAATCACTTGCACTTATTTCTGCAGTATTGTTCTTCGGCGCAGCAAAAACAACTTTGGCTGCAAATGATGGCCCTTATGTTGGTGTTGCAGGCGAAGTTTCTTTAGGGCCTGGATCAGTTTCATACCCAGGTAATTTATATAACTTGGCAAATGATGGTCGTTTTTCATACGGCGCTTCAGCTGGTTATATCTATAAAAACTTTGGTCTTGAACTTAAATACCAAGACTTAGGCTCACAACACCAAACCGGGCTTAACGGTGCTCCAGTAAATACTGGCAACTTTAGTGGCAAATATTATGGTGTAAACGGTCTTTACTTCATTCCAGTTAACGAAGGTAAACAAGACTTTTATCTAGGTATTGGTGCTGGTAGCCTACAAACCAAATTAGAAACAACAAGTCTTTCAATTTCACAAAGCGAACTTGCTTTGAATTTGGCACTTGGTGTTAGAGTTAATTTAACCAACAACTTTGCGGTAACAGGTGAAGTTAACCACATCACTCCAGTCAGCCACGGTATTCGAACAACTGGCCTTTATAACACTGGCTTTACTGTGATTTCTTTAGGTTTAGTCGCCGGTTTCTAATAATAATTGGCATAAATAAAAGGCGCTTAAAGCGCCTTTTATTTTTTGTTTTTTCTTGTATTACTTTTATTATCTTTTTAGAACAAATTAGATCTATTCGGGCTTCTTAGTTACATCAATACCCAAAGCTTTCAATTTACGATAAAGATGTGTGCGCTCTAAACCTGTTTGCTCTGAAACACGGGTCATACTACCGCCAGTTTGTTTGAGATGGTATTCGAAATAAGCTTTCTCAAAAATATCTCTAGCCTCTCGCAATGGCAAATCAAAATGGCCAGTCTCTAACTGTAATGAAGCTAAAGGTGCGGTCGCTTGTGCAACTGGGGCCGGAACTTGCGTAATTTGCGCGCCAGCACTTGTTGTCATCTGAGTCACTTCTTTAATAGGCGCCGACTGAATAACGGGCGCTGATTCTTTAGCACTGGATTTTTCAAGAGCCTGTGAAACGGTCTTCAGCAATTTTTGAAGTGCAATTGGTTTTTCAAGGAAATTACTTGCCCCAATTCTTGTCGCTTCAACAGCAGTATCAATCGTTGCATGTCCCGACATCATCACAACAGGCATTGTTAATTGACCACCTTTTGACCATTCTTTGAGAAGTGATACGCCATCGGTATCCGGCATCCAGATATCTAGTAACACTAAATCAGGTTGCATCTGCTCACGAATTGTTCTTGCTTGTTGAGCATTTTCAGCAGTGTAGACGACATGGCCTTCATCGCTCAATATCTCATTGAGCAATTCACGAATACCCATCTCATCATCAACTACTAAAATATTTGCCATGCGTAAAAATCCTTTTCCCCTATTCTAATACCTAGTTACAAAAATCGTTTAGTTTTCTGCACTATTTTTGGATGCTAAGCGATTAAATAAGATTGAAATCTTAGCGCCCAATATAACGCCATCCTTTTCACGATTCTTAATTTCGATTCTCGCTTCGTGTTCATCCAATATTTTTTTAACCACTGCTAAACCAAGTCCCGTACCTTTTGCCTTAGATGTCACATAAGGCTCAAAAGCTCGACTCAATATTCTTGGCGGCAATCCTGGTCCGTTATCTACCACTGTAAAGCGAACCATTTGTTCTTCTTGACCAGCTTCTACTTCGTATTTAACTGCTTCAGTTCTTACCTCAATCTGCTGCTCATCCCCTTTATCGAGGCAAGCATCTTGTGCATTTTGTAAAACGTTATGAATGACTTGGCGTAACTGAGTTGGGTCTCCCATGATTTTTGGGCACGACTCATCAATCTTCACATTAATTTTGCTGCCTTCATACAAACCTAAAATTTCAAGGACAAGGCTATTCAGATCCAAAGGTTGCAATACCGGCGTTGGTGTTTTAGCAAAATCTCTAAAATCATTAACCATCTGCTTCATTGCCTGCACCTGATTAATAATGGTTTTAGTACTGCGACTTAAAATCTCTTCTTGTTCTGAGCCAATTTTTCCAGTCAATTTATGCAAAATTCGTTCTGCAGATAACTGAATTGGCGTTAATGGGTTCTTAATCTCGTGAGCTAACCTTCTTGCCACCTCACCCCAAGCAACCGAACGCTGCGCCACAATCACTTCAGTAATATCATCGAACACCACAATGAGTTGACCGCTTGCTAGCTTCGTTCCCCTAGCTAATAGAGTGTGCGCAGAATTTATATCGTCTTCATCAATCGTTGGTTGAAGTTGAATCTGTTTTTGCCAAGTACTTTGACCGCTAGAAGTCTGGTCCACAGATTCTGATAAAGCTTCTTCACCCCCAACAGAAACGTTGTTAGAGCGATAAGCCTCTTTAATCATTGCCTCAAAATGGACAAGCTCTGGAATTGTCCCTAGCGACATGCCAATAATAGGCGTCAAATCTCTCTCTAAAATTCTTTTTGCGCCAGCATTAGCCACGAGTAATTTGTAATTAGCATCCAAAACACAAACACCGGCTGTTAAATTTGCCAAAATTGATTCTGAGAAATCTTTTGATTCTTGCAGTGACTCACGTGCATCGGATAACTGACGCGTCATGTTATTAAATTGCCGAGTTAACAAGCCGAGCTCATCGCCAGTATTAATCTCAGGCTTTGGGGATAAGTCGCCTTCTGCAACGGCTTGCGTTCCTCTTAGGAGCATTAGTAGAGGTTGGGCTAACTGGCGCCCCAAAATTAAAGCTAATGCAACCGCAATAAATAGGCCCAAAAACATTGTTAAGGTTAAAGAACCGATATACATCTTACGTAAACCAACACGACTTAAGGCTCTTTCTTGATAGTCGCTATATGCCTGCTGAACTTTATGCGCATTTTCACCAATTGAAGCTGGCAATACCTGCGTTAGTTGTAAAAAACGATCGGCACTTAATCTAAATACACTTTTTAATCTGTAATTATCTGGGCCATCTGGAAGATTAATTTCTTCAACAACAGAACTTCTACCTTTTGAACTTGCTTGAATAACCAGTTCTAGATTAACGGCCTCTGGAGGAGAGTCAGAATCCCTGCAATTTTGATCAAAAATTACTTGGCCCGATAAATCAATAATTTCTATGTCATTAACATTTAATTTGTTGCAGTAAGACTTCAACTGCTTTGAATTGTTAATCGCATTAATATTAATTTGTTTAGCTAATGCTTCACCATCATTTGTAAATTCAGCTAAAGACTTATCAAGGTTTTGCCGCCCCAATTCAAGGCCGGCCTCTAGAGCTGACTCAACCTTTACATCAAACCAAGATTCAATACTGCGACTAACGAACTGCAAAGAAACAGAATAAAGAATTGCGCCGGGTAAAACGCCGACAAGACCGAAAATCATTGCTAACTTAACAATCAATTTAGTGCCAAAGTATCCCTGACGCCACCTGATTGCCATTGTTATCCCCAAAGAGACCAACACCAACAGCAAAACTGCACCAACCACAATATTTGCTGAATAAAGCCAAATAAAGTATTTGTTTAGAAATTCTGTTTGGGCGCTCACGCCCGTTAACAGGCCAAGCAGTAACAGTGCTAAAAATCCTATTAAGACGGCTAATAAAACCATCTGTTTCTTAGCGCTTGACTCGCCACTAAGAAATTCATCTGATCTAGCAGAAAAAATATGCTTCATTTATTAGAAGCTGCCTTTGGATTGACATACAAAGTGAATTTTTGCCAATCACTGGATAAATTCCAATCCCGAGCATTAAGTGCATTAATTTGGAATGGCTTTGGCAACTGAGCAAGATCTAGTCTTAAACGAATTTCACCCTGATACGTTTTGCCCGGCTCCAAGGTGTTACCTTCAGCAACCTGCCATCCAGCAATCGAACCCAATTGAATCAATGCTTCATTCAAACTAGATGCTGATAGGGTTAAACCACCACTACTAACTTTATATTGTTGAGTTAATGGTTGATATGACAAACGAATATCTTTTTGAGCCTGAACTGGTTTTTCATCAAACCAATACCACCGTCCACGAGTGATATTTAATTCTGCCAAGAAATGAAATGGAATACCTTTTTTAACCGCATCCCCGAGCTCTGGAGGAAAGTCGATTTGAAAGGAAGCATTAACAACAATGGTTGAATCTATTGATTCCACCTGTACTTGACGAACCTTAATGCCTTCCGCAAAAGCAAACGTAGACATGGTACTTATTACCATGCAAACGACAACTCCCAAGAAAAGCTTTAATAGTTTCATCCTGCCTTATTTAATAAAGCGTAAAAAAATCCATCATGCCAATCCGATGGCAATAACTGACCTATACACGGTAATCGTACTGCATCTGGCTGATTCTTTAAAAACCAATTAATCTGACTCTCTCCTTCTTCAGGAAAGATCGAACACGTTACATATAGCAATCGACCGCCTGGCTTTAACGTTTGCCAAAGATTAGACAGTATTTTTCTCTGTGTAATCTTGAGATTAACAATATCTTCCGCTCTTCTCAAGTATGGAATATCCGGATGTCGACGCACGATGCCCGAGGCAGAACAAGGAACATCGGCCAAAATGGCATCAAAAGGCACACCATCCCACCATTGCTCCTTCTCGTTCGCATCGCCACATTTGACGGTAGCACTGAGTTGTAGACGAGCTAAGTTGTCGTTAATGCGCTCAAGTCGCTGGGGATCTTTCTCAATAGCCAGCAAATCAATGTCTGCCAATTCTAATAAATGAGCTGTTTTACCGCCTGGCGCAGCACATGCATCCAATAGACGTTCACCATTTTGCGGTTTGAGTAAATGCGCCGCAATTTGAGCGCCCAAATCTTGAACAGCGACTTCACCCTCAGAAAATCCTGGCAAAGCTTCAACTGGAACTGGGGTTTCTAAACAAATCGCATAGGGTGCTAATTTTTGGAATTGCTCAGGTATAAGTTTAGTTTTTAAATCAGCCTGATTTAATTTATCCAGATATGAAGCAAGACCAATCTTTCGATGATTAACCCTCAAAAATAAAGGCGGGTGTTTTTGGCTCGCAAGAATGATCTCTTTCCACCTGCTTGGATATGCGCTCTTTAATTTCTCTAACCACCAAGCTGGAAAATGTCTTAAAGCACTAGGCTTAAATTCGAATAGTCCTGGATTTTCACTAACGCGTCTTAAAACGGCATTAATCATTCCTTTAGCGTAAATTGTTTCCTCAGATTTTTCTGCTGCTTTAACTGCCTCATTCACTAAAGTATGACTTGGATACTGATTGGGGGAGCCAGGCACAAGGGTCGAAGCCGCAATTAATAGCAAGTCTTCAATTTCAGGGGAAACCGAGCGGTGAATAAATTTCTCTAATGCTGACAAAATAATCGGGCGATTTCTGAGAGCGTTGTAACTTAGACTTTGACATGCACCTCGCAGATTAGATGGCACTCGACTTAATGCTTCTGTTAACGAAACGCCATCACGCACTTCACCAATTAAGGCTGCCGAACGCCAAATTGCTTGGGATAAATTCGCACCTTTACCAGACTCTTGATTCTTCACTTGCACCTTATTTAACTTTCCAACTCTCTCAAGTTGGGTATACGCCTGTTCGCGACATTTCCATTAACCGAGCAATCCGATCTTCAGTTGCTGGGTGCGTTGAAAACAATCCCGCAAGACCTCCGCCAGAGAGTGGGTTCATGATCATCATTTGCGCCGCGGCAGGATGTTCTTCAATTGCCTGAAATGGAATCCCTTGAGCATAACGATGAATTTTATCTAATGCACTAGCCAATGCCTGTGGATCTTTTGAAATCTCTGCGCCACCACGGTCTGCTTCATACTCACGAGCCCTTGAGATTGTCATCTGAATCAAACTTGCTGCAAGCGGAGCCAAAAACATAATTAACAAGCCTGTAATTGGATTTGTATGTCGCCCCTCTTCATCTCGACCACCCATGAACATGGCCATATTTGCAAGGCTTGCTATCGCGCCAGCCATCGTAGCAGCAATTGTAGAAATCAAAATATCGCGATGCTTAACATGCGCCATCTCGTGCGCCATTACGCCCCTTAATTCGCGCTCAGATAATACTTTCATTAATCCAGTGGTTGCAGCAACTGCCGCATTCTCTGGATTTCTTCCAGTTGCAAAGGCATTTGGAGAATCTTCATTAATAATGTAGACACGCGGCATTGGCAATCCGGCATTTGCTGCCAATTCTTTTACGAGTCGGTAGTATTGCGGGGAACTTGCCTCATCAACCTCTTGAGCACCCGTCATTCGCAAAACCATACTATCCGAAAACCAATAGCTAAAGAAATTCATACCACCGGCGATCAACAATGCGAACAACATCCCTTCTCGACCACCCAACAATCCGCCAATATAAACAAATAGGGCGGTAATAGCTGCCATCAAAATTGCTGTTTTTGCTAAATTAAACATCTAAAAGCCCCTTTCCTTGTAAATGGGTTTGTACTATTAATTTGGTAGCTTATCGCCAATTTTCAAGTCGTGCTGTTTCGCAAATTGAACTGCATTTGTCTTTTTGCCACCAGCCTTTTGAAGTTCTTGAATACGAATACAAGCTTGCCCACATTGAAGAACAATTCCTAAATCATCAATCTGAACTATTTCTCCAGGTACCGCTTTTGAAGCATTTACATTACCTTCAATAGACGGAAGATCAGAAAACCAAACTTTTAATATTTCACCCTGAAACTTAGTCCATGCTCCCGGCATGGGATTTAATGCTCTTATTTGTCGATCAATCCACGAAGCATCTTTGGACCAATCGATCTGCGCCTCTTCCTTCAGAATTTTTTCTGCATAAGTGACGCCTACTTCAGTTTGCGGAGTTAAATTTAAGCGTCCGTTTGTGGTTATCTCAGAAAGTGCCGCTTGTATTAGTCTGCCACCTTGTTGTGCCAACTTGTCATGCAAACTTGTTGTTGTATCAAAAGGATAGATAGGAAGCTCTTCGCACAAAGCAACGGCGCCCGTATCCAAACCAATCTCCATTTGCATAATACAAGTGCCGGTTTTTGAATCACCTGACCAAATAGCTCTTTGAATTGGAGCGGCGCCCCGCCATCTTGGCAATAAAGAAGCATGAATATTTAAGCATCCAAATCTAGGTGAACGCTCTGCCAAATCCAAAGTCCATTGCGGCAAAATCAGTCCATATGCAGCGACTACCATGACATCAAATTCTGTATCTTCTAAAATACTTTTGGCGGCGCTAGCTTCTTGAGAATACTTGCCATCTAACTTTAGTGATGTTGGTTGAATCACTTTTAAGTTAAGTTCTATAGCAACTTGCTTAACCGCACTAGGTTGTAGCTTCAAGCCACGACCCGCAGGTCTATCTGGTTGAGTCATTACAAGAACAAGTTCATGCCCTGCCTTATGAATTTCTCTTAAAGCATGTGCAGCAAAAGCGGGCGTTCCTGCAAAAACTACCTTCAATTGAATAACCTCTCTACTTGATTAAAGTTTGCTTTAAGCAAGCTCGCGGGCACGCTTTTTCATTTTGTTAGCAATGCGAACTCTTTTAAGTGGCGAAAGATATTCAACAAACACTCGTCCCATCAAATGATCCATCTCATGTTGGATACAAACCGCTAACAATCCATCAGCCTCCAGCTCGAATTCTTTTCCATTGATGTCAGTTGCTTTTACTTTTACTTTTTCAAAACGATCAACTTCGTCGTAGTACTCTGGAACAGACAAACAACCCTCTTTCCAAATAATTTTTTCAGGACTTGTCCAAACCAACTCTGGATTAATCAATACGATTAATTGGTCGCGCTCATCAGAAATATCAATAACAATGATGCGCTCATGGATATCGACTTGAGTCGCGGCAAGTCCAACGCCTGGCGCCTCATACATTGTTTGAGCCATATCCTCAACAATTTGTCGAACGCGTTTATCAACGGATGCCACCGGCTTTGCAACTTTATGCAAGCGAGGGTCTGGATAGCAAAGTATAGGTAATAGAGCCATTTCAGAATTATCCTACATACAAATCAAATTTTCTGCCTAAGTTACCTGTTTTATTCAAAACCATTGCCGAAGACAATCTTCGGATGAAACTAATATCTACTCAAGAACACATCTTATTTCCATCTGAAACTAATTATCCAATTGGACTGACTCAGTTGTCCAAACCACCAAAGCAACTTTATGCAAAAGGATTTTTGGAAGCGCTCAAACAACCCATCATTGCGATTTTGGGGCCAAGATCCCCTAGCAAACAGGCAATGATCAATGCAGCCACTTTCGCAAGACAATTAGTCGAGAAAGGATTTTCAATCTGCACCGAATTAACCGAGGGTACTAGCGCCTTTGCGATTCAAGGGGCGATCAAAACCGGCCTTCCACATAGCGTTATTGGTATTGCTGCTTCTGGGCTTAACTTAGTCTACCCAACCAAATTAACTGGACTATCTCAACTCATCGAACAACACGGCTTACTAATCTCCGAATATCCTACCGATACCCTTGCATATGCGAAACACCTTCAGGAACGGGCTCGTTTAGTTGCTGCAATTAGTCATGGCATCTTAGTGATTGAAGGAAGCCTTAAATCTAATGCGATGCTCATCGCAAACTATGCCGCAGAACTGGGTCACGAGATTTTTTGTATCCCCGGATCTATCCATGAGCCGACTTCAAAAGGTCCTCATTTATTAATTAAAAACGGCGCAAAACTCGTTGAAGCTGTCGAAGACATTATTGATGACTTCCCTTTTTCATCTATTAATAGTGCCTATTAAATAGTCGTTTTTTCCACCAAATCAGAAATCAATTAAATATAAATAAAATAAATTCAATAAAAACAATGGCTTACACCAAAAATTTGATGGTATTTGGGGATTAATTTATTAGAAAGTTCCCACTAACTTCATTTCTTCGGTTAATAATAAAAAAAGGAAATTAAAAAGCTAGGTCAAATTAAGTGGCAAAAAAACCAGTCGACGGGACTTTAAAAACGCTTGTTATTGCAGAAAAACCATCTGTTGCAGCTGATATTGCAAGAGCACTTGGTGGCTTCACAAAACACGACGATTATTTTGAGCGTGATGACTTTATTGTGTCATCTGCTGTTGGACATCTATTAGAAATCGCCTCTCCTGAACAATTTGAGGTTAAACGCGGCAAATGGTCATTTAACAACCTGCCCGTGATTCCCCCTTACTTTGAACTTCGTCCAATTGCCAAAACAGAAGCTAGATTAAAGGTCTTACAAAAATTAATTAAACGAAAAGATGTTAACCGCTTAATTAATGCATGTGACGCGGGGCGTGAAGGTGAATTAATTTTTCGACTAATTGCGCAACAAGCTAAAGCAACGCAGCCAATACAACGACTCTGGCTGCAGTCCATGACGCCTAATGCAATTCGTGATGGCTTTGCGAACTTGCGTAGCGATGAAGAAATGATGCCACTCTCAGATGCGGCTCGCTGCCGCTCGGAAGCTGACTGGCTCGTTGGCATTAATGGCACTCGAGCGATGACAGCTTTTAATAGTAAGGGTGGCGGATTTTTCCTAACAACAGTTGGGCGCGTGCAAACTCCGACCTTATCAGTTGTTGTAGAACGCGAAGAAGCTATCCGCAAATTTGTTTCAAGAGATTATTGGGAAGTTAAAGCTGAATTTATTGCTGCAAGCGGCATCTATGAAGGTCGCTGGTTTGATCCGCAATTTAAAAAGGCGGGTAAATCAGAAAATACAGATCCAGAGCTTAAAGATAACCGCTTGTGGAGTGAAGCCGCTGCACTAAGCATTGTTACGGCATGCGCCGGTAAGCCTGGCTCAGTTTCTGAAGAGTCAAAACCATCTTCTCAACAAGCGCCTCAATTATTCGATTTAACAAGTTTGCAACGCGAAGCAAATGCACGGTTTGGTTTCTCAGCGAAGAACACCTTAGGATTAGCCCAAGCACTGTATGAGCGTCATAAAGTACTGACCTATCCTCGTACAGACTCTAGAGCATTGCCTGAAGATTACATTGGCACGGTTAAAGAAACGATCGAAGCACTTGGTGAAGCATCGCCCAACTATCAAGCCTTTGCCGCTCAAATTAAAAAGAACGATTGGGTTAAACCCAATAAACGTATTTTTGATAACTCAAAAATCTCAGATCACTTTGCGATTATTCCAACCCTACAGGCTCCTAAATCTTTATCAGAGCCTGAGCAAAAACTTTACGACTTGGTTGTTAGACGTTTCTTGGCGATTTTCTTCCCTGCCGCCGAATACCAATTAACCACCCGTATTACAAGCGTAAGCGGACATCAGTTCAAAACTGAGGGTAAGGTATTAACTTCGCCTGGCTGGTTAGCTGTGTACGGCAAATCAAGTCAGGAAGATAAAGAGCTTGTTCCTGTGGCGTCTGGTGAAAAGGTTCAAACAGAAGAAATTAATGTTGTTGGCCTAAAAACTAAGCCACCCGCACGATATTCTGAGGCAACTTTACTTTCCGCAATGGAGGGTGCCGGCAAGCTTGTAGAAGATGATGAGCATAGAGAAGCCATGGCAGAAAAGGGTCTTGGTACACCAGCTACACGTGCTTCTATTATTGAAGGGCTGTTAGCTGAAAAGTACATGGTTCGCGAAGGTCGAGAACTTATTCCGACGGCAAAAGCTTTCCAATTAATGACCTTACTACGTGGTCTAGGCATTGAAGAGCTAACTCAGCCCGCCCTAACCGGTGGATGGGAACATCAACTCTCTCAAATGGAAAAAGGTCTTATTCCTCGCGAAGCATTTATGCGTGACATTGCACAAATGACGCAACGCATTGTTAAGCGCGCAAAAGAATATGACAGCGACACAATTCCTGGTGACTACGCAACTCTTAAAACACCATGCCCACATTGCGGCGGTCAAGTTAAAGAAAACTATCGGCGCTTTGCATGTGAAAAGTGTGGCTTTACGATCAGCAAAATTCCAGGTGGCCGCGCTTTTGAGTACGACGAAGTTGAAGAGCTATTAAAAGAAAAAACCATTGGGCCACTTCAAGGTTTCCGGAGCAAAATGGGGCGCCCTTTTGCGGCCATCATTAAGCTCACTGAAATCCCAGAAGATGATGCGGACTATCCAAATGCAGGATTCAAATTAGAGTTTGACTTTGGTAACTCTGATGCCGATGACAATGAGCCTGTCGACTTCACAGGCAAAACAGCATTAGGCCCTTGTCCAAAATGTTCTGGCGCTGTTTATGAGCATGGGATGAGCTATGTTTGCGAACATAGTGTTGGCGCAAATAAAACATGTGACTTTAAAACGGGTAAAGTCGTCTTACAGCAAGAGATTTCTACTGAACAAGTTCAAAAATTACTAAACGAAGGTAAGACTGATTTATTAACTAACTTTAAGTCAATGAGAACTGGTCGTGTATTTAAAGCCTATCTTGCTCGTCAACCTGACGGCAAAATTGGTTTTGAGTTTGAACCACGTCCAGTCAAAGCACCAGCTAAAAAACGAGCCGGGGCAACTGCCAAAGCAAATTCAGACTCTTCTTCTGAGGAAGCGCCAGCTAAAAAACCTGCACGTAAAAAAGCCGCGCCTAAGAAGAAAGCCTCAACCTGACGAGCAATTAATCCAGGGGTGACTGCAGACCAAAGCACACCTCTGGCACCATATGCGCTGGCAATAAATAAGCCCGGTTGTGAGGGCACTGGTCCTATCAACGGCAACCGATCGCCCGAGACGCTTCTTACGCCAACAAAAGGGTCTTTAGCGACCAAATCTTCCAAGGGTAATTGAGCTTGATCAACAAGTATTTTGGCTAATTCTCGGTTATGTTGATCGCTTGACTCACGGGGGGCTAAATCAAACTCTCCCTCATCATAACTAGAGCCGACCTCCCATATATATTGATCTTTATTGAAAGTAAGTGCTGGCAAACAATAGCCATCTCCGCACATAGCGACCTTCGGAAAATGGTTTACCCATGGACTTTTAGCGCTTACCTCAAACCTAGAAAGTTGACCTCTAACGGGTCTTAAATGTAGTCGTATCGAGATACTCTCGAGCAGCGTTTTAACGCCAACACCATTGGCTAAAACAAGTGCATCTCCAACCAAAATTTCCTGATTAGAGTCATCTAATACCGCCCATTTTCCATTGAGATTTTTTATTCCTTTTACATCACGGCCAAGAATTAAATTCTCTTTTGGTATGTTTTTGATCGACTCATTGCAAATATCTTTAAGGTCATAAATCCCCGCTTCAGGATAAAAAATTCCAGGCTTATCTATCCCTACAATTTCCTTTGCCTTGTATGCCTCTAATGGAATAGCTTCCATTTTTGTGAAATTGAGCAAATCCAATTTGGCTTGCATCTGCTCTAAGCTTTGCCAATCTTCTTGTTCAAGTGGCTGAAAGGCTCCCTTATAACGCTGATGATGTTGCCATTGCGCATAAGCCATGCGATTGGCATAACGCGTAAATTTTTGAAGTCGTGCAGGTCTTCTGCTCAAATGAGGGTGAGCTAAAGCTGCTGCGTGCGCAGAAGTTTCTTTCGCAATACCTAGTTGTTGGTCAATCAAATAAGTGTCGTGTCCAGCCTTTTGCAATTCATTTGCAATGGTGCACCCAGCAACCCCTGCCCCAACAATCACTATTTTCATTTATATAACCTATTGTTTTTATTGATTTTATTACCAAAATGGGGTTCTTGTATATAATTCAATTCCTCCCTAAATTTTCTGGCATTAATGCAAGACGATAAAGATCTGGGTAATAGCGCGGATCACATCTCCATCAAAAAGAAACACCTGTTCATCACTATTGGTGTGATCTTGTGCATGTTCGGCATTTTGCTTGCCGTATTAGTTTCTAAAGACCTAAGAGTGGGATTTGGCCCAAAACTGGATGAAGCAATTAATACAGAAATCACAAATCGCTTAAGCGCATTAGAAAACAAGATCAATGAAAGCATCAAACAGTTAAACGAAATAAATGCTTTAAAAGAAAAACTAGAAAAACAAATTCCGGCCGATAAGAACACCCCCAAAGATGGTAAAGGCGGACTTTACCAACCCATCGAACCAATCGTAATTAATTCTGAAACAAATAGTTCTGTTAGTAGCGTTGTTCAAAAAATTGATCAAAGAATTACTAATATCAATGAATCCATTCCTTTACTTAAAGAACCATTAAGTCGCGCATTGATTTCATTAAGCAATCTTCCCGATGGCGTACCACTAGCTGGGCCTTACTCCTTAAGTAGTGAATATGGCGTTCGATTGGATCCACTAGTCAATAAAACTGCTCTTCATTCTGGTGTTGATTTTTCTGCATCCATTGGCACCCCTGTATTAGCAGCAGCTCCTGGTACTGTGAGTAAAGTTGTTGAGGGGGATGTTGGATACGGCAATTTTATTGAAATCACTCACCCTAAAGGCATTGTTACTAAATATGCCCACTTAAATGAAATTCTCGTGCAGCCAAATCAAAAACTAAACAAAGGTGATTTGATCGGCACTGTAGGTAACACTGGAAGATCAAGCGGGCCGCATCTTCATTTTGAAATTCTGGCGAATGGTGAGCCCATTGATCCAATGGGGGTCATCTCACCATATCCTGTCAAAGCAAATCAAAGTGCCGTTGCAGTTTACTCGGCCACAACAAGAGCAAAATGCGCCAACCTAAAACTACTTGTTTCAGATATGAACTCTCCGCTAATGAAAGATTGCTTACAATCTGGCGGCAAGAACGTAAATGAAATCTTATTAGCAAAAAGAGCTCTAGAAAACTTAAAAGCCGCAAAGCAAAACGGCTTTCCTAATCATTGCTACAAAGTAGATCAGGAAAACCGCTTAGTTGTTGGGACTAAGTCCGCCTGTGAGGCGAACTAGTTAACTTCATCGATTACTTAGTCAATCGCTAATGCTTCAGCCAATTTTGCTTTAGTTGCAACCAATTCAGTTGGCAAACCATGCGCTAATTGAGCAAATAATTCTTCATGAAGTTTTAATTCCTCAGTCCAAGCTGCTTTATCAATTGAGATAACTTGATTGAACTGCTCTTCTGTGAAATTTAAACCTTCCCAGATTAAATCGCTGTGTGAAGGAGAAACTCCAAACATATGGTTTTCGCCCTTCGCTTTATTTTCTACACGACCAAGAATCCAAGCAAGAACACGCATATTCTCACCATAGCCTGGCCAAACAAACTTGCCAGCTTCATCTTTACGGAACCAGTTGACACAATAAATCTTCGGCAACTTAGCACCCTGAGCAATCAAATTCGAACCAAGTTGTAACCAGTGTTTGAAATAGTCGCTCATGTTGTAGCCAGTAAATGGCAACATTGCGAATGGGTCACGACGGACAACACCTTGTTGGCCAGTTGCTGCAGCAGTTGTTTCAGAGCCCATTGTTGCGGCCATATAAACACCCTCAACCCAATCGCGCGCCTCTGTAACAAGCGGAACTGTTGTTGAACGACGACCACCAAAGATGAACGCATCAATTGGAACACCATCCGGGTTATCCCACTCTGAATCTATCACTGGATTATTTGTAGCCGCTACTGTGAAACGTGCATTTGGATGTGAAGCCTTTTTACCAGCAGCACCATCTGCAGGCGTCCAATCATTGCCTTGCCAGTCAATCAAATGTGCAGGCGGCTCTTTTGTCATACCTTCCCACCAAACATCACCATCATCAGTAAGAGCGACGTTTGTGAAGATAACGTCTTCATTTAATGAAGACATGCAGTTTGCATTTGTTAATGTATTTGTACCTGGAGCAACGCCGAAATAACCTGCTTCTGGGTTAATCGCGTACAAGCGCATTTCACCAGTAACAGGATCTTTGCGAGGCTTGATCCATGCAATATCATCACCGATTGTTGTTACTTTCCAACCCGCAAAACCTGCTGGCGGAATCAACATTGCAAAGTTTGTTTTACCGCATGCTGATGGGAATGCAGCAGCAACGTGGTGTTTTTTACCTTCAGGTGAAGTTACACCCAAAATCAACATATGCTCAGCTAACCAGCCTTGATCACGGCCCATTGTTGAAGCAATTCTTAGAGCAAAACATTTTTTACCCAATAATGCATTACCACCGTAACCAGAGCCATAAGACCAAATCTCACGCGTCTCAGGATAGTGAACAATATATTTTGTTGTGTTGCATGGCCACTTAACATCTTTTTCACCTGCTGCTAATGGCTTACCAACAGTGTGTACACAAGGAACAAATTCACCATCTGTTCCTAAAACATCAAACACACCACGACCCATACGAGTCATGATTTTCATGTTGACTGCAACGTATGGACTGTCACTTAATTCAACACCAATGTGTGCGATTGGGGAGCCCAAAGGACCCATTGAGAATGGCACAACATATAAGGTTCTGCCACGCATACAACCTGCGAACAAACCATTTAACTTTGTACGCATTTCTTTTGGATCGGTCCAATTATTTGTAGGACCAGCATCTTCTTTTTTCTCTGAACAAATAAATGTTCGGTCTTCTACACGCGCCACATCCGTTGGGTCTGAGCATGCTAGGTATGAATTCTTACGTTTGGCAGGATTTAACTTCTTTAAAGTTCCTGACTCAACCATTTTTTGACATAGACGGTCATACTCTTCAGTAGATCCATCACACCAATAAACTTGGTCTGGCTGGGTAAGCGTAGCAATTTCAGCCACCCATTGGATTAATTTTTGATGCTTAACATAATTAGGGACATTTAATTGCTCAATCCCAAAGGTTTTAGGTTGGTTCATAGTTTTTTCAGGCAGTTTTGTAATTAACGCTATTTTCTCACTTTTTTCGATTTACTTCTGCTGCAGCGCAACAATTTTTCCCTCTTTAATTACCCTTTTTGCATCCTCTACCCCCTGTAAATAGGTGGGTTCCATCAATTCCGGCTTTGAATAGTCCCAACTGGAAATGGGCACTTTTTTACTAGGCTGAACGTAAATTAGCCTCAAACCTGGCAACTCCCTAACAAAAACATCAGGAAGCGGGTATCTTCGCGTCACGAGTACCAACACATTACTTGGTGGCAAATTCGGTGGATTTGGCACTAAACCATCAATTGGCACGTTATCTACTAATCCGCCATCAAGCACAGCCTTTCCATTTCGATACATTACTGGTGTAAATGGCGGCGTACACGATGACTGCAAAATTAGTTCTTTAAGCTCGTCTAAGTTTTTACAATCCTGAGCTTTAACAAACTCACGGCTAAATCCCAACTTTCTCCCAAGTTTGGGATGAAGGGTTTTTAGCACGTGCTTTTCGAAGTTGTAAGCAATTAAACCAAATAGGACGGCCAATTTTGGTCCAAGCCATTTAGGAATATGGGCAACCCCAATCCAAATTTCTGGTGCTTGTTTTAAATTATCAGGTGATTGAGCAAGAATATTGGTTAACGCATTACCGTAAATCTCATTGTGTGGAAATACTTTTTGATCATTTAATAGGTTTGACCAATTTGCATTTTTTCCAAGATTTGCCAGAACGCGGTTGTAATAATCTAAAGCCCACTGTGAACCCTCTTGTCCTGGTCGGGCATATAACAAACAAGCTGTAGCAGCTCCTGCACTAATCGCGGTAATTCTTTTGGGAGTTTGCGGATAGACTTCGTTAAATGCATGCCAAAAACCTGCTTGCCACCAACAGCGATTTCCACCTCCAGCAAATACAACTTGATCAAAATTCATATCAACCTTTTAATCACTTGATAAATTACTTGCCAATGCAAAAAGAGCTAAAAATTTTTCCAAGTAAATCATCTGGCAATAGTTTTCCAGTAATCTCTCCGAGAGCTTCCTGTGAAAGTCTTAACTCTTCTGCAGCAAGATCTAAAGATTGATTACCCTGCGCAAGATGCTCTCCTGCAATTATTAAATGTTCACTTGCTCGATTTAATGCATCGATATGACGCTGCCTAGCAAAGACAACATCTTCGTTATTTTCTTGCCAACCAATACGCTTAAGTATTTCATCTTTAAGCACATCTAAACCCAAACCTGATTTAGCAGAAATTAAAAAGCCGTCCTTGGACTTAAAGTTTTCATTCTGATCCACCTTATTCCAAATCTGCAAAATAGGAATTTGTTGATTTGAGTGCGTAATGATTTTTTGATACAACGCTTCAGATGCTTGATCATCGGGTCTTAATGAGTCTCGAATAAATAAAATAAGATCTGCTTCTTGAATAGATTCCCAAGATCTTTCAATACCGATCTTTTCTACCTCGTCTTGCGCCTCGCGCAAACCAGCGGTATCAATAATATGTAATGGCACCCCATTTATTTGAATATGCTCACGTATTCTGTCTCTTGTTGTTCCAGCTATTGGCGTCACAATTGCAACATCATTTCCTGACAAAGCATTTAACAAAGAACTCTTGCCAACGTTAGGCTCACCCGCCAACACAACTTGAGCGCCTTCACGCAACAACGAACCTTGCCTTGATGCTTTTAATAATGCTAAGAGTGACGCTTTTATTTGTTGCCAATGCTCAATTGCGTGAGCATTTTCTAAAAACTCAATTTCTTCTTCTGGAAAATCTAAAGTGGCCTCAACAAGCACTCGCAAATTAGTTAACTCGGAAACTAATGCATCAATGTTTTTTGAAAACTCACCGGCTAATGATTTATTTGCGCTTTTAACTGCAGCTTCAGTACTTGCATCAATTAAATCTGCAATTGCTTCCGCTTGAGCTAAATCAATTTTGTCATTTAGAAATGCCCGCTCTGAAAATTCACCGGGCGCTGCCAAGCGCAAATCATGATCTCTACCTAACTCAAGCAAACGATTGAGGACCATTTGAAGAACGACGGATCCACCGTGCCCTTGAAACTCAAACACATCCTCGCCTGTGAACGAGTGTGGCGCCTCAAAAAAAAGACCAAGGCCTTGATCAATCAATGATCCGTCTTGGTCTTTTAATTCAAATAAAGTTGCATGTCGTGGCGATAACTCGTTACCGACAACCTTATTAATCAGCGGTCTCAGATTTTCACCAGAGACCCTTACAATGCCAACGCCAGCTTTACCTGTAGACGTTGCAATCGCAACGATGGGGTCGCGGCGCGTCGCCATCGTTAGTTACTCGTTAAGCTTTTTTAGCGCCGAACATCTTATTAATTTGCCACTGCTGTGCAATCGATAAGATGTTGTTAACTACCCAGTACAAGACCAAACCTGCTGGGAACGCAAAGAACATTACCGAGAAAACTAGCGGCATAATTTGCATTACCTTCGCCTGAATTGGGTCTGGAGGCGTTGGATTTAGTTTTGTTTGGATATACATTGAAACCGCCATCACAATAGGCAAAATACCAATTGGAATAGACAAGCCAATTAAATCACTAAAGAATCTATCTGGTGCTGATAAGTCATGAATCCAACCAATCCATGGTGCATTACGCATCTCAACAGATGACAACAATACCCAATAAAGAGAAATAAATACTGGGATTTGGACAAGTACTGGCAAGCAACCGCCTAAAGGATTAATTTTTTCCTTACGGTACATTTCCATCATTGCTTTATTTAATTGTTGAGGCTCATTCTTATATTGCTCTTTCATTTGAAGCAATCTAGGCTGAACTTCTTTCATGCGCGCCATTGATTTATAACTTGCGGCAGACAATGGGAAGAACAACAACTTGATCAGAATTGTCAATATAACAATTGACCAACCCCAGTTATTAACAAAGCTATGAATTTGTGTGAGTAACCAGAAGATTGGTTTAGCAATAATCGTTAACCAACCGTAGTCTTTAACCAACTCAAATCCTGGCGCTAAACTTTCTAGCATTTTTTCTTGCTGTGGGCCAACGAACAATCTTGCAGATGCTGTTTGCGAAGAAGACGGTGCAATATCTCCAAGTCCAGTTTTAATCCCTGCGCGGAATAAATTGCCATCTAACTTGCCAAAATAAAACTCTCTATTTGCTTGAATTTCAGGAAACCATGCACTTGCAAAATAATGCTGAACCATTGAAACCCAGGCGTTATCTGTCGCAGGAATTTGTGTTGAAACTGAAACCTTATTGTTTTCTATATCTTTGAAATCAATCTTATGGAATTTGTCTTTATCCGTATATACCGCAGGTCCTGTAAAAGTACTATAAAACTGACTTTCATCAACCTTTGCACCATCACGAATTAACTCTTCATAAATTGATGGAGAAATTGTTTGGGATGTTTTATTAGTTACTTTATTTTTTACATTAAGAATGTAACCATCTTTTTCAAGCGTATAAGTTTTCTCAATCGCTACGCCATTTTTTTCAGAAGTCAGAACAACGGTTTGTCCGTTTGTCGATTGAATATTAAATACATCATTGTGATTAGGTAAATCAAAACCGTTAGCAACTAAACCGCTTCTTGCTTGATATTTTTGAGCGCCATCAGTTTTAAAAATAACAACGGGTTCACCGTGATCAAATTGTTTAAGTAACGTTGCTTTAATTAAGGTGCCACCTCTTGCATCAACCTCTAAATCTAAAAGATCATTTTTAAGATGAACAGTTTTAGTAACAACTTTTTGTTCACTAGCTGGCGCAGCTTTATCTTGAGCAATCGCTGTTGTTGCTGAAATTGGCGCAACAGGTGTTGGAACTCCGTTATCCGCTGGTTTATTTGCAGTCGCCTGAGTGTTTGCAGCTGGCGCTCCAAACAACGGCGGCTTTCCGTTTTGGATTTGCCAGCTGTTGAAAAGCATCAATCCAGAGACTGAAAATACAACCCAAAGTAGTGTTTTTTTGATATCCATATTCATTTCTATAGCAATGCATCAATAAGCCATCGATTGTAGTGGCTTTGTAAGTTAGTTTTCTTTCTTTTCTTTTGGTGGAACTGGGTCATAACCCCCACTCCCCCAAGGGGCGCATCTTAATACTCGGTAAATCGCTAAATATAAGCCTTTGATTGGGCCGTGTGTTTCTAAAGCTTCTTTGGCATAACTAGAACAACTCGGGTGATATCTACATCTATTACCAAGCCACGGGCTAATCAAATAACTATATATAGTTAATAGGCCCACCAGAATCTTAGTAATGATTTTTTTAATCATTGAAATAATTAAGAATTTCTTGACGGATATCTACACGCTCTTTGTTTCTTAAGCGTTTTTTGGTTCCAATGCCAATCGGTGCTTTTAACTTAACCACCAGATCAAATACTTCACTTGGTCTACTTGTTCGAAAATTTTCACGAATAAGGCGTTTGATCCTATTTCTATCAACCGCTCTTTTTGCAAGCTTTTTAGGAATAGCCAAGCCTAAGCGCTTAAGCGGCTGATTGGCATCGCAGTCTTCTTTATTGTTTTCCTCTGTATTTTCTACTTGAGGATGTATCGATTTTTCGTGAAACGAAAAATGATTGGATTTACTAGGTTTTAACCTTAATACGCTGGAAATTTCTTCTGGCAAACGAAGTACATGTTGCCGAGTAAGCTTTTGCTTGCGCATATAGCTTTGTGGGAGCCTAGCAATCGCTACGCACCCACAGCCAACTTATACAGCTAAACGTTTGCGCCCTTTTGCGCGTCTAGCATTTAAAACTTTACGACCGCCTTTAGTCTTCATGCGAACTAAAAAGCCATGAGTACGTTTGCGACGTGTTACGGAAGGTTGATATGTACGTTTCATAATATATTTTCAGATAATTGCTGCTGCAGAACCGTAAATTTTCGCTTATTTTCGGTTTTCCGTCAATCTGTCGCAAATGAATTGCTTTTTAAAACAAAAATTTTTTGGCAATTTTTTATAACCGGTTAATTTATATAGAAAATTTTATGTTATCCACAAGTTATCCACAGCTTATCCACCAAGTTTTCCTTTGTGGATAACTCACATTCTTGTCTACAATCGATCCCTACTTAAAAAATAATAAATAGCTCTTTGCCTTCTGACATGACACAGAATACTTCGGATAAAAATACCGTTTCTGATGGTTTTAACGCATCAAATACGTCTTCCTTTTGGACTGCGATGCAAGATGCTATGTCAAAAGAGATGCCTTTTCAACAGTTCAAGACCTGGATTAAGCCATTAGCGCCTATTGGTTTTACAAGCGAAGATGGCACTTTTGTCTTAGCCGCTCCCAATCAATTTAAATTGGATTGGGTCAAATCAAAGTTTTTGCCCAGAATGTCTGAAATTGCGGCTGCCTTAATTAATCAAGAAACCTCAATCAAGCTCGTTTTGGATCCTCAAGCTTGTGCCATTAATGACACCATCCAAGGATCATCACTTAATTTGGTTAATTCATCTAGTGAAGTTGAAAGTGTTATTACGGATGCAAGTCCAGCCAAAGAGGAATTTGATGATAATAATTATCAGGTCGCAATTGATGTGTATTCCAAACTGGATCCGGCTTTAACTTTTGAAACTTTTGTTACCGGTAAAGCCAACCAACTTGCAAGAGCAGCGGCGATTCAAGTGGCGAATAATCCAGGCACTTCATACAATCCGATGTTCTTATATGGTGGAGTTGGACTAGGCAAAACCCATCTTATCCACTCGATTGGTAATTACCTATTAGAACAAAAACCAAATGCAAAAATTAGGTATATCCACGCTGAACAGTATGTTTCAGACGTAGTAAGGGCTTACCAACAAAAGGCTTTTGACAAATTTAAGACTTATTACCATTCTCTTGATTTGCTCCTCATTGATGATATTCAGTTCTTTAGTGGCAAGTCTAGAACGCAAGAAGAATTCTTTTACGCCTTCGAGGCATTAACTGCCCATAAGGCTCAAGTGATCATCACTTCAGATACTTATCCAAAGGAAATGGACGGTATTGATGAGAGACTTATTTCTCGTTTTGACTCAGGGTTAACAGTAGCAATTGAGCCGCCTGAACTAGAAATGAGAGTGGCCATTTTGATGAAAAAGGCGAATGCAGAAAATATCCCTATGTCTGAGGACGTTGCCTTTTTTATTGCCAAACATCTCAGATCAAATATTCGGGAACTAGAAGGTGCTTTACGCAAAATACTGGCTTTTGTTCGTTTTCATGGAAAAGAGGTCAATATTGAGGTTGCTAGGGAAGCGTTAAAAGATCTTTTATCCATTCAAAACAGACAGATTTCTGTTGAAAATATCCAAAAAGCGGTTGCTGATTTTTACAGCATTAAGGTTGCAGATATGTACTCTAAAAAGAGACCTGCCAATATTGCTAAACCTCGTCAAATCGCTATGTATATAGCAAAGGAACTTACCCAAAAAAGCTTGCCTGAAATAGGGGAATTATTTGGGGGTAGGGATCATACGACCGTATTACATGCCGTTCGTAAGATAGCTGATGAGCGTTTACACGATAGTCATTTAAATCACGAATTACACGTTTTGGAGCAAACCCTAAAAAATTAAGGTTTTGGGCTGTTGATAAGGCTGTGGATAAAGTATGTATAAGTATGTGGATAAACTTTGTATAAGCTGTTGATAATTTGTGGATGACTTATCAACTTCATGCAAAATAGAGAGGTGCTGTAAGTTATTCAGAATTTATCCACGAGTTATACAGAAGTTATCAACAGAGTTTTTTTTAAATAACTTATTGTTTTATAATAGAAATTTGAGTTATCCACTGAAATCCTAAGCCTTATTACTACTACTAATTTATAAATATATATTCTTATTTAGGATCAATTAATATGCAATTGGTTAGCACATCGAGAGACGCGTTATTAAAACCACTACAAATTGTGAGTGGCATTGTTGAACGTCGACATACATTACCAATTCTCGCGAATTTATTAATGAGAAAACAAAAGGAAAAAATTTCTTTTGTTTCTACTGATATTGAAATTCAAATTACTACTCATGCAGAGTTTGGTGTGGGAGATGAAGATTCCAGCACAACCGTTGGCGCAAGAAAACTGTTAGACATTCTGCGTGCATTACCAGAAGGTCCTGTTAACTTAAATCTAAAAGATAGCCGCATGGTTGTACAAAGCGGTAAAAGTAAATTTACTTTGCAAACTTTAGCTGCAAATGAATTTCCAACTATGCAAGAAAGTTTAGATAACTTAACTAAATTGTCTGTTTCTCAAAAGTTATTTAAACAATTAATTAGCCAAGTCTATTTTGCAATGGCTCAACAAGATATCCGTTACTACTTAAACGGTATGTTGTTTGTATTAGAAGGTAAATCCTTAATTGCAGTGGCAACAGATGGTCATCGCTTAGCTTATGGTCATGTGGCCCTTGACGAAGCAATTAGTGGATCACAAGAGAAAATAGAAGTGATTGTTCCAAGAAAAACTATCTTGGAATGTCAGCATCTATTGGAAGACTCTGATGAAAAATTAGATATTCAAATTTCAGCAAACCAAATTAAATTTACTTTTGGTTCCGTTGAACTTTTATCTAAATTGGTTGAAGGTAAGTTCCCTGATTACCAAAGAGTTATTCCTAAAGGACATAAAAATTCACTTGTTGTTAAACGCGATGTATTTCAATCAGCATTGCAAAGAGCTGCAATTCTGACAACAGATAAATTCAAAGGTATTCGTTGCTCTCTAAAGCAAGATTGTTTAACAATTCAATCTACAAATGCTGAGCAAGAAGAAGCACAAGAAGATATTGAAACAAGTTACTCTGGTGATGAAATTGACATTGGTTTTAATGTTTCATATTTGTTAGATGTGTTGGCAAATCTGAAAAATGAAGAAGTCACTATAAGTTTGGGTGATTCAAATAGCAGTGCATTAATCACCTTACCAGACAACGACAATTTCAAATATGTAGTTATGCCAATGCGCATTTAAGAAAATTTAAAGAAATACATGACAACAGATAAGAATTTAGCTTCAGATCAGTACAGTGCTTCATCGATTCAAATCCTAGAGGGTTTAGAAGCAGTTAGAAAAAGACCTGGTATGTACATCGGAGATACTTCCGATGGAACAGGTCTACACCACTTAGTTTTTGAAGTATTAGATAACTCTATTGACGAGGCATTAGCAGGACATTGTTCTGAAATTAATGTCACGATTCATACAGATAATTCGATTTCAATTATCGATAACGGTCGCGGTATTCCAACAGGCGTTAAATTTGATGATAAACACGATCCAAAGCGGAGCGCTGCTGAGATTGTGATGACCGAACTTCATGCTGGTGGTAAGTTTGACCAAAACAGCTATAAAGTTTCTGGTGGTTTACATGGCGTGGGTGTTAGTTGCGTTAACGCCTTATCTAAATGGTTACGTTTAACTGTTAAACGTGATGGTAGTGTTCATTTCTTAGAATTTGCCCGCGGCGTTGTTCAAAATCGAACCATTGAAAAAGATGGGGATATTGTAATTTCTCCAATTCCTAAAATTGGTACAACTGAATCACGCGGTACTGAAGTTCACTTTATGGCCGATGAAGAGATTTTCGGCAAAATTGAATTTCATTATGAAATCCTAGTAAAACGTATTCGTGAACTGTCATTCTTGAATAATGGCGTTCATATTAAAGTTTCAGACGAAAGAACAGGTAAGTCAGAAGACTTTGCTTTCTCTGGTGGTGTTAAAGGATTCGTTGAGTACATCAATAAATCTAAAAATGTTCTTCATCCAACAATTTTTTATGCAACAGGTGAGAGACCTTCAGATTTAGGTGGTCAAATTACATCTGAAGTATCCATGCAATGGAATGATGGATATAACGAACAAGTACTATGTTTTACAAATAACATTCCTCAAAGAGACGGTGGTACGCACTTAACAGGATTACGTGCAGCCATGACACGAGTCATCAATAAATACATTGATGAAAATGATTTAGCTAAAAAAGCAAAAGTAGAAATTTCTGGTGATGATATGCGTGAAGGTCTAACGTGTATTTTGTCAGTCAAAGTGCCAGAACCAAAATTCTCAAGCCAAACTAAAGATAAACTAGTTTCAAGTGAAGTTCGCGGTCCAGTAGAAGATGTTGTTTCAGCTGCTTTAACAGAATATTTAGAAGAAAACCCTCAAGACGCAAAAATTATTTGCGGAAAAATTATTGAAGCCGCACGCGCTAGAGAAGCTGCTCGTAAAGCACGCGAAATGACACGCCGTAAAGGTGTGCTTGATGGTTTAGGCTTACCAGGTAAGTTGGCAGATTGCCAAGAAAAGAATCCTGCAAACTCTGAACTATTTATTGTCGAGGGTGACTCTGCGGGCGGCTCAGCAAAACAAGGACGTGATCGTAAGTTCCAAGCTATTCTTCCTCTAAAAGGAAAAATTCTTAACGTAGAAAAAGCACGTTTTGACAAAATGCTTTCTA
>CAZEHN010000020.1:0-30323 GCA_964511855.1 uncultured Polynucleobacter sp. | reverse complement strand
AATGTGCCAGTTCCAAACGGCATTCCAGCATTTAGCGTAGATGAGGCAGTTAGTGCCGCAGAAAAATTAGGCGGCCCAGTTTGGGTTGTTAAAGCGCAGATCCACGCAGGTGGTCGCGGTAAAGGTGGTGGCGTTAAAGTTGCTAAGAGCCTTGATGAAGTTAGAACATACGCAAATGCGATTTTGGGTATGCAACTTAAAACTCATCAAACAGGTCCAGAGGGTCAATTAGTTCGCCGTTTATTGGTTGAAGATGGCGCAGACATCAAAAAAGAATATTACGTTGGTATCTTGACTGACCGTGCAACACAATCTGTTGTTGTGATGGCTTCAAGCGAAGGCGGTATGGATATTGAAGAAGTTGCAGCTTCAACACCAGAAAAAATTATTAAAGTATTTGTTAACCCATTAACTGGCCTAACAGATGCTGATGCAACTAAGTTAGCAAAAGGCATTGGCGTTCCAGATGCTTCACAAGCGCAAGCTAAGGAAGTGTTGAATAACTTGTATAAAGTCTATATGCAAACAGATGCATCTTTAGTTGAGATTAATCCTTTGATTCTTGAAGGTAACGGCAATATCAAAGCATTGGACGCTAAATTCAACTTTGATTCAAATGCATTGTTCCGTCATCCAGAAATCGTTGCATACCGTGACTTGGATGAAGAAGATCCAGCTGAAGTCGAGGCTTCAAAATTCGATCTAGCTTACATTTCACTTGACGGCAATATCGGTTGCTTGGTTAACGGTGCTGGTTTAGCGATGGCAACTATGGACACGATTAAATTGTTTGGTGGCGAGCCAGCAAACTTCTTGGACGTAGGTGGTGGTGCGACAGCTGAAAAAGTAACTGAAGCTTTCAAAATCATGTTGAAAAACAAGAGCGTTAAAGCAATCTTGGTTAACATCTTCGGTGGCATTATGAAGTGTGACGTGATTGCTGACGGCGTTATTACTGCATGTAAGGCAGTTAACTTGTCAGTTCCTTTGGTGGTCAGAATGAAAGGTACTAACGAAGAACTTGGTAAGAAAATGCTTGCTGAGTCTGGTTTACCAATCATCAGCGCCGACACAATGGCGGAAGCAGCGACTAAAGTTGTCGCAGCTGTTAAATAAGGTCAATCAAAGGAATTTATATGTCTATTCTGATTAATAAAAACACCAAAGTAATTACACAAGGTATTACTGGTAAAACTGGTCAATTCCACACAGAAAAATGCCAAGAGTATGCAAACGGTAAAGAATGTTTCGTCGCTGGCGTGAATCCTAAAAAAGCGGGCGAAAAAATCTTTGATATTCCAATTTATGGTTCAGTTAAAGAAGCTGCTAAAGAAACTGGTGCAACTGTATCTGTTATCTATGTTCCACCAGCGGGTGCTGCTGCAGCGATTTGGGAAGCTGTAGAAGCTGACTTGGACTTAGCAATTTGTATCACGGAAGGTATTCCTGTTCGTGACATGCTTGAAGTTCGCAACAAGATGATTGAGAAAGAAGCCAAGGGCGGTAAGAAAACTCTATTACTTGGACCAAACTGCCCAGGTTTGATTACGCCAGAAGAAATCAAGATCGGTATTATGCCTGGCCATATTCATAGAAAAGGTCGTATTGGCGTTGTTAGCCGTTCAGGTACATTGACTTATGAAGCTGTTGCTCAGTTAACAGAAATCGGTTTGGGGCAATCTTCAGCTGTTGGTATTGGTGGTGACCCAATCAATGGGTTAAAACATATCGACATCATGAAAATGTTCAATGAAGATCCAGATACTGATGCAGTGATCATGATCGGTGAAATTGGTGGACCTGACGAAGCTGAAGCAGCTCGTTGGTGTAAAGCTAATATGAAAAAACCAGTTGTAGGCTTTATTGCAGGCGTGACTGCACCTGCTGGAAAACGTATGGGTCACGCTGGCGCGTTGATTTCTGGTGGTGAAGATACTGCTGATGCGAAATTGGCAATTATGGAAGAGTGCGGTTTCACAGTAACTCGCAATCCTTCAGAGATGGCTAAGCTTTTGAAAGCAATGTTGTAAAATTCTTTGCATAAAGCTGCAAAAACGGGAGCTTGTCTCCCGTTTTTGTTTTTAAAAAGGAGGCATTATGGAGTTTTTGACGACGATTGACTGGGGTGTTATCGCTCAGATCATCATGATTGATGTATTGCTTGGTGGAGATAATGCGGTTGTTATCGCGCTTGCATGCAGAAACCTTCATCCAAATCAGCGCCGCAAAGGTATTTTATGGGGAACTGCGGGCGCAATTATTTTGCGAGTAATCCTAGTTGTCTTTGCGGTAACTTTGTTAAAGATCCCATTCTTAAAACTTGCCGGCGGAATTTTGCTCTTCTGGATTGCTTACAAATTAATTGTGCAAACAGAGGAAGATGGTGAACATGAGTTAGAAGCTTCTGATAAGTTATGGTCAGCAGTTAAAACAATTATTGTTGCTGATATTGCGATGAGCGTCGATAACGTAATTGCAATTGCTGGAGCGGCAGGACAGGTAGATGCAGCACATCACCAACTCGGATATATTATTTTTGGTTTATTAGTTTCAATTCCTTTAATTGTTGGGGGTAGTCAGGTTGTTTTGTATCTGATTGATAAATTCTCATTTATTGTTACGCTGGGAGCTGGTTTGTTAGGTTGGATTGCTGGGGGAATGATTCTTACAGATCCAGGTCTAATTTCTCAGTTTGGAGAAGGCATCCAAAACTATTCAACAATGGCAGGAATTGTCGGCGCCATTGTTGTTATGTTGGTTGGCGAATTAATTAAGCGGCAAACGGTTAAAAAGAATCAAGCCTAATTGATTTCTAATTAAGAAAAATCCTACATTAATCTAGGTTCAAACTAAAGGTGACATCTGTGAAGATGTCACCTTTTTGTTTGGAGACTGAATTGAAAATTAATGCTGTTAAAAATGATGCTGGATTTACTTTAATTGAGTTAATGGTAGTTGTTGCGATCATTGCAATATTAGCTGCAATCGCAGTGCCACAGTATCAAGACTATATTGCGCGTGGCAGAGTTGCAGAGGGTTTAAGTATGGCTGTGGGGGCGAAGTTAGCTGTTTCAGAGGCGTATGCTTCTCATGGGCCTGGAGATATGGATAAAGCGACTCAAGGAGTTTTTAAGTACACCCCAACAAATGGTGTGAAGTCAATTGTGATTGAAGATACGGGTGCTATTTTGATTGAGTACACAACAGCGGTAGCTTCGAATGAAAATAATTTGTTAATTCTTTATCCTACTAACGATCCAAGTAATGAGAACGCGGTAGTTAATTTAATGTTGAAAGATAAAAAAATGAGCTGGGGTGGGGCTTGGTCTTGTAAGGGTAATGGCGGAACTCTTCCAGCAAAATTAATGCCATCAGAATGTCGATAGTTATTTTTTAAGATAGCGATAAAGGGTATTTCTACTAATGCCAAGTAGTTTAGCGGCAAGGCTCACATTGCCTTTGGTTTTTTCAAGGGTGCGTTCTATCGCAACCCTTGACACTTGGCTTAAGGCTTCTGGTTCAAAATTATGCGGACCTGGTTGGGTTGGCATAGTTGGTGGAAATTGTGGTGAGTCTAAATTTTTGGGTTGAGAGTTAAATTTATATTTATCACTAGGATATAAACTTAAATATAGGCTTCTTCCTGAATAATTTTTAAATTCAATTATTTGCCCTTTAGCTTTATTAGCTTGATCAAAAAGTCTTTCGATATTTGTGTCGAGTATTTGTTGAATTTTGACTTCGCCAATATCAAGTGCACTTATACCAAGATAAGAAAGTGCCGCTCTATCAATTCCGAGGATAGTGCCATCCTCTTCAATGCCTACAAGGCCTTCCCCAATTGACCCAATGCCTTCGGGAGTTGTATGTAGTTTGATAATGAGTTTGTACTTAAATTCTGAAGCAAAAAATAACTGCTTTTCTAGCGCGTGAGCAGTCGCTTTTACCAAACTAATTGTATGTGGGTGGTAGGCGGCTTTATCAGTAGAAACATTTAAGATGCTGCTGATTTTCCCATCGGGCTGGAATATTGGTGCTGCAGCACAACTTAAAAATCCATTGTTTTCTAAGAAATGTTCAGAGCCGTTAATCGAGACTGGAACTCCTTCCACAAGCGCAGTGCCGATGGCATTTGTGCCACGATGTTTTTCCATCCAAGATGCGCCTGTTTTAAGTAAAACACGATCTGCTTTTGCTATGAATTCAGCATCTCCAACTGAGTGCACAATGACGCCCTGGTGATCGGATAAAACGATAACTCCCCCGCTGCCAGACATGAGTCCATGAAGGTAGTTCATCGTTGGTTTTGCTAATGCAATTAGATCTTCTCTTTGTGCAATTCGGGATTGCAAAATTTGTCCACTCAAAATATTGTCAGGCAAACTTTTCTTATAGGCATCTAAGCCTGACTGTAGGCATCTTTGCCAAGATCTGTAGACGGTGCTTCCTAATACACCTTCGAGTTCATCGATAGGGGCATCGCCATGCAAAAGCCAACTCTTTCGAATATCTCGAATGGACGCAATTTTTGATTTGGCATTTTGAATAGGCATTTAATCAATATAGGTAAATGGTTCCCAAATTTATATGGGGTAATACCCTAGAATCCATATTCCATAAAGGTCTTGTGGAAATATTACTTATCAGTTTTAGTGTAGAAGATTGTTACAAAATTGAACACTCTGGTACTTCTTAGATTAGTAAATACCCTAGATTTGAACTATTTTTTAAACATTTTCTAAATGCTGCGCTGCAATTAATTGATTAAATAATTGGACAAGAGGAAAGTGGCTTCACCGTGTAGTAAGTAGTCATTTATCAAACTCAGTTTTGTTTATTAGGAGAATCTCTTGATCTATTCAGCACCAGGCGCAGCGGGCGCAAAAATTCAATACAAAGCACAATACGATAATTTTATTGGCGGCAAGTGGACTGCGCCAATTAAGGGTCAGTACTTTGATGTCATTACACCAATTAGTGGCAAGGTTTATACAAAAGCGGCTCGTTCAGGCGCAGAAGATATCGAGCTTGCATTAGATGCTGCGCACAAGGCAGCTGATGCATGGGGAAAAACTCCAGCAGCAGAGAGGGCTAATATCTTATTAAAAATTGCAGATCGTATTGAAGCAAATTTAGAGCTATTGGCATATGCCGAAACGGTAGATAACGGCAAGGCAATTCGTGAAACATTAAACGCGGATATTCCATTGACGGTTGATCACTTCCGCTATTTTGCCGGGTGTGTTCGAGCTCAAGAGGGCGCACTTTCAGATTTAGATGAAAACACTGTGGCTTATCATTACCATGAGCCTTTAGGTGTTGTGGGTCAGATTATTCCGTGGAACTTCCCAATTTTGATGGCTGCTTGGAAATTGGCTCCAGCTTTGGGTGCGGGAAATTGTGTGGTTTTAAAACCAGCAGAATCCACACCAATTTCTATCATGATTTTGGTTGATTTAATTGCTGATTTGTTGCCGCCTGGAGTTCTTAACGTCGTTAATGGATTTGGTCGTGAGGCAGGTATGCCGCTAGCAACAAGCAAACGAATTGCCAAAATTGCATTTACAGGTTCAACATCAACAGGTCGTGTAATTGCGCAAGCTGCAGCAAATAATTTGATTCCGGCAACATTAGAGTTGGGGGGCAAATCTCCTAATATTTTCTTTGCTGATGTGATGGATAAGGATGATGCTTTCCTAGACAAGGCAATTGAAGGACTTGTCTTATTTGCATTTAATCAAGGTGAAGTTTGTACATGTCCATCAAGAGCATTGATACAAGAAAGTATCTATGACAAATTTATGGAGCGTGTATTAAAACGCGTTGCGGCAATTAAACATATGAACCCATTAGATACTGATAGCATGATGGGTGCGCAAGCTTCTAAAGAACAATTAACAAAAATTTTGTCCTATCTTGATTTAGGTAAACAAGAGGGTGCTGAAGTTTTAATTGGTGGTTCTCAAGCAAATTTAGGTGGTGACTTAGAGGGTGGTTACTATGTTCAGCCTACGATGTTTAAAGGCAATAACAAAATGCGCATTTTCCAAGAGGAAATCTTTGGACCAGTGTTGGCAGTGACGACATTTAAAGATGAGGCGGAAGCTTTGGCAATTGCCAATGACACGCTTTATGGTTTAGGTGCCGGTGTTTGGAGTCGTAATGGTAATGTTGCCTATAGAATGGGACGAGCTATTAAAGCTGGTCGCGTTTGGACTAATTGCTACCACGCGTATCCTGCACATGCGGCTTTCGGTGGCTACAAAGAGTCTGGTATTGGTCGTGAAACTCATAAAGTAATGCTAGATCACTATCAACAAACGAAGAATTTGTTGGTAAGCTATAGTGAAAATAAACTTGGCTTCTTTTGATAATTCATCAATGAGTTAAAAGGGCGGAGTAATCCGCCCTTTTGCATTAGAAAAAATAACAATCGGGGAATATTATGGTCGAACGTGTTGTGGCAACTGAGGAAGCTTTAGCATTAATTGATCAGTTAAAAGCGCAGTATGGTGAAATTATGTTTCATCAGTCAGGAGGGTGTTGTGATAACAGTGCTGCTAACTGCTATTTGCCTACAGATTTAACGATTGGACCATACGATGTTAAGTTGGGGGAAGTGGGTGGAGTGCCTTTTTATATTGGAAAGCTTCAATATGACTATTGGAAGCATACCCAACTGATCTTAGACGTCATTGATGGGCATGGAGGGACATTTTCTTTAGAGGGTGCAACAGGAAAAGCCTTCCACACCCGATCAAGATTATTTACTGACGAGGAATGGAAAGAGGTTGAGCCTCAGGTATTAAAAGACCTAGCCTAATTCAATTAGCACTAATTACATTTAAAAGTAACAGTTGCTTTTAAGTTATTGCCAAATAAATTGCCACTGTTCGACACATTCTTAGAAAGTACTTGGATTGTTTTTCCTGACATCAAGCAGGTTTGGTTTGCGCTTTCAATCGTTTGATTGATTAAATCTTCCTTCGAGATACTGATAGGCCCAGACTCGCTTGAAACCTCATAAGTGTTGTTGCCCATCGGTAGAGCAGTGTCAACAGATGTACAGGCTGATAGAAGTCCAAGAGTTAGGATGTAAATTAGATTTTTTTTCATTTTGATGTTTGTTTGATTGCAATTAATCTTTCCAATGCCCCGATTTGCCGCCACTTTTCTCGAGTAATTTGACTTCATTAATTGTCATTCCTCGATCGACGGCTTTACACATATCATAAATTGTCAGTAGTGCAACTTGAACTGCAGTTAAAGCTTCCATTTCCACGCCGGTTTGCCCAGTGGTTTTTGCCGTAGCTTTACAAGAAATGGTGTTACTTTCTTTTGCGGTCTCAAAATCAACTGAAAGATGTGTCAAGGCTATTGGATGGCAAAGCGGTATGAGCTCACTTGTTTTTTTTGCTCCTTGGATGCCTGCAATTCTGGCAATTCCTAGAACATCACCTTTTTTATGAGAACCTGCAATAATAAGATCCAAGGTGGCTGGGAGCATTGAAATTTTTCCCGATGCTATAGCAATTCGATCTGTATGGTCTTTGTTGCTAACATCGACCATATGCGCTTGGCCATCTTTGTTAAAGTGAGTTAATGTATTCATAACTGTGTTTGTACCATAAGGCATGAATTTGAAAAAGAGCATTATTAGTATAGTCATTAGCTCGATGTTATCGAGCACAGTATTTTCGCCAATGAGCGCCTTAGCCGCTAAGGTGGATCTTAGCTCCTCAGCAGTAAATTCAACAGAGCCGCCTTTAAGGATGCAGGCCCCGATCATTCTCCCTGATATGGGTGATGCATCAAGTAGTGATTTATCGACCTTAGATGAAAAGAAATTAGGTGAACAGATTATGCGAGAGATCAGGAAGGATCCTGATTACTCGAGAGATTTTGTTTTATATGATTATTACAATCAGATTGGCCGAGAACTGGTCAATGCAGCTAAAAAGCAAAAGATATCTGGAGCTGAAATTAGCGGGCCAATGGCACCTAAATTTGAATTTTTTGGTGTAAGAGATCAAGCGATTAATGCCTTTGCGCTACCAGGTGGGTATATCGGGATTAATTCTGGTTTAGTTGTAGCTGCTGAAAACGAATCAGAAATGGCTTCCGTGATGGGGCATGAAATAGGGCACATTACCCAAAAGCACATTGCTAGGTCAATGGGGCAAGATACTGATCGAACTCTGGTGATTTTGGCATCTTTATTGTTAGCGGCTCTTGCTGCTAAAGGAAATCCAAATGCAGCGCAAGGAATTGCAATGGGGGGGCAAGCGTATGCCATTCAAGATCAACTCTCGTATTCAAGAAGTGCTGAGAGAGAAGCGGATCGAGTAGGTTTTCAAATTCTTCAAGCTGGTGGATTTGACGTTAATAGCATGGCAACGTTCTTCCAAAAGATTCAGCGTGCTTCAAACATTATGGAAAGCGGTGTGCCAAGTTTTGTTAGAACTCACCCATTGACCATTGAACGTATCTCTGAAATGCAGGACAGGGCTAGAGCTGTTGCCGCAAGAAAAATTCCGCCTTCATTAGAGTTTTACTTAATGCAAACTCGAGCTAAAGTTGAGCAGCACTATAAATCTTCAGAGCAAGTTGAATTGCATCAATTTTTCGATGCACAGGTTCAATCTGGGTCTCCAATTAAAGTGATGCAGGGGAACTATGGACTTTCTTTGCTAGCCTTGAGGGAGAATAAATATGAAGAAGCGAATAATTATTTAAAGAAAAGTCGTGATGTTTCACAATCAATTGCGGCCCCAGGCTCTCCAATTACTAGGGTTGGCGCACCTTTTGATTTAGTTGCAAGTGAAATAGCTTTGCGTCAGAAAAAATATGATCAAGCGATTTCTAGTGCTCAGCAGGTTTTGAGGCTTAACTTAAATTCAAAAGCTGCGGGTATAGCCCTTGTTGAGGCTTATCTTGCGTCTGGAAAGATCCCCGAAGCTGTGACATGGCTTAAGCAAAAGACAAAAATCGTTAAAGATGATTCTGATTACTGGGGATTATTAGCGCAAGCTTATGCCATACAAAATAAACGCAGTCTTCATCATGCTGCATTGGCGGAAAAATTCGCGATCGAGGGTGGTTTACTAACGGCAATAGAACAGTTGAAAATCGCAAAACAGGCAAATGATGCGGATTTCTATCAAATGTCTGAAATAGATGCCCGAGCTCGTCAATTTCAGCAATTATTTAATGAAGAACAAAAAGATGCTTCGAAAAAATTTGGTAGGTAATCGTTAATTACTAGGATTTTTTTGATATTTAAATTTGCCAGGAAGTTCCGAGCTTAAAACCTCTTCGATGGGTATTGGTTTGCCCTTCCAAGTAAATTCACCGTCGATAGAGCAGGCATTGTTTGTGATGCTGGCTAATTCTGAAAAAATACCAAGATCGTGATCGTGCAATAGAGCAATACTGCGTATAGTTGAAGGAGTAAATTGATTATTTAATTCTTCAACTATCCTAAATTCTGCTTCAATGATGATTTGGCCATTTTCATCTAGTAGGCAATTGAGGGGATGAATAATTTCACCACTAGTTGTTTCAAATTGCCATTGTGTATTTTCTATTGGAATTAAACGAACAATCCAAGGTGTGTAATCAAGTGTTACAAAAACCCGTTGAGGACCATTCTGGAAGAAGAATCTACCCATTTGATCCACTGCGTAATGGCGCTCAATAAATTGACGTAATGCGACATGGCGAATAATATCCCCGGGTAAATGATTGGCTTGCGCAAACTCATTACGCATCCGCCATTCGCCGCGCCTATCTAAAGCGAGCCAACCAAAACAATTAGGTACGTTAGGCCACTTCTTAAGCGAATCTAATACTGATTGATCCATTGTGATTAATGGAACCCGTGATCACCAGCAAATGAGGGTGATTGAACTAATTCTTTTGGAACTGGGCTTGCGTGGAGATGTGCAATTTGCCATCCTTTTGTTCCTTGAATGAGAACGAGTGTCATATTGATGAAGAGGGCTGGTTCAGTAAATTCCGCGCCAAGTCTTACGGCCTCCGTACTATCTACAAAAACCACACCCATAGAGTTATGGCTAATGGAGGAAAGAGTGTCAAGTATTACAGGTCGAGTATCTAAGATCCCACTTAAGCCCTCCCTAAGTTCGCTATGACCCACAAGTCTCACGCCATCTGGTAAAACACAACTTACAGAATCTTCTTCAAACCACAGACTTAAAGCTGCTTCTAGATCGCCGCGACGAAGCGCATCTTGCCAAGCTTCAATTACTTCTTCTGGGTTTTGAAACAATCTAGCGTGGCGTGGCATAACCTATCCCTTTTTTCGGATGATTTGATTAACAAGTTCGGTAAAAGCTAATTCTGGATGAATGTCTTTGAGGCACCTGAGATGACCTAGGGGACATTGTCTTTTGTGGCATGGGCTACAGTCAAGACCTAGCCACAATGGCGTTGCAAATTGAGAAAGCGGAGGAGTGTGTTTCGGGTCACTTGAGCCAAAGAAGGCGACTTGAGGGACTTCAAAAGCAGCGGCTACATGCATCATTCCTGAGTCATTACTTGCCACACCGTTTGACATAGAAACAAGTGCGATAGATTGAGTTAAAGAAATCTCGCCGCATGTACTTTTAATCCGATCACTCGAAATTCTCGGATATTTTTCCTTTAAGGCTTCAATAATTTGTTGGCTAGCAATTTTGTCTTTTGGGCCACCAATAATCACAACGCCCGCATCGTTAAATTGATCAAGAAGTAATGCGGCTAGTTCGGCGAAATGTTCAAGTGGCCATTGTTTGGCTGGCCCGTACTCTGCGCCTGGTGCTAAAACAAAATATTCTTGTTGATTTGGAAATAATTTAGTTAATAAGGTTTGTGTTTCTAATTTAACGTTATTTGTTAAATCTAATTTAGGGTTCTCAACAACAATTTCTGCAAGGTTCCTTGAACTAAGTCGAGCTAAAGCAGCATAGTGTTTGACCATGGAAGGTCTATTTGTTTTTGGTGGGTTGGCTAGTCTACGATTGAGTAAGCCGGCACGCATTTCTCCGCGATAACCAATTCGAACTGGAATCTTGGCCAGCCAAGGAATTAAAGCGGACTTCCAACTGTTGGGCAATACGTAAGCTGCATCGTACGAACTTGTTTTCAATTGATTGGCAATTTGTATCCTAAGTCCAAGCGCTAATAAACCGTGTTTGAAATCAGCTTCAATCACTTGATTAACTTGTGCGCATGCTTTGAAAACAGGAGCAACCCAAGGAGTTGCTAATACATCAATTTGAAAACCTTGCTGTTTGAGTAGTGCAAGTAATGGTTGAGCCATAACCGCATCCCCAATCCAGTTGGGGGCGATGATGATGGCTCTTGGCATAGCGATATCAGTGACCGTGTACTTTGGTGCCTGGTTTTAGATGATATTGAGTACCGCAGTACGGGCAAGATGCTTCACCCGTATGAGTGATATCAAGAAAGACCTTTGGATGTAAATTCCAGGTTGGTGTATTACCAGTTGGGCAATGCAAAGGAAGATCTTCCGCACCTACTTCGATCGATGTTGGATTGCTCATTACGTTCTCCGTAATTAAACTAATGTTAACCAATGACGGTATTTATCATTTTTGCCGGCAACGGTATCAAAGAAAATCTTTTGGATTTTTTCTGTAATTGGGCCACGTGAGCCAGAGCCAATAATTCTGTCATCAAGCTCGCGGATTGGCGTTACTTCGGCTGCTGTACCCGTAAAGAATGCTTCGTCAGCGCAGTACATTTCATCTCGAGTGATACGTTTCTCACGAACTTCAATGCCTAGATCTTTAGCGATCGTGATGATGGCGTTACGTGTAATACCATCTAAGCAAGAAGCGAGATCGGGTGTAAATAGGATGCCATCACGAACGATAAATACGTTTTCGCCAGACCCTTCAGAAACATAGCCATCAGTATCTAGTAGTAATGCCTCATCATATCCATGAGTCGTAACTTCTTGGTTTGCCAAAATTGAATTGATGTAATAGCCAGATGCTTTGGCGCGGACTAGTGATACGTTAACGTGGTGACGTGTATATGAAGATGTTTTTACCCGGATTCCTTTATTAAGGCCATCTTCACCGAGATATGCTCCCCATTCCCATGCGGCAATTGCAACATGAACGGAATTACCTTTAGCTGAAACCCCTAGTTTTTCTGAGCCAATAAATGCGATTGGACGTAGGTAGCATGAGGTTAATTTATTCGCGCGGACTACCTCTAGTTGAGCCTGTGTGATTTGTTCTTCACTAAACGGCATTTTCATTTGGAAAATTTTTGCCGAATTAAATAATCGCTTTGTATGTTCAGGTAATCGAAATATCGCAGGACCTTGGGTAGTGTTGTATGCACGAACACCTTCAAAGACAGCCATGCCATAGTGAAGACTGTGAGTCAAAACGTGGATATTGGCATCTCTCCATGGAGTGAGTTTGCCATCAAACCAAATAAAACCATCGCGATCAGACATTGACATGTGTATTTTCCTTGCAACTATTAGCTTCGATACTTAATTGTAGAACAGTAGTCATAGGATGATCATTTTTACGATTAAATTTTGTTTCGGAATGCAGGGCGTCGATAAAAAATCACCGGTTTATCTATAATTCTGATGAACTATGAGTCGTTCCCAATACACATCCCCCTTCAATTACCGACATTGGACGGCCTTTGAAAAGCAAGCCTTCCAAGAGGGTATGCGAGCAATGCTAAGTGCCGGAGTAGCTGTAGGTACTTGGGGTTTTGTAACAGGGATTGCCATGGCTAAGTCTGGGATGTTGCTTAGTCATGTTTTAGGTCTTTCGCTTTTCGTATATGCAGGTTCTGCACAGCTTGCTTCAATCCCTTTAATTTTGCAAAACCTCCCTTTTTGGACAATTTGGCTCACAGCCACGATTGTTAATTTGAGATTTGTAATTTTTAGTGCCGCATTTAGGGAGCATTTTGGGGAAATGCCAACTCGTCAAAAGGCTTTGATAGGCTTTTTTAACCCTGACATTAGCTTTGCGCTATTCACTCAACGTTACCCTGAACCTAGCTCAGATCCTTTAAGGGTGTCATTTTTTTGGGGTTTAGCCTCTTTTAATTGGTTAATTTGGCAAGTTGCTTCAATTATTGGGATTTTTGTAGCTTTACAAATCCCAGATTCGTGGAATTTAGCTTTTGCAGGAACTTTAGCCTTAATGGTTATTGTTATGCCGATGATTGATCATGGCGCTGCTCGTTTTGCAGCCCTAGCGGCCGCAATCGTCTCGGTATTGACTTGGACTCTCCCCTTTAAATTGAATATTGTTTGCGCAGTGAGTGCGGCGATTGTCGTTGGTATGGGGATCGATTTTTACGAAAAATTACATAAAAAATACCGCCAACCTAGGGAGCTTCAGTGAGTTACTGGGAAGTTTGGGTTGTTATTCTAGGACTAACGGGCGTCACCTTTTTGACGCGTACTTTTTTTATGTTGATAGGTGCCAAAATACCCTTGCCAGAAGCTTTTCAGAGGGCAATTCGATATGCTCCAGCTGCCGCATTGGTGGCAATTATTATTCCTGAGATGTTGCCATTTGATCCCTCTGCAACAGAGTTAACTATTGATTATTTATCCCCAAAAACTTGGGGTGGTTTGCTGGCTTTAGGGGCTTATTTTTACTCCAGGAATATTCTGGTCACCCTTTCGGTTGGCTTGGGGATTTTTACTTTATTTCGTCTATTTCATTAGTGAATTCAATGAGCTAGCCATATCGAGCAGTTAAAAGCTCAAAAAGTAGCAAATTCGGGGGTGGTTCTATAGGGTTTGGGTGCATTTAAGCGGTAAAATCATAGGCTGCAAATATTTACCGTTTTCTATAAGAAGTTTCACTTTCAATCCGATAGCAATTTAACTCCTATGCCTGCAACTAAATTCTTAAAAATCATACGCTTAAGTGACTTGGCGCTAAACCAGCAGCTCAAAAATAAGAAAGTTTTTATTCGTGCCGATTTGAATGTTCCACAGGATGATTCTGGCAGGATTACAGAAGATACCCGGATTAAAGCCTCGATCCCAGCGATTCAAATGGCTTTAGATGCTGGTGCTGCTGTGATGGTTACTTCTCATTTAGGACGTCCAACCGAAGGTGAGTTAAGACCTGAAGACTCACTTTCTCCCGTTGCTGATAGATTGGCTGAGTTGCTTGGACGTAAAGTAGCCTTGATCAAAAATTGGGTAGATGGTGGTTTTGAGGTTGAGCCTGGCGAAGTAGTTTTGTTAGAAAACTGCCGAGTCAATAAAGGCGAGAAAAAAGATGATGATGCTTTGTCCCAAAAAATGGCGAAGTTATGTGATGTTTATGTTAACGATGCATTTGGAACTGCTCATCGTGCTGAAGCTACTACGCATGGTATGGCTAAATATGCGCCAGTGGCATGCGCGGGACCTTTAATGGAAGCTGAACTTGAGGCTTTAAGTAAAGCGCTTAATAATCCAAAGCGTCCATTGGTGGCAATCGTTGCGGGCTCAAAAGTTTCTTCGAAATTAACCATTCTTAAATCATTAGCTGAGAAAGTTGATCAGCTAATCGTTGGTGGCGGGATTGCGAACACATTTATTTTGGCATCTGGTTTACCGATTGGTAAGTCCTTAGCTGAAACTGAATTGGTAGCCGAAGCAAAAGAAATTATGGAGATGATGGCTAAGCGTGGCGCATCAGTTCCGATTCCTGAAGACGTAGTTGTTGCTAACGAACTTTCACCATTGGCACGTGCAAACCGTGTGCCAGTTGGAGAGGTTGCGGAAGATGACATGATTCTTGATATTGGACCTAAGACGGCTGCTAAGTTGGCGAGTATGGTCGCTCATGCAGGAACGATTGTTTGGAACGGTCCAGTCGGTGTGTTTGAGATTGATCAGTTTGGTGGCGGTACAAAAATGTTGGCTGCAGCGATTGCCCATTCCCCTGGATTCTCGATTGCGGGTGGTGGTGATACCTTAGCTGCGATTGCTAAGTACGGTATCGAAAAACAAGTGGATTACATATCTACGGGTGGTGGAGCATTCTTAGAATTTTTAGAAGGTAAATCATTGCCAGCATTTGCAGTTCTTTTAGAAAGGGCTGCTTAATGTCATTAATGCGCGCAACTAAAATTGTTGCAACCTTAGGTCCGGCGTCGAATGATCCGGCTGTATTGCTTGAGATGTTGCAAGCAGGGGTTGATGTTGTGCGATTTAATTTTTCACATGGCACTGCAAAGGATCACCAAGACCGTGCGGTAATGATTCGTGAAGCTTCATTAAAGGTTGGTCGTGAAATCGCAATCATGGCCGATTTACAGGGGCCTAAAATTCGTGTGGGCAAGTTTGTAAATAACAAAATTGAATTACAAGCAGGCGACAAATTTATTTTGGATGCAGATTGCACCCTAGGTGATCAAGATCGTGTGGGACTTGATTATCGAGATTTGCCAAATGATGTAATGGCTGGAGATCAGTTGTTGCTAAATGACGGTCTAATTGTGATTCGAGTTGAAAAAGTTGTTGGTAACTGTATTCATACAGTAGTTGAGCTTGGTGGTGAACTATCAAACAACAAAGGCATCAATCGTGCAGGAGGTGGATTGAGCGCCCCCGCGTTAACTGAAAAAGATAAAGAAGATTTACAGACGGCGGTTAATTTAGGCGCTGACTATATTGCCATTAGTTTTCCGAAAAGTGCAGATGATATGCACTTAGCTCGCCAGCTAGCTAGAGAAGCCGGAAGTAAGTCTGGGCATCAAGTTCGCTTGATTGCAAAAATTGAGCGAGCAGAAGCTATTCAGCCGGGGGTTCTTGAGGCAATTATTGAAGCCTCTGATGGCATTATGGTTGCGCGAGGTGATTTAGCGGTTGAAGTGGGCAATGCTGCCGTCCCCGCATTGCAAAAACGCATGATCCACTTAGCAACAAAAGCTGACAAACTAGTAATCACTGCGACCCAAATGATGGAGTCCATGATTGTTAACCCAGTGCCAACGCGTGCTGAAGTGAGCGATGTGGCGAATGCTGTTTTAGATGGCACAGATGCAGTAATGCTTTCTGCAGAAACTGCAGCAGGTAAATATCCGGTTAAAACGATTGAGCAAGTATCAGCAATTTGTTTGGCTGCTGAACGTTCAGAGTCGATCAAGCTGGATTCAGATTTCTTAGATCAAACATTTACACGTATTGATCAATCAATCGCATTGGGCGCCTTGTTTACCGCATACCATTTGGGAGTGAAGGCGATCGCAGCTTTAACTGAGTCAGGTTCAACGGCTCTATGGATGAGTCGACACAAGATTCATACGCCAATTTTTGCGCTAACAACAAGAGTTGCTACTCAACGTGCGATGTCAATGTATCGAAATGTTACGCCATTGCACTTAGAAGTAAGTTCGAATCGTGATATTGCTTTACGCCAGGTTGAGGAGCGTTTATTGCAGTTGGGCGTGATTAGTCGTGATGACATGATTGCTTTGACAGTGGGTGAGCCAATGGGAACTGTTGGTGGAACAAATACATTAACTATTGTCAAAGTTAAGTAAGTAACAGGTAAGCAATAACTGATTAATTTGTAAAAACAGAATATTTATTTTTCGGAGAATTTATGGCACTCGTTTCAATGAGACAACTCTTAGATCATGCAGCAGAAAACAATTATGGTCTTCCAGCGTTTAATGTCAACAATCTTGAGCAAGTTCAAGCGATCATGGCAGCCGCTGACGAAGTTGGATCGCCAGTCATTATGCAAGCATCTGCTGGCGCTAGAAAATATGCTGGCGAAGCATTTTTGCGCCATTTGATTGAGGCTGCAGTTGAAACATATCCACATATTCCGGTTGTAATGCATCAAGACCATGGCCAAAGCCCTGCTGTTTGTATGGCTGCGATTAAGAGTGGTTTTACAAGTGTCATGATGGATGGCTCTTTGATGGAAGATGGTAAGAGTGTTGCGAGTTATGACTACAACGTTGCAGTTTCAAGTGAGGTTGTTAAGTTCTCCCATTCAATTGGAGTAACGGTTGAAGCGGAGCTTGGCGTATTAGGCTCTTTGGAAACTATGATGGGCGACAAAGAAGATGGTCATGGTGCTGAAGGTAAGATGACTCGTGAGCAATTGTTAACAGACGTAGAGCAGGCTGCAGATTTTGTTAAACGTACGCAGTGCGATGCTCTAGCAATTGCAATTGGAACAAGTCATGGTGCTTATAAGTTCTCGAAAAAACCAACTGGTGACATTTTGGCGATTGATCGTATTAAAGAAATTCATGCGCGTATTCCGAATACACATTTGGTGATGCATGGTTCCTCAAGCGTTCCACAAGAATTACTTGCTGAAATTCGTGAGTTTGGTGGCGACATGAAGGAAACTTATGGCGTGCCAGTTGAAGAAATTCAAGAAGGTATTAAAAATGGCGTGCGCAAAATTAATATCGACACAGATATTCGTTTAGCAATGACGGGTGCCGTACGTCGATATTTATTTGAAAACCCAAGTAAATTTGATCCGCGTGATTTCTTAAAACCTGCTCGAGAAGCCGCTAAGGAAGTATGTAAAGCCCGCTTCATTGCTTTTGGCTGCGAAGGTCAAGCTGCGAAGATTAAGCCAATCTCACTTGAAAAGATGGCTGAGCGTTATCGTTTAGGTCAATTAGCTCAGGTGGTTAGATAATGAGTAATGCCTTATACGAGACCTCGATTAAGTCTTTGCCTTTGTTATCTAAAGGTAAAGTTAGAGATATTTACGCTGTAGATGAAGATAAATTATTGATGGTGACCACTGACAGATTGTCAGCTTTTGACGTCATCATGCAAGATCCGATTCCTGGTAAAGGGCAAGTGCTTAATCAAATGGCCAATTTTTGGTTTAAGCATTTAGAAAAGGTAATTCCTAATCATCTAACTGGTATTGTGCCAGAATCAGTGGTGGCTTCAGACGAAGTTGATCAAGTTAAAGATCGTGCTATTGTGACGCAACGTCTTAAGCCGATTTTGGTTGAAGCGGTTGTACGTGGCTACCTTGCAGGTAGTGGTTGGAAGGATTATCAAGATACTGGTGCAGTATGTGGTGTAAAACTACCTGCAGGATTGCAAAACTCTCAAAAACTACCTGAACCAATCTTCACGCCTGCAGCAAAAGCAGATGTGGGTGATCATGATGAAAATATTTCTTACGCTGAGGTTGAAAAACGCATTGGCGTGGAGTTAGCTAAAAAAATTCGTGACACAAGTATTGCTTTGTATAAAGAGGCATCAATTTATGCGGCTACTCGAGGCATCATTATTGCGGATACTAAATTTGAGTTTGGTTTGAATCAAGCTGGCGAGCTTGTTTTAATGGATGAAGTATTAACTGCAGACTCTTCACGCTTTTGGCCGGCTGATTCATATGTGGTTGGTTCAAATCCACCGTCATACGACAAGCAATTTGTGCGTGATTGGTTGGAGCAAGCGACTGTTGATGGAAAACCTTGGGATAAGCGTCCTCCAGCGCCCAGATTGCCAGCGGACGTAATCGAAAAAACAGCTGACAAATATCGCGAAGCATTAGTGCGTTTGACCAAATAATCATTGTTAATTAATGGAACTAGGAGCGGTTAATGGCAAAAATTGATAACCCAGTAGTTGGTATTGTGATGGGCTCCAATTCAGATTGGGATGTAATGTCTCAAGCTGCTCAGATCCTCGAAGAATTTGGTGTGGCTCATGAAGCGCAAGTTGTTTCTGCGCATCGTATGCCGGATGATATGTTTACTTACGCAGAAAAAGCCTCATCTAGAGGTTTAAGAGCGATTATTGCTGGAGCAGGTGGGGCTGCTCATTTGCCAGGTATGTTGGCATCTAAAACATTAGTGCCCGTTTATGGCGTGCCTGTTCCAAGTAAATATTTGCGTGGCGAAGATTCACTGTATTCAATTGTTCAAATGCCAAAAGGTATTCCTGTGGCTACTTTTGCCATTGGTGAAGCTGGTGCAGCCAATGCGGCACTTCATGTAATAGCTATGTTGGCATTAGATGATGAAACCTTAGCTAAGAAGCTCGCTGCGTTTAGAAGTGCGCAAACAGAAAAAGCCAGAGCCATGGAGTTACCTCGTTAATTCGAGAAGCTGAGTTTTAAACCAACTAACCCTATTTAAATTTACAGATGTCTGATCGACTTAAACCAATTCTCCCTCCCTCATATTTAGGCATTCTTGGGGGTGGGCAATTAGGCCGAATGTTTACGCATGCTGCTCAAGATATGGGATATAAGGTTTGCGTACTTGATCCAGATCCTCAAAGTCCTGCTGGTGCAGTCGCAGATAAGCATATCCAAGCTGAGTATTTGGATGAAACTGCATTAGTCGAGATGGCAAAACTGTGTGCTGCTATTAGTACTGAGTTTGAAAATGTCCCAGCTCAAACTTTGGATCGTTTGGAAAGTTTGGGTGCATATGTGGCGCCTGCAAGTGCTGCTGTATCAATTGCTCAAAATCGTGTAGCAGAGAAAAAATTTCTAGCGACTTGGAAGGATGTTGCTGGAATAGGTCCAGCACCTCATTGGGTGATTGAGCATCTTCAAGATATTGAGCATGTTTCTGCAGATTTATTTCCTGGAATTTTAAAAACTGCCCGAATGGGGTATGACGGTAAGGGTCAAGAAACGGTTAAAGATATCAATCAATTAAAAGATGCTTGGGAGCGTTTTGGAAAAGTACCTTGCGTTTTAGAGAAAAAACTTCCATTAGCTTATGAAGTTTCAGCATTGGTCGTGCGAGGAAGTGATGATCAAGTAAAAGCATTTCCTTTGGCTGAGAATAGACATACTGACGGCATCTTACATTTGAGTATGGTGCCTGCTCCATCGATTGATGCTGCAACAGAAGCAAAGATATTGGAAGCTGCAAGTGCCATTATTCGTTGTTTGGAATATGTAGGGGTGCTTTGCATTGAATTCTTCATTCTTAAAGATGGTTCGGTTGTATCTAATGAAATTGCACCAAGACCTCATAACTCTGGACATCACACTATGGATTCATGTGTGACTAGTCAATTTGAGCAACAAGTGAGGGCGATGGCTAGATTGCCGTTGGGAGATGTAAGCTTATTAAGCCCTGTTACGATGCTTAATATTCTTGGAGATGTTTGGTTGAATGATCAAGCCAAAGCAAATTCTGGTCAGCCGGCATGGGATAAGGTGCTACAGGATGGTCATGCAAAATTACATTTGTATGGAAAAGCGGAGCCAAAGTTAGGTAGAAAAATGGCGCATATTAATTTCTTGGGGAAAGATATTAATAAATCGCTCGCACAAGCAATGCAGGCTTGTGAGATTTTAGGTATTCAAAAGTAATTTAGATTGGCGCCATCTTGCCGGTTGAAATCTTAGCCCCTACAAATGAAGCTATTGAACTTGCAGTTCAAAAGTTACTTAATCACGACTTAATTGGCTTACCCACAGAAACTGTTTATGGCTTAGCGGCAGATGCATCTTCCGCAATTGCAGTAAATAAAATTTTTACTGCGAAAGATCGCCCGAATGATCACCCGTTGATTGTGCATGTCAAGGGCAAAGCTAAAACTCAGGCGGATGAGTGGGTAAATATTCTGGCGCCTTGGGCGCGAGAAATTCCGCCCCCAGCAATAGCCTTGGCTATCAATGCATGGCCTGGACCTTTAACGATGATTCTGCCTAAAGCGCGGGATGTCATTAATGAAGTGACGGGTGGGCAAGATACTGTAGGGATTAGGTGTCCAGACCATCCGGTAGCGCAAGCTGTGTTAGAAAAATTTAATGGTGGACTTGCAGCGCCTTCTGCTAATCGGTTTGGCAGAATTTCTCCGACAACTGCTCAGCATGTAAAAGATGAGTTCGTTGATTATCTTGATGATCTCTTAATACTTGATGGTGGTTCTTGTGGGGTTGGTATTGAATCCACGATTGTTGACTTATGCCACTGGGAAACATTGGGTCCAGTTATTCTTCGCCCAGGTGTTATTACAAAGGCTCAAATTGAGAAATGGACAGGTTTAACAGTTGGTGAAAAGCCAAAGTTAACGACGAGACATTCTGGTGGAATGGCAGCGCATTATGCGCCCATGACAAAATTAATACTTGCTAATGACTATCAAGATGTTCAGGCGATTATCACTGATCAATCTAAAAAAATCGCATGGGTTGGTTTTGATAAGCCCGATGAATTAGCATCTTTAAGCAACGTAGATTTTATTCAATATCCCAAGCATCCAAGCGAAGCTGCAAAATCTTTATATGATTTACTCAGGCGCTTGGATAAGCAAAGCTATCAATTGTTGGTTTTCCCACTGCTACCCGATGAAGATGTATGGGCTGGTATTAAAGATCGATTAGGTAGAGCAGCGGTTGGGTCAGGCGTTTAACTGTTAACGCGTTTTTTCTGGACCATCTTCAAGCAACCAACTTAGTAGGGCATCTTGAACGCCGACACCACCCCCTGGCGCATTTGGGTTGTTGATGAAAGAAGCCACTGCGTAAACATTGCCTGATTGGCTAACAACAAATCCTGCAATTGAGCGAACTTGCGCTAGTGATCCAGTTTTAATAAAAGCACCAGTTTTTTGCAGCGCTTGTGGCAGAGTTTGATCTGGGGTGAACGATACATTCGCATTCGCATGACTCATAAATATTTTCTTTAAGCGATCAATTAAACGATTTCTCATCGTTCCATCAGTCCCTGCAACTGGAAGAGAATTAATAAACAATTCATGATTTCGAGATCTGACTGAAAAATCTAGTAATTGGGTCATGCTCTTAGTCGAAATGCGTTCAATATTTGATAGGCCTGAGCCATTTTCAATAACTAATTCCGGCATGTTGATTTTGTTCTTTTTAAGCCATTCTTTTACTAACTTCTCGCCATCTTTTGTATTTGCAGGACTTCCATTTTTTTCAAGTGGGATGGTTAAAAAGACCTGTCTAGCCATCACGTTATTTGAAAACTTATTGATGTCTTTTACGGCATCTCCAAGGGTGATCCCTTGGTGGCTTAAGAGTAACTTGGCTGAGCTTGGTACCTTGCCCTGTTGTACTTCTGGAGCTTGTCGCCATTCTCCACCAGCTTCTTCCCAAGCGGCCATGATCCCCTGAGAGAGAAAATCATCAGGATTGAGTGCTACGACATTCCAAATAATGTCTCCACAACTCTTAGAAAGTTTTCCTGAGAACGATGCAGTCCAATTATTTGGGCTTGTTTTAGAAATGCCAGTTTTTGCAAATTTAGTCCAATCTCCACATGATCCGGTTGTTGATTTAAGTTTGTTATCTACGTTTAGATTGGCTAAATGTGGGCTATAGGTGATGAGAGGGTCGCCGCTGCTACTTTGAATATTGAAAGAGAGTGTTTGAAAGGCATATAGGAGTGCATCAGGAGAGACGTTGTATGGTCGATGAGATTCCCCATCTTCAGGTGCGGTATTTTTTAAATCAGCTGAATATGCACTTCTATCAAAAATTAAATTGCCATTAATTGTGTTGATACCTTGTGCACGCAAGTCTGCCATGATTTTTGAAAGCTCTTCGGGCACTAGTTTGGGGTCACCGGTACCTTGCCAATAGAGATTTCCATGAAGTACGCCTTGATGAATTACACCATTGGTATAGATATTGGTGCGCCAGCGATATTGAGGTCCAAGAATATCGAGAGCAGCTAGAGTAGTGACCAGTTTCATGGTTGAAGCCGGATTCATACTGGAAGTTGGTTGCCATGCTGCAACCGGTTCTGCATTCTTATTAGAAATGCGTAAAACAGAAAAGCTTAAAGCGCTTTCAGGTAGTTTTGCATTTGCTAGAGCTTTTTTAACTGATCCTGGGATATTTTCAAGCGGCTTATTTTGAGCGAAAACAGGGGCGCTGCTGACACCAAGACAGTAGATGAATGTCAGAATCTTTAAAAAATAATTGCGGAGAATTTTTGTCATATATTTGATTTTAAAGAGTTTCTGAGACGCTAGTCTATTTGTTTAACTGGCGTATTTGTTAAATCGGATTTGAGATTTAAAGATGATTCATAATATGTCCTAATAAAGACATAAGTAGGGGACCCAAGTGCCAGTAATTACTAATATTGAAGATTTGCGCGTTTTGCATGAAAAACGGGCGCCAAGAATGTTCTATGACTATACCGATTCAGGGTCATGGACTGAAGGCACCTACCGCGCAAATGAATCAGATTTCCAGAAAATAAAATTTAGACAGCGCGTCGCTGTCAATATGGAAAACAGAAGTATTAAATCCACCATGTTGGGGCAAGAAGTTGCCATGCCTGTAGCTTTGGCTCCAGTTGGTATGACAGGGATGCAGCATGCGGATGGTGAGATTTTGGCAGCAAAGGCTGCTGAAAAATTTGGTGTTCCATATTGCTTGTCCACAATGAGTATCTGTTCAATTGAGGATGTTGCAGCAAATACGAGCAAGCCATTTTGGTTTCAGCTATATGTCATGAAAGATAAAGACTATGTTGGACGTTTAATCGATCGTGCAAAGGCTGCTAAATGTTCAGCACTTGTTTTAACTTTGGACCTTCAAATTTTGGGTCAAAGACATAAAGACCTGAAAAATGGTCTAAGTGCGCCACCAAAGCTGACAATTAAAAATATTCTCAATATGATGACTAAGCCATCTTGGTGCTTTGATATGTTGATGACTAAACGTCGGACGTTTGGCAATATTGTTGGTCATGTTCATGGTGTTGAGAACATGGGTTCTTTAAGTGCCTGGACAGCTGGACAGTTTGATCCTGCGCTCAGTTGGGAAGATGTTGAGTGGATCAAAAAACGTTGGGGCGGCAAATTAATTATTAAAGGCATTATGGACAAAGAAGATGCCATTCTTGCTAGAAAATCTGGCGCTGATGCTTTAATTGTTTCAAATCATGGTGGTCGTCAGTTAGATGGCGCACCATCTTCGATTCAAGCCTTACCTGAAATTGCACAAGCTGTGGGTAAGGATATGGAAGTTTGGTTGGATGGCGGTATTCGTTCTGGTCAGGATGTCATTAAAGCACTAGCTTTAGGTGCAACGGGAACGATGATTGGCCGTTCTTATATCTATGGTTTAGGTGCAATGGGTGAAGAGGGTGTTACCAAGGCATTAAAAATCATTGCAAATGAACTTGATTTAACAATGGCGTTCTGTGGATTAAGAGATGTTAAAAAAGTAACTTCAGATATTCTTTATCCTGGCACTTATTAAGTTTAAGTAAATGAATAAAAATAAACCCCGATAATTCGGGGTTTATTTTTTTTACAAGTAATCTAGCTAAATGAAATTAGCGTCCGCCTGCGACATCAATCATGCATCCATGTATATAGCTTGCGTCAGATGATGCAAGCCAAATAACTGTTTTAGCAACTTCGTTAGGGCCCCCAATTCTGCCCATAGGCACAGTACTCGCCCAACCCTCAATCGCTTTTACTCCGCCATGTGCATCATGAATATCAGTTCGTATTAACCCAGGCCGGACTGCTACAACTCTAATCCCTTTTTGACCAACCTCTTTAGCAATACCTAAGCAGAAACTATCTATCGCTCCTTTACTTGCAGCGTAGTGGGTCTCTTGAGCAATTCCACCTGTTCTTGCAGCGGCTGAAGACATCAAAATAATATTGCCACCTTTGCCGCCATGATCTGTGGACATACGTTTAACTGCCTCACGTGTGCATAAGATCACGCCCATGATATTGATTTCTAATAATTCTTTAATTTGCTCAGCTTCGATTTTTTCAATTGGGGTTTGACCGCCAATAATTCCAGCATTTGTGACAACTGTATCAATTTGTCCATGTTTATCAATTTCTTTAAACATTTGGACAATGTCCTCTTCTTTGCCGCAGTTTGCTTTCACCGTAAATGCATCCCCACCAGCTGACTTGATTGTTTGAACTACTTGATTAGCTTCATTTTCACTGTTGGCATAGTTAACGGCAACAAGGTAACCAGCTTTACCAGCTTCTTGAGCTATTTGAGCGCCGATACCTCTACTTGCACCAGTTATCAGCATGATTTTTTTGCTCATTGATGTGCTCCTTTAATTATTTATTATTTATTGATAGTTAAGCATACATGAACTATTTAAATTTGTTCTTTGACGGATAAAACAGACTCTATTTCTCTATTTGTTAATTGAATTGCTTCTATTAATGCGGCAATTAATTGATTGTCGAGCTTCAAGCTCGTATTAGCTTCTATTGATTTACAACAATTAATTAGCTGTTGTGCGCCGATCAGTTCAGCGCCCCCACGCAGTTTATGTGCCAATGCCTTGAGTTGTTCTGAATTATTCAAAAAACAATCTTTGCTTAATGATTCTAAGCATTCAGACTGAATGCTTAGTAGAGAATGCAAAATCTCATCTCTGGCAGAGAGATCATTCCCAGTAAATTCTATTAATTTCTTGAAATCTATGCAGTTATATTCCCGGAATTTAAAAGTCTTAATTGCATCTCGAAGACTATTTAACTTAAGCGGTTTGATTAACAATAAGTCAAAATAATTTTCTTTGAGATGATTAAATTTATCTTTAGCAAAAAAATCTGCCGTAAGTCCAATAATGCAAAGGTGCGGAAATTGTTTTTTTAACTTAATCGCTAATTGATGCCCACATAAATCAGGCATGGATTCGTCAGTGATAATTAAATCTAGTGCAATTTCCTCTGCAATTTTTAAAGCTTGGAGTGGATTGCTTGCTGAAAAGACTGTTAAGCCTAATTGCTGAAGTTGTTGCTCTAATACCTTCAATGTTGCAGGATGATCGTCAACGATCATTGCCTTCAGATCTTTAAATTCAGGGTAAATACTTTCGTTCTGTATTAATTCTGAGTGAATTATTGCCTTTGGTTTTGCTGAGGATCTCGAAAGATTTAATGTAAAACTTGCTGTTGTTCCTAGTCCTGGGTAACTTTCAAGTATCAGCTCGGATGAAAGTGATTTGAGCAATTCTTTGGCTATTGATAGTCCTAAGCCTGTGCCAGAGATATTATTGATCTTTGGATTATGAATCTGTTCGAAAGGCTTTATAGCTCTCACGATTTCATTCTTTGCCATCCCAATCCCCGTATCAGCAATGGTGATTTGGATCATCTGCTCTGCAAACGTGTTGTTAAGAACTTGTCCAGTAATTCGAATTGAGCCGCTTGATGTGAATTTAACAGCATTGCTAATGAGATTTTGCAGAATTTGACGAATGACGCCTGGATCAATTAGTAGGCTCTCAGCGATAGCAGTATCTAGCTGAATTTCACATTTAATCCCTTTTTTCTTTGCCATTTCAATAAATGGCATTGAGTAATGATTAATTAAATCTCTCAGATTTGAAGCTTGCATCTTTATTGGGGATTTGCCGGCTTCAATCTTGGATAGATTTAATACTTGATCAAGCATCTCTAGGAGTGAAGATGCGCAGTGTTGTGCGCTTAAAAGCAAAGACTTTTCCTCCTTTTTTAAAGAAGAGCTTTTGAGTAATAATTCTTGTACTCCAAGTACTGCGTGCATTGGTGTTCTGATCTCATGGCTAACAGTAGCTAATAAATTGGATTTGGCGCTGTTTGCTTTAATCGCTTCATGATTTGATTTAACTAAATTTGATTCTCGATCATGATTCGAAGCGTTTAAGCACTTTAATCTCCAAATCCATAAAAGCATCAGAATGGCCGTTATTGAAAACAGTACTAAGTAAAGATATTCATTGTAGGTTGATGCATTTTCAAATTTTTCACTTTGGGGTGAGATATTTAAAGTCTTTGCTATATCGTGTTTTGACCAAGAGCTTGTTATTTGATCCAACTCATTTTTTAGATTAATTAGATTTGGATGAAAAACCCATTTGTATTTAAAGGGTTCATTTCCTAATAGGCGATCGATGATGATTAATTCTTCTAATCCATGTTGGATTAGATAATATTGCGCAAGCCTAAGAGGAAGAATGGCTCCATCAATCTGATTTTTAATCAGACTGTGATGAATGTCGGAAAAATTTTGTATTTGAACTAATTTGCCCGATGCCAATACATTTGTTTCAATCGATTTTTTACCAGTGCTTTGAAGGTAGCCCAATTTATCTTGAGTTTCTTTAGCATTTGCAAGGCGAATAACTGCATGATATCCATTTAATAAGGTGGTGCTTATTAATTCAGGGTTTGTTTTATCTAATAATTCAGTTGGAGGGTCAATGATGAAATCAACTTTCCCGGCTTGGATATCACTTTCTCCTGTTGCATCGCCGTAGCGCCAAATTGGTACAAATAAATATCCCGATTCTTGACTTAATTTAGACAAGAATTTTGTAAGTACGCCATTTTCATGTTGTGCACTGCCAGATCTTAAGAGAGGTGCATGTTGTTCGTGAATGCTAAAACGAATCACTCCCTTACTTGGGGGAATTTCAGCCCAAGCAAGGTTGCCATTGTATGAAAAGCAAATGAAGCAAATAAGTGCCTCAAAAAGACTCCTAATTGAAAGCATTTAGGTTTCGCAAATTTTGTTATGTCTGCAGAAATTCATTAGATCGGCAATATTATTAACCCCAATCTTTTCGTAAAGTCTAGACTTGTACGTTGCTACAGTTTTATTGCTGATATGTAGTTGTTTAGAAATTTCATGGTTACCCATTCCCTTACCCAAGAATTTCAGTACTTGAAATTCTCTATCGGAAATTAAATCAAGTTTTTCATTATCGCTAATGCTATCCATGCCATTTGGTGCGATAGAGAAAAATGTATATCCCTGAGATACTGCAAGGCATGCTGCCAAGATAATATTGGCGCCGACTGTTTTATTAATAAACCCATGTCCTCCGAGTGATCGGACCCGTCCCCCGTATACTTGTTCATCCAGGCTGGACAGTACAAGTATTCTTGCTTCTGGAAGTTTGATTTTTAATCTGCGAATAACATCAAACCCATCTGTTTTTGGCATATCTAGATCTAGCACAATTAAATTGGGTAATAGTTCTTGTGCTTTTGACAGGCAATCATCACCGTCGCTTGCTATGCCAACGACTTCAAATGGAATTTGTTTTTCTAGTAAATTTCTTAAGGCCAGCAGCATTGCTGGATGATCGTCTACAAGTAATACTTTCGTGCTCATCGATGTTCTCCATTAGTTATATTGAATGAAGGGGTGGAATTATTTTCAAACTTGGCGAACTGACTTTCTTTTATTGTGAGTATTTGGTGTTTGGAAACTGAATTCATCATGTGTGATCCATAACAAAATTCAATTCCAATCTTTTTTGCAAAGATGAGATCATGAACTAATCCGATATCCCTACAATATTTATGGAAATTATTAGCATTTAAAATTTCAATAAATTGAGTTAGTTCAAAAAGTTTCTCTGGATCTTGATTTGCATTTCGAATGATTTCGATTGGTAAATGTACCCCTTTGAATAAATGTTTGGGTAGCCATTTCAGATCATTCAATTGCTTACCTAATGAAATTTCAAATGTAATTCCTAGGCGACTTAATCGAGAAAGATTCTCTTTAATTTGTTGCTTGTTTATTTCATTTAATCGACATAAGTTAAAGCTGATGATTCCGATTGGGAATTTGCTTTTAATTAATCTTGTTTCAATTTGATCAACTGTATTTTTGTTTATCAGCTCTTTGTAGTGAATAGGTAATACACATCGAATGGCTCTGCCATGACAATGCCAATAATTGATATTGCTTAGGCATTGTTCGACTAAATCAATAGTTTGATTTGTATGTTTTTCGTAATCAAAGTCAAAGTAGACGCTATCAAATTGGTTTGATTGGGTGTTGAAGATCGGTAAAAGTGGGATTTCTAGAAATTCTGGATTGAAAGCGGTTTTTTTGATTGAAGAGTCTTTGACAGACCAAGGTTTAAAAATTCGGGAAAGACTAAATTTTCCTGCCATGCTAAATCTTTCTTTTAGGTGCTCTGTGTTTAATCGAAAGGAAAGTCTAGAACTTGGAAAAACTTATTCCTAGAGGGCATTCTTTATTTGTTTGTAGGAAAAATCCTACAAATTTGGGGTGGTTAGGAGGCAAGAAAGGCTAATTTATAAATTTTTTTGTATGCCCCCTTGAAAACTTTCAATCTGCCCTTAATTTGATTAGCAGTCACTGAGCTTGAGTGCTAAAATACACTTCAGTCAATGATAAGCATTATTAAATTATTTTAAGTTATTGATTTTATTAATATTTTAAGTTAACACTTACTCACTTTACAAAGGAGATTGCATGAACTTACGTCCTTTGCATGATCGCGTGATCATCAAACGTTTGGATAATGAGACCAAAACAGCCTCAGGCATCGTCATTCCTGACAATGCAGCTGAGAAACCAGATCAAGGCGAGATTCTCGCAATTGGTGCTGGTAAACGTGACGATAGCGGCAAAGTCATCCCGTTGGATGTCAAAGTTGGCGATCGCGTTTTGTTTGGTAAATACGCTGGACAAACAGTCAAGGTTGATGGAAATGAATTGCTCGTGATGCGTGAAGAAGACATCATGGCCGTTCTACAGAAGTAATTAGATTATCAGTCGAAAGGAATAAAACATGGCAGCAAAAGACGTTGTATTTGGAGATGCAGCCCGCGCTCGTATGGTCGAGGGTGTAAACATTCTTGCTAACGCAGTTAAAGTAACTTTAGGTCCTAAAGGCCGTAATGTTGTATTAGAGCGTTCATTTGGTGGTCCTACAGTAACTAAAGACGGTGTGTCTGTAGCTAAAGAAGTTGAGTTGAAAGACAAACTTCAAAACATGGGCGCGCAGATGGTGAAGGAAGTTGCTTCTAAAACTGCTGATAATGCTGGTGACGGCACAACAACAGCAACTGTACTTGCACAATCTATCGTTCGTGAGGGTATGAAGTTTGTTGTTTCAGGTCATAACCCAATGGATTTGAAACGTGGTATCGATAAAGCTGTTCAAGCAGCTCTTGTTGAAATTGCTAAATTAGCAAAACCATGCACAACAACTAAAGAAATCGCTCAAGTTGGTTCTATCTCAGCTAACAGTGACTCAAGCATTGGTCAACGTATTGCTGAAGCGATGGAAAAAGTAACTTCAGCTGGTGTTATTACAGTTGAAGACGGTAAATCATTAGCTGACGAGTTAGATGTTGTTGAAGGTATGCAATTCGACCGCGGTTATTTGTCACCTTACTTCATCAACAATCCAGAAAAGCAAGTTGCTATTTTAGAAAACCCATTCATCTTGTTATTTGACAAGAAGATTAGCAATATTCGTGATTTGCTTCCAGTGCTTGAGCAAGTAGCTAAATCAAGCCGTCCATTGTTGATCATCGCTGAAGATATCGAAGGCGA